>NZ_CP023691.1:4250506-4857721 GCF_008704855.1 Streptomyces platensis
AGGTCGGCTTCGAGGTTCCGGTCGTCGGCCAGGACATCGAGGACCTCACCGAGGTCGAGTACCTCTACTGGGTCGGCTGCGCCGGTGCCCTGGAGGACCGCGCCAAGAAGACCACCAAGGCCTTCGCGGAGCTGCTGCACATCGCGGGCGTGAAGTTCGCGATCATGGGCGGCGACGAGAAGTGCACCGGTGACTCGCCGCGCCGTCTGGGCAACGAGTTCCTCTTCCAGCAGCTCGGCGCGGAGAACGTCGCGACGCTGAACGCGGCCTTCGGTGAGGACGACGAGGACGAGTCGACCAAGAAGCCGAAGGCGTCGAAGAAGATCGTCGCGACCTGCCCGCACTGCTTCAACACCATCGCGAACGAGTACCCCCAGCTGGGCGGCGAGTACGAGGTCATCCACCACACCCAGCTGCTCCAGCACCTGGTGGACGAGGGCAAGCTCACCCCCGTCACCCCGGTCGAGGGTCTGATCACCTACCACGACCCCTGCTACCTGGGCCGCCACAACAAGGTCTACACGCCCCCGCGCGAGATCATCGCCAAGGTGCCGGGCCTGCGGAACGAGGAGATGCACCGCCACAAGGAGCGCGGCTTCTGCTGTGGCGCCGGCGGTGCCCGGATGTGGATGGAAGAGCGCATCGGCAAGCGCATCAACAACGAGCGCGTCGACGAGGCCCTGTCGCTCAACCCCGACATCGTCTCGACGGCCTGCCCCTTCTGCCTCGTGATGCTGACCGACTCGGTCAACGGCAAGAAGAACGACGGCAAGGCGAAGGAGTCCATCCAGGTCGTCGACGTGGCCCAGCTGCTGCTGGACTCCGTCAAGACCCCCGTCGACCCGGCGGGCGAGACGGAGCAGGAAGACACCCCGGAGCCCGAGCCGGTGAAGTAGCGGCCCGGGAAGCAGCGTTGACCGGCGGCCGGTCCCCTCGCAGGGGCCGGCCGCCGGCGTTGTCCACAGGCTGTGCGTGGACGTTGCGGGGCGGCGGGCGACCGGGAAGCATCGGAAGCTGCGATGGACGACGACAACAGGGTTACGGGTGGGGTGGGGGACGGCATGGGACGACGGATCGCCGCGACGGCGGGGCTGGGGCTGGCCCTCCTGCTCAGCTCCTGCGGGCTGCTCTCCCCTTCGGGCGACGCGCGTCCCGCCGCGCCGCACCGCGCCTCCACGCTGCCGCGGGCGCGCCCCGTGCCGGCCGGCCACGGCAGCCGGACCGCCCAGGACTTCAACGGCGACGGCCACCCCGATCTCGTCCTCGACAGCCTGCTCGCGCGGGCCGGCGGCCATGACGACGACCCGGGAATCGGCATCGTCTACGGCTCCGCGCGCGGACTCGCCCCGGCCACACGGGAGTTGCTCACCCCGGCCCGCCATGCCGCCCCCACAGCGGGCACCGTCCCCGCGTCCTTCGACGCCGAGACGGCTTGTGACCTCGACCGGGACGGCTTCAGCGATCTGGTCGTCACCACCGACCCGCCGTACGACGGCGTCGGCCGCCCGCCCGTCCCCGTCCAGCTCCTCTTCGGCTCACCGCACGGCCTCGGCGCCGCCCGCGCCGTGAAGCTCCGTATCCCGGACCGGGCGAGATTCGGCAACGAATGGCCCGACCAGCCGGTCTGCGGCGATTTCGACGGCGACGGCGCACCCGACCTGGCCGTCACCGCCTCCGGCCCCCGGATCAGCTATCTGCGCGGCCCGTTCACCCGCAGCGGTGCCCCCAAGGCGGCCGGCGCACCCGTCGACATCCCCGGGACCGCCCTCGCGCCGACCGCACCCCTGTCGTCGTCCGACCTCGACGGCAACGGCGCCGACGACCTCCTCGTACGGGCCGCCGACCCCGGCCGCCGGGCCCGCGGCCGGCTCGCCCTCGGCGGCCCCCGGGGCCCGGTCCGCGCGGGCCGGGGCGCCTACCCGCCCGGCTACGCCACGGTCTTCGGCCGCTTCACCAGGGGCGCCCGTGCGGTGACCTCCGTCACCGCCGACACCGATGGTCTGCTCTCCGTCGGCGGCCGCCCCGGCAGCATCCGTACCGGCACGGGCGGAATACCCACCCTCGCCGCCGGTGATGTGGACCACGACGGAAATCTGGATCTCGTCGTGGCCGGCAGCCGCCCCGCCCTGCTGAGCGGCACCGCGAACGGACTGTCCACGACCGCCCGCCGCCTGCCCGTGCCCCGCCTGCCCGGTTCGGGACGCCCGCACTCCACGGTCCTCGCCCTCACCGACTTCGACGGCGATCACCGCGCCGACCTCGTCCTGCTCACCCGGCGCGACGGCACCCACGACAAGGTGACGGTCCTGCCCGGCGGTCCGTCAGGACTCGCCGCGCGGCCCGCCTCCTCCTTCACCACGGCGGATTTCAGGGCTCCCTGACGGCCCGCCAGTTGTTTGTGGCCGGTGGCTAATACACTTGTCCCGGCGCGGACCGCATCCGAGCATGACGCCATGAACACAGACACGGGCAGGGCCACGGCCGACGATCCGAGCGCGTTCGCACGCCCCGCCGCACGCGAGACGCCGCCCGCCCCGCCCGTCAGGGTCCGGCTCGCCCTCCCCACCGATGCCCCCGCGATCGCCGCCGTCCACCAGGCATCACGGCAGGCCACCATGCCCTACCTGCCGCCCCAGCGCCGTACCCACGAGGAGGTCACCCGCTGGATACGGGAGATCGTGCTGCCGCAGAGTCACACCCTCGTCGCCGTCCGTGGCACGGAGCTCCTCGGCTATGCGTCCCTCCAGGGGGAACTGCTCGAACAGCTCTATCTCCGTCCCGATGTCCGGCGCGCGGGCATCGGCTCCCTTCTCCTCGCCGAGGTGCGACGGCACCGCCCCGACGGCCTGTACCTGCATGTCTTTCAACTCAACACCGGTGCAAGGGCGTTCTACGCCCACCACGGTTTCCGGGTCGTGGCCGTCAACGACGGCAGCGCCAACATGGAGAACCTGCCGGACCTCACCCTCCGCTGGACCCCGGCTCCCGGCCCCGTACCCCCTCGGGGCACCCCCTAGGGGATGTCACAGGTCGGCAGCAAAGCGGGGCCCGATCCCCCGGCTCCGCCACCCGATCCACGCGGACCAGGTACTTTCGAGTACGTGGCTGGATTCAGGATGGGTCGCGGACGGGATGCCCGCCCCGCGCAGAACGGACAGCAGGGACAGCAGGGGCAGCAGGCTCCGTACGGGCAGCAAGGGCCGTACGGGCAGCAGCCCCCCTCGCCCCCTGGGCAATGGCAGCAGGCACCGCAGCAGTTCGGCGGCGGGCCGCAGGGGCAGCCGCAGCCGCACGGGCAGCACGGCGAGCCCGAGTACTTCGGCGACGGCGGCTACCAACCCCAGCAGTCCTACGCACCGTATTCGAACGACAACAACCCTGGTCACACCCAGCAGTTCAGCGTCGGTGACGCCCCGGACGCCTACGGTGCGCCCGCCGGCCGGTACGACGGCGGCTCCGACGAGTACGGGGCGGGCGACACCTACCGCGCCGGCCAGACCAGCGCGCCCCCGGCCGGCCCCCGGCTGCACTGGAAGCAGCTGCTGCCCGGCATCGTGCTGCGCCCCGACGCCACGTTCTGGCAGATGCGGGACCACCAGGTCTGGGGCCCGGCGCTGATCGTCACCTTCATCTACGGCCTGCTCGCGGTCTTCGGCTTCGACAAGGCCCGCGAGGACGTGCTCAACTCCACGCTCTCCAACAGCATCATCTGGCTGCTGATCACCGCTGTGATGTTCATCATCGGCAGCCTGATCCTGGGCGCGGTCACCCACACCATGGCCCGCCAGCTGGGCGGTGACGGCGCCTGGCAGCCGACCATCGGCCTGGCCATGCTGATCATGACGATCTCGGATGCGCCGCGGCTGCTGTTCGCGATGTTCCTCGGCGGCGACAGCACCCTGGTCCAGGTCCTGGGCTGGCTGACCTGGCTCGCCACCGGCTATCTGCTCACCTCCATGGTCAGCAAGTCGCACGATCTTCCGTGGCCCAAGGCGCTCGGCTCCGCCGCGATCCAGCTGGTCGCGCTGCTCGCCCTGGTGAAGCTCGGCACGCTGTAGGACCACACCGGCCACAGCAAGGGGCCCGCCCCGGAGCACTCGGCTCCGGAGCGGGCCCCTTGCCGTACGGAGGGTTCTCCCCCGGCCGTCCGGCGCACCCCTCGGGCTTCCGTCGCACCGCCCGCTCAGCCGCACCGCCCGAGCCCGCAGGCGAACCGCCCGGGCCTCAGCCGCACGGCTCACCCCTCAGGCGAACCGCTGCCCGGCCGACCCGTCGCAGCTCTGCAACCGCAGCGGCTCCTTGGCCCCGGCCAGGGTCAGGCACAGCGACGGCACGGCGGCCGGCCGGAGGGTGCCGCCGTCGGCCCGTACGAACCGCTGGTTACCGGCGCCGGAGCAGTTCCACAGCACCAGCCCGGCCCCGGCCGCATACCGCCCGCCCGGCACGTCCAGACACCGGTCCTGGGTCAGCTCCACATGCAGCGACCGCTGCTCCGGGTCGTACCACCAGCCCTGGTTGCGCTGACCATGACAGTCCCAGCCGCCGACCACCGTGCCATTACGGCTGGCGCCCCCGGTCGCATCCACACAGCTCCCCGTCCCGGCGTTCTTCAGCGGCCGGTACGCGTCGTCCCAGGCTTCCGGGTACAGCTTCGGCTGCCCGGTGCTCGCCGGGTCGGCACAGGCCGCCTCGCGCAGCCCGGCCGCGTACAGCTGGGTCAGACAGGACGCGAACGCGCCGTGCCCGCGGGCGTTCGGGTGGAAGGACTGCCGCACCGAATTCGAGTTCGGCGGGAAGGGATTGGTGAGGTTCACATACAGCCCGCGGGCCCAGGTGTCCTCCATGCAGACCTCGTGCCCGTGGAACAGCCGCGAGGCGTCCAGATAGGTCGCGCCGCTGTCCCGCGCGGCCTTCCGCACCCCCTTCTCGAACGCCGGCACGGCGGCATTGCGCCCCCAGCCCGCATCGGAGGTGTAGCCCGTGCAGCCGCCCGGCAGCTTCCCCGGATACCGCGGGTTGTCCTCCACATCCGGCCCGATCGGGCTCGGATACGACATCACCACGAGCCGGTAGTCGCCGTCGGCGTACCCCGCGTCCCGCATCACGGTCCGCAGATCACCGACCGTCCGCTCGACCTTCGGCACAAGCCCGTCGACCCGCGCCTGCCAGCCCGGCTGGTACTTCGGCTCGCAGGTCCCCTGGAACAGGAACCACCGGGTGACGCAGTCCGTCATCACCGGCCCGAATTGGAGATCGTCATTGGCGCCGGCCACCAGGAGCACCATCTTCAGCCGGGTGTTACGGGCCGCGATGGCGAGACTGTCGCTCTGCACCAGCTCATCGGCGTACTGCTTGCTGCCGCCGAGCACGATGTTGCCGCTGCCCGCACCCGAGCAGGCGGCGTTGTACGTGACCTCCGCGCCGATCCCGGTCCGGTGGATCGCCGCGTCCGGCGACCGGTGGCACCAGTTGTCCGGCCCGTCCGTCCCCGGCTCGTACGTCCCGACGCCCTCGCCCGAGATCTCGCTGTCCCCCAGTGAGATCAACGAGGTCTTGCGCTCCCCGAGGGGCCGCATGCCCGGATCCCCGTAGAGCCGGTCCGCCTCCCGCGCCCGGATCTTCTCCAGCCCGTCCGACAGCGGCTTGGCGGCCGTGGCACCGTCGGCACCCGCGGCCCCGGGCGCAGCGCTCGCCCCACCCACCGCCACGGTGCACACCATGCTCAAGGCCGCCGCCGAGGTCACCACGACAGCCCTCAGCCGCCGCCCACCCCCCGCACGCGCCCCGTAACCCGCACTCCGCCCGCCTAACGCCCCTCGCCCACGTCTCACACGCACCATGAGGCCTCCCCTCCGGTCTCCAGTTACCGCGGGTTCTACTCGGAGGTAGGCAACGGCGGAACACCCGGAACGCGATTGGCCGAAAGCGACACAACAAAAAGCCGGCCGACCGCCAACTCCCTTACGGGGAAAGGCGATCGGCCGGCCGGGGCCACCTCAGGCGTCGAGCACCTGCCCCGCGCGCCGCACCACCGGGGGCTCGACGCTCCACGGGAAGTTGATCCACTCGTCCGTGCGCTTCCACACGTACTCGCACTTCACCAGCGAGTGCGGCTTCTCATAGATCACCGCGCTGCGGACCTCCGCCACCGTCCCCTGGCAGAAGTCGTGCACCAGCTTCAGCGTCTTGCCGGTGTCCGCGACATCGTCCGCGATCAGGACCTTCTTCTCGGAGAAGTCGATCGCGTTCGGCACCGGCGCCAGCATGACCGGCATCTCCAGGGTGGTGCCCACCCCGGTGTAGAACTCCACATTCACCAGGTGGATGTTCTTGCAGTCCAGCGCGTACGCCAGCCCCCCGGCGACGAACACCCCGCCACGGGCGATCGACAGCACGACATCGGGCTCGTACCCGTCATCCGCGATCGTCTGCGCCAGCTCACGGATCGCCCCGCCGAACCGCTCGTACGTCAGGTTCTCCCGCACGTCACTCACGTATCTCTCTCAGACCTTCTGTGTCCACACCCTCTGCCGCGCGCCCGCCCTGTGGAGCGCGCCGCCCACACCGCCGCGGCTGTGTCATACCTGCGTGCGGTGGAAGTTCTTGAACGACCGGGACGGCGTCGGACCGCGCTGCCCCTGGTAGCGGGAGCCGTACTTCTCACTGCCGTACGGGTGCTCGGTCGGCGAGGTCAGCCGGAACATGCACAGCTGCCCGATCTTCATGCCCGGCCACAGCTTGATCGGCAGCGTGGCGACATTGCTCAGCTCCAGCGTCACATGGCCGCTGAACCCCGGGTCGATGAAACCGGCGGTCGAATGCGTCAGCAGCCCCAGCCGCCCCAGCGAGCTCTTCCCCTCGAGCCGGGACGCGAGATCATCGGGCAGCGTGATGACCTCGTACGTCGAGGCGAGCACGAACTCACCCGGGTGCAGGATGAACGCCTCTTCGCCCTCGGGCACGACCTCACGGGTCAGGTCCTGCTGCTCGACGGCGGGGTCGATGTGCGGGTAGCGGTGGTTCTCGAACACCCGGAAGTAGCGGTCGAGGCGTACGTCGATGCTGGACGGCTGCACCATCGACTCTTCGTAGGGGTCGATGCGCACCCGGCCGGCATCGATCTCGGCCCGGATGTCCTTGTCTGAGAGAAGCACGCAGACGAGGATACGCGCCCGCACGACGAGGGCCCGGCCCCCCACCAGGGAAGCCGGGCCTCGCCCACTTCTCGTCTGCTGCCGGCCACTGCCTCTCACCCGAGGCGGACCGCCGCTCTCAGCGAAGCACCGCGGCCTTCTTGACCACTACGGCACTCCCCTTGATCGCTATCGCTCTTCCTTGCTCGCTACTCACTACCGCTTCGCGTGCTCGACGGGCACCGAGTGCCTCAGCCGAGCACAGCGCGGGCAGCGCAACAGCCGTCCGGGACCGAGCCGGTCGGTGGTCTGCATCGGGAACGAAGCGGTGCTGAACACGTGGCCCTCGGCACAACGTACGACGGTGCGCTCCATCAAGTCCCTCTCCCAACTGCGTGGACAACAAAAGCCACATTAGGGGATGAACTGGGCGCTCTCACACGCGGCACTCCGACGCCCAACCGTACGCCCCAACTCCCGCACCCCGCACCCGCATCCCACCCCCGACACCACGGGCTCACACCCCGCCCGGCACCCCCACCGAACACCCGCCGCACGGCATCCGGGCACGCCAAATGCACCGCGGGGCGGCGATGGGGTAGAGTGTGCGACGATGTTCCGCTCTCGATCCGAGGCGGGATTACGCGGGTGTAGTTTAATGGTAGAACATGAGCTTCCCAAGCTCAGAGCGCGGGTTCGATTCCCGTCACCCGCTCCAAAAACTCAGGCCCAGCTCAGGGGTGCAACCCCCAAGCTGGGCCTTCGTGTTGTCCAGACCGATTCAGGCGCCGCGCACCACCTCCGCCCCACCTGACCCCCCGTTGGGCTGCTCAGCGCCCTTCACCCGAGCGGCCCGCACCATCTGATCGAGCCCTCCGGCAACCTCCCACTGCCTTTCAAGAACCGGCGCCGGCCCGGGCGGCGCAGCAGCGAGAAGGTCGGACAGGGAGATATCCAAGGCATCAGAGATCTGACGGAGTACATCCAGGCTGTTGACCGGGATGACGTCCCGCTCGACCTGAGACACCCAGCTCTCCGACCGGTCGATCAGCGCGGCCAGGTCCCGCTGCGGCCATCCCTTGCGCCTGCGCGCCTTGGCGATCGTCTTACCGAGTGCGAGTTCACTTCCCGCCACTGGGCACGCCCCCGAAGTCCCGTATCCGCATCGAGTGAGCACACAACGTTACTGGCGCAAGGGGACCAGCTGTAGAGGACAGGGCAGCGAGAGCAGGCCAACTCTTGGATGCCTCACCTTTCGCTGCATCGCGACGTCAGTTCCTCCGTGGCTTCCGACGCTGTGCCATGAGCGTCAACTTCACTGGTAAGCGTTTCACCCTTGTCGGCGGCAAAGGAGAGGGGTCAGTGGGGGCTTTCGGTCACGACAGGCGCGGGTGGGAGGGAGCCGGGAGGCGGGTGTGGCGAGAGCACTGCGCCGAGATCGGTACGGGTGACCGCGTGGCGAGCGTTCTCCGGTGCCGGGCCCGGCAATCCTGTCGCGCCGGGTTGACCGATCCTCACCACCCGTCGCTTTACGTGTTCATGTGCATACGTTGTGCTGCTCGCGGTCTCCGCCTACCTGCCCGGTCGGCGGTGCACTCCCACAGCGTCAACTTCGAGGGGAAACATGGCCACACCTCCTGCTCCGCTCCGGGTCGCCCTGGTCAACGGCAGCTTCGAACAGCCCACCGTGACAGGCGTGGAGATCCTGCCGGACGCCTCACAGACGCAGACGTCCAAGTGGGTCCCGGGCTGGCTCACCACCGCCTCCGACCACAAGATCGAGCTGTGGCAGTCGGGCTTCAACGGTGTGCCGTCAGCCGACGGCGCCCAGTTCGCGGAGCTCAACGCGAATGAGGTCTCCACGCTCTATCAGGACCTGCCGACCACGCCCGGCACGAAGCTGTACTGGCGGCTGTACCACCGTGGCCGCCTGGGGGACGACACCATGGCGCTGGACATCGGCGCGCCGGGCACCACGATGGAGCAGAAGCGCTTCACCGACGGCACCACCGCCTGGGGCTACTACACAGGAACCTATACCGTCCCGGCGGGCCAGACACTGACTCGCTTCGCCTTCCGGTCCATCTCCGCCGCCGGCGGCAACCGCGGCATCGGCAACTTCCTCGACGGCATCTTCTTCGGCACCGCCCCTTATGTAGTGCTCGACAAGACCGCGATTCCTGCGGGGCCGCTGGACGTGGGCGACGTCGTCACCTACCGCATCACCGCCAAGAACGAGGGCGGCGGCGCTGCCGAGAAGCTCGTCCTGTCCGACGCCATCCCGGCAGGCACCACGTACCTGCCCGGTTCCCTGCGCATCGTCGACGGTCCGAATACCGGCGCGAAAACCGATGCGCAAGGCGACGACCAGGCGTCCTACGACGCCCAAGCCAATACAGTCACCTTCCAACTCGGCAACGGCGCCACCGGCTCGGCAGGCGGCAGCCTGCCGAACACCGAGACCCTGCCGACAGGAACCACGGTGGAATACCGGGTCACCATCGACCGGGCCAGCGGCGGCAAGCAGATCAGCAACACCGCGGCCGCCTCCTACGAGAACCAGCTCGGCGATACACCGGAGCCATTGACGTCCACGTCCAACGAGCAGATCACGCAGGTCAAGCCGGCCGCCGACCTGACCGTGACGAAGTCGGCCGACGAGACCACCGTCACCGTCGGACAGACCGTGACCTACCGGGTCACCGTGCACAACGCCGGTCCGAATCAGGCCACCGGCGTCACCGTCACCGACCAGCTCCCGGACGGCCTCACCTTCCTGTCCGCCGACGCCACGTCCGGAAGCTACGACCCGGCTACCGGCCAGTGGGCCGTGGGTGACTTGGCTGCGGGCGCCACGGCCACCCTCGTGCTCCGGGCCAAGGCCACCACGGCCGGCCTGATCAGCAACACCGCCACAGCCACCAGCAACGAAAAGGACCCCGACCCCACCAACAACACCGACACCGTTGCCGTATGCGTCGAACCGGCACCGTCCTGCTGCGACCCCTGCTCCCCCCGGAAGTAGCCCAGGCATCGCCGCACGGGCTCCCGTCGGCCGCGAAATGAAGGGATGCATGCACCCGCAAGCCGACGCCGGGAGCCCCTGACCAAAGATCACGGCGCACCTCTCGCGTGGCGGCGGCATCAGATGCGGGTGGGGCACCTACGACAGCCGTGCCCCACTCGTGCCCTCCCGACCGGACAACAACGGTCTCCCAGGGTGCAACAGGAAGCCATCCAAAGCCCCAGGAAATCGACTTCCCGCAGGTCAGGAGCACATCGTCCGCCCAGCCCCCGTTGATTCCCAAGCTCAGAGCGCGGGTTCGATTCCCGTCACCCGCTCCAAAGACGAAGGCCCGGGTCGGAGACCCGGGCCTCTTGTCGTCCCGCGTTAGGCGCGCCTCGGCCGCGGGCAGCACGAAGCCGCTCAGGAGCAGCCGATGTCTCCGGAGCACGTTTGACCGCGCCCCGCGGCGCCCGCCCGGGCTGCCGCCTGCCGTACCCCAACCCCCGTATGAGGTACGGCAGTCAGCGGGATGTCGCCGGGGTCAGCGGCCCGGCAACACCAGAGCCCGCGGCTGGGTGAGCGGGACGGGCTGCTCCGCGAGAGTCTTCGGTGCGGGTGCAGCCGGGGGCGCGGACGGTCCCGGTTTGGTGCCCGGCCGGGCGGGCGCATCGTTGTCGCACATCGCCTTCGCCTGGAAGGCTCCGATCGCGGCGTCGATCGGCCCCGGCTTGACGTGCCCCGTCGCGTCGACCTGCTGGTACTTGGCGCGGTTGAACCCGATCGTCATCTGGCGCTTGCCGTCGGGCGTCGAGTACGTCACCGTCTCGGCGCCCCATACCGAGCCGGTGTGTCCCCAGAAGCGCCCGCACACGGTGTCGATCGCGCCGATGCCGAGGCCGTAGTGCATCAGCACATCGCCCTTTTCGTCCTTGGCCTCGACGGTGGTCTGCATCTGGCGGAGTTCGGCGGGGGCGAGCAGCTTGCCGGTCAGCAGCACCCGGTAGAAGTCGTTCACGTCCTCCATTGTCGCGACCAGCGCCCCGGCGGTGCCGGCCCAGGACAGGTCGTACGTGCTGTAGTCGCGGGCCGGGCTGATCAGCCCGTAGAAGGATTCGTACATCTTGGAGTGCGGCCCGGATATCCGTGCGGAGGCCGGGAAGTAGGTGTGCTTCAGCCCGGCCTTACGGATGACGTTGCGGGTGATGTACTCCTGAGGATTCTCGCCGGTGACCTTCTGCAGCAGCATCCCCGCGATGACGTAATTGGTGTTGGCGTAGGACCACTTCTCGCCGGGCTTGCCCGTGGGTGCCGCCTGCAGGCCGAAGCGGACCAGTTCCTCGGGGTCGAAGTGCCGGTAACGGTTGGCGTCGATGCTCTCGGTGCTCCCTTTGAGGAGGGAGGGAAAGGCGCCAGGTATGTAATCGGCGATGCCGCTCGTGTGGTTGAGCAGCATGCGGACGGTGATCTGCCGGCCGCGTTCACCGGGGACGAGGTCGGGGAGGTAGCGGGCGATGGGGGCGTCCAGATCGATCCGGCCCGCGCCGACCTGCTGTAGTACGGCGACGGAGGTGAACGCCTTGGTGATGCTGCCCACGCGCTGCCGCATCTGGGGCCCGACCGGACGGTTGGTGGCGATGTCGGCGACACCGGCCGCGCCCCGCCATTCGTCCCGGCCCTCCCGGACGGCCGCGTAACTGCCGTACATACCTGCTGTGTGCAGCGCCGCCAGCTTCTTGTCCAGTGCCTTGTGGTCGAGATGGCCCGGGTGGGCCGTCGTTCCCGCGGCGTGGGCGCCGGGCGCGGGGGCGGTTGCGGCCCGTGCGGGCACCGCCGCTGCCGTCAGCGAGAGCAGAACGGCCGTGGCGGTAGCGGCGACCCGGGTACGACGGCGGACCGGGCGGGGCAAGGGCATGGAGTCTCCCGTGACAACTTCCTGCACTGCGGTCGATCACATAAAGCGATCTTGGTCGCCTTGATTCTCTCGACCGGCTGCCGTCCCCGCCGTCCTCCCGCAGAACGACCCGTCTCATCAACACTGATGACATTTGTCAGGCTTCTACGAGGCCGAAGTGTGCATGCCTTCAGGGCGATTGCCGAACATGCGACTGCCGATCCGTGTCGCCAGAAATGTGACTGCCGAATAGCGTGTTCGGGAATCGTGTGTCCGCAGTGCGCGTGTGTCGAACCGTGCTCGGTCCGCCGCCACGCCCTGGTGCCGGCCTGCGGCGTCACCCACCCCGGGGCGAGGCCATCCTTCCGGCACTGGAGTTCGCCCACGTTGAGTTGTACGTACCCTCTCCGGTCCGAGGCTGGCTGGTGGTGCAAGCTTGCCTGCGACTGCGCACTTCGGTACGTGATCATCGTGGCAACGGCGCGGCCATATCCTCGGGCTCCGGTTCAGCGCCGTTCGACGGGAGACTCTTCGAAGACAGTCCGCGCGTTTTTCCCCTCCCCCCGCACACCGGACCGCGAGCCGCCCTCCGTCATCGCCCGTCAGAAGCGGGGTTTCACAGTCTCGGACCAGCACGACCGAAACTCGGGCGCTTCAGGGGCCCTCTTAGCCTGCGAAAGCCCCCTGATTCCCAAGCTCAGAGCGCGGGTT
The DNA here is from genome assembly GCF_008704855.1 of Streptomyces platensis. Classification (NCBI taxonomy): domain Bacteria; kingdom Bacillati; phylum Actinomycetota; class Actinomycetes; order Kitasatosporales; family Streptomycetaceae; genus Streptomyces; species Streptomyces platensis. Next base: position 4,263,249 of record NZ_CP023691.1, read on the forward strand.
CGATTCCCGTCACCCGCTCCAAAGTTGAGGCCCAGGTCAGCGACCTGGGCCTTGGTTGTTGTCTGGACCGCGCTCAGCGCTCGGCCCGCCAGGTGCGCACACCGGGCGGCGTGATCTCGTCAGGTTCATGTCGAAGACGGGCAGGATGTGCGGCCGCAGGAGCCTGCGGTACAGCTCCTCCGCGGTCGCCGAAAGGCCCGCTCCTCAACCTTTCGCAGCAGCCTGACCGAAATGCAGGCGAGCGCATTCACCGTCGAGCGGCAGTGACAGGACCGCCGGTCGGCACACGGTCGCTTCCTCAAGCCTGCTGCGGTCCGAGGACGATCCCTTGAACGCCGGCAGCAGCGTCGCGGAAGTGGCCGACCGTTGCTGCCGCGGTGAGTACGTCGTCGACGCGGCTCTGTTCGGTACGCAGGCGGAGCTCGATCGGGAGAAGCGCCAGGAGAGCCAGGGCCACGTTGCCGCCTCATCCCGCCACATGCTGTGCTCGCGCGTGATGCCCCACAGCCCGAGAGCGAGCGAGAGAACAGCCGGAACGGCGAAGATGGATATGCGGCTGTGCCGCATATCGACCGCACGACTCTGAGGACGTGGCTGATCGGGCGTGGACAGTTGACTGTCCGCGGTCACAGCCTGTCTTTGCTTGTCCGGCCTCCCTTGCGCCTGCTGCCCGTTACTCGCCATGCGGACGCCACAGCGACGATTGATGCTGCGCTGCACGGGCACCCCACCACCACGTCAGTACGGCGAGCACCGCAAGGGCTCCGGCTGTCGCCGTGAGCATCCCGTTGGAAAGCTCCACACCGTTGGCTGCGCTTACCTGAGGCACGGCCAGCCAGGACGCCACGATCACACTCGTGACGATCGTCGCGAGCAGCGGGACGAGCAACGCCCACATGGCCGTGGAGTAGTAGATCCTCCGTTCACCCATGAGCACGCTCAGGGGCGCGACCATGCGGCTGAACCGCAGGAATTCGGCGAGGTTGGCGAGGACGATGGCGAGGGCGACGATCAGTACGCCGGGCAACCCGAAGAAGATGACCCAGCGGCCATGGGCAACTGAATTATTGGCGCCCACCAGCCATGAACCACCTGGCGATTCGACGGTGACCGCAGCCAGCGGCAAGGCGTCCCTCAAGAGCTGGTTGATCTGCGCTTCAGGAAGGTTCTTGCCGTCAGAAGAGGCCAGCACGACGGTCCGCGGAGCGCTGTCCATCCTGGCCGGCAGCACAGCCCCCTGCCGTACCGCGAGTCGATCGCTGTCGGGGCTGGTCCAGCGGATGGCTTCGGTGATCCGTGGGTCGGCGCTGTTCACGGCGGCGGTAGTGGGCTCCCGTGAGCAGCTGAGTTTCACAGCCCGCAGGGCCTGACAAGACCCCTGAAACCGAACGGTGGCACCAGAGGCTGACCCCGCAGGCGGATACAGAGCAATCATTTGCGTTCCCTGCGGGAGGCGATGGAGAACAGAATTCAACTGCTGCCGTGCCAAGCTCTCGGAATCAATGTGCATGAGCAGCATGCTGTTTCCGACCCGGTTCACAGCGTCTTGTGCAGCCCTCGCACTCGCGCCGAACTGAGAGTTTTTCAGCTGCACTTGACTCACCAGTACCACCACAATGCCGACCCCGGCGACCAGACGAGCAACTACTCCCGGGTGTGCGGCGGCGTGGCGGCCGGCAATAAGAGCGCCCGCACTTCCGGTGCGCCGCGATGAACGGGCCAGCCGAGCACCGAGAGCCGCGGCGCCGACTGCGACCGCGCACGGCAAGGTCGCCAGAGCAGCCACCACACCGCCGTTGTACAGCTTCATTCTGAGATCGGAATACTGCGCAGGGTCCAGCTGAGCCGGCCCCCAGACGGTGGCAATCACCAGCAGTGGGCAGGCAAGAGCAGCCCAACGCACCATCTGCCCCGTGTGGGCGGCAAGCCGCGTGGCACGTACCCTCCGGCGCCGTCCCGTGCGGTGCAATGCGCACACAAGCAGGAGCAGGGCAACGGCAGCGATGCATCCCGCCATGGGGAATGCCCACCACCAGCGTTGCAGATCAGCTGACGAAACAAAGTAGTTGATCCAGGGAAGCCGGAGGTTCCCTGCGGCCGTCATGCACAGGCCCGGGAGCGTCCCCAGTGCCGCGCCGATGAGAATCGGCGCGGCCGACTCCCCGACATTGAGCAATACCCGATGCCGCCGGCCACCGCCCAGAGCACTCACCAGCGCCGTGCGTTTGTCGCGTCCTGTCGATCCCATGCGTGTAGCGATGACAGCGAGAGCTCCAGCAGGCAGCAGGATCAGGTAAAGGGCTGTCAGGAACTTCCCTTCGTCGGAGATGAAGAGCGGATCGCCGGTCCGCATCCCTTTCTCCGCGCCGAATCCGACGATGGAAAGTGCTGCCTTCTTGTCCAACTGCTGGTCGGTGGGATTGACGTAGCCATACCGTTCCCCCGGACTGGCCAGCCCCTCGTCACGAATCGTTCCGACCAACTTGCCATACCGGTCCACTGCTCCCTCTGAGCCAAGAGCCCGCACGAGGCCCGGAGACAGCAACGCTTCGCCCGGAGCCGGCCACCGATCAACACCTGGGGGGAGCGGCATGTTCTTGGTCAGCGGGCGAAGATAGATCAGGCTGAATTGCCGGCCCTGCATCTCGTCGAAGTCGTTCTTGCCCAACGCCACTGGGTGGCGGTCAGGGAAGGCATCCTTGAACTGCAAGGCCCGGCTCGCCGAGCGGCGCTCGATACCTTCGTACGTGGCGTGGACCGCAATCATCGACGTCAGGCCAAGTGCCAGTACTGCGGTGGCCAGCAGCAGGGCAACCGCTCGGACATGACCGCCACCAGCCCGCAGTCCCGAGGCCCACCCCATACGCAGAAGCTGCCGGGACAGCGAGGGCTCCCTCATGACAGAACTCCCGGAACACGCTGCACGAGCGTGGCGTCCTTGAGTTCCCAGCAATGGTCTGCCCGGTCGGCCACCTCGGCATCATGAGTGACCACGACCAGGGCACAGCCACGGCGTTCGGGTACCGTGAACAGCACGTCGGCAACGCTGTCGCGGGTGGCGGCATCAAGTGCCCCGGTCGGCTCGTCGGCCAGCAGTACGGCCGGTTCATTGATCAGAGCTCGCGCGACCGCGGTGCGCTGCCGCTCTCCGCCGGAGAGCCGGCTGGTAGGCACTCCCTGGTACGGCACAGCGAGTTCGTTCAGCAGTTCCTCGGCGCGCTGGTACGCCTGATGGGACCCGGTCCCGCCCAGTAGAGCCGCCAACGCGACGTTCTCCACCGGGGTCAGTTCAGGTAACAGCTCCCCGAACTGGAATACCACTCCCATGTGCCTGCTGCGATGCCGCTCCAACGTCCGTTGTCGCATCTTGACGATGTCTGAACCGGCTACCTGCACCGATCCCGCCGACGGTCGGATCAGCCCCAGAACGCAGCCGAGCAGCGTGCTCTTGCCACTCCCGCTTGGCCCCACCACCGCGGCCGACTCCCCTGCGGACACCCGTAGGTCCACACCGTCGAGCAGCACGCGGTCAGCGATCTCGTACCGAAGACCTTTTACTGCCAGCATCGGATCGTCCGTTGCTGTGCCGTCCATTGCCTGCCCCCTGGAGAATTCCTCGCCAGGCAATAACCCGGCACGACAAGGAGGAGGGGCGGCGGAATCCGCCGCCCCTCCTGCGTTTTGATCCTTAACTCCTGTATCGGGGCGGCTGGGCGTTCAAGCCACCCGATACTGCGTCAGCCGCGGTTGAACTTGCTGCATTCGTCGTCGTTGTCCGGCACCCAGTTGCAGGTGCGGAGCGACGTGCCCCTGCCCCCGTGACCGCTGTAAACAGTGCTCTGGTGCAACCCCTCCCTGGATGAACGTTCCAGCACTGCCGCCGGAACGCTCCCTTGCACGCGCCAGAACGTACAAACCTCACCCGCAAGCGATCAAGCGTTCGGACCGGGGGGCGACCGGAACTTTTCGTCGCACTTCGGGTGGCACGTGACTATCAAGACTGATCTAGGGCGACAGATAGGCATGCTCCGGACAAGGCGCCCAAAGGAAGGGATTGGCTGATTTTGTCGGCAAGAGACTTGGCCAGTAGGCCATCAGGTGCGACTGCGGGTGTCCCGGCAGCAGGTGTGGCGAGTTCGACGGATCAGACTTCGCCACGTGGTGATCACTGCGGCCAGGTGATGAGGAACTCCGCGTAGGCCGGGGGATGTTCGGTGCCCTCCTGGCCGCGCCCAGTTGCCACCCACAGACGCCCCAGGCACCATGGCTCGCAGCACGCAGCATCCCACTACGCCCCCCACCCCCGGCCGACCGTTCAGGACTGGCTGTTGAGGTAGCCGATCAGGGTGGCGCCCCACCAGCCGAGCTGGCTCACCGTGGCGGCGGTGCCTGATTGGAGGCGGAGGGCGCGGGGCACCGAGGCGGTGACGCAATGGGCGAGGCGTTGTGCGAGCCGGTGGGCGTAGAGGCCGTTGAGGGTGATGGTCAGGACGAGGCCGAGTTTGAGCAGGGTCAGGGGGGAGGCCAGGTCCGGGCGGAGGAACAGGCCGGTGACCACCAAGCCGGACAGTCCGAGCCAGATCGGGACCTGGAGTGTGCAGGCGGTGCGCAGGACGTCGGGCAGGGGGCGCCGGCCGAGCATCCACAGCAGGGCGAACCAGTCGACGGCGAGTACGGAGCCCAGCCCGACGACGAGTGCCACGAGATGCAGGAAGCGGGCGGCCATCTGGAGCGGCGGGTCGGCGTGCAGGTGACCGGCCACCCAGCAGGCGGCCGCCAGGGCGGCGGTGCTCAGGACGGCCAGGGCGGCGAGCGCCCACAGCGGTGTCGGCGGCTTCTCGCGGACCGCGGCGTCGTCAGGCGCGGCCCACCGCGGCACCCCGACGGGCTGGGGAGCCGTGGCAGCCGTCGGCCCGTCGGAGATCGGTGCCATGGGTCAGCTCGCCGCCTTGAGTTCCACGTTGCGGAACGTGGCGGTGGTCTTCTCGCTGAGCGCGGGCTGCTCGCCACTGGCGCCGTGCCGCAGGAAGGTCGGCGGCTGGAGCGTGACGCGCAGGGTGTACTTGCCGGCCTGGGGGATGGAGAAGTTGTTGGCGTAGTGGAAGAACTCGGCGTAGTAGAAGTTCAGGTCCTGCGCCTGGACGGCCTTACCCTTGCTGTCGACGACCTCCAGGCGGATCGGCACGTCAGGGACGATCCGGCCGGTCTTCGCCTCCCTCGGGATGATCTCGATGTGGTGGGTCTCGCCCTTGGCCGGGGCACGGCTGACCAGCTTCCCGTGCCCACCGTGCGCGGAGTGGAACCAGGGCTCGGCCGCCTCGACGACGTAGCCGATGCGGTACGCGCCGGCGCGGGCCTCACCGCCGTTCGCCGCGATCTCCGCCTTCAGCACGGTGTACTGGTGCGCCACCCCGGCCGGTGCGGTCTCCTTCGCCTGGCCCTTGGCGGGGCTGTGGCCGGAATCGGCGCCACCGCAGGCAGTGAGGGCGAGGGCGAGCGGGACGGCCCGAGAGAGCGAACGCAGCGGGGTACGGAACCCGGGCATGGCCGAAAACCTTCGATCGGAAGTAAGGTGAGGCGAACCTAAGTGGCCGCCGTGTGCCCGTCAAGCCGTCTCTCGATACGGATATATATCGCATAACGGGCAGCGTGGGGACATCGCCCCTGCTCCAGCGGTAGTTGAAATGCCATCAGTGGGCGCTGAGGTTCAGTGCCATGGTCAATATCTGGACAGGCAGGCGCTCTGCCCACTGCACCGCGCCCGCTTCGTTCCCCGTCTCGCACCAGGAGCCGTCATGCCCTCTCGCCTGACCCGGACCGCCACCATGACCCTCCTCACTATGAGCCCGCTCGCCCTGCTGGCCGCCTGCGCGGGGAAGAGCGGCAGCGGCGGCAGCGGCGCGAAGTCGGGAGCCATCAGGGTCCAGGCCACGGATGACACCTGCAAGCTGTCCCGTACATCCGCACCGGCGGGGCCCGTCTCCTTCAAGGTCGTCAACGAGGGCAGCAGGATCACCGAGTTCTACCTCTACGCCCCGGACGGCAAGGTGGCCGGCGAGGTCGAGGGCATCGGCCCCGGCACGTCCCGCACCATGACCGTGAAGACCGACAAGGCGGGCTCCTACGCCACGGCCTGCAAGCCCGGCATGGTCGGCAACGGCATCCGGGGCGACTTCACCGTGACGGGGAAGAAGGAGCAGCGGCACAGCTGACCGCGCCTTCCACAGCGGTCACGGCCAGGATGGCCACCCCCCACAGGAGTCACCCTGGCCGTGATCGCGTCGTAGGGCGATCGCGCGCCCGTATGCGGTTCTGCGTCGCGGGACGCCGTAGCGTTACCCGGCCGAGCGATACGTCCGATAGGTGGGGCCCTGTGTGCAACGTCCAGTGGGGCCGGCCAAAGGTCCGGATGCCCTCCACGCCGGAGAGCGAAGGGGCCGCCTTAAGCTTTGCGCTTCAACTGCTCCCCGCCGTCGCCGCGCTGGCCGGCTTCGCCATCCCCGGTGCCTACGCGGGCGAGAGCCAGGGGGAGGTCGAGATAAGCAATGTCGTCCTCGACGGCGGCAAGGACTTCGTGGTCGACACCTACGACAAGACCGTATTAGCCGTCTGTTAGTGGAACGCCAATTCGATCTTGGAAGCTGATGATCGTCCGGGAGCAGGACGAGAGAACACAGCTACAGGAGATCCGATGAGCACCGCCACCTTCACCCAGCGCTTCCGCGGCCGCGCCGGCCGCCGCCTCGCCACCGCCATCGTCGCCGCGGCGGCGCTGGGCCTGGGGGCCACGGCCTGCGGAGAAGACACCGGGGCGGCGGGCGCCGGGGGTTCCTCGGACTCTTCGGCCGCGTCCGGCGCACAGCACGCGCCGGACTCGGCCCGGCCCACGAACGGATCCTCCTCGGACAACTCCGGCTCGCAGGGTCAGAAGGGCTCGCAGGGCCCGTCCGGCTCGCAGGGTCAGAACGGCTCGCAGGGTCAGAACGGCGGCAAGTCCGCCAAGAGCGGTGGCGGGTCCGGCTCCGGCGGGGGCGGCGTCGCCCACGCGGGCAACCGCCGCACGATCGTCGGCACGCTGGAGTACCTCGCGCCCGGCAAGCTGATCGTCAAGCCCCAGGGCGGCGGCACGGACCAGGCATTCTTCGTCGCCAACGCCACCACGGTCCTCGGCGCGGCCGCGATCTGCTCCGATGACGCGGGCAGCGTGTCCATCGGCGGGGACGGCTACGGCACGTCGAAGTGCACCGTGGAACAGCTGGAGAAGGCCGCGAAGACCGGCAGCGTGACCGTCCGCGTCACCATGGACACCAAGTCCGGCGCCGCCGAGACGGTCGAGGAGAAGTACCACCCGTAGCCACCCGTAACCGTCCGTAAGCCTCTTCGTGGCTACTGCTCCGCGGCGGTGCTGAGGGTGTCCCGGTGCTGGGGCAGAACGGACCGCACCGACTCCGGGGACCGGCCCAGTACGGTCGTCCCGTCGTCGGCGGTGATGATCGGCCGCTGGATCAACGCGGGGTGGGCGGCCAGCGTCTCGATCCACCGGGTGCGGTCCGCCGCTTCGCGCGGCCAGGTCGCCAGGGCCAGTTCGGCGGCAATCGGTTCGCCGAGGCGGGTGATGTCCCACGGCTCCAGGGCCAGGCGCCGCAGGACCGCGTCGAGTTCGTCCGCCGTCGGCGGCTCTTCCAGGTAGTGCCGCACCGTGTACTGCGCGTCTTCGGCGTCGAGCAGCGAGAGCGCCGAACGGCACTTGGAACAGGCGGGGTTGATCCAGATTTCCATGGGGTGGGTGTCTTTCGGTTCTGTCCGGCGAAGCGGTGCCCCGCCGGGTGAGGTCAGGTGAGGCCGGCCAGGGCCAGGAATTCGCCGCGCGAGCGTGCGTCGTTGCGCAGGGTTCCCAGGAGGGTGGAGGTCAGGGTGCTGGAGCCGGTGGCCTGCACGCCGCGCAGGGTCATACAGCTGTGTTCGGCTTCGATGACGACGCCCACGCCCTTGGGCTCCAGTTGGGTCTGGAGCCAGTCGGCGACCTGTTTGGTGAGGCGTTCCTGGACTTGCGGACGGCAGGCGAAGTGCTCGACGACGCGGGCGAGTTTCGACAGGCCGAGGATGCGCCGGCCGGGCAGGTAGCCGACGTGGGCGGTGCCGACGAACGGCAGCAGATGGTGTTCGCACACCGAGCGCACGGGGATGCTGCGGGCCAGGACGAGCTCGTCATAGCCCTCGTCGTTGGGGAAGGTCGTCAGGTCGAACGGGCGGGGGCTGAACAGTTCGGCGTAGGCGCGGGCCATCCGCCCCGGCGTTCCCCGCAAGCTCTCGGTTTCGGTGCTGATGCCGAGTGCGTGCAGGAACTGTCCGGCGGCGCGTTCGGCGGCGGCCAGGTCGACGGCGTCGGTTTCCTGGACCACGCGCAGCGCGGGCTGTGCGGGTGCGGGTATGCCGGAGTCGCCGGGCGCCAGGTGCAGGGCGGTGTGGGGATGCTGGGTCATGTCAGCTGCCACCGATCTTGAGGGCGGTGAGCAGGACCAGGACCACGGTGACGACGGCGAAGAGGCCGTGGCCTGCGACCACCGGTACGGGGAAGTACCGCTCGGCGGGCTCGGGCTGCTGCCCCGCGGCTGCTCCGGTGGCCGCGGTGGTACGGGCCCGGTGGACCGGGAGCCAGCGCGCCAGCATCGTGAAGCCGAGCAGGGCGACGGGCACCAGGAGACCGAAGGCGGTCCAGGCCAGGGCGGCCTTTTCTGTGAGCACGTAGCCGATCCAGACGACCAGGCCGACCGCGGCGAGCGCGAAGTGCCCGAAGAGGACGGGGACCGGCAGGCGGCTGTGGCCGGCCTTGGCTCCGCCGCGGGAGAGCCAGCTGCCGAGCATGTAGAAGCCGCCGAGAGCGGTGATCACCCAGGCGATCAGTGCGGCGATGTCCATGAGGACTCCTTGTGGTGAAGGGCGAACCCACCGCGGCCGCGACTGCGCGCGACCACGCTGGTGAAGGTGATCAGCCGGTTGGGTCCGGCGGGCGGTGGGTGGCGACGAAGCCCTCGGCCTGGGTGCTCTCGTCGGCGACCCGCACGCCGTAGCGGTAGGCGAGCTTTCCGCCCAGGTAGCCGGAGACGCCCAGGGCCGCGAGGCTCACCGCGTTCAGCGCGAGCATTCCGCCTCCGACGCCGGCATCGTGCCGGTGACCGGCGTCCCGCCACCGGAAATTGGCCGCGTAGGCGGCGGTGACCAGCAGGTTCAGCGTCATATGGACGAGGCCGACGCGGAACGCCCGGGTTCCCGGCGGAATGGCGAACAGGTCCAGGAAGCCGACCAGGGCCGCGGCCAGTGCGCCGAGCACCCCGAGCGCGATCAGCCACCTCGCCCCCCCGGACCAGGAAGTCCGGATCACGTACGAGACGCGAGGCGATGTCGAAGACCAGGCTGCCCACCCATGCCCCGATCGGAACGGTGACCAGGATCGGGTGGAAGGGGTGCCCGTACGGTCCGGCCAGCGCGGCACTCACCGGCCGCTTGGCCTGCTCAGGCGACGGATCCACCATGACGACCACCTCCAGTTTCACCAACAAATCTTGGTCTTATTCATCGGAGCCGTCAAGGTGCCCAGCTCGGCACCGCCTCGCACGGAGGTTCGCTGGTTGCACCTATCGGTGTACGCGTTACCGTGGAGCGGTGACCTCTGACGCAACGCCGCAGGCTCCCGCAGGTGACGCCGCGATCGAATCCGTCAGCGTCCTCGGCGAGGACTCCCGGCGGCAGATGTTCGCGTTCATCCGGCGCCAGCGCCGCCCCGTGACCCGGGACGAGGCAGCCGCCAGCGTGGGCATCTCGCGCAAGCTCGCGGCCTTCCACCTCGACAAGCTCGTCGACGCCGGCCTGCTGCGCGCCCGGTACGGATCACCCGGCGGGATCCGGAAGGTCGGCCGTCAGCCCAAGGTCTACGAACCCACCGACAGTCATATCCACGTCAGCATCCCCGACCGCCGTCACGAACTGCTGGCGGACCTCCTGATGGAGGCCGTCCTGACCGAGGACGACGGCGAATCCGCGACCCACGCAGCCCTGCGCACCGCCGGCCGGCGCGGCCGCGAACTGGGCGAGAGCGAGCGGAAAGAGACCCGTCCCGGCCGGCTCGGCGCGGAACGCGGACTGAGCGTCTGCGAGCGGATGCTCGACCAGCACGGCTTCGAGCCCGTCCGTGAGACCCCCACCCAACTCCGGCTGCACAACTGCCCGTTCCACCCGCTGGCGGCCAAGGCCCCCGACCTGGTGTGCGGCATGAATCACGCCTTCATCACCGGCTACCTGGAGGGCCTGGAGGTCAGCAGCGTGGAGGCGACGCTCGCCCCGCGCCCCGGGGAGTGCTGCGTCCAGCTGGGCCCGGCCAAGGGGTGAGGGCTCAGCCCTGATCGGGTTGCCTCGCCGCCCGCCGAACAGCGCACCTGGAGTCCCGCACCCTCGTGTGCCCCCGTCGCACCGCACTACCTTGCACCGCACTACCCTGTAGTGCATGACTCTTGCTGTGTAAGGTACTGGCCATGGAAGAGACGTCCTCCCCCCGCGCCCAGTGGCTGCGAGGGGTGCTGGATATGTGCCTGCTGGCCCTGATGGCGGAGGCCCCGGTCTACGGCTACGAGATGACCGTCCGGCTCGCCAAGGCCGGGCTCGATGTCGCGGACGGTTCGATCTACCCGGCGCTGGCGCGCTTGCGCAAACGCGAGCTGGTCACGGTCGAACGCCGCAGCGGGGGCGGGGGCCCGGCCCGTACCTACTACATGCCCAGCGAAGCGGGGATGCGGATGCTCCGGTCGTCGAGACGCGACTGGGGCGAATTCGCGACGAGCATCCACACCATCATCGGCCCACCTGCGCGGGAGGAATCATGACACTGACCGTCGACGACGCGATACACACGGCCACGGAGACCTGGCGCCGCCTCGGCGTCGAACGGGCGGCGGCCGAGGAGATGGCCGAGGAGCTGGCCGCGGATCTGACTGCCGCCTCGTCGGACGGCCGGTCGGTCGCCGACTACATGGGCGGGGACGTCGAGGCGCTGGCCACCTCCTGGGCGGACGAACGCGGCCTGGTGCCGGTGCGCCCGCATCTGAAGGAGACCGCCGTCGCGGCGGCCCAGGGCGCCGTGCTGCCCGCCCTTGCCGCCCTCGCCTTTTGGTTCGTGAACGTGTCCCACCTCCTGGACCCCAGCAGCGAATCCATGACGACCACGCTCGACGGGCATGTGGTGCGGGAGATACGTCATTTCCCCAATCCCGGCGTTCCTTTGATGTGGGTGGGCTTGCCCATATGCGTGGTTGCCGCCTTCTTCTTGATCCGGCGTGCCGTGCGCGGGACGCTCCAGTACCACCACGCCCCCGCGATCGAAGCGACCATGCGGAACCTGACCAAGGCGCTTCCCGCCATTCTCGCGGCAGCGGCCGTACTGGCCGTCGCGATCTGTTACTTCGGGGACCGCGTGATCGGGACCTACCAGATCTTGTTCATCGCCCCCATGGCGCCGGCCGCGATGATCGGCACCGCCGCAGCCGGCGCCGCCTGGGTCCGGGACCGCACCTGCCCGCCGGTGACCGCCGGCAGTTGAACCCCGTCGCTCAGGGGACACGGGGCGGGCTGCGCCCCCTGAGCTCGGCCAGGCACCGTCAGAGGCGTCGCAGCCAGGCGGCTGCGCCATGGCCGACGGCCAGGTAAATCAGCGCGGGGAGGCCGTAGTTGAAGAAGACCCGCAGCCCTTCCGTGTCCATCATGAAGATGTCCTGCGACCAGCCGGCGAGCCAGTCGGCCATACCGTGCACGAAGTCGACGAAGACATTCGCGTGATTGGCTTCGAGCAGATACAGCAGGATCCACAGCCCGAGAAATCCCGCGGCGATATCCGCGAGGCTGTGAATGATCAAAGCGAGTCGATCCGCTCCGACACCTCTCCGGTTTCCTCGCCCACTTCCCCTGCTGGCTTGGGGGGCCGGCGGCGGAACGGCGTTGTACGGATCCGCGGGGGCGGGAGGGTACGGCGAAGGTGAATTGCTGGGATACGGAGCGTGCGCCCCGGCATTCGGCAGCGGAGCCGTATCACCAGCCTCCGGCGGGTGTGATCCACCGCGGTAGGGAGAGTGCGAACTGGGGCCGTATGGACGGTTTTGCGGTGCGCCGTCATTGAGGTAACTCACGGTGCCGCGCATTTCCCGCCGGCCGATTCTGAAACTCCCTTCACGGCTATTTCACATCGTTGTTCTTGGCCCGCCACTTCGCAGTCGGCAGGCCGATGACACGGGCGGCCCGACTGGGGGCCGCCCGCGCCACGCACGGCGATTTGAAGCGGGGGGACCGCAATCATCAAGGCACCGCGCGACCGAAAACGATCGGCACCACCCACTGCGGCGCGCCGCGCGAAAGTGTCACACCCGGCTGCGGCCCGGGCCCCTGCACAGGCCCCGACGCACCAAGGACGGAGCCGCGCACGGCGTCCCGGCACGGCCGACGAGGCCACGGCGGGAGCGGCGGACTCCACCGGCGCCTCCACCGCCGAACGAGCGGTGGAGAGCCGGCGCCCGCTACGCCGAACTCTCCCGTCCCCCGGCTTCATCAGCCGCGTACGGGTGGACGAAGCACCTTTCATCGAATGGCGTGAACCAGCGATCGACGTCCAACGACCCGCCTTCCGACGTCGCTGCGCCGGTTTCCTCGTCGCCACCCCCGGCCGTCTCGTACCGCAGCTCGTCATCGACTTCGCCAAGCATCTCACCCGCAAAGGCTTCCCAGGCGGCGGCGACCCCGTCGCTCAAAAGGCCGTAGCCATCCAGCACCACCCCGGCCTCCCGCAGCAGGAAATTCAGCAGGAATTGCTCGGCCACACAGCCCAATTGCATGAAGTCGTCGCGGGTGAGGCGTGCGGTGAGCGAGACGGCGGTGACGAGGAAGCGGCGGGCGAAAAGGACGGTGTATTGCTCGGCGAACTGTTCCGGCAGATCGTCGAGGTACCAAACGAGCCCGTCGCATTCCTCGACGGACTTCTTCGCTTCGCTGAGCGTCTGCACATCGTGGAAAAGCTGGTCCACCAGGAGATCGATGGCGTACACCAAGGCCCCGGCGGCCAGTTCCGCGTGTTCCCGGTCGACGCCGGACTCCTCGTCGTCCTCGCACCAGCCGAAGGAGTCGAGCCCGAATGCGGTGAGGCGAGGCGCCATGGCGCGGACCGTGGCACGCATCGCTTCGACCTCTTCGCCGGGAAGCCGCACCGCCGTGGCCTCGGCCCGCGCCTCAGCGTGTTGAGCAGCGCGTACCACCGGATCGGCCGGCGGCGCGTCCGGGCCGTCCGCGGCATCCAGACTCTGCTGAGCGAATTCCGGGTGCAGCTCGACCTCGCACTTGGTGATCTGCCATTCGCTGAGCAACTCCGACTGCTCCAGGACCTCGCCCACGACTTCCCGCATCGCGTCCTCGGCGACCTCCAGGGCAGGCGCATCCACGAACAGCTTCAGCAGGACCCCACCGGGGTGAGCGGCCAGGATGGAATCGAAGATCTCGATTTCCACGTCGCCCGGCCCCTCGACGGCCTCGATCGCATCGAGGCCCTTCCGGAGCAGGAAGATGACACCCTCCCGCTGAAGAGCGTCCAGTTCCGCTGCACCGGCCGGAAGGCGCGTGTCCACGCTCACCACATATGTCACGCGGCCCATCGTGCCGGAGCGCCACTGCTCAGCGCGCGGGAATTCGTTTCTCTTCCACCGTCGGGACCTACCGCTGCCCGGCGGCACTTCCCGTTTCCGGTGCCGTCAGTCCGTGGCGCTCACCGTTCCCGTGACCTCCGCTTCCCACGCAATGCGATGGAAGTGGAGCGGGCGGAGGGTTTCCGCAAGGCTGGGGAACGCCGGGACGGGAGTGTCGCTCTTGCCTGACTTGACCTTGTTGACGGCCGCGGCGTTGCGGCCGATCGCCTCCACACGCCGGCGGCGCAGGGCCTCGTAGGCGGCGAACGCCTCGCCCGGCGACGGCAGATCGCGCAGGCAGCGGGCCAGTTCGACCGCGCTCTCGATGGCGAGCGAGGCGCCCTGCCCGGAGCTGGAGGAGGGGGCGTGCGCCGAGTCCCCGACCAGCACCATCCGGCCGCGGTACCAGTGCGGTACGGACGGCATCCGTTCCATCCGGCCGACCACCATCAGGTCGTCGGGGGCGGTGTGCCGCAGCAGCCGCTCGCCCGGGACATGACCGGTGTAGAGATCGCGTAGCCGGCTCAGCCACTCGGCGCCGGGGACGCGCGCCAGGTCGGCCGGGCTCGGCGGGGTGTCCGTGGGCAGGCCGGCGAACCAGATCATCCGCCCGTCCGGGCCCTGCCAGTAGCCCATGAAGGCGCGGCCGAACGCGAAGTACATGGTGCCCGGTGCGGCACCGGCCTCGCTGCCGACCGTCGCGTAGCCGCCGAAGCTCAGCACGCCGCCGTACTCGGGATCGGGTGCGTGCGGGTCGATCACGGTGCGGACGGTGGAGCGGATGCCGTCGGCACCGATCAGGATGTCGGCGGTCGCGGAGGTTCCGTCGGCGAAGTGGGCGGTGACGCCCCCCGGTGTCTCCTCGGCGGCGACCAGCCGCTTGCCGTACGCGAACCGGATCCCCGCGGCGACCGCTTGGTCGGTCAGCGCGCGGTACAGCCGGTCGCGCGGCAGCGTCAGCGTGGCGGGCAGTTCCGGGAAGCCGCCGAAGCCGGTGAGCTGATTGCCGAGGCCGTCCGCCATCACCATGCCGGGCACCGGCTGTCCGAGGGCCGCCACCGCCGCGTCGGCACCGATCGCCGCCAGCGCCGCCTGACCGTTCGGCGCCAGTCCCAGCCAGGCCCCGACGCCGTCCGCCGCACTCGGATACGCCTCGTGGACCGTCGCCGCGATGCCCGCCTTGTGCAGCGCGAGTGCCGAAACCGGGCCCGCCACACCTCCCCCGATGACCAGTGCCGTCCGTACGCCGGAGCCGTGGCCGCGGTTGTCGCTCATAACCCCTCCCATGGGTCATGTGGATGCGCCGTATGACGCTGCACTCATAGTGGCAAGGAAACTAGTAACAATGCAACTAGTTCTCCATTGCCTACGATGCCTGCATGACCGCCTCCGTGAAGAGCTCGCCGCTGGGACTGGCCGTGCTGGCGCTGCTGCACCATCGGCCGCTGCACCCCTACGGCATCCAGCAACTGCTCAAGCAGTGGGGCAAGGAGCAGGTCGTCAACGTCGGCCAGCGGGCCGGGCTGTACCGCACCATCGAGCGGCTACAGGCCGGCGGGCTGATCGCCGTCCGGCAGACCGAGCGCGACCAGCAGTACCCCGAGCGGACCGTCTACGAGGTCACCGAGGAGGGCCGGGCGGTCACCCGTGAGTGGCTGGAGCAGATGCTGGCGGTGCCCAAGGCGGAGTTCCCCGTGTTCCCGGCGGCGCTGTCGAACATGCTGCTGCTCAGCCCGGACGAGGCGGCACCGATCCTGGAACGACGGGCCGCGCGGCTCGCCGGCGAACGCGCCGAACTGGAGCGCCAGTCCGCCGAAGCCCCCACCGGGCTGCCGCGCATCACGCTGATCGAGAACGAATACCGGCTCGCCGTCCTCGTCGCCGAGGAACGCTGGCTACAGGGAGTGCTCAGCGATCTGCGGGACGGAAGCCTGACCTGGTCCCCGGAGATGCTCGCGGCGTTCCAGGAGGCGTCCGCATCGGATTCGGCCGCGACCTGACGGGGCGTGGGGGGCGCGGGTCTAACGGAGGCGGCCGATTCGGCGGCGCAGGCCTCCGTGCCATGGCAATCCAGTAGTTGAGGCCCAGGTCGGGGACCTGGGCCTCGTTCGCTGTCCGGAGCAGCTCAGGCGCGGCAGATGATCTCGCCGTGCAGGACGCTCAGCCAGCCGTCCGGGTCGGCGGCCCAGGTACGCCAGGCCGCCGAGATGCGGCGCAGGTCGTCCTCGGTGGCGAGGCCGTCGCGGCGGGCCTGGTCGGCGATGGCCGAGTCCAGGATGCGGTCGGCCCACATGCCGCCCCAGTGGGCGCGGTCCGCGTCGTCGGCGTGACACCAGGTGCTGGTGCTCGGGGTGATGTCGGTGAACCCGGCGGCCCGCGCCCAGGCCAGCAGGCGCCGCCCGGCGTCCGGCTCGCCGCCGTTGGCCCGTGCGCACCGCTGGTAGAGGTCCATCCACTCATCCAGGGCGGGCAGTTGGGGGTACCACACGAAGCCGTGGTAGTCCCCGTCCCGGGCCGCCACGATGCCGCCCGGCTTGCACACCCGGCGCATCTCGCGCAGCGCCTGGACCGGGTCGGCCACATGCTGGAGCACCTGATGGGCGTGGACCACGTCGAAGGTGTCGTCGGCGAACTCCAGCGCGTGCACATCGGCGGTGCCGAACTCGATGTTGTCCAGCCCGCGTTCGGCGGCGACCTGCGCCGCCGACTCCACCACGCCCGCAGCCGCGTCGACGGCGGTCACCCGGCCGGGGGCGACCAGCTCGGCCAGGTCGGCGGTGATGGTGCCCGGCCCGCAGCCGACGTCCAGGAGCCGTGCGGCTGGACGCAGATGACCGAGCAGATACGCCGCGGAGTTCTGCGCGGTGCGCCAGCGGTGCGAGCGCAGTACCGATTCATGCTGTCCGTGGGTGTACGTGGCCATACCCGTCTCTCCCCTCGTCCTGCCCGGCCGGGGGCCGTTGGGCCACGGCCGATGAACACCGTCACCGGGCTACGCCGTCGTCATCCGTCCCCGCGGTCGCGGGTCAGCGATACGGCAGGCCCCCGGAAGACGTGGGGGCCGCCGTGACGGTATGGATGACTTTAGGAGGCGTCTCGGGATCTGGGAACCGCATCTCGCAGTGTGGACGACAGCTGTGGCCGTATATGACGGGAAGCCCTTCCTGCCTCCCGTCTGAAGGCGCCGCCCGGCTCCCGGCTGGGAATCCGGTGGCGTCAGGCACTGTTGGAGCGGACGTGGTTCTTGATCACGCTTGCGGGAGGCGCTGTGCGCGTGGCGCCACCCGGATGGAATTCGTCAAGGACCACGGCGCGTATGACGACGTCCTCTTCGACTCCTGTTGGACTTTCTTCCACCATGGCCTGGATCTACTTATCCCTCGCGGTCGTCTTCGAGATCGTCTTCGCGCTCGGCGCGAGCGCCTCACACGGCTTCACCAAGCTGAAGGTGTCCCTGATCACCGTGGTCGGCGTCGTGGGCGGCATCTACTTCATCAGCCTTGCCCTCAAGACGCTGGATGTCGGGGTCGGCTACCCGATCTGGACCGGGGCCGGCGCGGTCGGCACGGTGATCTTCGGAGCGCTGATCTTCAAGGAGAAGATCACGCCGGCCAAGGTGTTCTGCTTCATCGCCATCATCGGCGGGGTCGTCGGTCTCAAGTCGCTCGCGGGGGTGTGACGATGACCAGGGAGAACACGGGCGCGGAGAAGAAGCAGAGTCTCCCGGCCGCCTGGGCCTGGCTGTTGGTCGCCGCCGTCTTCGAGGTGATCTTCGCGCTCGGCTCGGCCGCGAACGGCGGCTTCACCAAGCTGGTGCCGTCCGTCATCACCGTCGTAGCGGGCGGCGGCGGGGTCTATCTGCTCAGCCTCGCCCTGAAAACCCTCGACGTCGGCATCGGCTACACCGTCTGGACGGGCATCGGCACCGTCGGCTCCGTCCTCTTCGCCGCGCTGCTCTACGGCGAACAGATCACGCTCGGCAAGATGCTCTGCATTCTCGTGATCATCGGCGGTGTGGTCGGACTCCATCTGACCTCCGAGAAGCCGAAGGACGACGACACCGCCGACGCCACCGGGTCCGCCGGCGACGAAGGACCGGAGTCGCCGGTCGCACCCGAGTCGGCGTCGTAGCACCGAGGAACGTCTCGCACGGTCCGGGTGGGCGGCGTCGCACGGGCGCAGGCGGGACAGACAGGCGGGGCCTCCGTACGGAAGCCCCACCTGAGGGGGTTCGGGCCGGTCAGAAGCGCACGGTGCGGTCCCGGGTGACGGTCGGGACGGCGATGACCGCATCGAACGCTTCAGGGACCGGGGTGCTCAGGGAGGAGCTCTGGGAGCGGATGCTGTGGAGCAGCGGCCTTCCCTGGGCGTCGCGGGGTGAGTGGCGCAGGTCGGTCAGGGTGATCCGGCCGGCGAGTCCGGCGTCGGTGAGGGCGCCCTCCACGCTGCCGGGCTCGCCGGGCTCAAGGCGGGCATCGGCGAGGGTGAAGCCCACCGCGGCGCTCTGGTCGGGGTACATCTCCGGCACATGGTCGGCGGTGTGGACCAGGGCCACGGTGCGGTAGTCCGGGCCGAGCATCCGCTGAAGGTGCTGGCCCATGGGCAACGCGGTGAGGCCGCCGGGGAACTGCATCTCGGTTTTGTGGATGTGGCTGTTGTGCGCCGCGAGGACGATGCGCGCCCCCGGTTCGGCGCGCTCCAGATGCCAGCGCACCGATTCCGCCATGTAGATCTCGCGCACCGACAGGTCCGCCGTCAAGCCCCGGCCGGAGAGCAGGGCATGCATCGCCTGGAACATGTAGTCGGTGTGGCAGGCCGCTTCCACCCGGCGCCTGGCGATGTCGAAACGGCGCCGGCCGCTGTGGGAGACGTAGAGCGGTTCGGCGGCGCGCAGCCGTAGCAACAGCCGCGCCAGTGTGGCGGTCAGCTCGTTCTGCTCAGCCTCCGGGAGGCCGGCCCACGCCGGCCCGGCCGCGGCGCCGGATCCGCAGCCCCTGAGGAACCGGTCGCTGACCTCCAGGGCCGTCTCGACGAGACGCAGTGCGTCGGGGTCGACCTCGCGCAGATAGTCGGCCACCGGCTCCAGGGCGGGCCGTAGCGCCCCGCCGGCTTCGGGGACGTCGATGCCGGCGAAGCGCAAGGGGTGGGCGCTGGTGCGATTGTGGTGGCGCAACCACCGCATGAGATCTGCGGCGCCCCACTCGGCGGCGGCCCGGCTCACGGTCGCCAGGTCGCCGTCGTCCCCCTCGCCGCGCAGCCACCGGTCGAGCGGGAAGGCTTCACTGAAGCCGAACTCCATGGCAAAGACGGTGAATCCGCAGCGCTCGGCGAGAAACCGCAGCACCCGTTGGCGGGCGCGGGAGAACTCCTCGACGAAGTGGGCGCCCTCACCGACCGCGACCACCCGGGCGTCGCCGACGATCTCCCGGAGCCCTTCGAGGTCGTCGAGGGGCTGATCCGGATCAAGGGTGGTCAGGGTCGTGGCGTGCTCACGGAACCAATCGGCAAGCACGGTGCGGGAAGAAGGCTGAACAGGCACAGCTAGAGCTCTTTTCTCGGCTCGGTGGTTCAGGACACCGCCGCTCGTCCGCACCGGGCGCACGCAGCGACGCGACGACGCGCAGACGCCACCGACGCCGGGCCACTGGCCAACGGCGCGCGGCGTCTGCCGACGAACCCGTCAGAGAAAATTGCTGAAGACTGCCATGCCCGAGAAGCTAGCAGCGGGCGCCGGGCACCCGCATGCGGATATTCGGGGGGGCTGCTCCCGGGGCGGGCCACGCTCCCCAGCCGCTCCATGGCACCAGCCCAGGTCGGCGACCTGGGCTGGTGTGTTCCCGGCCGAGGAGGTGACCGGGGTCTCCCGATTCCGCGCCAACTGGGCCAGGCGGGGCTTGCGTTGCCGCAGCGGCTGGTGCGTTCTTCGGGGGCATGGAGCGGTAGCGGCCCCGGCGTTACAGGTTGGCTCCCCAACCGCTCTGGATCATGGTCTGGAAGGCCCACGTGCCGTCCCGCCTGACCAGGATGTCGGCGTAGCGCAGCTGCCGGGTCTCGCCGGCCATCGTCATGGTCGAGTCCGAGAAGACCACGGCCATGGCGGACGAGAGGAAGACGGGCGTCCGCGTGGACTCGAAGCTGATGTCGTCGCTGCCGTCGCCCATGACCTGCGCCATCGTCGCGATGTACTGCTCGCGGTCCCACTGCGCCGACCGGGCGTTGCCGGCCGCGTCGTCACTCACGAGGTTGAGGGGGAACACCGCCATGTCGGCCATGCGCTGGACGTCGCGCTGCGCGCTCTGTGCGTCGTACTCCGCGAACCAGGCGTCCAGGCTCGCACGGTCCTCGGCGGTCGGGACATAGCCGGCATCCGGCAGGAAGGTCATACGGACTCCTCACGGTCTTCGGTTCGGCAGCCGGGGGTGTGGCGCGTGGGCGAGAGCCCCATCCCGGACCAAACCAGTCGTCAAGTTTGACTAGTGATGAATGGTGGAGGGTATGCCCCACCTCAGCCTTAGTCAAACTTGATTAGGGGTTTCGATTCCGTCCGGTCGGCTGGGGGGTGCGGCCCTCGACCGGGGGCGCGTCGTGACATGTCCGGAGTGCGGGACGGGCCACCCGGGAATCTGCACCGAAGCGTCACATGGCCTTCGCGTCGCCCTCGACGGGTGTCGTTAGCGTTACTGCCCGCTCGATCCCGCGTGCGAACTGGATCAGCTCGATCAGATCGCCGGCGTCCCTGGCGGCGCAGCCAGCACAGAAAGATCGCAGATGGACTACTGCTCGTCGTGCCGCCGAAGCCTCAACGGGGCGCTCGTATGTCCAGGATGCGGCGATTACGCCCCGGACATAGCCCCGCCCAGCCACCGTCGGCAGAGCGCGACGGGCGCCGCCGCGATGTGGGAGTCCTGGCCGCCGGAGGAAGCCCCCGCCCCGGGGCCCCGGCAGGGTCGGTACGCCGATGCCGCGCCGGGCGCCGGTGACGCGCCGTTCGCCGGTGGCGCCTCCGCAGCCGCGCCGGCGGATACGGCGGAAATCGCTGCCGCCGCGGACGCGGAGGCGCCCGGCGACGCCGAGATCCCCGCACCCACCGGGCAGGGCCGGGCGGCCCGGCGCCGGCAGCTGGCGCGGTGGAAGAAGCACCGGCGCCGGGCTGCGGCCGCCACTGCCTTCGCGCTGGTCGGCGGCGGTCTGACCGTCAGCATGCTCCAGAACAAGCCCGCCACCAACGGCACCCACGCGTCCTCGATGCCGGAGCCGGAGAGCGTGACCACGCCCCGGACGGAGCCCGCCGCCTCGTCGACGGACCGGTCGGACAGCCAGGCTTCCAGGCACCCCGGCGCCCGCCCGTCGCTCCCGTCCGGCCGGCACGCACGCCGCGACGCCAACACGCCGCCGCCCGCCACGACGGCCCGGCAGCCGCAGTCCGTCACCCCGTCACACACCGCCGCACCCCCGCTCCCGGCCGCACCCACCGAGGCCACGCAGGACAGGGCGGCGCACCCCGCCCACACCGACGCCGCAGCGCCCGCGACGAGCGCCCCGGCCGCGTCCGGAGGTTCCGGCAGCTCCGGAGGTTCTGGCGACTCAGGCGGCTCAGGCGGGAACACCTCGCCGTCGCGCACGGCGCCGACCAGCCCGTCCGCACCGGAGGCCGAGCCCTCCACGCCGACGGATGTGTGTCTGCTCGGATTGGTGTGCGTCGGCTGAGCCGACAGGCCGGGGCCCGGCCGGTGAGCCGGTGTACGGAGCCGGAGGGGCCGGACACTCCAAGAAGGCCCCCGGGACGGGTGTGCGTCGGCTGATGCCGGTGCCTCGGGGCCGGCTAGCCGGTCCGCCGCCTTCCGCGGCCTCCGGAGGCCGCTGCGGCCGGGGCGCCCGCGGGTGTGGCGCCCCCGCCCGGCTCCGCGCCGGGCGGACCGGCCGCGTCGCCGCGCTCCGACGGCGTCGGCCGGGTGCGGGTCTTGAGGACCTGGGCGGCGATGGCGAGTGTGACGGCCAGGAGCAGGACGTAGAAGACGCCGATTTTGCGGAGGTCGTCGAGGAAGAACCAGAGGGCGGCCAGGGACGTGAACCAGAAGGCGATGAGCGCGAAGCCGCCGGTGTGTTCGTCCTTGTAACCGGCGGCGAGGCACAGTGCGGAGACCACGCCCAGGACCAGGGCGATGATGACGTAGTGGGTTTCCCAGCCGATGTTGGCGCGGGCCAGCTCGGACCACACGGCCACGGCCTCCGCCACCGGGCCCCAGGCCACCGCGCAGGCGAGCCGGGCCGACCACAGCAGCAGCACCGATCCGGCGACGGCGGCGAGCAGTGCGACCCGGGAGAACTGGCCGACCTCGATCATGTCGGTCCGGGATATCACCAGGCACAGCAGGCAGCCGAGCAGGGCGACCGCGCCTTCGGCCGTCGGCCGGAACACCACGCGCGCCGGTCGGCGGCGGACGGGCCGCGGCGACGGTGCGCTCCCGGCGGGCGCGGGCGGAGCCACTGCCCGGGCGGAGTCCACGGCTGGGGCGGAGTCCACGGCTGGGGCGGAGGCTGCGTCCGGGGTGGGCTGCGCGAGCGGGGCGGGGCCCACCGCCGGGGCAGGCCCCGCCGCCGCGGGATCGAGTGCGGTGGGGGTCGGGGCGAGGGCAGGGGGCGCCGGGGCGGCGTGAGGGGCCGCGGTGAGGGCCGTGCGCATGGTGGCGGCGTCCGCGAAGCGGTCCTCCCGGCGCTTGTGGAGTGCGCGGGCGATCACCGCGTCCACTGCGGGCGGGAGTTCCGGGCGGAGCCGGGAGGGCGGTACCGGTTCCGCGGCCAGATGCTGGTGCATGACGGAGAACGGTGAGTCGCCGGTGTACGGGGGACGCCCTGTCAGCAGCTCGTACAGCAGACAGCCCACGGCGTACAGATCGGTGCGGTGGTCGGTCGCGGCCCCGTTGATCTGCTCGGGGGCGAGATAGGCGGGGGTGCCGACCGCCACGCCCGTCCCGGTCAGCCGGGTGGCCACCTCGCTCAGCGCCTTGGCGATGCCGAAGTCGACGACCTTCACCGCGCCGGAAGCGGTGAGCATGACGTTCGCGGGCTTGATGTCCCGGTGCACGATGGCGTGCCGGTGGCTGTGGTCCAGCGCCGCCAGCACCTGGCCCGTGATGTCGACCGCCTGCGCCACGGCCAGCGGGCCGTCCCTCAGCACCTGGCTGAGGGTCCGGCCCGCCACGTACTCCATGACCAGATAGGGCTCGGCCGCACCACCGCCGGCGTCCTCACCCACGTCATGGACGGTGGCCACACCGGGGTGGTTGAGCGCGGCGGCGGCATGCGCCTCCCGCTGGAAGCGGGTGAGGAACTCGGGCTGCATCGCCAGCTCGGCGGAGAGGGTCTTGACGGCGACGGTGCGGCGCAGCCGGTGGTCGACGGCGCGGTACACCGTCCCCATCCCGCCGTGCCCGAGCTGCTCCACCAGCTCGTACCGCTGCCCCAACATCCTGTGTTCCACCGGGTTCCTCCAGGGACCGATCACGCCAACACGCCGGAAGACGTACGGGAGAGCGGACGGGTTCCCCGCCCCGCGGCGGCGCGGCGGCGTGCGACGCGGCGGACCACTACTGCTCGCCCGGAGGCGAACTGCCCGCCCCGTCCTGCTCGGTGACGGTGAGGGCGGCTGCCGGGCAGAGTCCGGCGGCCAGCCGGGCCCCGGCGTGCAGACCCGGTGGCGGCGCGGCGGTCCGGAGCACGACCAGGCCGTCCTCGGCGTCCTGGTCGAACACCTCGGGGGCGGTCAGGGCGCACATCCCGGCGCCGATACAGCGGTCGCGGTCGATGCTCAGATGCACCGGACTACTCCTTGTCCCAGGTGACGGGGAGTTGGTACACCCCGTGGATGTTCATGGCGTCGCGCAGCGGCACGTCCTCGGGCGGGACGGCCAGCCGCAGCGTCGGGAAGCGGCGGAACAGCGCCGGGAAGGCGACCCGCATCTCGACCCGCGCCAGCTGCTGGCCCAGGCACTGGTGGGCGCCGTGGCCGAAGGCCAGATGCCCGGTCGCCTTCCGCTGAAGATCGAGGGTGTCGGGGTCGGGGAACTTCAGCGGGTCGCGGTTGGCGGCCGACACGGACACGGTGACGGTGTCGCCGGCCTTGATCAGTTGGCCGTCCAGCTCGACGTCCTCCAGGGCCGCCCGTACGCCGGTGTGGGCGATGCTCAGATAGCGGAGCAGTTCCTCCACCGCCTGGTCGGCGAGGCCGGGATCGGCGCGCAGGGCGGCGGCCTGCTCGGGGTGGCTCAGCAGGGCGAAGGTGCCGAGCCCGAGCATGTTCGCGGTGGTGTCGAGACCGGCGGCCAGCAGGAAGCCGCCGATACCGGCGAGTTCTTCATCGGTCAGTTCGCTGGTGGTCAGATCGCTGAGCAGGTCATCGGTGGGGTGGGCGCGCTTGGCCGGCACCAGTTCGCCGACGCATTCCGTGAGCGCGGTCAGGGCGGCCATCTGCGCCTCCAGGCCGGCATCCGGACTGCTCAGCACCGCGGCGTGCTCCTGGAATCCCGCGCGGTCGGACTGCGGCACACCGAGCAGTTCGCAGATCATCAGGGCCGGGACCGGGTGCGCGAACGCCTGCACCAGATCGACCACGGGTCCCTGGCGCTCCATGGCGTCGAGGTGGTCGGCGGTGATCTGCTCGACCCGCTCGGTGAGCAGGCGCATCCGGCGGACGGTGAACTTGCCCGCGAGCAGCCGCCGGTAGCGGGTGTGCTCCGGTGCGTCGATCCCGGTGAGGTCGCCGATCTGTGCCGGGGGCAGCGGACCGGGAGGCCCGCCCGGCAGGGGGAGGCGCAGCAGCTCGTACCGGGAGCTGAAGCGGGGGTCGGCGGCGATCGCCCGGGTCACGGCGTGGCCGGTGGCCAGCCAGCCGACGTGCCCGTCGGGGTATCGCATCGGGCGCAGCGGCTGCTGCTCGCGCAGTTCCGCCAGCTCGGCGGGCGGATCGAAGGGGCAGCCCGCGGCGCGGGTCAGCGGCAGGGTCACCGGCTCGGGCTGCGCCGCCGCTTGATGAGCGGTCTGCCCGGTCGCGGGTGCGGACAGGTCAGATGGTGCGGACAGGTCAGACGGTGCGATCTGTTCGTGCTGCATGAGGTCCTCCGATGAAGGATGACGGCACGGCGAAGCGTTGCCGGGCGGAGTGCAGGGTGAAGAGCGCGATGAGGAATGCGGTGCAGCGCGCGGTGAGGGCGGGCTGCGGGCCCCCGGCGAACTGCGGTGGGCCCGCGGTGAAGTGCGGGCGCTCACGGTGAGTCGGGCTGCGAGCCGCGGTGCGTCCGCGATGAGTACGCGGTGAGTGCGCGACGCGTGATGGGTGTAGTGCCCCGTGGAGCGTGTGATGCGTGCGAAGAGGCTTGTGGAGCGGTCTTTGGAGCGGGTTCTGGAGCGCCCGTTCAGCGGGTGGCGCTGCGGCGGAAGGCCGTACGGGCCCACAGGTAGCCGACCAGGGTGAGGCCGACGCACCAGGCCACGGCGCCTATCGCGGCGCCGCCGACCTCGGTGCCCATCAGCAGGCCCCGCAGGGTCTCGATGACCGGGGTGAAGGGCTGGTACTCGGCGAACCAGCGCAGCCCGGTGGGCATGGACTCCGGCGGAACGATGGCGCTGCCGAGGAACGGGAGGAACTGCATCGGCAAGGGGATGTTGCTGGCCGTCTCGACGTTCTTGGCCACCAGGCCGATGGCGGCCGACAGCCAGGTCAGCGCCAGGGTGAGCAGCGTGAGCAGGCCGGCGGCGGCGAGCCACCCGAGCGGGGTGGCGTGCGGCCGGAAGCCCATGAGGAGCGCGACGCCGATGACGAAGGCGATGCTGACCAGTGTCTGGAGCACACTGCCGACGACATGCCCGGTCAGGAACGAGGCCCGGGATATCGCCATGGTGCGGAAGCGGTTGACGATGCCCTCGGTCATATCGGAACAGACGCCGACCGCGGTGACCAGGGCGCCCGAGGTCGCGGCCATGAGGATGATGCCGGGGGCCACATAGTCGATGTAGTCGGCGCTGCCGCTGGCCGTCCCGCCGATACCGGTCCCCAGGGCGCCGCCGAAGACATAGGTGAAGAGCAGCAGCATCAGGACAGGCATGGCGACGACCGAGATCGTCATGGAGGGGTAGCGCAGAGCGTGCTTCAGATTGCGCCGCAGCATCGTCCGGGCATCGCGGGCCGCGTAGGTCAGGGTGGTCATCGGGCGTTCTCCTTCGGGGAGTTGGCCTCGCTGGCGGACCGGTCGCGGCCGGTGAGGGTGAGGAAGACATCGTCGAGGTCGGGGGTGTGCACGGTCAGTTCCTCGGCGCGGACCGACGCCTGGTCCAGGGCGTCGAGGACGGCGCGGAGGGCGGGCACGCTGCCGTCTCCGGGGACGTGCAGGGTGAGCGCTTCGCTGTCGTGTGCGGTGGCGCTGAAGAGGGCGGCGGCAGCGTCGAGTTGGGGCGTGTCGGCGAAGCGGAGGCGGATATGGCCGCCGGGGATCCGTCGCTTCAGCTCGTCCGCGGTGCCTTCGGCGACCAGATTTCCGTGGTCCAGGACGGCGATACGGTCGGCGAGTTGGTCGGCTTCTTCCAGATATTGCGTGGTCAGGAAGATGGTGACGCCGTCGTCGGCGACCAGGCTGCGGATGATCTCCCACATGGTGCGCCGGCTGCGTGGATCGAGTCCGGTGGTCGGTTCGTCGAGGAAGATGATGCGCGGATTCCCGACCAGGGTCATCGCGAGGTCGAGCTTGCGGCGCATACCGCCCGAGAAGGTGGCGACGGGCTTGGTGGCGGCCTCGGTGAGGTCGAAGCGGCGCAGCAGCTCGGTGGCGCGCCGTCGGCCTTCGCGGCGGTCGAGATGGTGCAGGTCCGCCATGAGGAGCAAGTTCTCCCGGGCGGTGAGCAGGTTGTCCACCGCGGCGAACTGGCCGGTGACACCGATCGCGGCGCGTACGGCGTCCGCCTCACGGACCAGGTCATGGCCGGCGACCCGTGCCTGGCCGGCGGTGGCAGGGATGAGGGTGGAGAGGATCTGCACGGTGGTGGTCTTGCCCGCGCCGTTGGGCCCGAGCAGGGCGAAGACCGTGCCTTCGGGGATGCGCAGGTCGATGCCGTCGAGCACCACCTTGTCGCCGTAGGACTTGGATAACCCCGTGGCGTCGATCGCCGTCGCGACGGCGGTCGTGGACGTCGTGATCATGAGAGTTCCGCGTTCTGGATGTGGTGGTGGCCGGCCGCCAGCGGCCGGACCTGGTCAGGAGCTCAGGAGCGGCGGATCAGGATGTCGCCGATGCTGGTGTGGGCGCGTACCTCTACGGTCTCGGCGCTGTCCCCGGGGCCCTCCGCGGCGCCGAGGTCGTTGTGCACCCTGCCGAGGCCGGTGGTCACGTCCAGCCAGGCGGCGGTGGACGCACGGATGCCGACCTCCAGATCACCGGCGGCGGCCTGGAGTACGACCTGGCCACGGGCCACTTCGCCGATCCGGATGGCACCGTTGGCCGACTTGGCCTCGACTCCGGCGTGGGCGACACCGACGGAGATGAGGCCGTTGGACGCGCTCGCCCGCAGGGCGCCGGTGACCTCGCCGATCATGGTCGCGCCGTTGCTGTTCTTGACCAGCGCCGCGCCCGCGATCTCGCCGACCTCGATCCGGCCCGAGCCGAAGATCTCGGCGTCGCCCGCCACGCGGTCCAGCCGGATGTCGCCGTACTGGGTCCGCAGATTGGCGGCCTCCGCCACATCGACCTGGAGGTCACCGAGCGAGGTCTTGAGCCGGCACTCGCCGAGCCGGCCATCCACGGTGAAGTCCGCCATGGGCGAGGTGCCCAGGACGTCCGACCCGGTCGGCAGCTCGATGGTGACGGCGACGGAGCCGGACTTGCCGAAGAGGGAGCGCTTCTTGGGACCCTTGACGAGCAGCTTGCCGCCGGAGCAGGTGACCTTGGTCTGCTGCGCGGCCCGTACATCGGCCTCCGCGGTGGCGTCGCCCGGCAGCACCTCGACAACGGTGTCGGTGCGCTTGCTCGCGGCGATCCGGACGGAGCCGAGGTCGATCTCGACGGTGACGGAGAGCGGTTCGGGTGTGTCGAAAGCAGGCATGGCTGTGCCGTCCTCATGGCTGGTGGGTGTTCCCGCCGAACGGGCGGGTGAAGGAATGGAGGAATGGAGGAGTGAGTGCGCGGGTGGATGGGTGAGTCAGCGTGCGGCGAGCGAGCCCTAGCGGACCCACCCCGTGTAGCCCTGCTTGCCCGCATAGCGGGGGCCGCGGCCGCCCGGGCGGCTGGGGGCGCCGGGCTCCAGGGCCGAGGCGACGGCCCGCACCAGCCAGGCGTTGACCGAGAGGCCTTCCTGTCCTGCGGCCTCCTCGACGCGGGCCTTGAGCGGGGCGGGAAGGCGGAAGTTGATCCGGGCGGTGCCGCCCTCGTCGGCGTCCGCGACGGCCGGGGGCGCGACCGCCCGCGGCTCGCTCGCCGCCGACTCGTGCAACTCCGGCTGCCCGTACGGCTCCTGGACCGGCGGTGCGGTCACCACGAACTCGGGGTCGAGCCCGCGCAGCCGCAGATCGACCGATCCGGGGGCCAGATCGCGGGTGATCTCGGTCATGGCGGAGGAGAGGGCGTTCAGCAGCGTGAGCCGGACGGCCGACTCCAGGGGGGTGGTGAGCCGCTCGGCCAGGGCGCGGGCTTCTTCTCCGCCCGTGTCCGCGGCGACCGCGAGCTCGTGCCGGAGATTGTCGACGTAGGGCGTGAGGTCCATGACGCCATCATGGCACCATGATGGCGCCACCGCAAGCCATCGTGGCGCAGGAATGGCACCACTGGCGCCATCGTGGCGTCACGCACGGCACCATGCGCCTTCCGCGTACTGCCCTTCGCGGGGCGCCGGCGGTCCCCCGCCCGCCTGCCCGGTGCCGAACGAGGGCGGCTCCCGCGGCAGTTGCCCCCGCGCCCGGCGGCCTTGCCGGGCAGGCCCCGCCCAAGCTCCGGAACCCGGGAACGCCACCCCTCGGCACGCTCGAACAGGCGGGCTATGGTGCTCCCGCAGACTGTTCAACCCGTGCGGGGGAGGCGAACTCACGGTGTCCGATCTGGGACGGCTCGTAGCCGGGCGGTACCGGCTGGTGGAGCGGGTCGGCCGTGGCGGCATGGGCACGGTGTGGCGGGCCGAGGACGAGCTGCTCGGGCGGCCGGTCGCGGTGAAGAAGCTGCTGGTACCGCCGCATCTGAACGACGACGAGATCGAGACGCTCTACGAGCGCACCCGCCGCGAGGCCCGCAGCGCCGCCCGGATCACCCACCCCCATGTGATCGTGGTGCACGACGTCGTCGACGACGAGGGCCTGCCGTGCATCGTCATGGAGTACATCCCCTCGGTCACCCTGGGCGACCTGGTGAAGAGCAAGGGGGCGCTGCCGCCCGCCGAAGCGGCCCGGATCGGCTCCAGCATGGCCGCCGCGCTGCGCGCCGCCCATGACGCCGGGGTGCTGCACCGGGACGTCAAGCCCGCCAATGTGCTGCTCGGGAACGACGGGCGGATCGTGCTGACCGACTTCGGCATCGCCGTGCAGTCCGGCACGCCCTCCCTGACCCGGACCGGCGAACTGGTCGGGTCGATCCAGTACCTCGCGCCGGAACGCCTCCGCAGCAACATCGCCGAACCCGGCCCGGCCTGTGACCTGTGGTCCCTCGGGGCGACGCTCTACCAGGCGGTCGAGGGGCGGCCCCCGTTCAGCCGGGACACCGCCATCGAGACGGCGTACGCCATCGCCGCCGAGGAGTACCCGCCCCCGCGCAACGCCGGTGACCTGGCCCCGGTGATCGCGGGTCTGCTCGTGAAGGAACCCGGGGAGCGCATGGCCGCTCATGAGGCCGAGCGCCTCCTGCGCGCCCATACGACCGGCACGGGGATCCTGCTCGACGACCAGCCCACCAGGACGCAGCGCGCCGAGGTCCCCGCGGTTCCCGCCCGCAAGGGCAGGCGCGGCCGCCGTACGGCGCTGTGGAGTGCCGCGGCCATGGCGGTCGCCGCTTCCGTGACCGGTGGCGTGCTGCTGTGGCCCTGGGGCGGTGCCGAGGCGACGAGCGCCACCCCGCCCGGCTCCAAGACCGCCGGCCACCCTTCGGCTCCCCGCCCCTCTGCACCTCCGCCGGTGCCCTCCGGATACCACATCCAGAAGCCGGGCAAAGGCTTCTCCCTCCCCGTACCGGACGGCTGGACCCGCAAGCATCCTCCGGGCGGTGACGTCGCCTACGTGGACCCGTCCGGAAAGGTGGGCCTGCGGATCAACATCGTCCCATTCGCCGGCGCGAAGGCTCCGGTCCAGCACTGGCGGGAGACCGAAGAGGACCAGACGCGCCGGGAAAACCCGGGCTATGAGCGGGTCCGGATGGACCCCACGACGTTCCGCGGCCGGCCCGCGGGCTACTGGGAGTTCACCTTCAACGGCTCGGCACGGGAGTTCCGGGCGGTGGAGGTGGCCTTCAGCGGCTCCAACGGCACCCAGTACGTGGTCTACCTGTGCGCCCCGAACGACCAGTGGAGCCGTTACCGGCCGGTCTTCGACACCGCCCTTGAGGGCGTCCGGCTCCACGCCTAGGGTGTGTCTTTTGGATCAGCCCGGATCAGGCCGCGGCGTCTGGTGCGGTGCATCGCAAGGCGGAGCCTCTGCCGCGTACTGGGCGTACTCGGGTGAGGCGACAACGCCGCGAGGTGCCGTGCCAGACGTCGCGGCCCCGGGGTGATCCGAAAGGCACGCCCTAGAGCCCTGTCCGCCGCACCGGGGCTCAGTCGGTGCAGCGGGTGTCCGTCTGCGGGCGGCGGCCCGTCGTCAGGAAGGCCGTGACGGTGCGGTCGCCGCAGGCGGTGCCGTGGGACAAGTAGGCACCGTGACCCCCGTGTTCGAGCGTGACGAGCCGGGCCCGGTCGCCGAGGGACCGGCGCATATTCAGCGCGCCGGCGTACGGCGAGTAGGGGTCCCGGCGGTTCTGCACCATCAGGATGTTGGACGGGCCGTCGGCGGTAATACGGGTGGGCCGTTCCGCCGGGGCCTTCCAGAAGTTACAGGGCGTGATGTTGACCGGCATCCCGGCCGTGAGCGGGTGCCGGGCGCGGTCGGCGGTCACCGCGCGCCGGTGGGCGGGGACCGACGGCGCCGGCCAGCGCACATCGTTGCAGACGGTCGCCATCACGACCGCCGCATCCTGGTCCGGCATCGGCCCGGCGACGGCGGCGGGCAGCACCGGCTCGGCGGCCGGGTCCTGGGCCTGCCGGACGAGCCGGCCCACCTCGGCGAACAGACCGTCGCTCTGCAGGGCGTTCTGTAGCGCCTGCCGCAGCCGGTTGCCGGTCAGCGGGACGCCCGGCGTGCTGGACTCCTTCGGCTCGCGGTCCAGCTTCGCCGCCAGCGCGAGGAACAGCGGCCGGACGTCCTCGGGCCGCCGCGCCAGCCGCAGCCCCTCGCTCTCCCGTGCCGGATCGGCGGCCCAGGCCGCGAAGTCGGGGAAGCGGTCGTCCGCGCCCGCCGCTATGTTCGCCAGCCACCCGCGCCCCACCCGGGACGGGTCGGGGTCATCAATGCTGTCCAGTACCCAACGGTCGGTGTGCCGCGGGTACTTCTGCGCGTACACCGAACCGACGTAGGTCCCGTACGAGTGCGCCCAGGCCGACAGCTTCTCCTCGCCCAGGGCCCGGCGGAGGCGGTCGATGTCGCGCACCTCGTTCGCGGTGCTGAAGCTGCGCAGCACCGCGCCGCCGTGGCGGCGGCAGGCCTCGGCGATCCGCCGGGAGCGGGCGGCATTCGCCGCGATCTCGCCGTCCGGCCCCGGCCAGGACCGCAGGGTGACCAGGTGCCGGTCGGCGGCGTCGAGGGCGCAGCCCGTACGGGTGCTCCCGCCCAACCCCCGCGGATCGAAGCTGACCAGGTCGTACGCCCCCGCCATCGCCTTCCGGAGCGCCGGCCCCTCGGTCTTCAGCCGGCGCAGACCGGACTCGCCCGGTCCGCCGGGGATCACCAGCAGCGTTCCCCGCCGCGCCGCGGGCCGCTCGCTGCGCACCCGGGTCACGGCGAGGCCGATCTGCGGGCCGTCCGGGTCGCGGTAGTCGAGCGGTACGGGCAGCTGGGCGCACTCCTGGCCGCTGAGGCCACCGGGCTCGGCACAGGGCCGCCAGGTGAGGGCGGGCCCGTTGGTGCCGGGAGCATTGGCGCGGGCCACCGGGGCGGCCGCCGTCACCGTGGTGGCGAGGGTGGCGACGGAGAGCGCCAGAAGAAAGGCGCGATGGGCGTAAGTCGTCATGGGGCAAGGGTGGTTGAGCGGTTCACCGCTGCCCATCCGGCAGCCATGACCTCGGGGGTGGGGTTAACCAGAGGATGCGTCGCCGCGGACCGTGGGCCGTTCGGGCCGGTCCGGTCGTGCTACTCGCCGATGGTGATGAGCGCCAGCGTGATGTTGTCGGGGCCGCCCGCCTCGATGGCGGACTTCCACAGTTCGAAGGCGGCCCGGCCGCCGCTGTGAAGTTGCAGCAGGTCGTTGAGGGCGTCCTCCGGGACGGGGTCGGTCAGCCCGTCGGTGCACACCAGATAGCGGTCGCCCGCGGACAGCGGTGCTTCCCGGACATGCGGGGTGATGGCGCTGAAGTCCGGGGTGCCGCCGAGCGCCTGGGTGACGAGCGAGGTGGTGCGCCGCCCCGGCGACAGCGGCGGGCTGTCGTCCACGCTCACCTGGCGCAGCCCGTCCGCCGTCGCGTCGAGCACCCGGCTGTCGCCGACGTTGAACACCAGCAGCGACTCCGCCAGGACGACGGCGCCGGCGACCGTGGTGCCCATGGTGTTCAGCTCCGGGTCCCGGCCGGCCGCGTACACCGCGTCATTGCAGAGGTTCAGGGCGTCCCGGACGGCTTCCCCGGTGTCCAGTGACGGGCCCAGCGCCGCCAGTTGGCGCACGGCCAGGGCGCTGGCCACTTCACCGGCCGGCTGCCCGCCGATGCCGTCGGCGACCGCGACGACCAGCGGGGTGCCGAGCGGGAAGACCAGGGTCTGCGGGTTCTCGGTCATGGTGGCGCAGAGCGTCCAGGGGCCGGCCACCAGGCTGTCCTCGTTGTGCTCGCGGAGCAGCCCGGGGTGGCTCAGCGCGGTCACGGTGACGTACTCCATACCCCTGTCCCGTTCCGGGCCTCCGCTCCGGCAGGCCCCGTATCCCCCGGGGGCGTTCCGTACCACCATTGTGGGCGCCGGCGGACGGCGGCGCGCGCCCGCCGCGACGCCCCGGGAGGCCGGTCAGGCGCTCTCTTTGCCGCCCAGGGTCTCGCGCTGCATCAGACGGGAGATGTCCTTCCCGGTGACGATCCCGACGAGATGCCCCGCGTCCACGACGAGGATGCGGGCGCCGGTCCGCAGACTGAGCTTGTCCAGCGCCTCGGTCAGCAGATCGTCCGGCGCGGCGACCGCGCACTGGGACAGCGGGGTCGCGACCTCGCGCACCCGCAGCGTCTCCCGTCCGGCGGCGGGTACCGTCGCGAGCCGGCGCAGCTGCACGATGCCGCTGGGGCGGCCCTCGAAGTCGAGCAGCGGCAGCACGGAGTACCGGGAGTGCACGGCCACCTCGTCGATGAAGCGCTGGACGGTCAGCCAGTCGGCGCCGGTGGCCACCGGACCGGTCATCGCCTCGCCGACCCGGAGTCCCCGCAGTGCCCGGTGCAGGGCCGCGCGGCGCCGCTCCGCACCGGCGACGATCATGATGAAGAGCCCGATGAAGACGATCCACAGCCCGCCCGGCGCCCCGCGCAGCACGGAGATCCAGCCGGCGGCCACCAGCAGCAGGCCCATGATCTGGCCGCCCCGGGAGGCCGCCAGGTCCGCCCGCTCCCGGTCCCCCGTGCGCCACCACAGCACCGCCTGCACCACCCGGCCGCCGTCCAGCGGCACCGCGGGCAGCAGATTGAACACTCCCAGGAACAGATTCGCCCAGCCCAGCCAGGCCAGCACGACGGAGGGCACCGCCCAGCCGGACAGCCCGTGCAGCCCGATCCCGGCCCCCAGTGCGACACCGCCGATGACCAGGCTGATCAGCGGCCCGCTGACCGCCACCGCGAAGGCCGCCGCCGCATCGGGCGGCCGCCCCATCCGGGTCGTCCCGCCCAGCGCCCACAGCGTCACGTCCTGCACCGAGATCTTCTTCCGCAGGGCGGTCGCGGCGTGCGCCGTCTCGTGCAGCAGCAGGCTGCCCATCAGCAGCGCGGCCCCCGCGACCCCGCCGACGGCGTACACGGCGTCCGAGCGGCCCGGCGTCCAGACCGGCAGGCCCTGCCGGCCGAGTCCGTACGCGAACAGGCCCACCAGCAGCGGCACGCTCCAGTGCATACGCAGTGGTACCCCGACCACCTGTCCCACCCGGACCGAGCCGTTCATGGTCGTCTCCTGCCGGCCCGGCGCCCGTTTCCCGGGCAGGTCTCGCCGACCCGCGCTCCGTGAACCGGCCGCCCGGCACTCACCCCAATTGTCGCTCGCGGAACCCGGGGGGAGGCCCCTTACGCTGGAAGAACGGACCGGCTCGCGGTGGGTACCGACGGCGCGGCCGGTCGTGACCGACGAACTGCCGGAGGTCGTCATGGGGCACAGACACCACTTCCATCTGGATCAGGGGGACCACTCGATCACCGTGAACGTCGGACCCGGCCGGTCCGGCGAGATCGAGCTCCTGGTCGACGGCAAGGTGGTCGCGTACCAGAAGGAACACCGCGCCGGAATGAACGTGCTGACCGGCGAACTCCCCGAAGAGCCCGCCCACCCCTTCCGGGTCCTGCTGCGCCAGCCGCATCTCGTCCCCTCCATGCCCCGGTGCACGCTGGAGCTGGACGGTGTCGAGCAGCCCATGCCGGAGCGGCTGGTGCTCTGAGCCCCGGTGTGCCGGCCGCCGGATGACCGGCCGGCTCCCGGTGGCATGCCCTGCCGCGGCCCCGCCTGCCCCGGGCACCGTGGCGGCCCCGCCCGCCCCGGGCACCGCCACCGATGATCTTCGCCTGCGCGCGCACGGCCGGGCGCCTGCCCCCGGCCGAACCGTCCCCCAAAGCTCCGCGAGGTGTTGGGCCACCCGGCTGATTGTGGCCCCCGGGGGTTTCACTCCCGCGGGTTGAACGCCGATGGGGACTGACCGCGGCAGCACGATACGTCTGGCATCCGAAGGACGAAGAGGCGAGGAGCGACGTGAGAAAAATTGCGCAGGCGGGCAGCATCGTCGGGGCGTGCGGGCTGGTGCTGCTCGGCAGCGGGGTGGCCCGGGCCCAGGTGATTCCCAGCGACTCCCTGCTCGCCACCATCGTGGGCGCCGATGTCGGCACCGTGGCCGGCATGGTCTCCGGAGTCGTCTGCAACAACCGCCTCGCCGACTTCAACTACAAGTCACCGGTCTTCCGTTCGCCGCACCCCTGCATCAACGGGCCGGTACACAGCGGGAACAGCCTCAACAGCGGCAACTTCCTCAACCACGGCAACCCGAACGCCAGCGGCAACATCGCCAACACCAACGGGTCGACCAACAGCGGCAACGCCGTGACCGGCGCCTCGCGAGGCAGCGGTAACAGCGTGCAGCGCATCCTGGGAGGCTTCCTCCACTGATACGGACGGCCCCCTGATACGGCTACGGCCCCTCTTCGACAGCCGTTCCCCGAGCGCCCGGCGGATTCCGCCGGGCGCTCTCCGTGTTCCCGCGGCCGTGCGGCGCCCCGGCGCCGGCCCGCGGTCCGGACACGGCTCCGGCCCCGGACGCGCCGGGGCCGGAGGGTCGCATCAGCGGCGGGTCACAGCTTCTGCCTGCCGCCGCGTCCGACGTGCTGGAGGTTGTTGCTGGTCTTGTTCTCGGCTCCGGTCGTGCCGCCGGCATCGTCGTTGGTGTTGCCGTTGACGTTGGTCGGGCTACCGCTGTTGCTGTTGTTGCCGGACAGGTGAACGTTCTGCGAGTTCCGGACGTTTCCGCTGTTCAACGGCCCGTTGATGCAGATTCTGGCGCGGTTGCGGCAGCTGAATCCGGCATGGAAGTTGGCAAAGGTGTCGCTGTTCCACACGCCGTCCCCGTCGAACGGCCCGTCCCAGGCCTGGGCGGGCGACGCCCCGCCGACCGCCAGGAGCAAACCGCAAGCTCCTGCGATCACAACATTGATGCGTGCCATGTTCTTCACTGTGTGCTCCTGCACCTCGCGGTTGGTACCCCGCGGTCTTGCTACCGGCCATCCCCCCGTCCACCAAGCCTGAGCAACGGCCCGTCCCGCTCATTCACCCGCACCGATCAGCGGATTCACCGTGACGGCCCTCCGGAGCACCCGGCAGCCGAGTGCCGCACCGCCCTCAGGCCCGCAGCCGCAGCCGCTGCCCGGGGTAAATCTGGTCGGGACCCTGGTCGAGGGTGTCCTTGTTCAGGTCGTACAGGGCCTTGGCACCGCCCGGGGTGTGGGCGCGTTCGGCGATGACGGAGAGGCAGTCGCCGGGCTGCACCACATAGGTGCGGGCGGTGGTGTGGCCGGGGGAGGTGAGGCTGCGGGTGCGGGGGGCCGCTTGCGGGGCCGGATCGTCCGGCGGGGTCTGCTCCGCGGCACGGGAGGTGCTGTCGCCGCTGTCGGTGGTCCGGGCGCAGTTGGGCCAGGCGGACAGCCCGCGGTCCCGGACGATGCGCTCACCGATGGCGATCTGCTCGTCGCGGGTGGCGAGGTCGGCGCGCGGGGCGTAACGGCGGCCCCCGTAGGCGCGCCAGGTGGCGGGGTCGATCTGGAGCCCGCCGTGGTAGCCGTTGCCGGTGTTGATGTGCCAGCGGCCGTTGCTCTCACAGGCGGCGATGCGCTCCCAATCCGGCCCCGGACCGGCCGGTGAGCCGGCCGCCGCGGCACTCGGGCCGGCCGCCCCCAGGACAGTCAGCACGACCAGCAGCACGGACAGGAGCGTTTCGACGGACCGTTTGGCGAGGGGCGACGGCATGACGGCAATCCTCCGCAGTGCTCCGGCAACGCCGTGACGCCGTACTCGCCACGACCGGTGGGCACGCACCAACTAACCCGGCAATATGGTTTTTGCCGTGACGCGGCGCCGCGACATGCGGAGGTTTCACCCGGGTGGCCGCGGGATGCCTGCGGAATCCGGCCAATTACCCGGCCGAATAGCAGAAGGCCGGGGCGAGCGCGAGGGATTCCGGGACGGCCACGGCACATTCGTAGGCGGGGGAAAAGGCGAAGTTCCGTACCGCTACCAGGACTTCACCGCCGTGGAATCCGGGGACGCGGACCGTTCCGTGGTCGCCGGGGAAGCCCGCCTCGATGCGCTCGGGCGCGAGGGACAGCCCACGGCCGACCGCCTGGAGGGCGGCGTCCTTACGGACCCAGTAACGGGTGACGAGGCGGTCGCGCCCGGCGGCGGGGCAGCCGGCCACCAGGCCCGCCTCATGGGCGGTCAGCACCTCGTACGGGGTGTACGGGGGCGAGGTCTCGGGGCGGACCGATTCCACCGAGAACCCCATCCGTCGGGCGTCGTCCCCGCAGGCCACGACCAGCAGACCGCGGGTTCCGTACAGCTCCCAGTGGCCGGCGGCGGCCATCGCGGCGCTCACCTGCTCGGGGAGCCGGTCCCGCAGCCGGCGGCCGGCCGCGCCGCCGAGGGTGGCCCGGGAATGGCCGTTGAGGCCCGCACAGTCGTCGGGGGAGAGCCCCGTGCCCGGGCCGTGGGGAGCGGCGGCGGGCCCTACGGGGACGACGAAGACCGGGACGGGGGTGGCGACGGGGTCCGGGTGACCGGGAGCGAGCAGGGCCGGGCGGGCCCGGCCGGGGCGCGGCCGGGGGGCGACCACGTCCTGGTCAGGGGATTGGGGACAGAGTTCGAGAAGAGCGGCGTTCGTTTCCACGTACTTTCCGTCCTCCGCAGTTGAGCGGTGCCGAGGCCTTACCGGGTCAGTGACTTCCCGCCATATCGATGGCCCCTCCCCCCTCTTCCGCCTCCATCGACCGGACGGGACAGCCCCAGGTTTCCAGCCCCCCGGAGCGTTCGGGTCATCCCTCCTGCTGATGTCGGGCTACATACTTCGATGTAGGGCGGACCGGCCCGAATTCCGGCGCGAGGGCCAGGAGAACGAGTCATGCGCCGTCGTACTGTCCTGGTGTGTGGTTACGTCCCTTCACCAATACGCACGCGCGCGGCCGCCCCCTGCCGCTCCGTGACCTGCGCCTGGCAGTGGGCTTCTTCGCCGGCTGCCTGATCCTGTATGTCCTGGGCGGGCCACGGGTCACGGGGGGCGATCTCCCCGTCTGGCAGGCCGTGCTGCCGGTGCTCGTGCTGTGCACCGCGACGGCCTTCCGCAGCACCGTGCCGCTGGCCGCGGTCGCCGTCGGCACGCTCACCGTCGGCGTGCAGATGGCCGCCGGCGGTGGCCTGGGCCCCCTCCTCGTCTATACGGATCTGCTCTATGCGGCCGCCCTGTACGGAGCCCCGTGGCTGTGCCGGGTCCTTCAGTTCGGGACCATCGCGGCCACTCTGGCGGCCACCGTCGCCCTGGTCCTCCTGGGCGACCGCTCCGAGGGTGTGACGACCGGCGTCCTCATCGCCCTGGTGCTCATCTCGCCCGTATGGACCGCGGTGCTGATCCGGAACCACAAGGAGCGGGCGGATGCCGAGCGGCAGCGGGCCGCCCAGATCGACCGGCTGGCGGAGCTGGACCGCAAGACCGTGCTCCAGACCGAGCGCACCCGGATGGCCCGTGAGCTGCACGACCTGGTGGCCAACCACCTCAGCGCCATCGCCATCCACTCCAGCGCCGTGCTCTCCCTGACCGAGGCACAGCGGGAGAAGGACGGTACGGCGGAGGAGGATCCGGTGCTCCAGGCGCTCTCGGTGATCCGGGAGAACAGTGTGCAGGGACTGGCCGAAATGCGGCGGATGGTGGTGCTGCTGCGGTCCGACCGGGGGGTGGCCGACGACTGGGACCGGCCGCAGTTGAACGCGCTGGGGGCGCTGGTCGAACAGGCCCGGCCGGCCGCCGACGCGGCGGCCCTGACCCTGCACACCGACCTCCCCGAGACCTTCCCCGAGGTGTCGTCGGTGATCGAGGTGACGGCGTATCGGATCGTGCAGGAGGCGCTGACCAATGTCCTCAAGCACGCATCGGCGGGGCGGGTGCGGATCTGCTGCGAGGCCGGCGGCGAGCAGCTGACCATCTCGGTCGACAGCCCGCTGGCCCGCCCCGACGGCCGGTCCCGGCAGCGCCCGGTGGAGCAGCTGATGACCGGTGCGGGCGCCGGGCTCGCCGGGATGTCCGAGCGGGCCGCCCTGGTCGGCGGCAGCTTCGACGCGGGACCCGACCGCACCGCCCCCGGCAGGTGGCGGGTGCGGGCGGTGCTCCCGCTGGCCCAAAACCCTTAGGAGACGAGAAAGATGGCACAGCCAGTGAGGGAGTCAGCGGCGGACGAGCCGAGCGGCGGACCGGCGACGGCACCGGCGGAAGATCCGGCGGGCCGGCCCCCGGGCATCCGGGTGGTGGTGGCCGATGACCAGGCGGCCGTACGGTCCGGGCTGGTCCTGCTGCTCCAGACCGACCCGGGCATCACCGTGGTCGGGGAGGCCGGCGACGGTGCGACCGCGGTCCGGCTGGCCGAGGAACTGCGGCCCGATGTCGTGCTGATGGACATCCAGATGCCGCAGCTCAACGGGGTCGCCGCCACCCGCGGCATCGTGGAGCGCGGCCTCGCCGAGGTGCTGGTGCTGACCACCTTCGACCTCAACGAGTACCTCTTCGGGGCGCTGCGGGCCGGGGCCGGCGGCTTCCTCCTGAAGAACGCGGAACCGGCCGTACTGGTCGGCGCGGTACGGGCGGTGGCACACGGGGAGGGCTTCCTCACTCCGGCCATCGCCCGACGGCTGATCAGCGAGTTCGCCGGCCGGCCGGCCGCGGACCCCACCCTTCCGGCCGAAACGGCGCAGGCCCTCGACACCCTCACCAAGCGGGAGTTGGAGGTGCTGGCCTGTATCGGACGCGGGCTGGCCAACAGCGCCATCGCGGAGACCCTCGACCTCGCGGAGGGCACCGTCAAGACCCACACCAGCCGCATCCTGTCGAAGCTGAAGCTGCGCAGCCGGGTGCAGGCGGCGATTCTGGCGCAGCAGCACGGGATAGCCGGGCGGGGGTAAAAGGGAGCGCTCTCAAAGGAGCGGCCCCGCCCGGCCCCTGATTTTCCCCGGGCCTCCCCTATCCGCCCCCTAAGGCTTGACCCGCAATGATCGCGGAGCCGGGTGCAGAACTGTCTGATGGAGTGGTGACGTGCTCATCCGGTGGCTTGTGGGGTGTCCAGTGACCGAGCAAACCAGGCCACGCCCAGGAAAATCTGGCCCGACCCCTTGTGGCTGGCGCCACAAAAAGCGTGAACGCGCCGGCGCATTTCGCATTCATCTGGGATAGGCAGGAAAGGCCGGTTGCTTGTATTCCCGGTCACGTGACGACGCTCCGTCAGTCCAGGGACTGACGGAGCGTCTACCTGTCTCGCTAAGTTGCTTCAGCCGGCACGGAAGCTGCCCATGGCTGCCTTACCCACACTGGTACTGCCGACGGCGACCCCGATTCGAGTACCCTTGCGGAACGACATGTGCCAGTCCTCGGTGTTACCAGGGGTGAGCACCTGATCCACTGAGGTGTGGGCTTTCCCGGAGCTGTCCTTCCACTGCAGCATGTAGCGAATCTTGCGATCCGTGTAGTTGAAGAGTTCGAGCGTCCCGGTCTTGTAGTTGAAATATGCCATGGCCCGCCACTCGGAGTTGTCCGTCATATCGACCTCCACCCGGCCTGTGTGATTATCGCCGAAGTGGCGGCTGCAGACCGAGTAGTAGCCGCTCTTCATATGGCTAATATCGCACTTGATGTTTTCAGCGTGAGCGGCGGGCGCCATGGCGAGACCGGTGAGGGCGACGGCCGAGATGGCTGCGCCAAGGGTGGCACTACGCCTGGAGTTCTTCATGTAAATATCCCCCTGTTGTGCGGTACTTGCGGTCATACCCCTGAAGCACAAGAGTGTGATCACTCTATCCGCTCGGCATGTATGCGTCTATGTGGTTTGCGATTTGTGCGACATCGACGGTGTCTAAGAGTTGTCCCGCAATCATCACGGAGTCCGCCGGCAGAGCTCATCGATGGGCTGAGGAAAGGCTCAGCCGGTGGCTCCTGAAGTAACCAAAGAACGGGCGCAGCCGGCAAGAGCCGGAAGTCATCCTCGCGCAGGCGCGTCGGGGCGGTCTTGAAGCAAGGCGTCACCGAAGTCGACGAAGGAAAGTTCGGGAAGACCGAGCACCGGGGCAATCCATCGATTGGCATCCGCCATCCATGTGGTGGCCCAGCACAGCTCGTAGCCGAGCCGGAGCAGGTCTCGTCCGTGCTCTGGGTTGAGCCAGACCCGCACGGGCCGCCGATGGACGAGAGTGCTCGGTGTTCCTCTGGGGCCCCGCCGTCTTGGGGCACTCTGAGGGTGGTGTAGCCGACGCGGCGCTTCAGTCTCACAAGTGCACCAGGCCCCAGCCAACCTTGGTCGCACCGACTCGAAGAGCGGTTACGGGACAACGCTTATCCGCCCCTGACCGGAGCGGTAGTACATAGAAAGTGACAGTCGACGG
Organism: Streptomyces platensis; assembly: GCF_008704855.1. Taxonomy (NCBI): domain Bacteria; kingdom Bacillati; phylum Actinomycetota; class Actinomycetes; order Kitasatosporales; family Streptomycetaceae; genus Streptomyces; species Streptomyces platensis. The sequence goes on from NZ_CP023691.1 coordinate 4,304,571, forward strand.
GCGGAAAATGCCTACCTGCGGATGATCCAAATGCGTCGGCGGGACGGGAACCTGGTCCGTACAAGGAGTCCGATGCGGAGTCCGACACGGAATACGCCCACGGAGTCCGACACCATCACACGGGACGAGGAAAACCCATGAAGGGTATTGCCATAGGCATTGTTGTGGCGATCGTAGGTCTGGCCCTCTGGCTGAGCACAGAGGAAGTGGAGAACTCGGTGATCTCACTCCACAAGGCCGGGCTGATTTTGGCAATCATCGGCGCCGCAGAGGCCCTTTTCGCCTTACTGGGACTCGGCAAGAAGACGAAGAAATAGCACGCATTACGCGGAACAACGGAATATGCGCCGCCGCGGCGCTTGCCCCGGCGGCCGTCAGTCCCGCATGTCGATGAGCTCCGTCAGCCGTTCCCGGGCCCGCTCGGCGTGGCGGTATGCCTGGGCCCGCCGGAAGAGCTCGGCGGAAGCCCGGAAATATCCGGCGGCCCTTTCCCGGTCGCCCGCCCGCACACACGCCGCCGCGATCTCGCCGAGTGCGGCGGCCTTCTCATGGCTGCGGCCGGTGTCGGGGAGCGCAGCCAGCTCCTCGCCGAGGGCGAAGAGCCGGGCGGGGTCACCGGCCGCCTCCGCCCCGGCGGCCTCCGCCGTCGTCAGCCACAGCGGAAAGCCCGGCTCCTGGGCCACCGAGGCGACCACCAGACCGCGTTCGATGAGGCTGCGGGCCGCCGCCGTTTCGCCGCGGTGCAGCAACAGCAGGGCGTAATGGCCGTTGATCTTCTCCCACAGCGGGAATCCGGCGGCGGGGGTGACCCGGCGCGCACACTCGCCCAGCAGCGCGGTGGCGCGCTCCGGCTCGCCCCGGTCGCGCAGGTCGAGCGCCCGGTGCAGATCGACCGAGGCACGCGGCCCGGGGAGCACCCCGTCCGCCGAGGGCCGGCCGTGGTCGGTATCGGGCGCCCAGTCCGGGCAGCCGCTCCAATAGGCGCAGCGGGTGAGCACATCGAGAGCGAGCAGCGAGTGAAAACCGGTGCCGGGGCGCCGGGCGGTGCATTCGAGGTGGCCGGTCAGCGCGTGGCGCAGCCCGTCCTGGACCCGGCCGGCCGACTCCAGCAGGTCGGCGAGCGCGATCAGGGTGCGCAGCCGGGGCTCGGCGTACGGCTCGGGGGCGAGCTCCGTCAGCATCCGCTCCAGGACCTCGGCGCCCTCGTCAGGGCGGCCGAGCGTGCCGAGGATTTCCGCGATGGCGAGCTGGGCCTCGGTGAAGACATCGTCCTGCCGATGGGCCGGCTCCATGTCGGCGAGTGCACGGAATTCCGACAGGGCCCCTTCGACGTCGCCGCCGTCCCATTGCCGGCGGGCCGCCACCAGTCGTCCGACGAGGTCGAGCCGGCGGACACCGGTGTTTTCGGCGGGCGCGGGGTCTCCGGATATTTCCGCCACTCCGACCCCGAGGCGTTCGGCCAGAATCTTGAGCGCCCGGCCACTGGGAATACGCTTCCCGTGTTCGACCAGCGAGATATAACTGGATGACATTTCGGGCCCGGCCAGATCGTGCTGTGTCATTCCGGCACTGACCCGCAACTCTTTGATTCGCCTCCCCGTGTCCGCCAGCTCAGGCATTCCACAAACCCTCCGGTTTTCGAACGGTGGATGACCCCGGGCGGCTGCTTCAAATCGCCGAGTCACAATGAGTGCTCGGACTTTACCAAGCAGTCAAGAGGAAGTCGACCAATATGGGGATTCCTCCACCGGTCTTCACCAGTCATCCGGAGATCATTCAGCGGGGATGCGCGCAATGCGGACACCGCCCGCGAGGGGCCGGCGCAGCGCAGCGAAAAGCCGGGTCAGCCGGGGCACGTGGACGCACGGTCGCCGGGGCCCTCAGGGGCACTCATCGGCGTCGCACCGCCGCCCGGAAACACATCACGGGCTCGCGGGGGTGCGCGACGGAGGTGCGCAGCGGAGGTGCGCAATGGCGGCAATTCCCGCTCACCGCCGACGAAAGCCCGACACGCATGCGTGTGCGGAGCTCGGGCGGGAGCTGGGTGGAGGTCCGGGCACCGGCCCCCTGTCAGGGGCGGAACGGGAGAACTCCGGGGGTGTGACCGGTGGTTCAGGTCTGTGGTCGCGCAGTCTCTCAGGTGGTCACTGCTGCTCTGGCTACGGCTGTCGCCGGCCGGGTCGCCCGTTGTTGCGGGTCTTCGTCCGTCCCGGCGCCTTCGGGTCGTTCACCTCTGCGTAGGTTTCACGTGGAACACGCTGGCTTCTACGTGCTCGTCCAGACCTGCATCCAGGTCTGCGTACGAGCCTGCGTCTGCCTCTGTGGCTGCCTCTGTGGCTATCTCTGTGACTGTCTCTGTGGCTGTCTCTGTGGCTGTCTCTGCGTGTGCGTCCAACTCTGTCGCTATGTCCGCCTCGGCTGCTGCGCCCAACTCTGCCGCTGGTGTCCGTCTCTGCTTCAGCGTCAGTTTCTGGGGCTCACCGCTGCGTGCTGCTGTGATGGCTGATGTCTCCGGACTGCCGCGTGGTGTGCGTACGCAGCCGCGTGCATCACGCCGTGCGTGCGCCGTACGGCTCAGACGAAGCGGGCGGTGTGCGCACGGTTGCGGGCCGCCGGAATGACCGCGGAGTGCGCGTGCGCGTCGGCACGGTCGGCGTCCGGCGCGGTCCCGGCCGGGTCGGTGTGATCGGCGTCGGTCAGCGACTCGGTACCGGAGGCGAGACGGCTGCGCATCCCCGGCGAGGTGCCATGCGCTTCGGCCCTGATGCGCTGCTTGATCGTCGGCGGCAGCTCCGGACGGGCGAACCCTCTTCGTGCTGCGGTGGCTTGGCCGTACAGCGGTACGGTGCGCGGGGCGGGCACGGCATGAGTCCGCCGTTCCGGATGATGCTCCGGTACTGCGGCGCGCTCCGCCTCCGAGGCATCACCGCCCGGGGTCTCGGCGCCCGCGTTCCCCTTGCCCAGGGTCCGCTCGTACAGTGCGGCGTCCCGGCGCGCGGCCGACGCCGCCGCGGAGACTCCCAGTGATGCCAGCAGCTTGCCGAGCACGGCAAGGCATACCGCCCAGAACTTCATGACCTTGGTCGCAGCCATGGCCCCTCGCTTTCGGTCGGGATCTCCCCGAGAGATCCGTTGCGTCTACTGCGTTGTGCTTCCTCTGTTGCTTCGCTTCAGTTGCGCCGCTACCGGTGCACCACTTGGATGGCGTCGCTTCTGTTGCGTTTTCTTATGATGAGTACGTAATGGGCGGATTCACGTACCGACGCCCCCGGAGCGGCGTTCTTCTGATGAACACCACCCGTACGCAGTAGCCGGGCCCGGGGCTGAGGGCGTCAGGGGCCGGCCGCCGAGGGCCGTACGGCGCTCTCGCTCGCCACCTCCCCGCGCCGCCCCGTAGCACCTGGGGGCGCCTCGGACCCGCCTCACATCACCCCAGGCCGGTATCGCGGTTTCACGTGAAACGGCCGCAGAGGAGGGCGAGTTGACGGCCCTGGGGCCGTGCCCCGCTTGCCGCGCCTTCCCCCTCAGGCCGGTGTCGGCTCCCCCGTGCGGGCCATCTCCGCCATCATGCGGACGGCCTCGGGCTCAGGGGTGGTGGGCGGGATGATCAGCAGGTCCCAGCGGCCGTGGCCGGAGGAGACCAGGCAGATGGTGTCCGGGCCTTGGCGGCCGGTGGTTCTGCGGAGGCGGACGACATGGCCGGCGACGAGGGTGTGGGAGGGGAGCGCGGGCCAGCCGGTGCCGTTCACCGTGGCATGGGTGATCCGGGGCCAGTCGAACGGCAACGCGGCCAGCAGCTCCGGGAGTTCGGCCAGCAGATCCGTCGAGTGCGGCCACCAGAGACCGTCCAGGCGCCGGGCCGTATCGGTGTGGGGGGCGATGGTCAGGCGGGCGACGGGCGGTGGCGCGTGATGCTCGGTCTGAGCGGGGTGGGGAGGGTCCCCGGGGGTGGTCATGCGGTGCTCCTGAGGCGGCGGGCCGCCACCCGTTCAGGATCGGGCCAGCGCACGTCCCAGACCCAGCCGAGACGCTCGAAGAACCGGATGACGGCGGCGGATACATCGACCTGGCCGCGGTCGACGCCGTGCCGGGCGCAGGTCGGGTCGGCGTGGTGCAGGTTGTGCCAGCTCTCGCCGAACGACAGCAGGGCAAGCGGCCACAGATTGGTCGCCCGGTCATGGCGCCGGGTGCGGAAGGGCCGCTCGCCGATGACATGGCAGAGCGAATTGACGCTCCAGGTGACATGGTGCAGCAGCGCGATCCGGATGAACCCGGCCCACAGCAGGGCGGTCAGCGCGGTGACCCACGAGCCGCCGAGCGCCCAGCCCAGCGCGAACGGCAGGCCGAGCGTGAGCAGACACAGCACGGGGAACGCCCGGTCCACCGCGCGGATGCCGCGGTCGGCGAGCAGATCGGGCGCGAAGCGGCGGTGCGAGGTGGGGTCGTCGCCGAACAGCCAGCCGATGTGCGAGTGGACCAGTCCGCGCAGCTGACCGCGCAGGCTGGTGCCGTAGCGGTAGGGGGAGTGCGGATCGCCGGGGCGGTCGGTGTAGGCGTGATGGCGGCGGTGGGTGGCGACCCAGTCGATGACATCGCCCTGGAAGCTGAGCGAGCCGGCGAGGGCGAGCGCGATGCGCAGCGCGGGTGCGGCCGTATAGCTGCCGTGGGTGAGGCCGCGGTGGAAGCCGATGGTGACGCCCAGACCGCTGACGACGTAGAAGACGGCCAGGAGGACGAGGTCGGTGAGTCGGACGACGCTGCCCCAGAGGAGGGGGATCCCGACGGCCAGGCCGACGAACGGGGCGACGACGATGATGCCGGTCACGGTGACGTACATCCGCCGGCCGCTGCTCGGCGGGGACTCGGTGCCGTCGTCAGGGAACGGGGAGGTCCCGTCGTAGTCCTGCGCCGACGGGACGGAGCGGGCGGTGGACGTCACAGGTCGCTTCCCGCCTTGCCCGAGGGCGGCGGTGGGCCGGCCGCAGGTGCTTCGGAGCCGGCCTCGCCATGCGGCCGCTTGTGCATCCGCTGCCGTACGGACTGCTTCCAGTCCGCGTACCGATGGGCCTGCATCCGCCCGGCCCCCTGGGCATTGACCCGGGCGATGAACAGCGCTCCCAACGCCACCAGCGCCAGCAGCACGACCACGGTCCACAGAGTCTGCATGGTGCTCACCTCACTCGGGCGGGCCGCAGCAGCGACGCGCCCGGTGTTGTGGTCCCCGAGTCCCTTGGTGTCTTCACGGTACCCCGCACCAGCCGGGCAAATCCCGTTATAGAGGGTCATAGCCCGGCACTCCCTGGCGAGGGGCCGTGGCCAGGCATCTTCTACAAGGCTGTAGACAGTGCTCGCCATGGGACGTGTGCGTGGGCGCCCCGGCCAGAGGACCCGAGAGGGGCGACGCCGACGGCGGCCGCCCACCCCCGCCCGCGGTCCCGCCTCAGACGTTGACGCCGAAGTCCGTCGCGATGCCCGCCAGGCCCGACGCATAGCCCTGGCCCACCGCGCGGAACTTCCACTCCTCGCCGTGCCGGTAGAGCTCGCCGAAGACCATCGCCGTCTCGGCCGAGGCATCCTCGCTCAGGTCGTAGCGGGCCAGCTCCACCCCGTCCGCCTGGTTGACCACGCGGATGAACGCATTGCGGACCTGGCCGAAACTCTGCCCCCGGGTCTCCGCCTCGTGAATGGAGACCGGAAAGACGATCTTCGCGATCTCGGCGGGCACTCCCGACAGCGTGACGTCGATGGATTCATCGTCCCCCTCGCCCTCGCCGGTCAGGTTGTCGCCGGTGTGCCGCACCGAGCCGTCCGGGCTGGTGAGGTTGTTGTAGAAGACGAAGTGCGCGTCCGAAGCGACCTTGCCCGCCTCGGTGCACAGCAGCGCACTGGCGTCCAGGTCGTAGTCCGCGCCCGTGGTCGTGCGGACGTCCCAGCCGAGGCCGACCGTGACCGCGGTCAGTCCGGGTGCTTCCTTCGACAAGGAGACGTTGCCGCCCTTGCCCAGCGAGACTCCCATGGCTTCCCTCCAGGTGTTGCCTGCATTCCGGATGAGCCTCAAAATCTACAGGAGTGTAGAAGTAAAGCGCCGGGGATCGGCGCGGCAGGCTCCGGGCCGGACGAACCACCGCCCGGATCCGGCCACTCAGTAAGATGCCGGGCGTCCCGGGCGGCGGGACACCCGGCGCGACGGGAGGCGACGACAGTGGGCGGGCAGTCCTTCGGGAAGGCGCCGGACGGCGGGGACACCCCTGGTCCGGGGGAACGCGAAGGCTCCGGACGGGAGCGCGCCCGCCGGCGCGGCCAGGGCCAGCTGGAGGCCCAGGTGCTGGCCGCCCTGCACGAGGCATCGGGCCCGGCCACCGCCGCCTGGGTACAGGAACGGCTCGGCGGCGACCTCGCGTACACGACCGTGATGACGATCCTGTCCCGGCTGCACGCCAAGCAGGCCGTCACCCGTGAGCGGTCCGGACGCGCGTACGTCTGGATCCCGGCCGCCGACGAGGCCGGTCTCGCGGCGCTGCGGATGCGCCGCGTACTGGACGGCGAACCGGACCGGGACGCCGTACTGGCCAGCTTTGTCTCCGCGCTGTCCGCGCACGACGAGCAGTTGCTGCGCGCGCTCCTCGACCGCGCCACGGCCGACGGCCCCGCCCCGGCCGACGCCCCGGCGACCACCGGCCACCAGGCCGCGTCCGCAGACCCCGGCACGGGCCCGGCCCCCCACGGGCCCCGTCCCTCGGCGACCGGCGGCTGACCCCGGCGGGACTGGCGGCGCCGGCCGCCGCGGCGGGCACGGCCGCCTCCGCAATCTCCGCGCTCAACGCAGCGGTTGCGCTGTTCGTCGTTCTGAAGGCGGCAACGCCGCTCTGAGGGCACACTGATCCCTGACCTCACCGGGCCGGACACGGCCCACCGGACCCGACGCACTCCACATCGGACAACTTCTACAAGGCTGTAGACCTTGCCGGTAGAGTGCGCACACATGCGCAACAGGCGTGGCCGGAGGGGGAGATGGCGACGAGGTGCGGACTCCTGACCAGGGACTGCTCGCCTCCAGAGGCGGAGGTGCGATGGGTCTATCAGCCGGTGGAGGTCCAATACCCGGACGGCGGATGGACGTTGGGCCGGATCAACGCCTGGTGGACGGACGGCGCGGGCGAGCTGTGGTGCCGGCTGCGCGCCCTGCCCGGCGCGTGTCCGCAGTGGCGGCGTTACGACCCCGAGTCCATCCTGCTGCTGCCCAGCGCCGGTATCTGATCCGCCTCGCCCCGCAGACACCGCCGGTCCCACCGACCGCCGGAGCCGGGACCATGGGCCGGATCACCCCCACCTCCGTACCGCACCGCCCGCATCACCAGCATCAGAAGGACCAGAAGGGCCATCGGCGTGCATGACAGGAAGACGCACCAGCAGACGGCCCGACAGGGCGCCGACGGCGCACCCGGCTCGTCCTCTCCCACCGGCGACGGCTCCCGCGCGCCCGACGGCTCCCACGCGTCCGTGCCCCGCTCGCGCCGTAAGCCCTCCCGCTCCGACCGCCCGGCCGGGGAAGGCTCCCGTAAGGCAGGCCGGACGGGCACGCTCCGGATCACCCGGCGGGGCCGCATCCTCGCCTGGACGGGCGGTGTGCTCGGCATCCTGGTGCTCGCCACGGCCGGCGTCGGGGCGTGGGTCTACCAGGAACTGGACGGCAACATCCGCGGCGTGGACATCGACGTGGACGGCGACCGGCCGGCCAACCTCAGCCCCGGCTCCAAGAACGTCCTGGTGGTCGGCTCCGACAGCCGCGCGGGCGCCAACGCCAAGTACGGCAAGGACCTGACCACCATGCAGTCGGACACGCTGATGGTGCTGCACATCGCCGCCAACCGTAAGTGGGCCACCGCGGTCTCCTTCCCCCGGGACTCATGGGTGCAGATCCCCGCCTGCACGCGCGGCAACGGCTCGAAGTCGTCCCCCCACCACTTCAAGATCAACGAGGCGTTCTCGATCGGCGGTGACTCCGGCGATATCCGCAAGGCCGCGGCCTGCACCATCAAGACCGTCGAGAAGAACACCGGACTGCGGATCGACCACTTCACCTCGGTCGACTTCCAGGGCTTCAAGGGGATGGTCAACGCCCTCGGCGGCATCGAGGTCTGCCCCGAGCACGCCATCCACGACAAGAAGGCCCACCTCGACATGGAGGCGGGCTGCCAGAACGTCCGGGACGAGAAGGCGCTCGGCTACGTCCGCACCCGCTACAGCGTCGGTGACGGCTCCGACCTCGGCCGTATCGGCCGCCAGCAGGAATTCATGAAGGCGCTCGGCGCCAAGGCGCAGTCCAAGCTCACCAGCCCCGGCGAGCTCTACGACTTCCTCAAGGCGGCCACCGAGTCCATCACCACCGACAAGGACCTGGACGGCATCAAGCCCCTGTACGACCTGGCCTCGACGGTCCAGGACATCCCCAGCGACCGCCTCACCTTCCTGACCGTCCCCAACTACTACCGCGAGGCGGACGTCCCCACCGACAAGGCCAATGTCGTCTGGCAATACCCGCAGGCCGGCGGGCTGTTCAGCGATCTCGCGCACGACCGGGAGATCGGCGCCGCCGGGAAGAAGAAGCTCGCCGAGGCCGCAAAGAATCCGGTGACCGCCCGTTCCGTGCAGGTCCGGGTGCTCAACGGCACCGGCACTCCCGGCCGGGCGGCGGCCGCTGCCGAGCAGCTGCGCAAGTTCGGCTTCACGGTCATCGGCACCGGCAACGCCCCGGCGACGGACAAGACCACGCTCACCTACCCGGCCGCCCTCAAGGACCGGAGCGCGGTGGTCACCGGTCGCCTCCCCGGTATCAAGGCGAAGGAGTCGGCCGACGCGGCTCCGGGCGCGGTGACGCTGACGATCGGGCCGGACTTCGCGGTGGACGGCCGCTAGGGCGCGTCCGGCCCCCCGCGGTTCGGGACACCGCTCGTCGGGACACAGCTGGTCCGGGCGCGGCCGCGCCGCAGGGCGCGGCCCGGCATGCCGACGCGGCGCCGGCCGCACCTGTCCGGCCTGCGCCCGGTGTGCCGGGGCCTCAGGCGCGCAGCCGTTCCACCGGCCGGGCCGTGTGCACTTCGATGTCGTGCGCGGCCCGCTGGAGCAGCTGATGGCTGAGGTCCGACATCGCCCGTGCCACCGCCAGCTCGTCGCCGATGGCCGGGACGTTCTCATCGGCGGGATTGCAGCGAGCCGCTCCCTGGCCGACCATCTGCCCGCCTTCCTTGCCACGCAGCCTGGCCTCGGCTCTGACCTCGCTGTCGGTCTCGGTGATGCTGATCTCGGCGTTCCATGTCTTCGTGGCAGTCACCGGAAGCCTCCTCGTCCACCCCATGAGCAGCACAGGAACCGCCCCCCACAAAAATCGTCGCACCCGCGTCCGCGAGTCGCACCTGGGGCTCACCACACCTCGATCCGGGGGTTTTCCTCATGGTCCGGACGCGATCGCGGCCATAGCCTCGACACAGCGGGGGAGCTTGCGCGGCACCGGCCCGCACCTCGCCAACCAGCCATTTTTCCGGGGGAGTTCATGCGTATGCGGGTCCGTTTCATCGGCGTCGTCGCGGTGGCCGCCATCGGGGCAGGCAGCCTCAGCGCCTGTGGGGTGCTGCCCGGGAAGACCTTCAGGGACGACGCCGAGGTCTCGAAGAAGATCACGGCCGTCCGCCTGGACAGTGGCTCGGGCGGCCTCACGGTGCACGGCGGCAAGGGCGGGGGCACGGTCTCGGTCCACCGCGCGGTCTCGTACCACGGCGACCGTCCGCAGGGCGCCACCCACCGCGTCAAGGACGGTGTGCTGGTGCTCTCCGGCTGCGGCCAGAGCTGCACCGTGGACTACACGGTCGAGCTGCCGGCCGGTATCCCGGTGAGCGGGAAGACCTCGTCCGGGGCGGTGGATCTGGCCAAGGTGGGCCCGGTGAAGCTGAGCACCAGCTCAGGGGACATCCAGTTGGACGGGGTGAGCGGCGCGGTCGATGCCCGCACCACCAATGGCGAGATCACCGGACGTGGACTGTCGGGCGCGCAGATCTCAGCCGAGACGTCCAACGGGGCGATCGACCTCACCCCCGCCACCGCGCAGAACGTCCGCGCGAAGACCTCCAACGGCGCCATCAGGCTGCGCCTGCCGAAGGGCCCGTACCGGGTCGCCGCCGAGACCAGCAGCGGGGAGGAGCACATAGGCATCGCCCAGGACCCGGCGGCCCGCTACCGCCTGGAGCTGACCACCAGCAACGGGGACATCACCGCGAAGCCCGCCTGACGGAGCCGGTGCTCCGGTCCGACGGCCGGCCACCGCCCCGGTCAGCTGCCGGACTCCGGCCGCGGCCACCCGTCGTGACCGGCCGCGGCCTCCCGCCGGGGCGGGCCATGGCAGGCCCGCCCAGCGGTGGGTCAGTCCTCGCCCTCCAGCTCCCCTTCGGTCTCCAGGAAGGCCTGGCGCAGCGCCGCCAGCGTCTCGGCGTCCGGCTTCTCCCACATGCCGCGGGATTCCGCCTCCAGGAGGCGTTCGGCGATCCCGTGCAGGGCCCAGGGGTTGGCCTCTTCCAGGAAGGCCCGGTTCTCGGGGTCGAGGACGTAGGTCTGGGCGAGCTTGTCGTACATCCAGTCGGCGACCACGCCCGTGGTGGCGTCGTAACCGAACAAGTAGTCCACGGTGGCGGCGAGTTCGAAGGCGCCCTTGTAACCGTGGCGGCGCATCGCCTCGATCCAGCGGGGGTTGACCACCCGGGCGCGGAAGACCCGGGAGGTCTCCTCGACCAAGGTGCGGGTGCGGACCGTCTCCGGGCGGGTGGAGTCACCGATGTACGCCTCGGGCGCCTTGCCCTTGAGCGCCTTGACGGTGGCGACCATGCCGCCGTGGTACTGGAAGTAGTCGTCGGAGTCCGCGATGTCGTGCTCGCGGGTGTCGGTGTTCTTGGCGGCGACCGCGATGCGCTTGTAGGCGGTCTCCATCTCCGAGCGGGCCGGCCGGCCCTCCAGCCCGCGGCCGTAGGCGTAGCCGCCCCAGACCGTGTAGACCTCGGCCAGGTCGGCGTCGGTGCGCCAGTCACGGGAGTCGATCAGCTGGAGCAGGCCCGCGCCGTACGTCCCCGGGCGGGAGCCGAAGATGCGGGTGGTGGCGCGGCGCTCGTCACCGTGGTCGGCAAGGTCGGCCTGGGTGTGAGCGCGGACGAAGTTCTCCGCGGCCGGCTCGTCCAGTCCGGCGGCGAGTCGTACGGCGTCGTCGAGCAGGCCGATGACATGCGGGAAGGCGTCCCGGAAGAAGCCGGAGATGCGCAGCGTGACATCGACACGGGGGCGGCCGAGCTCGGCGAGGGGGATCGGCTCCAGCCCGTTCACCCGGCGCGAGGCGTCGTCCCATACGGGGCGGACACCCAGCAGCGCCAGCGCCTCCGCCACGTCGTCGCCGGACGTCCGCATGGCGCTGGTGCCCCACAGCGACAGACCGACGGACTGCGGCCAGTCACCGTTGTCGTCGCGGTAGCGCGTCAGCAGGGAGTCGGCGAGCGCCTGGCCCGTCTCCCAGGCAAGGCGGGAGGGCACGGCCTTGGGGTCGACCGAGTAGAAGTTCCGGCCCGTCGGCAGCACGTTGACCAGGCCACGGAGCGGGGAGCCGGAGGGGCCGGCCGGGACGAAGCCGCCGTTGAGGGCGTGTACGGCGTGGTCGATCTCGTCGGTGGTGGCGGCGAGGCGCGGGACGACCTGACGGGCGGCGAAGTCGAGGATGTCGGCGACCGCGGCCGGGTGCCCCTCGGCTGTCTTGGCCACCGCTGCCGGGTCCCAGTCCGCGTCCTCCATCGCCTGTACCAGGCCGCGGGCGGTGGCCTCGGCCTCGTCGGCGGTCGTACGGGTGGCCGCGGACTCGTCCAGGCCGAGCGCCTCCCGCAGTCCGGGCAGGGCGGACGTACCGCCCCAGATCTGGCGGGCGCGCAGGATGGACAGGACGAGGTTGACCCGTGCCTCGCCGCTCGGCGCGCCGCCCAGCACATGGAGGCCGTCGCGGATCTGGGCGTCCTTGACCTCGCACAGCCAGCCGTCGACGTGCAGCAGGAAGTCGTCGAAGCCGTCGTCGTCGGGGCGTTCGTCCATCCCCAGGTCGTGGTCGAGCTTGGCGGCCTGGATCAGCGTCCAGATCTGGGCGCGGATCGCGGGCAGCTTGGCCGGGTCCATCGAGGAGATGGCCGCGTACTCGTCGAGGAGCTGCTCCAGGCGCGCGATGTCGCCGTAGGACTCGGCGCGGGCCATCGGCGGGACGAGGTGGTCGACGAGGGTGGCGTGCACCCGGCGCTTGGCCTGGGTGCCCTCACCGGGGTCGTTGACCAGGAAGGGGTAGACGAGCGGCAGATCACCGAGGGCGGCGTCCGGGCCGCAGGCCGCGGACAGGCCCGCGTTCTTGCCGGGCAGCCACTCCAGGTTGCCGTGCTTGCCCAGGTGGACCATGGCGTCCGCGCCGAAACCGCCGTCGTCGGCGGAGGCCGCGATCCAGCGGTACGCCGCCAAGTAGTGGTGCGAGGGCGGCAGATCGGGGTCGTGGTAGATCGCGATCGGGTTCTCGCCGAAGCCGCGCGGCGGCTGGATGAGGATCAGGAGATTCCCGCGGCGCAGCGCGGCCAGCACGATGTCGCCGTCGGGGTTCCGGCTGCGGTCGACGAACATCTCGCCGGGCGGCGGCCCCCAGTGCTGCTCGACGGAGTCCCGGAGTTCCTGCGGCAGCGTGGCGTACCAGCGCTTGTAGTCGGCGGCCGGAATGCGGACCGGGTTACGGGCGAGCTGTTCCTCGGTGAGCCACTCCTGGTCGTGGCCGCCGGCCTCGATGAGGGCGTAGATCAGCTCGTCACCGTCGCCGGACTCCAGGCCCGGGACCGGCTCGGCGGTCTCGTCGCCGAAGTCGTAGCCGTCCGCCCGGAGGCGGCGCAGCAGGGACACGGCGCTGGCCGGGGTGTCCAGCCCGACCGCGTTGCCGATACGGGAGTGCTTGGTCGGGTAGGCGGACAGCACCAGCGCGAGGCGCTTCTCCGCGGCCGGGATGTGGCGCAGCCGGGCGTGCCGGACGGCGATCCCGGCGACCCGGGCGGCGCGCTCGGGGTCGGCGACGTAGACCGGCAGTCCGTCCTCGTCGACCTCCTTGAAGGAGAACGGGACGGTGATCAGCCGGCCGTCGAACTCGGGGACCGCGATCTGCGAGGCGGCGTCCAGCGGCGACAGTCCCTCGTCGTTCTCCTCCCAGGCGCTGCGCGGCCCGGTCAGGCACAGGGCCTGAAGGATCGGCACGTCCAGGGCGGCCAGCGCACCCGCGTCCCAGGACTCGTCGTCGCCGCCCGCGGAGGCCTCGGCGGGCTTGCTGCCGCCCGCCGCGAGAACCGTGGTGACCAGGGCGTCGGCGCTCCCCAGCGCCTCGATCAACTCCGGCTCGGGGGCCCGGAGGGAGGCCACGAACAGCGGCCGGGCGCGCCCGCCGGCCGCCTCGATCTGCTCGCACAGGGTCCGGACGAAAGCGGTGTTGCCGCTCATGTGGTGGGCGCGGTAGTAGAGCACAGCGATCAGCGGGCCGCTGTCGTTGCGCCCTTCCCAGTCCAGCGGGCCCCAGGACGGGGCGGGCTCCGGCGGCTCGAAGCCATGGCCGGTCAGCAGCACCGTGTCGGAGAGGAAGCGGGCGAGCTGGTCGAGGTTGGCGGGACCGCCGTGCGCGAGATAGGCGTGCGCCTCGGCCGCGATACCGACCGGGACCGTGGACTGCTCCATGAGCTGGGCGTCGGGGGCCTGTTCACCGGTGAGCACGACGACCGGCCGGTGCTGGTCCTCGGCGAGCAGCACCTCCAGGCCCTCCTCCCAGGCGCGGATGCCGCCGAGGAGGCGTACGACCACGAGGTCGGTGCCCTCCAGCAGCGCGGGGAGTTCGGCGACGTCGAGGCGGGCGGGGTTGGCGAGCCGGTACGGCACGGGGCCCGTGGCCGCGCGGGCGCTGAGCAGGTCGGTGTCGGAGGTCGACAGCAGCAGAAGCATGCGAGCGCAGGCCTTCCTCGGGGTATCCGCGCCCCGGGTGGTCGTATGGACGGCGGGAGTTCCTGGCTCGCCCGGCAGCTGCCGGGTTCACAGTGGCGGGACCGCGCCGGATTCACACCGGGCTTCCTCCCTGGGGCCGTAAGGCCCTGCGCCGTCGCTGGCGTCGGCGGGCCGTCCGACCCACCGACCTGCATAGTAAGGGCTGCGGCCGAGCTAGGTAAGCGGGCCTCCGGACCTCCCGTATCGGGACGGGCGCGCGGGCCTCCGTATGCGGATCCGGGCCGTGAGCTTGGCCGGATCCGGCCCGGATGGGCCACCCGCCTCCGTGGGTATGCTCGCGGCCATGCCGCCCTCCCCCTCGACACGGCCCCACGGGTCCGAACCGCCCATACGGGACCGCGGTGACGCCTGCCCGGGAGCGCTGCGGCTGCACTCCGCCGCCGACGGACATCTCGCCCGAGTGCGACTGCCCGCCGGAGACTTGACGGCACGTCAGGCCGAGGCGCTGGCCGGCGCCGCGGACCGGCTCGGGGACGGCCATCTCTCCCTCACCTCCCGCGGCAACGCGGAACTCCGCGGCCTCCCGGACGACTGCGGCAGCCGGCTCGCCGCCCTGCTGCGCGACGCCGGCCTGCTGCCCTCCGAACGCCACGAACGCCTCCGCAACATCCTCGCCTCCCCTCTGGCCGGACTGGACCGGCACACCCCTCCTGACGTGCGGTTGTGGGCCCGTGAGCTGGACAGACTGCTCTGCACGAGCGAGTCCGCGACCGCGCTGTCCGGCCGTTTCCTCTTCGTCCTGGACGACGGCCGCGGCGATGTGGCGGCGCTCGGCGGCGATGTGAGCTTGGTCGCAGAACCGACCGGGACCGGGGCACCGGCTGACCACGGTGACCGGTCCGGGCCCGGACACCCGGCCCGCCCCGGAGGCAGTGCCCTGCTGCGGGTCGGCGACGACCCGGCGGCCCTGCGCATCGCCGGCCCGGACGCCCCACGCGCCGCCCTCACCGCCGCCGAGGCATTCCTTTCTACCGCTGAGGCGAGCGGCACCGGCGCCTGGCGGGTCCGTGAACTCCCGGCCGGCCATGCCCTGACGGCCCGGGGCGTCGCGGAGCGGCTGCGGGGGGCGGGGGTTGGGTTTGAGTTTGTGGCCGGGGCGACGGATGTGGTCGTGGCGGCGGACGTGGCTGATGCTGCGCAGGTGGCTGGGGCCGAGGCGCGCGCGTCTGACGAACCGGTCGCACCTGGCTCCCCGCCGTACTCCGCCTCCGCGTTGGCCACCTCCGCGTTGGCCGCCGCCTCCGCGCCGTACGCGACCACCACGCCGTACCCCACCCCCGTCCCGTACGCCGACTCCTCCGCCCCCGGCATCATCGAGGGGCGCGACGGCGTCCGGGCGCTCTCTGTCCTCGCGCCGCTGGGGCGGCTGTCCGTCGCTCAGTGGCGGCTGCTGGCCGCCGTTGCCGAGGCGGACGGGGACGGCGTTCTCCGGCTCACTCCCTGGCGCGGCATCGTTGTCCCGGGGTTGTCCGCCGAGGTGGCGGCCGCCCGTCTGCGTGAACTGGCCGGCGCCGGGCTGATCACCGACCCGGACTCCCCCTGGCACCGCATCGGGGCCTGCACCGGCCGTCCCGGCTGCGCCAAGTCCCGTACCGACGTACGGGCCGACGCGACGGCCGCGGTCACGGCGGGCACCTCCGTCCCCGTATCCATGTCCGTATCCGGCACCGACACCGACACCGGCCCCGGATTCGGCGCCGGCACCGATCCCGTCCGCCTCCCCGGCGAACCGAGGCCGGGACCGAAACCGGGGCCGAATCCGGGACCGGAACCTGAACCAGGACCAGGACCAGGACCAGGACCACGACCGGCGTCGGGACCGGGACCGGGACCGGACAACCCGACCCCCCGTCACCACCTCCCCGTCTACTGGTCCGGATGTGAGCGTCGCTGTGGGCACCCGCACGGTGCCTGGGTCGATGTGCTGGCGACGGCGGACGGCTACCGGGTGTCGGTCGTCCGGCCGAAGAACCCACCCGCCCCGGCGGCACCCCCCACGGCCCCCGGCCCCACCTCATGAGCCACCCGGCCTCGCATTCCCCGGCCCCACCGCCAGAACTGCCCGCCGCACAGCGCCAGGCCCCACCGCCATGCCCCCCATGAACCACCCACGACCCACAGCGCCATGCCCCACCTCCAGAACTGTCCCGTACCCGACAACCCCGAGGCCACAGTGACCGCGTTCGACTACGAGAAGGACGGTGCGGCGATCTATCGCCAGTCCTTCGCCACCATCCGCGCCGAGGCGGACCTCGGCAGCCTGCCCGCCGACGTCAGCCGGGTCGCGGTCCGGATGATCCACGCCTGCGGCATGGTCGACCTGGTACGCGATCTGGCCTTCACCCCCGAGGTGGTGGCCCGCGCCCGCGAGGCGCTGCGCGCCGGTGCGCCGATCCTCTGCGACGCCAACATGGTGGCCAGCGGCGTCACCCGTAAGCGGCTGCCGGCCGACAACGAGGTGCTGTGCACCCTCGCCGACCCGTCGGTGCCGGACCTCGCCGCCCGGATGGGGACGACCCGCAGCGCCGCCGCCCTGGAGCTGTGGCGGGACCGGATGGAAGGCGCGGTCGTCGCGTTCGGCAACGCCCCCACCGCCCTCTTCCGGTTCCTCGAAATGATCGAGGAGGGCGCGCCCCGCCCCGCCGCCGTCATCGGCATACCCGTCGGCTTCATCGGCGCCGCGGAGTCCAAGGACGCGCTGATCGCCCACCCGTCGGAGCTGGACCACATCGTCGTGCGCGGTCGCCGGGGCGGCAGCGCCATGGCCGCCGCCGCGATCAACGCCCTGGCAAGCGAGGAAGAGTGAGCGTGAGCGAGCAGCAGCTGACCGGTCGCCTCTACGGTGTGGGCCTCGGCCCCGGCGACCCGTCCCTCATGACGGTCCGGGCGGTCGAGGTCATCGCCGAGGCCGACGTCATCGCCTACCACAGCGCCCGGCACGGACGCTCCATCGCGCGCTCCATCGCCGCCAAGCACCTCCGGGACGGCCACATCGAGGAAGCGCTGATCTACCCGGTCACCACGGAGTCGACGGATCACCCCGGCGGCTACCGGGGCGCGCTGGACGAGTTCTACGAGTCCGCGGCCGCCCGCCTCGCCGTGCACCTCGACGCGGGCCGCACGGTCGCCGTCATCTCCGAGGGTGACCCGCTCTTCTACGGCTCCTATCAGCACATGCACAAGCGGCTGGCCCACCGCTATCCGACCGAGGTCATCCCCGGCGTCACCTCCATCAGCGCCGCCGCGGCCCGCCTCGGCAAGCCGCTCGCCGAGGCCGACGAGGTCCTGACGATCCTCCCCGGCACGCTCCCGGAGGAGGAACTGACCGCCCGCCTGACCTCGACCGACACGGCCGTCGTCATGAAGCTGGGCCGCACCTTCCCCACCGTCCGCCGCGCCATGGAACGCGCCGGCCGGCTCCCGGAGGCCCACTACGTCGAGCGCGCGACGATGTCCGGCGAACGCACGGAGCGGCTGGCGGACATCGACGCGGAGACGGTCCCGTACTTCTCCGTCAGCGTCGTACCGAGCCGCATCGCGGACCTGCCACCGGCGGGCACGGCCACGGCGGAGGCTGAGGCCACGGCGGAGGCGGAGACCTCGGCTACGACTCCGGCCACGGCCACAGCCTCGGCTACGACCGCCGCCACGGCCACCGCCACGGCCGGCGAACCATCCGGCCCCGCCGAAGTGGACTCCTCCCCCCACCCCGGCGAGGTCGTGGTCGTCGGTACCGGTCCGGCCGGTCCGCTCTGGCTGACGCCCGAGTCACGCGGCGCCCTGGCCGCCGCCGAGGACCTCGTCGGCTACACCACCTACCTGGACCGCGTCCCGCTGCGCCCCGGCCAGCGCCGCCACGCCTCCGACAACAAGGTCGAGTCCGAACGCGCCGAACTCGCCCTCGACCTGGCCCGGCGCGGCCGCCGGGTGGCCGTGGTCTCCGGCGGCGACCCGGGCGTCTTCGCGATGGCCACCGCCGTCCTGGAGGTCGCCTGCCAGGACCCGTACCGCGCCATCCCCGTACGGGTTCTCCCGGGCGTCACCGCCGCCAACGCGGCCGCCGCCCGCGTCGGCGCCCCACTCGGCCACGACTACGCGGTCATCTCCCTCTCCGACCGCCTCAAGCCCTGGGAGGTCATCGCCGAACGCCTGCATGCCGCGGCCGGCGCCGACCTGGTCCTCGCCCTCTACAACCCCGGCTCCCGCAGCCGCACCTGGCAGGTCGGCAAGACCCGCGAACTCCTCCTGGAACACCGCGCCCCGGACACCCCCGTCATCCTCGCCCGCGACATCGGCGGCACCGAGGAGTCGGTCCGCACCGTCCGCCTCGCCGACCTGGACCCCACCCAGGTCGACATGCGCACCCTGCTGATCATCGGCTCGTCCCAGACCCAGGCGGTACGGCGCGACAACGGCACCGAGGTCGTGTGGACGCCGCGGCGGTACCCGGAGGGGTGAGCCGACCCGCCAGGTAAGGGGCTCCGGCCCACGCCGTGACAGGTGCCCATGCCCCGGCCGGGGCATGGGTCCGGCCGGGGCCGTGGGCCCGTACCGGGGGCCGCACGGGAGCCCGTACGGGGCGCGGGCCCGACGCCGGATCCACCCCTGGCAACCCCTCCCGCCAGGGGCGCGTCTCTCGCGGCATGCACGCGAATATGGCCCGCGTACAGCAACTACTGCTCTTCTTCCTGTGGCTGGCCGAGAACATCGCCACCTACCTCGGCGCCTGGCGCTACCCGCACCAACTCCACGGGTGGCAACCGGTCGCCCTGGAAAAGTTCGGCTCCTGGGCGCTCCTGATCAGCGTCACGTTCGTGATCGTGGCAGCAACCCGTGGGCAGCGCAGCTCCGGATGATCCCGGATGGATGCGCCGGAGGGTGCGGTCAGGCGTTGAGATCCAGGACGCGGACCGTCTCTCCGTGCCATCGCTTCGGGGAGGTAGTGGCGACGATCGCTCCGTCGGGACGGTCGGGCGTGGGCTGGGCTGCGTGGTGGCTGTGGGCTGCGGCCCAGGTCTCCTGACCCGCTAAGGCCAAAGCTGCGGGCAGATCCAGGTCCAAGACGGTGACGCCGGGTAGGGCAGCGAGGTGCTCGGCCGTGCCAGGTCGTGCGCGGTCGGCTTCGACGAGTGCGCACGTCGGTGCGTAGAGGCACCAGCCGGGTTCGGCATGGGCACGGTGAATGAGGCGGGAGGCAAGGACGTTGCCCTGACCGGCGGCGATCATCGCGGTGTCGTCCAGGACGATGTGCAGGGCGTCGCTCATCGGCCGGTCACCTGGGCCAGGCGCCGGTCGAGTTCGCTGTCCAGGTCCTGCTGCTGGGCCGCAGTGGGGGCATATCCGTTCCAACTCTTCAGCGCCGCCAGCGCCTTCGCCGCGCGCTCTGCGCGCTCAGCCGGGGTCAGCAGGGTCTCGGCCAGGCGCGCCAGATAGGCACGCAGCGAGAGGCCCTCGGCGGCCGCGATCGCGGCGAGCCGGTCCTTGGCCTCCTCGGGGATGCGGACATTGGCATCGGACATCCTCATGCTCCTTTGTCCCAGCGCTAGGGTACGGGTACGTACCCGTACCCTAGCGGCCGGCTCAGCCGAGCCGCCCGTCCTTCACGCCACCTATGAAGTGTCCAGCGCCTCCATGACCGTTTCGAGAAGCGTTCGCCGGTTTCCGGGCGGTGGACGTAGGTGCGGTCGTAGTGGGTGTCCTTGGCCCATTGGGCCAGTGATCTGCCGGCGGCCTCCCGTAGCCGGCGGAGTTCACAGGCGAGGACCCAGCGGGCCGAGCCCTCTTCCTCGCCGGAATTGTTTTCGACCATTCGCCGCCCCCCTGTGGCCCGTGTCGACGACAACGCCAACTCCCTTTTGAGAGCGGCCCGGAGTGACAACTCCAGGACTGGGAAAGGGCCTTGACAGACCAGTCAGGACTCGAACGGAGAAGAGAATGGGAATGGCGGAGCGGTCTGCGGCGGCCGGGAGGATCAGGGATGCCGAGCAGGCGCGGGACGGGCTGCGGGCGGCGCTGAAGGGGGCCGGCAGCACCTTGCCGTCCCTGGCCCTGGACGGGGTGTCGCTGGTGGGGGACTTCCCGCGGCCGCTGGTGGACCTCGGGCGGTGTCCGCCGCAGCTCGCGCGACGGCTCGCGCAGGCGGTGGGGAAGTGCGCCCCATGAGCGAGGACACGGGCGACCCCTCGGCCGCCCACGACCCCGGCACCGAGGACGGGCAAGAGGAATCCGTAAAGCGGCGGGAAGAATTAGTCGAGAGGGTGCGGGAAGCCAATCGGCTCAGTGTGAACCGGCCGCGCTGAAAGCGGAGCGGTAACGGCGTGGATCCACTTCACGGCCTCGTCCGGATTCGCTGCCATCGGCACCCCGTCGGGCACCGGTGGGCGCCCTACGACCACCACCGGGATCCCGGCCTCCCGGGCCGCCGTCAGCTTGGCGGCGGTGGCGGCGGCGCCGCTGTCCTTCGTCACGAGGACGTCGATGCGGTGGGCCCGGAGGAGTGCGCGCTCGCCTTCCACCGTGAAGGGGCCACGGTCGAGCAGCACCTCCATACGGGGCGGGTGCGGGGGTTCGGGGGCGTCGACGGAGCGGACCAGGAACCAGGGGTCGGTGAGGTGGGCGAAGTGGGCGAGGCCCATGCGGCCGGTGGTGAGGAAGATGCGGCTGCCGAGGCCCGGGAGCGCGGCGGCGGCCTCGTCCAGGGAGGTGACCTGGTGCCAGTCGTCGCCGGGTACCGGCACCCAGCCGGGCCGGCGGAGGGCCAGCAGGGGAACATGGGCAGTGGCGGCGGCCCGGGCCGCGCTGAAACTGATCGTGCCGGCGAAAGGATGGGTGGCGTCGATGAGCGCGTCCACCGCGTGCTCGCGCAGCCAGCGGGTGAGGCCCTCGGGGCCGCCGAACCCGCCGATGCGCACCTCCCCGTCGGGCAGCCGTGGTGCGGCGACCCG
The DNA here is from genome assembly GCF_008704855.1 of Streptomyces platensis. Classification (NCBI taxonomy): domain Bacteria; kingdom Bacillati; phylum Actinomycetota; class Actinomycetes; order Kitasatosporales; family Streptomycetaceae; genus Streptomyces; species Streptomyces platensis. The sequence goes on from NZ_CP023691.1 coordinate 4,325,600, forward strand.
GCCGGCGAGCGAGGTCGTCACGCGCAGGGCGGGCTCCGGCGCCAGGGTGGCGGCCAGGCGGCGGGCCTCCGTGGTACCGCCGAGGATCAGTACGTGGCGTGGCGGGCGAGCTGCGTCGGGCATGGGATGTGGGTTCCTCCGTGGCTGAGGCGCAACCGCAGGGTACGGGGCCGCAGGGTCCGGGCAAGGCCGCGGGCGGGCGTAGTGCGCAGCTCGCGCACACCGGGCTGCGGCCCGGCTGGACGACCGGTGCCTGTGCGACGGCGGCGAGCACGGCCGCGTACACGGCGCTGCTGACCGGCGAGTTCCCCGATCCGGTGACGATCACGCTGCCGAAGGGGCAGACGCCGTCCTTCGCCCTGGCGGTGGAGGAGCTGGCGCCGGGGCGGACCACGGCCATGGCGGGGGTCGTCAAGGACGCGGGCGACGATCCGGACGTCACCCACGGGGCGCTCGTCCGGGCCACCGTGCGGGCACTGCCCGCGGGCTCGGGAGTCGTCTTCAAGGCCGGGCCCGGGGTCGGGACGGTGACGCGGCCCGGGCTGCCGCTGGACGTGGGGGAACCGGCGATCAATCCCGTGCCGCGGCAGCTGATGCGGGAGCATCTCGCGGAGGTCGCCGCGCGCCACGGCGGCACGGGGGCGACCGCCGATGTCGAGGTGGAGATCTCGGTCGATCACGGGGAGGAGATCGCCCGGAGCACCTGGAATCCGCGGCTGGGCATCCTGGGCGGGCTGTCGATCCTGGGGACCACCGGGATCGTGGTCCCGTACTCCTGCTCGGCGTGGATCGACTCCATCCGGCGGGGGGTGGACGTGGCGCGCGCGGCGGGCCGGCGGCATGTGGCCGGGTGTACGGGGTCGACGTCGGAGAAGGTGGCCGTCGCGCTGCACCATCTGCCGGAGGACGCGCTGCTGGACATGGGCGACTTCGCGGGGGCGGTGCTGAAGTACATCCGGCGTCATCCCGTGGAGCGGCTCACCATCTGCGGCGGGTTCGCCAAGCTGTCCAAGCTGGCGGCCGGGCATCTGGATCTGCACTCGGCGCGGTCCCAGGTGGACAAGGGTTTCCTGGCGGAGCTCGCGCGGCGGGGCGGCGCGGACGAGGCGCTGGCGGGGGCGGTCGCGGAGGCCAACACGGGCCTGGCGGCACTCCAGTTGTGCACGGCGGCGGGGGTTCCCCTGGGGGATCTGGTGGCGGCGACGGCGCGGGACGAGTCGCTGGCCGTGCTGCGAGGCGCGCCGGTCGCGGTCGATGTCATCTGCATCGACCGGGCCGGGATGGTGGTGGGGCGGGCGGAACCGCGGGGTCCGGGGGAGGGCCGGCAGGGAAGCCCGCAGCGGTGACGGGCTTCCCCCCTGTCGGCGTGAGCCGTCAGTCCCGGTCGCCGCGGCCGAACCGGCCGGCCAGGCAGTCCTCCGAGCTGCCGGTGAGCGATCCCAGCGCCGTGCCGAGGGCGCAGGTGGTCAGCCGCAGCGGGTTGTCGCGGAACCGTCCGGGGCGCTCGTAGCGGCCCTCCCGGCGGTCGTAGCGCCCTTCGCGACGGTCGTGCAGGCGGCCCGGCCGGTCGTTCGTCCGGAGCGGGGTGTCGTGCATCCACGGCGAGCTGTCGTGCGCCTGCCCCGGGGTGTCCGTCGGCTGTGCGACATGGCCCTTGCCGTCGGCCGCGGCGACGTTGCCGCCGAGGAGCGTCAGCAGGGCTGCGGCGCCGACGACGCCGGCGGCCAGTCTGGTACGCATCGTGGCGTACTCCTTTGCTTCGGCCCCCCTTGGGTGTCCAGGCTTCCTTACCGGCCCCTGGTGGGGGGCTAACGGGTATTCACCCTGATGCGGTCGCAGAGCCATCCGGACGGGCCCGGCGGGGGCGTGGCGCGCGGTCGGTGGCAGCGCCGCACGGGCGGCTCCTCGGACGGGGATGCCTCGGGCGGGGACGCCTCGGGCGGGGCTCGGCAATCACCCGAAGCGGCACGCCGCCGCGGAAATCCGGGAATGCCGACATCTCGCCTCATCACACTCACCGAGGATTCGCCGGACGGTACCCGCAGATATACCCGGCGGGCGCTCATGCAGGACTTTCCCGAGACAGTTTCCCGATAGCCTCCACACGGTTGATTCACCACCAAGAAGTGGGCAAAGATGCAGGTCAGGGCGATAGCTGCCGACAATTGCATACCGGTGGATAAATGAATCGCCAGTTGCCGCGCCACACTGCGGCGTGATTGCATTTCACCTGCACACGGGCCGTCATCAAGGCGTCACATTTCCGGCGCCCAGGGGCCGTTTACGACCCTGTTCGCCTTATCGGCAATTCGGCCGCGTGCGTTCGGAATCCATAGCTTTTAAGGGAAGGGCACGCCATGCGTCACGGCTTCACCTCTGAGATCGACACCTGCGAGATCGCCGACACCGAGCTCGACAACATTGCCGGTGGCCTCGCCGGCGCCGGCGCCGAGGTTGCCGGCCACGGTGCCGCCGTGAGCATCGGCAACGCCGCCGTCAGCGCCGGCGGGTCCATCGCCGCTGACCTGCCCGGCGCGCACCTCGGCGCCATGGCCGGTGTGCAGGCCAACAGCCTCTGAGCAGCACCGCTTTCCGGCCCGGCGGGGCCACCCTGACATACGTGAACCCCGGAACCTCCAGTTCCGGGGTTCACGTATGTCCGCGGGCGCGGGCGTACGCCTCGTACGCGTCCGCTACGGGGTCTCCGTGACCGGCGGCGTGACCGGCGTGTCCGACGGCGTGACGGGCTCGGTGTCCGACGGCCCGTCACACGGCAGATGCGGCCGCTCGCGGTCCGCCGAGTAGAGATGGCTGTCGCGGAACTGCTCGGCGCCCAGGGTGCGGCCGACCATGATGACGGCCGTACGGACCACACCCGCGGCCTTCACCTGATCCGCGATATCGGCGAGGGTGCCGCGCAGGACGAGTTCGTCGGGGCGGGAGGCCATCGCGACGACCGCGGCGGGGCAGTCGGCGCCGTAGTGCGGCAGAAGTTCGGCGACGACCCGGTCGACGTACATGGCGGCCAGGTGGAGCACCAGCAGCGCACCGCTGCGCCCGAGGGTGGCGAGGTCCTCGCCCTCCGGCATGGGGGTGGCGCGCTGGGCGACGCGGGTGAGGATGACGGTCTGGCCGACGGTGGGGACGGTCAGTTCACGCTTGAGGGCGGCCGCCGCCGCGGCGAACGCGGGGACGCCAGGCACCACGTCGTACGGCACACCGGCCGCGTCCAGCCGGCGCATCTGCTCGGCGACCGCGCTGAAGACGGACGGGTCACCGGAGTGCAGCCGGGCCACGTCGTGGCCCTCCTCATGGGCGCGCACCATCTCGGCGGTGATCGTGTCGAGGTCCAGCTGCGCGGTATCGATGAGCCGGGCACCGGGCGGGCATTCGGCGAGCAGCTCCCGCGGCACCAGGCTGCCGGCGTACAGACAGACCCCCGAGGACGCGAGCGTACGGGCGCCGCGCACGGTGATCAGGTCGGCGGCGCCGGGACCCGCGCCGATGAAGTGGACGGTCATGGTTGCTCGGTCTCCTGGGGAAGGGAGGACGGGGACGGGGAGGTGGCCTGCGGCTTCAGGGCCGACCACTGGGTGACCGGCATCGCCTGCCGCCAGCCGGTGAACCCGCCGACGGGCACGGCGTGCGCGACCGCGAGCCGGACCAGCTCGCCGCCGTGCTGCCGGTACCAGTCGGCGAGCAGCGCCTCGGACTCCAGCGTCACGGTGTTCGCCACCAGCCGGCCGCCCGCGGGCAGCGCCGCCCAGCACGCGGCCAGCAGGCCGGGGGCGGTCAGTCCGCCGCCGATGAAGACCGCGTCCGGCGTCGGCAGACCGTCCAGCGCGGCGGGCGCGGGGCCGGTGACGACCCGCAGTCCGGGGACACCGAGCGTGCGCGCGTTCCGGCCGATCCGCTCGGCCCGTACGGGGTCGCGCTCGACGCTGACGGCGCGGCAGCCGCGGTGCGCCCGCAGCCACTCGATGGCGATGGAACCGGAGCCGCCGCCGACATCCCAGAGGAGTTCACCGGGGGCGGGCGCCAGGGCGGCGAGGGTGGCGGCGCGGACATGGCGCTTGGTGAGCTGGCCATCGTGCTCGTAGGCGGCGTCGGGGAGGCCGGGGACGGCGGAGAGCGGCACGGTGCCGGGCGCGCGGCGGCAGTCGAGGGCGAGGACGTTGAGGGGATCGCCGGGCGGCAGGTCCCAGTCCTCGGCGGTCCCCTCGGCCGTCTTCTCCCCGGGGCCGCCGAGCTGCTCCAGTACGCGTATCCGGGTCGGGCCGAAGCCGTGGGCGCGCAGCAGGGCCGCGACCTCGGCGGGGGTCCGGGCGCCGGCGGACAGCACCAGCACCCGGCGGCCGTCGTACAGGACGCGAAGGAGGTTCTCGGCGGGCCGTCCGACGAGCGTGACGACCTCGGTGTCCTCCAGCGGCCAGCCCAGGCGGGCGCAGGCGTGGGAGACGGAGGAGGGGTGCGGGAGGATGCGCAGCTCAGGGGCCGGGGGGCCGCCCGCCGCCGCTCCCGCGCCGGTCGCCGCCTGCTCCTGGATCACCTCGGTCAGCGTCCGTCCGATGCCGTAGAACATCGGGTCGCCGCTGGCCAGCACGCACACCCGGCGTCCGGCATGCGCGGCGAGCAGGCCGGGGACGGCGGGGCGCAGGGGCGACGGCCACGGGACGCGCTCGCCGGTGCACTGCGCGGGCAGCAGCGCGAGCTGGCGGGCGCCGCCGATCAGCACCTCGGCGGCGCTCAGGGCCTGCCGGGAGGCGGGCGGCAGGCCGTCCCAGCCGTCGGCCCCGATGCCGACGACGGACAGGGGTTCAGGAGCGGCCGGGGCGGGTGGTGCGGGGCTCACTGCCGGATACCTCGAGGTCGGGAGGGGACGGGGACCGGTCCGGGGGACGGGAGCCGAACTTTACTGACCGGTCGTCTCGCACCGTCCCGCGGGGAGGTCCCCCGCCCTCACGCCAGTAGGGCGATCAGGAACTGGCCCGCGAACAGGAACGCCGCACAGAAGCCCACCAGCGCCGGCAGCCACTGCCAGATGCCGCGCGGGGAGTCGAAGCAGGCCAGGTAGCCGAGGACGGCGACGGTGCCGAGCAGGGCGCCCAGCCAGAACGTGAGGCCGTCGTGGTGGGTGGACAGGATGGCGACGGCGGCCAGCAGGCCGAGCGGCGCCAGCAGCTGTCCCGTGCCGGGTGCGGGCCGCCGGGTCTCCCCCGTAGCGTTGCTCATGGCGCCGGATGCTACCCGGCAGGAGGGTCCGCGGCGGCTCACCGCGCCCACCGGAGCGGATGGCCGAACTCCGTTTCCCGCTTCCGCTCCCGCCCTCCTCCGCACCGCTCTGACCAGGCACGATCGTCCGTTCGACGGTAATGACAACGGTCACCGGTGCAGCCTTTGGATCTTTCGCCGAAGTGCGGTTTGCTTCGCAGCGAGGAGCCAGGAAGGAGCGCGCCGATGACCGAGCACGCCCATAGCCACGGGCACAGCCACAGCCATGCGCACGGAGTCTCACCGGACGCGGACCGGCGCTGGCTGCGGGCCGCGCTGATCCTGCTCACCGCGTACATGGCGGTCGAGGTCGTCATCGGTGTGGTGGCGCAGTCCCTGGCGCTGATCTCGGACGCCGCCCATATGCTCACCGACGCGGTCTCGATCGTGCTGGCGCTGATCGCGATGCGGCTGGCCGCGCGGCCGGCCCGCGGGGGCTTCACCTACGGGCTCAAGCGCGCCGAGATCCTCTCCGCGCAGGCCAACGGCATCACCTTGCTGCTGCTGTCGGTCTGGCTGGCGTACGAGGCGGTCGAGCGGCTGATCTCACCCCCGAAGGTGACCGGCGGGCTGGTGCTGATCACCGCGCTGGCCGGGATCGTGGTCAATCTGATCTGCACCTGGCTGCTGTCCAAAGCCAACCGCTCCAGCCTGAACGTCGAGGGCGCCTATCAGCACATCCTCACCGACCTGTTCGGGTTCGTCGCCACTGCCGTCGCCGGTCTGGTCGTGCTGACCACGGGCTTCGAGCGGGCGGACGCGATCGCCTCGCTGGTGGTCGTCGCGCTGATGCTGCGGGCCGGTACGGGGCTGGTGCGGGAGTCCGGCCGGATCTTCATGGAGGCCGCGCCGGCCGGCATCGACCCGGACGCGCTGGGCGATCACCTGGCGGCCGCGGACGAGGTCGTCGAGGTACATGACCTGCACATCTGGCTGATCACCTCCGGGCAGCCGGCGCTCTCCGCGCACATCCTGGTGGCGCCGGGCGGCGACTGCCACAAGGTCCGCCGCAGCCTTCAGGAGCTGCTGAGCGGGGAGTACGGCATCACCCACGCCACCCTCCAGGTCGATCATGTCGGCGAACAGGGCGCACCCGATGAGCTGCTGACGCTCAGTCCACGGCCCGGTCCCGGCCCGGAGCAGCGGGCCGGCCACTGCGAGGACGCGCACGGTCCGGTGCACCGGCCGGGGCCGCACCGGCACTGAGCGGCCTCCGGCCGTGGGTGCGCCGCGGCGGCCGGAGCCGCGCGCCGCTCCCGCGTCCCCGTCACTCGGGTGAACCCGGCCCGGGCGCGGGCCGCCTGCCGCCGGTCGCGGCGGCCGCGATGCTCGGATGACGGCATGAGAACCGCCGTTGTCTGCGCGCTGCTGTGCGCCGCCACGCTCCACGCACCGTCCGCCGCCGCGTCCGCCCGGAAGGCCCCGCCCGCCGTCTCGGTCACGGTGTCGGTGACCGACGGCGCCGACGACACCGAGTCCGGCAAACGGCTCGACTACCGCATCACCGTGCACAACCTGGGCGCCTCGGAAGTGCACGGCGCCCGGATCGAGCAGCGGATGCCGGCCACCACGACCTCGGCGACCGCACCCGGCGGCCGCGTCGAAGGGCACGGTGTGGGCGAGCAGAAGGTGATCTGGCGCGCCGATCTGCCCGCGCACGACATCCAGGTCTTCACCGCCACGGCCGTGCTCGGCGGCCGCGCCGAACCCGCCGACCCCGCCGCGTCCGCCGCCCCCGGCACCCGGCGCCCCGCCGCCACGGTCTGTGTCTACGTCGGCGAGTCCTACGCCCCCACGGCCTGCTCGGGCGATGTGGACGACCTGCCGGAGAGCACCCCGGAGAGCGAGGGCGGCAGCTGGATGGGGTGGGCGGTGGGCGCCGGGGCCACCGCGCTGCTCGGGCCGGGGGTGGTGCGGGCGGTCCGGCGGCAGCGCGTCGCGCGGGCGGGCTGAGGCGGGGGCCGCGCGGGCGGGCCGGGGCGAGGGCCGCGTCCGGTCACCCATTGGCACCGGCCCCGGTCGCGGGCGGCGGAGGTTCCCCTTTGCCTGGGAGATGGCCGTAGCGCGCGTCCTGCGGAGCTCCGCCGGCCCGGCCGGTCCGTGGAACGCGCCCCAGCCGCCGTGCAGGAAGGACCGGACGCGATGTCAGCGAGCGCACCCGTACGCGCGGGCGGGCGGATGACACCGCGGTCCTCGCACGGGCTGCGACGGCACGTGCGGGCGCTGGCCGGCGGGGTGCTGCTGCTGATGGGGGCGGTGCTGCTGCCGTTGAGTCTGGCCGCGATCCGGGCGCGGGCCGAGCTGACCGAGACCGACGGCTATGTGGCGGCGGTGGCGCCACTGGCCGGGAACGCCGCCGTCCAGGAGGCGGTCGTCGACGATGTGACGGACGCCGTGATGGCGCATGTCCGGCTCGACGGGCTGCTGAAGGCCGTACCGCGCGCCGAGCGTCCCGCGGTGCGCCGGCACTTCACCCGCGGGATCCGCCAGTTCGTGGAGAAGCAGGTGCGGCAGGTCGTCACCGGCCGCGGCTTTCGCACGGTGTGGAACGGGGTGCACCGGACCGCCCACCGGACGCTGGACGGCCGGCTGGCCGCGTCCGGCCGGTCCCCGGTCACGCTGGACCTCACCCCGGTCGTGGAACGCGTCGAACGGCAGCTGTCCCACAACGGCATGGGGCTCGACCTCCTGCGGCGGGTGCCGCGGGCCGGAGTGGAGATCGTGCTGCTCAAGGCCCCGGACGTGCCCCGGATCCGGGCCGTCTACGAGGTCGTCCGCACCGGGGCGCTGCTGCTGCCGCCGGCCGCGGCACTGTGTCTGACCGGCGGGCTGCTGCTGGCGCGGCGCCGGCGGCGGGCGCTGATCTGGGCCGGGCTGGGCTGTGCGGCGGCCGCCGGGCTGCTGGCCGCGGCGCTGGCGCTGGTCCGCAGCCGCACCCTGGACGCGCTGCCCGCCATGGTCTCCCGGCCCGCCGCGGGGGCCTACGCCGACGCGCTCACCGGACCGCTGCGCACCGGGGTCTGGCTGGTCATCGGCGCGGGGACGCTGACCGCTGCGCTGGCCGCGGCGGGGCCACCGGCGGTCCGGGCGCTGCGTGCCCGCCGGTCCGCGGCCCGCGCCCGCTCCTGACCACCGCTCAGATCGCCAGGACCGTCTTCCCCTGTGCCCGGCCGGTGCGGCTGGTCGCCAGGGCGTCCGGCGCCTCTTCCAGGGAGACCTCACGGCCCACGAGGACCGTCAGACGGCCCGCGTCGACATGACCGGCGAGGATCTCCAGCAGTTGCGGGGAGGGGCGGTTGACGAAGTTGAAGCCGCGGAGGTTGTGCTCGGTGAGCTCGTCCGCGTCGGCCGAGCCGATCAGCGAGACGGCGGTGCCCCCGTCGCGCACGGTCCGGGTCAGACCGGCGAACTCGGTGGGGCCGCTGGTCATGTCGATCAGCACATCGACACCGTCCGGATGGTTCGCGAGGACCTGGTCGGCGATCGAGCCCGCGGTGTGGTCGACGGTCTCGGCGGCGCCCAGCGTGCGCATCAGCTCGGCCTTGGCCGGGCGGGCGGTGGCGATCACCTCGGCGCCGCGGCCGGCCGCGAGCTGGGTGACGAAGGTGCCGACGCCGCCGGTCGCGCCGACGATCAGCACCCTTCGGCCCTCGGCGATCCGGGTCTCCTCGACCAGGTTGTACGCGGTCATGCCGGCCGTCGGCACCGCCGCGGAGGTGGCGTAGGTGACGCTGCGGGCGGCGTGCGCGATCCGCTCCTCGTCGGCGACGGCGAGCTCGCAGTACGACCCCCCGCCCCGCTCCGGCCGCTGGAACTGGCCGAACACCGCGTCGCCGATGGTGAACCGCCGCACCCCGCTGCCGATGGCGAGCACCTCGCCCGCCCCGTCCGACCCCAGGACGAGGGGGAACTCGGCCGGCACGGCATCGCCGAACATCCCGTCGGCGAGCTTCCAGTCGACGGGGTTGAGTCCGGCGGCGGCCAGCCGCACCAAGACCTCACCGGGCCCTGGTTCGGGCTGCGGCAGCTCCATGAGCTGCGGCTGTTCACCGAATGCGCTGACTGCTACGGCTCTCATCGTGGCGCTCCCTTCCACCTTGCGACCGGTGGCCGAAGTGGATCGTAAGCACGCCGGCCGGGCCGGAGGCGGCAGGAGGAGAGGCGGTGCGGCGGAAGCAACTCGTACGGCCCCGCGCCCCGGGGCTGTCCGGCCCAGGTTCACCGTGCCGCGGTCGCCCGGGCCGCCGCGGCACGGTCGGCGGTCCGCGTCACCGGTGCGGTGCAGTGGGCCGGTGCCGGGTGCCGCTCGGCGCCAGCCTGGTGAATTCCCCGGTCCCGGCGTCGCGGCGCACGGAGTTCGGCTCGCCGGCGGCTCCGCCTCGGGTACATATGACGCCATGCGCGTTCTGGTGGTGGAGGACGAGGAGTGCCTCGCGGACATGATCGCCGCGGAGCTGCGCCGCGCCGCGATCGTGGTGGACATCGCCCACGACGGCCGCGCGGCACTGGCCGGACTGCGGCTCGGCGGGTACGACGTGCTCGTCCTGGACGGCGAGCTGCCCGCACCGCACGGCGACGCCCTCCGCCGGTATGTGGTGACAGAGCGGCTGCCGACGCGGGTGCTGCTGCTCACCGCGGCCGGGCCGGACGACCGGGCGGCGGGCCCGGCGCCGGCCGCGGACGACTGGCTGGCCAAGCCGTTCACCCCCGAGGAGTTGCTCGCCCGGGTCGTCTCGCTGGGCCGGCCCGCCCGCCGCGCGGAGCCGCGGGTCATCGAGCGGGCCGGCATCACCGTCGACACCGCGCACGGGGTGGCCGCACGCGACGGCCACCCGCTGGCGCTGTCGCGTACCGAGTTCGGGGTGCTCGAAGTGCTGCTGCGCGCACAGGGCGCGGTGGTCAGCGGCGAGGAGCTGATCGAGGAGGTGTGGGAGGAACACACCCGCTACGGCGGTAACGCCGTACGCGTCACCCTCGGCGCCCTGCGGGCCAAGCTCGGCGACCCGCCGGTGATCGAGGCGGTGCCGGGCGGCGGGTACCGGATGACCGACGGGGCGGGGACGGAAGGGCCGGGGGCGGGCGGCGAGCCGGAGCCGGGTGCCCGGCGGGCGGGGGTCTGAGGGGCCGTCACCCGCATCCGGACGTTGGGCGCTGGGCACCGGACACTGGGCGCCGGGCGCCGGGCGCAGGGCGCACCCACCCGATTGCCCGCATGACGGGTCCGGTCGCGGGCCGGGGGATTCAATGGGGCGATGATCCGGTTCGACTCGGTCACCAAGCGCTACCCCGACGGGACCACCGCCGTCGACGGCCTCTCCTTCGAGGTCGGCGAGGGGGAGTTGGTGACGCTGGTCGGGCCGTCCGGCTGCGGCAAGACGACGACCATGATGATGGTCAATCGGCTCATCGACCCCACGCACGGGCGGATCTACGTCGACGGTGCGGACATCGCCGGCGTCGACCCGGTCACCCTGCGCCGCGGGATCGGCTATGTCATCCAGCAGACCGGGCTCTTCCCGCACCGCACCGTCCTCGACAACACCGCGACCGTGCCCGTTCTGACCGGCTGGAAGAAGGCCAAGGCCCGTGCGCGGGCCGCCGAACTCCTGGATCTGGTCGGCCTGGACCCGGCCGTCTACGGCCCGCGCTACCCCGAGCAGCTCTCCGGCGGCCAGCGGCAGCGGGTCGGGGTGGCCCGTGCGCTCGCCGCCGACCCGCCGGTGCTGCTGATGGACGAGCCGTTCGGCGCGGTCGACCCGGTCGTCCGCGACCGGCTCCAGAAGGAGTTCCTGCGGCTTCAGGCCGATCTGCACAAGACGGTGCTGCTGGTCACCCATGACATCGAGGAGGCCATCCGGCTCGGCGACCGGATCGCGGTCTATGGAGCCGGCCGGATCGAGCAGTACGACACCCCCGCGAGCGTCCTCGGCGCCCCCGCGACCCCCTATGTCGCCGAATTCGTCGGTACCGACCGTGCGTTGAAGCAGCTGTCGGTCACCGGTATCGACCGTGGTGACCTCGAACGCCCGCCGTTCGTCCGGCTCGGCGAACCCGCCGCGGACGCCAGGGCGCGCCTGCGGACCGAGGGCGCCCGCTGGGCGGTGGTGCTCGACGAGGACGGCGCACTGCACGGCTGGGTGGCCACCGAGGAACTGACCGGCGGGGACGGCACGGTCGCCGGTCACGCCCGCCGGATGGAGGCCTGGGTGCCGGTGACCGGCACCCTCAAGGCGGCCTTCAGCGAGATGCTCAAGCACGACGCCGGCTGGATCGCGGTCCTGGACGGCCACCGGTTCCTGGGCGTCCTCACCCCGACCAAGCTCCATGAGGCCTTGCGCCGCACCATCGGTTCGGACGAGCAGGGGGTACCGCGGGAGCGGGCCGAGGTGGACTCGGTGCCCACGGAGTGAATGCGCCGGAGGGGCGTTTCACGTGAAACGCCCGGCCTGCCTCACTGCGCGGCGTTTCACGTGAAACACCGGCCCGGTCACCGCTTGCGTCACGGGCACGGTCACTGTCCACCGCACCGGCCGCGCCTCCCGGGCGGGATCAGCTCCTGGGCAACAGCCCTTTGGACTTCAGGTAGTTGCGCGCCACATCCGCCGGCAGCCGCCGCCAGCTGTCCACCTGCTCGTTGAGGTACGCCAGATCGGCGGTGGTCAGGACCTTGTGGAGACGGTTGAGCGCGGCGGCCGGCCCTGCGCCGCCCGCCCGGGCGCGGTTGACGACGGGGAGGACGTAGTCGGCGTTCTGAAGCTTCTTGTCGTCGGTGAGCAGCACCAGCCCGAACCGGTCGAGGGTGGCATCGGTGCTGGTGGTGAGCACCATCTGGTCCTGCCCGTTCTGCACGGCCTGTTTGGCGGGTGTGGTGCCGACGCCCTTCGGGTCGATGGTGGTGATGTTGATTCCGTAGCGCTTCTTCAGCCCCGGCGCGCAGAACGGCCGCTGGACGCACTCATCGCCCGCGGCCAGACGCACCGGCAGCTTGGCGCGGCCCAGATCGCTGAGGGTCTTGAGGTGGTGCTTGCGGGCGTAGTCGGCGCTCACCGCGAAGGCGTTCTGGTCGACGGCCCGGCCGGCCGGGAGCACGGTCAGTCCGCGTGGGCCGGCGAGCCGGCGCAGCGCCGCCATGGTGGTTTCGATGTCGGGCGAGGCCACCGGGGCCGCCTTGGAGCCCTTGTTCTTGGCATTGAGCCAGTCCGCGAAGGTGGCGGCGTATTCGGGTACGACATCGATCTGCCCCACCTCCAAGGCGGGTTCGTACAGCTCGCGGTTGCCTACGGTCACCACATGGGTCCGGTAGCCGGCGTGATCGAGCAGCGCCGCGTACATCTGGGCCAGCAGCTCGCTCTCGGTGAAGCCGGCCGAGCCGATGGTGAGTTCGTGGCTGTCGCCGGGGGAGGCGGTGATCGCGGCGCGGGTCTCCAGAGAGGGGCCGCTGGTGCAGGCCCCGAGCCCGAGGAAGGCGACGGCCGCCATGGCCGCACCAGCGGCCCTCATCGAGCCCGTCCGCGGGCCCACCCCGGCGCCCACCGCTGGGCCAGCTCGAAGGCGGCCTCCATCAGCAGCGCGAACACCGCGACCAGCACCGCTCCGGCGACCACCTGCGGGGTGCTGGCCAGGTTGAACCCGGCGGTGATGATCCGGCCGAGCCCGCCGCCGCCCACCAGCGCGGCGAGGGTGGCGGTGGCCACCAGCTGGACCGCGGCGATCCGGATACCGGTCAGGACGAGCGGAGCGGCGAGCGGCACCTCGACCCGCCACACCAGCTGGGTGCCGGTCATCCCCATGCCCCGGGCGGCCCGCACCACGTTCTGGTCCACCTCACGCATCCCGACATACGCATTGGTCAGCAGCGGCGGAATCGCGAACAACACCAGCGCGATGATGGTCGGCCACTGCCCGTGTCGTCCAATCGGGGTGAGCAGCAGCAGGACGAGGACGGCGAAGGTCGGCACCGCGCGACCGATGTTGGCGAGGTTGACGGCCAGCGCCCCGCCGCGGCCGAGATGGCCGAGGGTCAGGGCGACCGGCAGCGCGATCAGGGCGCTGATGACCAGACAGGAGAAGGTGAGCACGAGGTGCTGTTCGAGGCGGTGCCAGACGCCGTTCTCACCCGACCAGTTGGCGGCGGTGGTCAGCCAACTCCACACCGCGGAGACGGTGTTCATGTCCGCCGCCCGAGGGCCGCGACCAGGCGCTTCGGTCCGGTGGCGGCCCGGGACCGCACTGCCCGCCGGCTCGCCCGGCGCCAGGGCGTGAGCAGCCGTTCCACGCCGAGCAGCAGCAGATCGAAGACCACCGCGAGAACCACACAGAGCACGGACGCGGTGAGCACCTGTGCCTTGAAGAACGCGTTCATGCCGGCGTAGATGAGATTGCCCAGTCCGCCGTATCCGACGATGGCACCGACGGTGGTGAGCGCGACCGCCGAGACCGTGGCGATCCGCAGCCCGGCCATCGCCGCCGGCACGGCCAGCGGCAGTTCGACGGTCAGCAGTTGGCGCATCGGCCCGTACCCCATGCCCCGGGCGGCTTCCGTGGCCTCGGCGGGCACCCCGTCCAGCCCCGCCAGGATGTTCCGTACGAGCAGGGTGAGCGAGTAGAGGGCGAGGCCGACCACCACGAGGGTGGCGGACAGCCCGTAGACCGGCAGCAGCAGCGAGAACATCGCCAGCGACGGGATCGTGTAGAGGACGGTGGTGATGCCGAGCACCGGTCCGACCGTCCAGCGTCTGCGCCGGGCCAGCAGCGCCAGCGGGACCGCGATCACCAGCCCGAGCGCCACCGAGAACACCGTCAGCTGGAGGTGCTGGAGAAGCGCGTCGAGGAGGATCTGCCGACGGGTGCTCAGGTAGTCGCCGCAGATCCAGTCGTTGTGCGCCAGGCAGTCGTCCGGCGGCGGTGCGGTCACGGTACGAGTCCACCGCGGTGGGGGCGGAGTGTCGCGGCGGACGCGTCCGATCGGGGTGGACGCGGACGGCCTCCGCCGCCGTACCTCCCACCCGCTCCCGCCCCCTCCGCCCGCGCCTCCTTCCCGTACATCCGGCACGTACACAACCCGCGTATACATGCAGTGTGTACTGCCTATGTATAGTCCCCAGGGTTCCTACGACAGCTGTTCCGGAGCGGTCGGCGCGGCGGGGCCACGCCCCGTACACGTCGACTTCGGCATGCCCAAAATCGCAGGTCACGGGCCTGCTGTCGCAATCACCGCACCCGAAGAGAGACCCGTATGCCGAAGTCGATATCCGCGGCCCGCCGCACCTTCCTCGCCGGTCTGCTGACGGCCACGTCCCTGGTCCTCGCGCTCAGCGGCTGCGCCACCTACGACGTCACCGCCCCGGCCGACGCCCGCGCCGACGCACCGGCGGCCGACGTCAAGGCGAAGGACGCCGCGGACGCCGCGGCCGAGGACGGCAACGCCCCGCGGGGCACGGCCGGTGACCCCGTCGACTGCCGCAAGGCCAAGTGCGTCGCGCTCACCTTCGACGCGGGCCCCAGTGAGAACACCAACCGCCTGCTGGACATCCTCAAGAAGGAGAAGGTCCACGCGACCTTCTTCATGCTCGGCGAGAACCACGTGGAAAAGCGCCCCGCCGAGGTGAAGCGGATCGACGCCGAGGGCCATGAGCTGGCCAACCACACCTGGTCGCACCAGATTCTGACCGACATTCCCGCCCCATCGGCCAAGCGCGAGATGTCCCGCCTCCAGGACGCGGTCCGCAAGATCACCGGTAAGACGCCGAAGCTGATGCGCCCGCCGCAGGGCCGGACCGATGAGACGGTCTCCACAATCAGCAAGGACCTCGGCCTGGCGCAGGTCCTGTGGAGCGTGACGGCCAAGGATTACCAGACGAACGACTCGGCCCTGATCACCAAGCGGGTGCTCGAACAGACCGAGCGCGACGGCATCATCCTGCTGCACGACATCTACCGGGGAACCGTGCCGGCCGTCCCCGGCATCCTCAAGGAGCTGAAGAAGCGCGGCTACACGATCGTCACGGTCTCCCAGCTGCTCTCCCCGGCGAAGCCGCAGCCGGGCATGGTCTACCGCCCGTAACGCGGCCGGGGCGCGCGCCACCACGGCGCCGAACGGGCCCTACGTCACGCCGGCCCGGTCCCGGAGGCCTTGACCGGCCCCGCCGTCCCCTTGCCGCCGATCCGGTGCCACCAGTGCCGGCGCCGCGGATGCACGGCCGGCACCCCGAACGGCAGGCCCAGCACGACATTGCCGCCGAGCTGTTTGACCGTGTCGGCCAGGTGCGGCTGTCCCAGATAGCCCCGGATCGAGTCGCCGGGGCGGAGGTTGGGGCGGGTCAGCGGCACCGACGCCGCCGACGGGGTCAGCGTGACCCGCGCCAGCGCCGCCGCGAACGCCACCATCGCGGCGAAGGCCAGCACCAGCAGCAGGACCCGGACGGCCAGCGGGGCCCGTGCGGCCACCGGTGACCATGCCGCCTTCTCGCCCTCTCGCGTACGCGCCACGAGAACTCCCCGGTGTGCGTGACGGACGGTGCGTCCGAGGGAATTCCGGTTACCCGAGGCACCCCGGATCATGCGGAACGGTCCGCTCCCCACCCGCCGTCGGCCCGCGGCGCACACAGGCAACAGGGGCGCCGGACAGCTCCGGCGCCCCTGTTCAGCTCACTCGCGGCTCACCTCTGGGGGCGCTCCGCCTCCACCCGCCGGCGGCCCTTGTTGTCGTCGGACGCGGACGGTGCCGGGGACGGCGTGGTGCGCTGCCCCGGGGCGCCGCCCTTGCCCACGCCCGGCTTGCGCGGCGGGAGCGCCTCCGTGTCCTGGGGGAACGTCAGCTGCTGGCTCTGCCACTGAAGGGCCGGCACGACCTCCCGCCGCCAGGTCGTGAACTGGTGGCTGCCCTGCGGCAGGATGATCGATTCGGTCGTCATCGGCGACTTGGCCGCCCGCAGGAACTTCATCGTGTCGCCGTAGTCCGCCTCGCCCTTACGGCTGCTGGCGACCAGCGCGGAGATCTGCGGCGCGGGGAGGTTCTTCAGCCGCCACAGCAGGTCGTGCTCGCGCTCGCGCCGGGCGCCCTCCGGGCCGGGGCCGAAGAGGCTGCCGGTGGTCAGGTCGTCCTTGATCGCGTAGTCACCGGAGAGCGAGACCGCCGAGGTGTAGACCTTCGGGTTGCGCATCGCCAGCTGCAACGAGCAGGTGCCGCCGGAGGAGTAGCCGAACGCGCCCCAGGCGCTGGGGTCACGGCCCACCCGGTAGGCCGACTTCATGGCGTCCGGCAGGTCCTTGGTGAAGAAGGTCTCGGCCTGCGGACCGCCCGGCACATCCACACACTCGGTGTCGCGCGGCGGGGCGATCGTCGGCCGGACCATCACGATCACCGTCGGCTGCATCTTGCCCTGCGCGATCAGCCGGCCGGCGTTCTGCGGCACCTGGAGGTGCTGTGCGAGGTTCATGATCCCGCCGGGGTAGCCGCTGATGACGACCATGACGGGGAACCGCTGGCGGCGGAACTGCTGCTGGAAGTACTGCGGCGGGAGATAGACGAAGCCCGGGTTGATGGCCCGGCTGCGACGGCCGATGATCTTCACGGACTCGACCTTGCCCACCCGGTCGGCGGGCCCCTTGGGCAGTCCGCTCACCCGGTCGAGCCCCTGCGGACCGGCCGGCTGGACCAGTCCGCCCTTGAGGTTGCCGACCGAGGCGTACTGGCCGCCGCCCTGGCTCAGGGATGCCGGCGCCTCGTCGGTGTTGCCCAGCAGTTCGTCCCAGTTGCCGTAGAACTCGTAGTTCGTGTTCACGGCGAGGGCGAGCGCACACACGATCGACACCTGGGTGACCACGATCGCGCCCAGCCGGCCGAGGACGGCCGTCACGCCGCGCCGCGCCAGCCGGGGCCAGAGCCAGACCGTGGCGGCGACACAGAGCACCGCCAGCACGATCACCGTGTATTCGAGCGACTGACTGGTCAGCCCCATGCGCCCACATCTCCCGTCACCCTCGGAAGGGTTCTTGCCTTCTTAACCGGCCGCCTTAGGCACAACGGACGGCTCCGGACAATGGTCACCGGAGAAGACGGGCACACCTGCGCATCGGATACCTGAGCGACACACTTCTTACCCTGCTCTTGCCACATCGTTTCCGCGGCGTGATGTGGCGGGACGGGAGGGACCGCCGGGGTGCGTCGCGGGACGGAGCGTGGGGCCGCGGCTCGTGACAGCGCCCACGGGCACGGGGGATCCGGCCCCCGCCCCCATGGGCGCCTGCCTTCCCTCACATACCGATGTCCCGCCCGTCCTTCCGCCATACGCTCACCACGGAGGGACGGACCAACTCACCTTCCCCGTCCGGCCATTGCGACGCGGGCCGCTCCACACTGGCCCCGTCCACCTCACCCGGGTGCTGCACGGCGACCATCACCCGCCGCTCCTGCACGACCGGCCCGCAGGTCTCGGCCCCCGTGGGCACCGTCAGGAACTGCCGGACCTCACCCCGCCGTTCTCCCGCGGTCGCCACCCCGAACAGCCCGTCATGGCTGCCCAGCGCATTTCCGTCGGTCGATATCCAGAGATTTCCGTGCACATCAAAGGTGATGTTGTCCGGGCAGGAAATCGGGCTGACCTGATCCTTGGGGAATCCGCCGAAATAGGTGGCCGGGTCCTCCGGGTCACCGCAGACCAGGAACAGCCGCCAGTCGAAACGGTCCGCCGCCGGATCGTCCCACCGCTCGCTCAGTTCCAGAATCTGCCCGTGCTTGTTCTCCTTGCGCGGATTGGCCTCGTCCGCCGGGGCCTTGCCCGTCTTCCCACGGTCGCTGTTATTGGTCAGGGCGATATAGACCCGCCCGGTCCGCGGGCTGGGCTCGACATCCTCCGGGCGGTCCATCTTCGTGGCGCCCACCTTGTCGGCGGCCATCCGGGTGAAGACATAGACCTCTTCGGCCGTCATTCCCGGCACATGCGAGGTGTCGCCGCTCGCCAGCGGAATCCACTCCCCCGACCCGTCGAACTCGCCGTCCTTCGGCAGCTTGCCCGAGCCGTCGATCTCCCCCGCAGCACTGTCACCGGTGAACTTGGCGACATAGAGCGTCCCCTCGTCCAGCAGCGTCCGGTTGTGCTCCCGCGCGGCCCGTGACGTTCCCCGCTTCATCCGCCGGGCGGAGACGAACTTGTAGAAGTAATCGAACTTCTCGTCATCGCCCATGTAGAGAACGGACCGGCCGTCCGCGGTAAGCCGCGGTTCGGCCGCCTCGTGCTTGAACCGTCCCAGCGCCGTCAGCTTCCGCGGTGTCGACTCGGGGTCGTGGGGGTCGATTTCCACGACCCAGCCGAAGCGGTGCGGCTCATTCGGCTCCCGCGTCACATCGAAGCGCTTGTCGAACCGCTCCCACTTACGCTGGCTCGCGGCGCCGGTAATGCCGTACCGCTTGAGACGGGCCGCCGCCGCCGGATCGGTGACACTGCCCCCGTTGGCGAAATACTGGTTGAAATTCTCCTCGCCGGACAGCACCGTCCCCCACGGTGTGATGCCGCCGCCGCAGTTGTTGAGCGTCCCCAGAATCCGCGTCCCCTCGGGGTCGGCGGACGTCTTCAGCAGGTCGCTGCCCGCCGCGGGGCCGGTGACCTCGAACGGCGTGGTGCCGGTGATCCGCCGGTTGAGCCGGTGCCGGGACACCGCCGTCAGCCGCCCGCTGTGCCGCTCCTCCTGGACGACGAGTACGGACAGCCCGTGCGCCGCCCAGCCGATCTCGGCCTGCTCCCGCGTCGGCGCCTCCGCGTCGTACCCGGCGAACATCAGCTGCTCGTCGGTGTACTCGTGGTTGATCACCATCAGCTGCCGGTGCCGCTCACCCGGCACGTCCAGGACGGCCATGTAGTCGTTGTTGTAACCGAACTGCCCCGCCTGCGCCTTCGCCGACTGCCGGTCCGGGTCGAAGGCCGGCGCCCCGCGCAGAATCGGGTCGCCCCACCGGATGACGATGTTCTGCGCGTGCCCCTCGGGGACGACCACCGCGTCGGCCGTGTTGGGCGCCACGGTCGCGAACCGCAGCCCGCGCGCCGCCTTGTGGCTCTTCCCCGCCCGGGACACCTGACCGGCCCCCGGCGCCGCGACGGCCGGCGTCGCCCCCACGCCGCCCATGGCGCCGCCGGCTGCCGCCGCCACCGTCACGACCGCGGCGGCCCGCACCATCGAACGCCGGGACAGCGCCCCGGCGATGACGTCACCGACGTAGGCGTTGCCGCTCGTGTTCGGCGTCTCGTGGAAGCAGGCGTCACCACAGCGGTAACGGCACGTCATGGCCGAACGCCCACCAGGATGCGAGCCGATCAACGGCAGGAACTTGCGCACATTTCCCCCTCTTTAGCGGAGTCGAACGAGGTCGAACGGTGTGCGGCGCGGACGAAAGGATGCGAGCGCCGTCGTCCGGTTCGCGGTCATGGTTCGCCGTGACGCTAAACGGGCCGATCCGCCACATGACGACGCAAACATGAACAGGCGGTGAATCCGGGGGGACGGCAGGCCCGCCCGGCACCGTACGAGGGGTCAATCCCAGGTCCAGGGAGGGCAAAGAGCCGCCTACGACGGTGGCGCGGAGCGCGGAAAGGATTCAGTCCGGTATCGAAAATTCCGCACGGGGCCATGTGCCGCGGCGGTGTGCGCACTGGTGATCAACCCCGTACGCAGGACCGATGTCTCCGCGGCGGAACTCTGGCGCCCCGGCCGAAACCCGCTGGCCCGCCACAGCCCCCGGATGGCCCACCACACAAGGCGCGGGGTCCCACGATGAGGCCGGTCCCGGCCGCTACCCTTACGTATCCGTCCTGGTCAGGGACATGTCCGTGCGTCACGGACATACGCCGCACCCACCACCCGCAAGAGAGGTTCGCCGATGGGCATTCGGAGTCTGCTGCGCAACGCTTTCGGTCGCTCCAAGGCGACCCGTGAAGAAACCGGCGCGGCCCCGAGCGGCGCCGACAAGCCGGAGTCCGCGACCATCCCGGAGGCCCGCGAGGAGTCCACACCGGCCCCCGCCGCCCCGGAAGCCGAGGTCCCGGCCGCCCGGACGGCCCCCACGGAGGCCCCCGCCGCCGACCCGGCACCGACGACCCCGACCCTCCCCGCCCAGGGCAGCCGCGCGGACCGTGCGGAGCGGGCAGAGCGGGCGGCGGAGAGCTCCCCGGTACGGGAGGAGGCCGCGGCATCCGAGGAGACCGCGGCGGCCGTATCGGGCGAGGCGGTCGAGGCGGCTGAGCCCGTCGTGGCGGTTGAAGCGGTTGAGGAGCCTGCGGCGGAGGCGGCTGCGCCCGAGGCCACGTCGGACTCCGCCGAGCAGGCCGTTGCGGCCGGTACGAGCGACAAGGACCAGCCCGCGGCGGACGTCGCACCGGCCCCCGCCACCGAGCCGGCCACCGGCGACACCGTCGCCGATCTCGTGAGCCAGGCCTTCGACAACCCGAGCGCTGAGGCCGAGGCCGCTGAGGGTAAGGCGAAGACGGAGCCCGAGGTCGAGGCGAAGGCAGAGGTCGTCGCAGAGCCCGAGGCGAAGCCGGCCGCAAAGGCCGAGCCGGCGGCCGACGCCGTCGAGCCGGAACCCGAGGTGGCAGCGGAGCCCGAGGTGGCGGCCACGCCGGAACCCGTGAAGCAGCCGGCGGCCGAGGCAAAGCCCGCGGCCGGGGCAAAGCCGACGGACGAGCCCAAGGACGAGCCGAAGGCCGCAGCGCCCAAGACGGACGCCCCGAAGACGGAAGCTCCCAAGACGGCCGAGCCGCAGCCCGCAACGCCGACGGCCGACCAGCCGGCCGCCGACCAGCCGGCCGCGGACCAGCCCAAGGCCGACCAGCCGAAGGCCGAGGCCGTCACTCCTTCCGCCGCCGCGGCCTCGCTCCCCACTACCGCGCCCGCCCTCGTCAGCCTCTACAAGGCCGCGGGCAGCACCCTGGAGAAGCACGGCCTCGCCACCCAGCGCGCCGCCGTCTACCTGGTCCTGGACCGCTCCGGCTCGATGCGTCCCTACTACAAGGACGGCACCGTCCAGAACCTCGCCGAGCAGGCCCTCGGCCTCTCCGCGCACCTCGACGACGACGCCACCGTGCCGGTGATCTTCTTCTCCACCGACATCGACGGCACCGCCGACCTCGACCTCACCAACTACGAGGGCCGCATCGAGGAACTGCACGCCGGTCTGGGCCACATGGGCCGTACGAACTACCACTGGGCCATCAACGCGGTCGTCGACCACTACAAGAAGTCCGGCGCCACCGCCCCGGCGTTCGTCATCTTCCAGACGGACGGCGCCCCGACCTCCAAGCCGGCCGCCGAGAAGGCGCTCTGCGAGGCGGCCGGGCTCCCCATCTTCTGGCAGTTCATCGGCTTCGGTGACCCGGACGCCAAGGGCTTCGACTTCCTCCGCAAGCTCGACGACCTGGCCGTACCGGAGAAGCGCACCGTCGACAACGCCGGCTTCTTCCACGCCGGCCGCGACCCGCGCAGCCTCTCCCACGACGAGCTCTACCAGCAGCTGATGGTCGAGTTCCCCGAGTGGCTCACCGAGGCCCGCGCGGCCGGCGTCCTCAAGGACAGCTGACCGCCCTCGCCTCCACCACACCCGACACCTCACCGGCCGCGGCCGGGCTCCTACTGGGCCCGGCCGCGGCCGCCGTCGTGTGCGCCCCCCTGACCTCGGCGCCGCGGCACACCACAAGAGGCGAGGCCCTGCGCCCCTCCCTACGCTGAATGGGTGAAGTGCTCCGTTTGATCCGGTTGCTCCGGGTGGGAGCGGCGGGTGGCCGGGGTGGCCGTACCAGCCGAGCGAGGCGGGTCGTGATGAGTGACGCGAGCCAAGAGGGAGGACCCGCTACCCCTCCCCGGACCACTACTCCCAGCTGGGCCACACCGGCGAAGCCCGATCCACGGCGCTGGTGGGGCCTCGTGGTGATTGCGATCGCGCAGCTGATGGTGGTGCTGGACGCGACCATCGTGAACATCGCGCTGCCGTCGGCCCAGCGGGATCTGGGGATGTCGGACGCCAACCGGCAGTGGGTGATCACCGCGTACACGCTGGCGTTCGGCGGGCTGCTGCTCCTCGGCGGGCGGATCGCCGACCTGGTGGGACGGAAGAAGACGTTCATGATCGGGCTGGTCGGGTTCGCGGTCGCCTCGGGCCTGGGCGGTGCGGCCACCGGGTCCGGGCTGCTGTTCGGGGCGCGGGCGCTCCAGGGCGCCTTCGGGGCGCTGCTGGCACCGTCCGCACTGTCGCTGCTCACCACGACATTCACCATCGGGAAGGAGCGAAGCAAGGCCTTCGGGATCTACGGGGCCATCGCGGGCGGCGGCGCGGCCATCGGGCTGATCGCCGGCGGGCTGCTGACCGAGTACCTGAACTGGCGCTGGTGCCTGTACGTGAACGTGCCGATCGCGGTGATCGCCTTCCTGGGCGCGGCGGTGTTCCTGCACGACAAGCCGGAGCGGGGCCGTGTGCACCTGGACATTCCGGGCGCGGTGCTGGGCTGCGGCGGCCTGGTCGCGATCGTCTACGGGTGCAGCGAGGCGGAGCCACGGGGATGGGGCGACGGGCTGGTCATCGGGCTGCTGGCGGGCGGGGTGACGCTGCTGGCCGTCTTCGGCTGGTGGCAGTCGCGGGCGCCGCATCCCCTCCTGCCGCTGCACATCGTGCGGGACCGGAACCGCGGCGGTGCCTTCCTGACCATGGCGCTGGCGGTCATCGCGATGTTCGGGATGTTCCTGTTCATGACCTACTACCTCCAGACCGTGCTCGGCTATTCACCGGTCCGGACCGGGATGGCCTTCCTGCCGATGGTGGCGGCGATCGTGGTCGGCTCGACGCAGATCTCGGCGCGGCTGCTGCACCGCATCCCGCCACGGTTCCTGATGGTCCCGGGCGCACTGCTGGCGGCCGCGGGGCTCTTCACCCTGCGGTATCTGACGGCCGAGCCGGCGTATGTGTCGCATGTGCTGCCGGCCATGCTGCTCGTCGGGCTCGGCATGGGCCTGATCTTCATGCCGGTGATGGCGACGGCCACGTCCGGGGTGGCCCGGCACGACTCCGGTGTCACCTCCGCGACCGTCAACACGGCGCAGCAGGTGGGGGGTTCGATCGGTACGGCGCTGCTGAACACCATCGCCACCTCGGCGAGTGCGGTGTTCATCGCGGATCACCTGGCGGACGCGGCCCGGAAGGGCGGCGGGCTCGGGCTCACCCCGGCGGTGCGGGACCAGATCGTCAAGGACGGGGTGGTGCACGGCTTCAACGTCGCCATCGGGGTGGCGTCGGCGATCATGCTGCTCGCCGCGCTCGTCGCCGGACTCCTGGTCAACGGCCGGGCACCGAAGCACGGCCGGTCCCCGGCGGCGGACGGCGCCGAGTCGGCGGACGCGGCGGTGTGAGCGCGGGCCGCGGCGGGCGGCAGCGGGGGTGAGCAGGGGCGCGGTCCGGCGTCGAAATACCCGCGCGGTACCCCCTGCCCCGTCCAGTACGATATTGACGTTCCGTAAAGCAAATCCTCACTCACCGTAGCGACTTGGGAGCAGCCGGCAATGGCTCGACACCTCATCACCAGCGCCCTTCCGTATATCAACGGGATCAAGCACCTGGGCAACATGGTGGGGTCCATGCTCCCGGCCGACGTCTATGCCCGGTATATGCGGCAGCGCGGGCACGATGTCCTCTACATCTGCGCGACGGACGAGCACGGGACCCCTGCCGAGCTGGCGGCGAAGGACGCGGGCCAGTCGGTCGACGCGTTCTGCGCGGAGCAGCACGACAAGCAGAAGGCCATCTACGAGGGCTTCGGCCTCGCATTCGACTACTTCGGCCGGAGCTCGTCGCCGGAGAACCTGGAGCTGACGCAGCACTTCGCGCGCAAGCTGCACGAGAACGGCTTCATCGAGGAGCGGGCGATCCGCCAGGTCTTCTCGATCGCCGACGACCGCTTCCTGCCGGACCGCTACATCGTCGGCACGTGCCCGCACTGCGGCTACGACAAGGCGCGCGGCGACCAGTGCGAGAACTGCACCCGGGTGCTCGACCCGACCGATCTGATCGACGCCCGCTCGGCGATCAGCGGCAGCGGTGACCTGGAGGTGCGCGAGACCAAGCACCTCTTCCTGCTCCAGTCGAAGCTTCAGCACGAGGTCGAGGGCTGGCTGGAGGGCAACGGCAGCAAGGACTGGCCCACGCTGGCCTCGTCCATCGCGCACAAGTGGCTGACGGAGGGCCTCCAGGACCGGGCGATCACCCGTGACCTGGACTGGGGCGTGCCGGTGCCGGCCGATGTGTGGCCGGAGCTGGCGGCCGAGGGCAAGGTCTTCTACGTCTGGTTCGACGCGCCGATCGAGTACATCGGCTCGACGAAGGAGTGGGCGGACGCCGACCCGGAGAACCGCGACTGGAAGTCGTGGTGGTACGAGGCCGAGGACGTCCGGTACACGGAGTTCATGGCCAAGGACAATGTGCCGTTCCACTCCGTGATGTTCCCGGCGACCCAGCTGGGCACCCGCGAGCCGTGGAAGAAGGTCGACTTCCTCAAGGCCTTCAACTGGCTGAACTACTACGGCGGGAAGTTCTCCACCTCCCAGCGGCGCGGCATCTTCACGGACGCGGCCCTGGAGCTGCTGCCGGCCGACTACTGGCGCTACTTCCTGATCGCCAACGCCCCCGAGTCCGACGACACCTCCTTCACCTGGGAGCTGTTCTCGTCGTCGGTCAACAAGGACCTGGCGGACACCCTCGGCAACTTCGTCAACCGGGTGCTGTCGTTCTCCCGGAAGCGGTTCGGTGACGAGGTGCCCGCGGGCGCCGAGGCCGGGGCCGCGGAGCAGAAGCTGGGCGAGGAGATCGCCGGGCTGCTGGCGGAGTACGAGGGCCACATGGAGGCCCTTCAGTTCCGCAAGGCCTCGGCGTCACTGCGCGCCCTGTGGAGCGCGGGCAACTCCTACCTGGAGGAGAAGGCCCCGTGGCTGGAGATCAAGACCGACAAGGACGCCGCGGCCCTGACGCTGCGTACGGCGATGAACCTGATCCACCTCTACGCGATCGTCTCCGAGCCGTTCATCCCGTCGTCGGCCAAGGCGATGCGGAGTGCCTTCGCCCTGGAGAACGACACCGCGGTGTGGGTCTCCCAGGAGGAGGCGAAGGCGCTGGCCTCGGTGCCGGCCGGAACTCCCTTCACGGTGCCGCCGGTGCTCTTCGCGAAGATCACCGAGGACGACCTGGAGGCCTACCGCGAGCGCTTCGGCGGCGCGGAGCAGTGATCTTCGCCTGACCGCGGGTCTCGCCGCGGCCAAAACAGCACTCTGCGCGCCCGTCCGGCCCTCAGGCCGGGCGGGCGCCCGCATGTGTGGGACCCCGATGGCCCGGACGCCGCGGCTCAGGGCCGGGTCGGCGGGGACACAAAGGCGTGCAGTGGCTTCAGGCCCGGCGTCGGCGGCAGCGGAACCGGGCGCCAGCCACGGGCGTAGGCCGGCGGCTTACGCCCGTCGACCAGGACGACGGTGGGCCGGGCCGCGGCCAGCCGGACCAGGCCCGCGGGGGTGATACCGGCGTCGTGGCCCCGCGGCTGGCGGGAGGCACAGCCCGCCTGGTACGCCACCCGTACCGCCTCCTCGCCGCTCACCACACAGGGCGGCCGCAGACCGGCCTCCTTCAGCGTCCCGGAGATCCGGTCGATACCGGCCTGGGCGCGTGCGGTGCTCCGCACCATCTTGTGCAGAATCACCAGCTGGATGGCTTCATGGCTGGTCAGCGCGAGGACGAGGACGGCCACCGCCCAGGCGTGCCGGCGGCGCGGCAGCCGGGTCAGCCAGTACAGGAACCACGCGGCAGGCATCAGCAGCAGGGCGTACGCGGGCAGCAGGAAGCGCGGCGCGGCGTAATTCACCGTCAGCAGGTAGGGCGCGGCGAGGCAGAGGCCGGCCAGCGCCGGGACGACGAGCGGAGCCGGTCCGTTGCGGTGCAGCGGGCCGACCGGATCGCGCAGCCGCACCGCGGGCCACACCGGGCCGTGGTGGTCCGGCTCGCCGACCGGCTCACGGCTGCCCGGCCGGACCGGCGCCAGCCCGAGCGGCTGCGGGCCCCCTCCGCGCTCCGCGGCCGCCCAGGCCGGACCGTACCGGTGCAGCGCACCACCGGACTCACGGGAGCGCAGCGCCACCCATACCGCCCCGATGACGGCCAGGGGCAGCAGGAACCACCACACCGCCGTCACCGGGTGGTCCCAGGCCAGATGGCAGGGCCGGCACAGCGTCTTCCCCTGAAGGGAGCGGGCATGGTCGTCGAAGGACAGATGCCAGCCCAGACCGCCCTGGATCCGCCCGGCCTGCCGCAGCCGTGCCACCAGCCCGCCGTAGGACAGATACGCCT
Organism: Streptomyces platensis; assembly: GCF_008704855.1. Classification (NCBI taxonomy): domain Bacteria; kingdom Bacillati; phylum Actinomycetota; class Actinomycetes; order Kitasatosporales; family Streptomycetaceae; genus Streptomyces; species Streptomyces platensis. The sequence continues at coordinate 4,352,232 of NZ_CP023691.1, forward strand.
CCGCGACCCACTCGGCGCACCCCAGGGCCAGCCCGGCCGGCAGCGCCAGCAGCACGGCGGGGCGCCGCCAGGACGGGACGCACAGCGCCGCGGCGAAGAGCGGCACGGCCAGCCAGACGGCGTCGGTGGGGCGCATCAGCGCGGCCACCGCCACCGCGAGGCCGAGTCCGGCCGCCGCGCCCCGGCCGGCGCGGGGGGCCAGTTGCCGGGACGGCTGCCGTACGGCGCGCAGAAAGCAGCCGGTGGCGACGAGCGCGGCGTAGGCGACCCACAGGTTGGGCATCGCCTGCGGGCCGTAGAAGAGCGTGATCCACAGACCGGCGAACAGCGCGCCGCCCAGCGCCGGTACGGGCGCGGGCAGCAGACGCCGCCAGACGCACAGGCTGATCAGGAGCCCGGCACCGGAGAGCACCGCCAGGTAGCAGTGCAGCACGGTGGCCGAGGTTGTCAGCGCGGCGGCCGGGGCGAGCAGGAAGCTGACGCCGCGGGCGCGGGGCGCGCTGAAGAACGCGGCCGGCGTATGGCGGTCGACCTGGCTGACGTAGACCGTCTCGTCCCATCCCAGGCCGGGGGTGGTCAGGGCGCCATAGACCAGGAGGGCGGTGAAGACGGCGGCCACGGCGGTGAGCCACCACAGGTCATGGGGCGCGGCGGAGCGCGTCGCGCGGGCCCGCGGCCCCGGGCCGGCCGGAGCGGAGAGGAGGCTGGCTTGCTGCATGAGCACCACAGTGCGGGCGCTGCCGGAGCCCGGCCACACGAGTGGAGCGGTCGGGGCACCCGGGCCGCCCCGCGGCGCCCGTTCCCCTCGCGGGACCGCCGGGCCGCCGTCGCCCGCCCGGCAGCACAGAGGCCCCGAACGGGCCGGGGCGGCGTTTCACGTGAAACGCCGCCCCTCAGCCTGTCCGGGGCCCCTCGCCCGTCAGTGGCGCCTACTTCACCGGCGGCTTGCGCAGGGAGAGGTGCAGCTCCTTGAGGCGGGCCTCCTCGACCTCGCTCGGGGCGCCCATCAGCAGGTCCTGGGCGTTGCCGTTGAGCGGGAAGGCGATGGTCTCGCGGATGTTGGGCTCGTCGGCCAGCAGCATGACGATGCGGTCGACGCCGGGGGCGATGCCACCGTGCGGCGGGGCGCCGAACTTGAAGGCCCGGAGCATGCCGCCGAACTCGGCCTCGACCGTCTCCTTGTCGTAGCCGGCGATCGCGAAGGCCTTGTACATGACCTCGGGCTCGTGGTTACGGATCGCGCCGGAGGACAGCTCGGTGCCGTTGCAGACGATGTCGTACTGCCAGGCCAGGATGTCCAGCGGGTCCTTGGTCTCCAGCGCCTCCAGGCCGCCCTGCGGCATGGAGAACGGGTTGTGCGAGAACTCGATCTTGCCGGTGTCCTCGTCCTTCTCGAACATCGGGAAGTCGACGATCCAGCAGAAGCGGAACTCGTCCTCGACGAAGTGACCGGCGCGCTTGGCGACCTCGACGCGGACCGCGCCCATGATCTTGGAGACCTCGTCGAACTCACCGGCGCCGAAGAAGACGGCGTGGCCGGGCTTGAGGTCCAGGGCGACGACCAGCGACTTGATGTCGTCCTCGGTGAGGAACTTGGCGATCGGGCCGGTCAGCGCGTTGTCCTCGCCGACGCGGACCCAGGCCAGGCCCTTGGCACCCTGCTGGACGGCGAAGTCGCCCAGCTGGTCGAAGAACTTGCGCGGCTGGTCGGCGGTGTCCGGCACGGCCAGCGCGCGGACGTGCTTGTCGGCGAAGGCCTTGAAGCCGGAGCCCGCGAAGACGTCGGAGACATCCACCAGCTCCAGCTCGGCGCGCAGGTCCGGCTTGTCGGAGCCGTACTTGAGCATCGCCTCGCGGAACGGGATGCGCGGGAACGGGGAGGTGACCGTGCGGCCGTTGCCGAACTCGGTGAACAGCTCGGTCATCAGCTTCTCGACGGGCTGGAAGACATCCTCCTGCTCGACGAAGCTCATCTCGACATCGAGCTGGTAGAACTCGCCCGGCGAGCGGTCCGCGCGGGCGTCCTCGTCGCGGAAGCAGGGCGCGATCTGGAAGTAGCGGTCGAACCCGGCGATCATCAGCAGCTGCTTGAACTGCTGCGGGGCCTGCGGCAGCGCATAGAACTTGCCGGCGTGCAGACGGGAGGGGACCAGGAAGTCGCGGGCGCCCTCGGGGGAGGTCGCGGACAGGATCGGGGTCGCCATCTCGTTGAAGCCGAGGGCCACCATCTTGTGACGGATGGCGGAGATGACCGCGGTGCGCAGCATGATGTTGCGGTGCATCCGCTCGCGGCGCAGGTCGAGGAAGCGGTATTCGAGGCGCTTCTCCTCGTTGACGCCGTCGTCCGCGTTGATCGTGAAGGGGATCTGGTCGGCGGCGCCGAGCACCTCGACGTCGGAGACCTCGATCTCGATCTCACCGGTCGGCAGGTCGGGGTTGACGTTGTCGGCACCGCGCGCGCTGACCTTGCCGTCGATGCGGACGACGGTCTCCTTGGTCAGCGAGCTGAGGGCCTCGTTGGCCGGTGTGCCGGGGCGGGCGACGAGCTGGACCAGACCGTAGTGGTCGCGCAGATCGATGAAGAGGATGCCGCCCAGGTCACGTCGATTGTGCAGCCAGCCGCTGAGGCGGACGTCGGTGTCGACGTCCGTGGCTCGGAGCTCGCCGCAGTTATGGGACCGGTACCGATGCATCGCTCATCCAAGTCGTCGCGAGTGTCGAGGTGAGGAGTTGTCGGGAGAGGGAGAGGAAAAGGAGTACGGGCTCAGCTGCCCGGTCGCTCTCCCCGTGGATCACCCGAAAGGCCACCCCAGGATTGACATAACCGCTCCAGGTTACCGTCCCGGCCGGCACGCCTTCGTTGACATATACGCATCAGCGCCATGGGGACCGGCCCGGCGCCTCCCGACTGGGACGATGGTCACGTTCCGGCTCGCTGGTGGGGCGTCGCCAAACGCACCTAAAGTGAGGCAATGCGCACCGAGGATCTCCTGGCCGCCATCGCGACCGGCATGTGGCGGTGGGACCACGCATCGGAACGGGTGACCCTCGACGCCGAAGCGGCCCGGCTGCTCGGGCTGCCCGCCGCACCGGCGGAACTGACCCAGGCCGCGGTGCGCTCCCGTTTTCATCCCGTCGACTTCGCCGAGGTCATGGGGATCGTGCAGCTCGCGGTCGCCGAGCAGACGCTCGCCGAGTCCCGGCTGCGCATCGTGGACGAGCACGGGCGGGTGCAGCGCATCGTCCGCTCCCGCTCCCGCCCCCGGATCGTCGACGGCGACCTCGAGATGGTCGGCACCCTCCAGGAGGTGCCCGAACCGCAGCCCGGGACCTCCGCCGCGCACACCCCGATAACCGGTGACTGGCGCCGCTCCCGTGAGGCGTTTCTGCTGGACGCGGGCCGGGCACTGGCCGAGGCGCGGTCCACCGCCGAGGTGCTGCGGGTCGCGGCCGGGCTGTCCATGCCGGGGTTCATGCCCGACGGACTGGCGGTCTTCGGCATCGACGGCGACCGGCTGCCGGTCATCGGCCAGCACGGCTACGCCTCCAGCGATGAGCGGCCGTTCGCCGACATGACGCTGACGGCCGACCACCCCGCCGCCGAGGTCGTCCGCACCGGCCGGGCCAGCTATCTGCCCACCCCGGAGGACTACCGCCGCCGCTACCCCGCCACCTGGCCGCTGGCCGCCCGTTTCCGCCGGACGTCCTGGGCGTTCCTGCCACTGGTGAACGCAGGCCGGACGATCGGCGCCTGGATGGCGGCGTTCGCCCAGCCGGTGGCGTTCACCCCCGATGAGCGCTCGGTGCTGACCACTGTCGCCCGGATGCTGGCCCAGGCACTGGCCCGGGCCGTCATGCAGGAGGAACAGCAGGAACTGGCGCTGGGTCTACAGCGCAGCATGATGCCGACGGTGCAGCCGGACATCCCGGGGATGACGGTCGCGGCCCGCTATGTCCCGACCGGCGGCGGACTGGAGGTCGGCGGTGACTGGTACGACATGATCCCGCTGCCGTCCGGCCGGATCGCGCTGGTCATCGGGGATGTCCAGGGGCACGACGTACGGGCCGCGGGCCTGATGGGGCAGCTGCGGATCGCGCTGCGGGCCTACGCGTCCGAGGGCCATCACCCCGACGCGGTGCTCTCCCGCGCCTCCCGTTTCCTGGCCGGGATCAATGAGACCGAGCTCCGCGGCCACGGCGCGGACCAGCGCTTTGCGACCTGCCTCTACATCGAGGTGGACCCGGCGACGGGGCTGCTGGACATCGCGCGGGCCGGCCACCCCGATCCGGCGATCCGGATGAGCGACGGCACAGTGCTGGTCCGGCCCACCGCGGGCGGACTGCCGCTGGGCATCGCCCCGGACACCGACTACCCCACCACCCGGCTCGTCCTGGAGCCCGGCGAGACCATGATGGTGTGCACCGACGGGCTGATCGAGACCGGCGGCCACGATCTGGAGACCGGCTGGGAGCGGCTGCGCGACGTTCTGGAGGCATGGGAGGCCGACGAGGACGGCGAGAGTCTGGAGCGGCTGGCCGACGCGCTGGTCCAGGCCGTGCACGGGCCGCCGTCGCACCACACCACCGGGCCGCTGGTGGACCGCCGCGAGGACGACATCGCCGTACTGCTGCTGCGCCGCGAGGGCACCGGCTGCGGGGTCGGCACCGGCGGTCCGCTGACGCCGCAGCCCGTCCGGCGCACCGTGCTCTCCGTGGCCCAGGCCGAGCCGGAGCGGATAGCCGAGGCACGCCGGCAGGTCCGGGACGTGCTGCACGACTGGGCCGACCCGGACCAGGTGGACTCGGCGGTGCTGATGGTCTCCGAGATGGTCACCAATGTCCTGCTGCACACCGACGGGGATGCGCTGCTGGTCGCCGAGATCACCGGTGAGCGGGGCGCCCGGCGTATCCGCGTCGATGTCGCCGACAGCAGCGATGAGCTGCCGCACCGCCGCAGCCCCGGCGAACTCGCGTCGTCGGGGCGCGGTCTGATGCTGCTGGAGCTGCTGGCCGGGGCGTGGGGCGTGGATCCGCGCGGGGACGGCAAGTCGACGTGGTTCGAGCTCTACGAGGCGGCGGCCGAGGCGGCGGGCCCGCTGTCGTCGGAGTCCGAGTCCGAGTCCGCGGCGTAGTGCACCCGTAGCTCATGGAGCACGCCGGTCGCGGCGGCGGTCAGCGGTACGGACAGCAGCATGCCGAGGATGCCGGCGACGCTGGCGCCCGCGGTGATCGCCAGCATCACGGTCGCCGGATGCATCTGGACCGTACGGCTCTGGATCATCGGCTGGAGTACATGCCCCTCCAGCACCTGCACGGCCAGGACGACGCCGAGCGCCCACAGCGCGATCACGAAGCCGCGGTCGGCCAGCGCGACCAGGATCGCCACCGCGCCGGAGATGAAGGCGCCGAGGTAGGGGATGTAGGCGCCGACGAAGACCAGTGCGCCCAGCCCGACGGCGCCCGGCACCTGAAGGATCAGCAGTCCGACGGTGATGCAGATGGCGTCGATCAGCGCGATGAAGGTCGTGCCGCGCATAAAGCCTTCAATGCTCTGGAAGCCGCGGCGGGCCATCCGCTCCAGCTGCGGTGCCGAGGTGCCGGGCGCCCAGCCCCGCAGGGCGCGTACGGCCTTGTCGGCATCGCGCAGGAAGAAGAAGGTCAGCAGCAGGGCCAGGACGGAGGCGGCGAGGAACTGGCCGACGACACTGACCCCGGCCAGCAGCCCGGAGGCCGCGGTGCCCCCGAACTTGGCGACCAAGTCCTTCGACTTGGCGGCGAGATCGTCGAGCGAGGTACCGGCCGCCCCGAAGTGCTGGGACAGGTCCTGGGCGGCGTTCCGGAGCGAGGCGATGATCTGGTCCCCGGTGTCGACCAGCGCGCTGACGACGATGTATCCGGCGCCGCCGACCACCACCACGAGGACCGCACAGGTCAGTCCGGCCGCCAGGGAACGGTTGAGCTTCATCGCCACCAGCCGCCGGTAGAGCGGCCCGAGCAGCCCGCTGCCGAGCAGTGCCAGCAGCACGGGGGTCACGGCCGCGCTCAGTTCGACGCACAGCCATACCCCGAGGGCCAGCACGGCCGCGATCAGCAACGCCACCAGGCACCAGGCCCCGGCACGGCGGGCCTCGATCGGCAGCAACGGGCTGGAAGGCTGCGGCCGTTCACCCTCGGCGCCGCGCCGGTTCTCGTCCGAGTCGTTTCGCACCCGGACAGTCCACCATGGCCGCAGGCCCGGGGCGGCGCCGGGAAGGCGTCGGGGGCGGCGTTTCACGTGAAACGCCGCCCTGCTGCCGACGGGGCGTCAGCGCTCGTCGGCGGGGATGGTCCCGAGCCGGCCGGCCTGGAAGTCCTCGAAGGCCTGGGCCAGTTCGGCGTGGGTGTTCATCACGAACGGGCCGTAATGCCTCATCGGCTCGCGGATCGGCAGCCCGCCCAGCAGGACCACCTCGAAGTTGGGGCTGCGCGACTCCTGGGACTCGTCCGCCCGGATCGTGAGCGAGTCTCCGCTCCCGAACACGACCGCCTGCCCCATGCGGAACGGGCGTCCCTCCGCACCGGCCGTACCGCGTCCGGCCAGGGCGTAGGCGAGGGCGTTGAAGTCCTTGCGCCAGGGCAGGGTCAGCTCGGCGCCCGGGTTCACCGTCACATGCATCATCGTGATCGGCGTATGCGTGATGCCCGGCCCCTGGTGGCCGTCGAGGTCACCGGCGATCAGCCGCAGCAGCGCGCCACCGTCGGCCGAGGTCAGCAGCTTGACGTTGCCGCCACCGATGTCCTGGTAGCGGGGGGCCATCATCTTGTCGCTCTTCGGCAGGTTCACCCACAGCTGGAGGCCGTGGAAGAGGCCACCGGACATGACGAGCGACTCCGGCGGCGCCTCGATGTGCAGCAGCCCCGAACCGGCCGTCATCCACTGGGTGTCACCATCGTTGATGACGCCACCGCCGCCGTGCGAGTCACGGTGCACGAAGGTGCCGTCGATCAGATACGTCACGGTCTCGAAGCCGCGGTGCGGGTGCCAGGGCGTGCCCTTGGGCTCTCCCGGCGCGTACTCCACCTCACCCATCTGGTCCATCATGATGAACGGGTCGAGGTGCTTGTAGTCGATCCCGGCGAACGCACGGCGCACCGGGAATCCCTCGCCCTCGAACCCGCTCGGAGCGGTGGCTACGGCCAGCACGGGGCGGGTGTGCGCCGCGACGGGCGCCGCCACACGCGGCAGGGTCAGCGGATTCTCAACGGTCACTGCGGGCATGACGGCCTCCTCGGTCGCGACCAACTTAGTTGAATAGTGAACAACCCGCAAGGCCCACGGTATTCCCGCCGACGTTTCCCCAGGTCGAAGGGGTCCCCGAACCGGTAAGGGCACCCCGACACACCTCGGGCCGGCCCCTCCGAGGGACCGGCCCGTGACTCGGCGGCGGCAGCGGACACCGGCCCGCCGCACGCCAGGACGGCTAGCCGTACATCCGCCGCATCGCGAAGTCGACCATCTGCTCCACGGCCTTCGCGTCGAAGACCATCCGGTGGTCACCCTCCATGTCGAGGACGAAGCCGTAGCCGGTCGGCAGCAGGTCGAGCACCTCGGCACCGGTGATCACGAAGTACTTGGACTCCTTGCCCGCGTACCGCCGCAGCTCCTTGAGCGAGGTGAACATCGGGATCACCGGCTGCTGGGTGTTGTGCAGCGCCAGGAAGCCGGGGTTGTCACCGCGCGGGCAGTAGACCTTGGACGTGGAGAAGATGCCCTGGAAGTCCTCGGCGGACATCGAGCCGGTGGTGAAGGCGCGCACCGCGTCGGCGAGGGAGGGCGGGGACGGCTCGGGATACAGCGGCTGCTCGCCGTAACCCCCGGGGGCCGGTTGTTGCGGCGGGGGCGCTCCGTACTGCTGCTGCCCGGCACCCGCGTTCTGGTCGTAGCCGTACATGCGCCACAGCGTACTGAGTCAGCGAATCCCCGGGGGACGCTCGTCACAGATGGGCGGTAGGGGTTGATTCTTATTACCGGTGGGTAGCATCATCGTAGGCACTTGCTACTTGCTGGTATTGCGTTTGAGGTCCTCCCTCCCGAACCCTTACGGAGCCGTATCCATGGGGCACTACAAGTCGAATCTCCGCGACATCGAGTTCAACCTCTTCGAGGTGCTCGGCCGTGACAGCGTGTACGGCACCGGACCGTTCGCGGAGATGGATGTCGACACCGCCAAGAGCGTGCTGTCCGAGATCGCCCGGCTGTCCGAGAACGAGCTGGCGGAGTCCTTCGCCGACACCGACCGGAACCCCCCGGTCTTCGACCCGGACACCAACACCGCGCCGGTGCCGGACAGCTTCAAGAAGAGCTACCAAGCCTTCATGGACGCCGAGTGGTGGCGGCTGGGCATCCCGGAGGAGCTCGGTGGCACCACCGCGCCGCGCTCCCTCCTCTGGGGCTTCGCCGAGACGATCCTGGGCGCCAACCCGGCCGTGTGGATGTACGCGTCCGGCCCCGCCTTCGCCGGCGTCCTCCACGAGGAGGGCACCGAGGAGCAGCACCGCATAGCCCAGCTGATGGTGGACAAGCAGTGGGGCTCCACGATGGTGCTCACCGAGCCGGACGCCGGTTCGGACGTCGGCGCCGGCCGCACCAAGGCCGTGCAGCAGGCGGACGGCACCTGGCACATCGAGGGCGTCAAGCGCTTCATCACCTCCGGTGAGCACGACATGTCCGAGAACATCGTGCACTTCGTCCTCGCCCGTCCCGAGGGTGCCGGTCCGGGCACCAAGGGCCTGTCGCTCTTCATCGTGCCGAAGTACGACTTCGACTGGGAGACCGGCGAGCTGGGCGAGCGCAACGGCGCCTACGCCACCAACGTCGAGCACAAGATGGGCCTGAAGGCCTCCAACACCTGCGAGATGACCTTCGGCGCCAACCACCCGGCCAAGGGCTGGCTGCTGGGCGAGAAGCACGACGGCATCCGCCAGATGTTCAAGATCATCGAGTTCGCCCGGATGATGGTCGGCACGAAGGCCATCGCCACCCTCTCCACCGGCTACCTCAACGCACTGGAGTACGCCAAGGAGCGGGTGCAGGGCCCGGACCTCGCGGCCTTCACCGACAAGACCGCCCCGCGCGTCACCATCACCCACCACCCCGACGTGCGCCGCTCGCTGATGACGCAGAAGGCGTACGCCGAGGGCATGCGCGCCCTGGTGCTCTACACCGCCACGGTCCAGGACGAGATCATCGTCAAGGAGACCGCGGGCGAGGACGCGAGCGCCGCGATCCGCCTCAACGACCTGCTGCTGCCGATCGTCAAGGGCTACGGCTCGGAGAAGTCCTACGAGCAGCTGGCGCAGTCGCTCCAGACCTTCGGCGGCTCCGGGTACCTCCAGGAATACCCGATCGAGCAGTACATCCGGGACGCCAAGATCGACACCCTCTACGAGGGCACCACCGCGATCCAGGGCCAGGACTTCTTCTTCCGGAAGATCGTCCGCGACCAGGGCCAGGCCCTCACCGCCCTCTCCGACGAGATCAAGAAGTTCCTCGCCGACAACACCGGCGGCGCGGAGCTGGAGCAGGCCCGCGGCGAGCTGGCCAAGGCCGCCGCCGACCTGGAGGCGATCGTCGGCGCCATGCTGACCGACCTCGCGGCGACCGAGAAGGACGTCAAGTCCATCTACAAGGTCGGCCTGAACACCACCCGTGTACTGATGGCCTCCGGCGATGTCGTCATCGGCTACCTCCTGCTCAAGGGTGCGGCCGTGGCCGCGGAGAAGCTTGCCGGCGCCTCGGCGAAGGACAAGCCCTTCTACACCGGCAAGATCGCCGCGGCGAAGTTCTTCGCGCACCACGTCCTGCCGGGCGTCTCCCTCGAGCGCGGTCTGGCCGAGTCCGTCGACCAGTCGCTGATGGAGCTCGACGAGTCCGCGTTCTAAGAGGGAATTCCGCAGCCCGGCTGCGGCGTTTCTCTTAGAGGTCTCTCAGATTGACCGTTCAGACTGACGGGGCCCGTCTCTCTTCCCCCGGAGAGACGGGCTCTGTCATGTCCGGAAAGGCGGGCCGGATGTCACGACAGCGCAGCGGGCGCACCTCGGTATGCCTGTTAGGCGGCCCGTTACACCCGGAATCCACCACTCCGCAACACTTCCCGGCCCGGAAGGCAGAAATCCTGGCCGGAAGGGTGCGCAGTCGCGCCGCATGCGCACGGGGAATGGGGGGTCCGGCTCCTTATGCTGAATCCATGACCAACTCCGCCCGCTTCGATCGCGGCCACACCGACGACCTGATGACCTATCTCGCCGCCAGTCCGTCGCCCTACCACGCAGTGGCAAACGCGGCGGAGCGGCTGGAGAAGGCCGGTTTCCGGCAGGTCGCCGAGGTCGACGCGTGGGATGGCGAGAGCGGCGGCAAGTACGTCCTGCGCGGCGGCGCGATCGTCGCCTGGTACGTGCCGGAGGGCGCGCACGCGGCCACTCCGTACCGAATTGTGGGGGCTCACACCGACTCTCCCAATCTTCGGGTCAAGCCGATTCCGGACACCGGCGCCCGCGGCTGGCGGCAGATCGCCGTCGAGATCTACGGCGGCACCCTGCTCAACACCTGGCTCGACCGCGATCTGGGGCTGAGCGGGCGGGTGACGCTGGCGGACGGCAGCCACCGGCTCGTCCATGTCGACCGGGCGCTGCTGCGGGTGCCGCAGCTGGCCGTGCACCTCGACCGCTCGGTGAACTCCGAGGGTCTCAAGCTCGACAAGCAGCGCCATATGACGCCGATCTGGGGCCTGGGCGAGGTGGCCGAGGGCGATCTGATCTCCTTCGTCGCCGAGGAGACCGGCGTGCCGGCCGACGACATCAAGGGCTGGGATCTGATGGTCCACAGCATCGAACCACCCGCCTACCTGGGCCGCGACCGCGAGCTGGTGGCCGGCCCGCGGATGGACAACCTGCTCTCCGTGCACGCCGGTACGGCCGCGCTCACCGCCGCGGCGGCCGCCGGCAGCGCTCTGAGCAGCATTCCGGTGCTGGCCGCCTTCGATCACGAGGAGAATGGCAGCCAGTCCGACACCGGCGCGGACGGCCCGCTGCTCGGCACCGTCCTGGAGCGCTCCGTCTTCGCCCGCGGCGGCTCGTACGAGGACCGGGCACGCGCCTTCGCCGGCACGCTCTGCCTGTCGTCCGACACCGGGCACGCCGTACACCCCAACTACGGTGAGCGGCACGACCCTGGCCACCACCCGATGCCCAACGGAGGACCGATCCTCAAGGTCAATGTCAATCAGCGCTATGCCACGGACGGCAGCGGACGGGCCGTCTTCGCGGCGGCCTGCGAGCGGGCCGGGGTCCCCTGGCAGAGCTTTGTGTCCAACAACTCGATGCCCTGCGGGACCACCATCGGTCCGATCACCGCGGCCCGGCACGGCATCTCGACGGTCGACATCGGTGTGGCGATCCTGTCCATGCACTCGGCACGTGAGCTGTGCGGCGCCGAGGACCCGTATCTGCTGGCGAACGCCCTGACGGCCTTCTTGGAGGGCTGAGTTGGAGTTCTCACTGCTCGGCCCGATCGCCGTGACGACCGGCTCCGCGGAGCTGTCGCTCGGGCCCGCCAAACGGCGCAGTGTGCTCGCGCTGCTGCTGTTGCAGCCCAACACCACCGTCCCACTGGAGCAGTTGATCGACTCCCTGTGGGAGGACGAGCCACCCGAACACGCCCGTACGGTCGTCCAGGGTCATGTCTCACGGCTGCGCGCCACGCTCGCCGAGGGCGGCGCGGAGGCGTACGGCATCGAGCTGACCACCCACGGCTCCGCCTATCTCCTGCGGCTGCCGGAGGAACTGATCGACGCTCACCGGTTCGGTGAGCTGGTGGCGCTGGCGCGCCCCGAGGTGGCGCCGGGCGACGCCGTACCCCTGCTGCGCGAGGCGCTCGGCCTGTGGCACGGGCCGGCGCTGACCGGCACAGTCACCAGCCCGCCGTTCGCGGCCGCCGCCCATGCGCTGGAGGAGCGGCGGCTGACGGCCGTGGAGGCGCTGGGCCGGGCGCACGGCGTGCTCGGCGAGCACGAACAGGCCGCGGCCATCCTCTACTCCGCGGCGGTCAACCACCCGCTGCGGGAGGGTCTGATCGCCGGGCTGATGCGGGCGCTGTTCCGCACGGGACGGCAGTCCGACGCACTGGAGTGGTTCCACCGCACCCGCCGGCTGCTCAACGAGGAGCTGGGCGTCGATCCCGGCGAGCGGCTGCGCGGCGCCTACGAGGAGATTCTGCGCGCGGAGGCGGCCGGCGGGGGACGGGCCAAGCCCGCGAGCGGGACGCGTCCGGCGGGTCCCGCTTCCGCCGGGGCCGCCGGGGCTCCCGGAGGAAGCCGTTCCGCGACAGACCGTGGGCCGCAGCCCGTGGCCGGCGCGGACCGGGGACCCGTACCGGACGGCACCGGCGCGGTGGACGCCCGTGGTGACGCGGCCGTGCCCGGCGGCGACGGGGCGCGGACCGGCGCGACGGACGGCACCCGGGCCGGCTCGGGACGGTCCGGTGCGGCGCCGCGGCTGCTGCCCCGGGCGCCGGCCCGCTTCCTGGGACGGGAGCGGGAACTGGCCGCCCTGACGGCCGTGTTGACGGACGGTGGGACCGGGGAGAGCCCGCTCGCGGTGGTGGCGGGGCCTGCCGGTGTCGGCAAGACCGCCTGCGCCGTGCAGTGGGCGCATCTGCGTGCCGGAGACTTCCCCGACGGCCAGCTCTTCGCCGATCTGCGCGGCTTCGGCGAGGGCGACGAGGCGGCGCCGGCCGAGATCCTGCGCGACTTCCTGCTGGCGCTGGGCACACCGCCGGAGCGGGTGCCCGGTTCGGCGCAGGCCGCATCGGCGCTGTTCAGGTCGCTGGTGGCGGAGCGCCGACTGCTGGTCGTCCTCGACAATGCGCGCAGCTCGGCGCAGGTACGGCCGCTGCTGCCCGGCGGCCCGCACTGCGCCACGGTCGTCACCAGCCGCAGCCGTCTCGACGGGCTGGTCGCCACCGACTGCGCCCGGCCGGTCGGCCTCCAGACGCTCGGCCACGAGGAAGGCGCGGCGCTGCTCGGTGCCATGCTCGGCCCGGAGCGGGTCGCCGAGGACCCGGCGGCCGCACGCGAGCTGGTCGATCTGTGCGACGGGCTGCCGCTGGCCCTGCGGGCGGCGGCCGCCCAGCTGACCGCCCGGCCGCGCTGGCGGCTGGCCCGGCTGGCCGCGGCGCTGCGGGACGAACGGCGGCGGCTGGCGCTGCTGTCCGCGGAGGACACCGGCATCGCGGCGGCCCTGCGGATGTCCGTCGCCCGGCTGTCGGCCGACGACGCACAGCTGCTCAGCGCGCTGGCGACCAGCGCGGACGGACACCTCAACGCGTCGCTGGCGGCGGCGCTCGCCGGATACGACCCGGAGCGCACCCAGGACGGTCTGGACCGGCTCGCGGAGATGCATCTGGTGGACGAGGAGGCCACCGATGTCTACACGATCAGCACCCTGACCCAGCTGTTCGCACGGGACGAGCGCGGGGAGAGCGGCGAAGGGGGCAAGCACGGTACGGGTGACGGGAGCAAGGAGTGACGGGCGCGGCTGAGCCCGGGGCCGTCCTTGTGCCGGGGCGTTAGGCGCACGTTAGTGGTACGCCAGCGGCGAGCGGCAAGGTGGTGGTCACACCGCAGGACAGACCACAGGCCAGACCGCAGGGCGTAGCCGCCGGCACGGTACGGGCCACCGACCGGGGGAGACCGGAATGCCGCGCAGCCACCATCACGCCGAGTCCGTCGTCGAGTCCGGCTCCTCCCGGCCGTCCCGTGCGGTCCGCCGCCGTACGCTGCGGATCGCCGCGGCGGGCCTGACTGCCGTCGCCGCGCTCACGCTCACCGCCTGCGGCGGCCAGGACAACCCGCTCCAGACCGGTGCCGCCAAGCCGTACAACCCGGTGCCGCAGGGCGCCGAGGAGGCGGTGGCGAAGGGCGACGGCGACCCCCAGGGTGGTCCCCGGCCCCACGGCGGCAGCGCGGAGCGGACCTCGGTCCAGCGCAGTGGCTCCGGCGCGGGTGCCGGAGCGAGCGGCACCGGGGCGGGCACCGGCAAGGCGGCGGGCAAGAGCGGCAACACCGCCGGCATCCGGCACACCGCCTGCGACGCCGCGAAGATCCAGATCGTCGCCAAGCCGCTGAAGCGGCCGGTCAACCATCTGCTGCTGGAGGCCACCAACACCTCCGGCGCCACCTGCGACCTCTACTTCTCCCCCTACCTGCGCTTCGACGAGGCCCAGAGCCCGCTGGCCGAACTGCCGGACAGCAAGCCGCAGTCCGTGGTCACCCTCGCCCCCGGCCAGTCCGGCTACGCCGCGGTGATGACCTCGTCCGCCGATGGTTCCGGCAAGAACGGCAGCACCATGACCTCGCTGTCCGTCAGCCTCCCCGGCCGCGACGGCAAGGGCAGCATCGGCGGGTCGAGGACGGTGGCGCTGCCCGGCGGCTCCGTGTACCTCGACGACAGTGCCTGGGTGACGTACTGGCAGTCGGACATGAGCGCCGCGACGGCGTGGTGAGCCCCGTCCGGTGACGCGTCACTCCGCGCTCTGCGAGCCGCGGTCCGGTCACCCGGTCCCCGGCAGACCGTCAGCCGTCTGACGCAGGCTGAAGAAACCGGCCGCAGAGCCCCCTTGAACCAGGGCGCCCGCATCCCCCAGCGGGCGCCCTTTTCGTTGTCCGCCGCCCACTGTCCCGTCATGTCTCGTCCCGCGCCCCCACCCCCCTATGAGCTGCGATAACGCCATATCACCAGGGCCCGCGACGAACCCACCCTGGCGCATTGACCGGCAATGGATATCGTGGCCGTGCCATGACAGACACACCTCGCTGATACGCAGCACCTCACTGGGGGAACCACCCATGACCGCACGCCGCTCCCGCCACCGCTCCGCCGCATACGCCGCGCTGGCCCTCGGGCTGGCCGGTTCGCTCGCGCTGACCGGCTGCAACAGCCACTCCTCGAAGAAGTCGAAGAAGTCGTCCTCCTCGTCTTCCAAGAGCAAGAAGCGCAAGATCATCGGTGGCGGTGCGGCTGCGGCGGGCGCGGGAGCGGTATCGCGGCGGGTGCCCGACTGCTACCCCAGCACGTACAAGGTCACGTTCTCCCAGCAGACCGGCCCGAAGAGCCATGTGGCCGTGAAGTTCAAGAACTCCACCAGCCGCGACTGCAAGCTCTACAACGCGCCGCTGCTGCGCTTCAACAACGCCAAGAAGCCGCTGCCGCTGCTCCAGGGCACGCCCGGCCACCTCGACGGCACCCGCATCACGGTGCCCGCCCACGGCTACGCCTACGCGGTCATCCCCACCAACACCGCGGCCACCAAGGGCACCGAGCAGAAGTCGGTGGCCATCGACTTCATGGGTATCTCCGCGAGCTCGGCCACGCACGGTCCGGTCACCGTCGACTTCGCGGAGAAGCGGCTCCACATCTCCGTCGGCAAGAGCAAGGTCACCAACTGGAGCTCCAGCATTCACGGGGCGCAGCTGGCGGGCGGCGTCGGCAAGTAGCCGCGACGCCGACCGGCCCGGGGTGACGGCCGGCGGTTGGCTTCGGCCCGGGCCCGGTCGACGGGCCCGGGCGTCTCGCTTCTACTCGGCGTCCAGCCCGGCCAGTACGAGACCCAGCCGGGCCACCCCGCCCTCGGCGATCTCGACCGGGACGCCCCAGTCCTGCTGGTGTACATGGCAGGCGGGGTACTCGATGTCCGGGGCGTCGTCACAGGACGCGGCCATCGCCGAGACATGCAGCACGCCCTCGGTCATACCGTCCGCGAGCACCAGATCCCGGGTGAGGTCGGTGCCGGCGCCCGCACCGTCGGCGAGCAGCTCCGGCGGGGTCGCACTGACCAGCAGCCGCGTCGAGGGACCGTAGCGGGTGTCGAGCTTCTGGCCGGCCGGGGCCTGGAAGACCACCTCCAGCCGCAGTGCGCCCGGGGCGACCTCGGTGGCCGCGCGCTGGGTGCGATGCGCCACCGACTCGACGCGGATCGCCTCCTCCGGCAGCCGCAGCCGGGTCAGCCGGTGCCGTGCCGACTCCACCACCACGAGATCGCCGTCGACGAGCACCGCATCGGACGGCTCGCGCAGATCCTTCGCCAGCGTCGTCACCTCGCCGCTCGCCGGGTCGAAGCGACGCAGGGCGTGGTTGTAGGTGTCCGCGATGGCGACCGAGCCGTCGGGCAGCGCGGTCACCCCCAGCGGGTGCTGGAGCAGTGCCTGGCCGGCGGCGCCGTCGCGGTGCCCGAAGTCGAACAGGCCGGTGCCGACGGCCGTTCGGATGACATAGCCGTCGCCCGCTTCGGCGGGCTCCACCCAGCGGACCGCGCTGGTCTCCGAGTCCGCGATCCACAGCCGGTCGCCGGCCGCCGCGAGCCCGGACGGCTGGGCGAACCACGCCTCGGCGGCCGGGCCGTCCACCAGGCCCTCGTTGGTGGTGCCGGCCGCGACCTCGACCGTTCCGGCAGCCGGGTCGTACGTCCACAGCTGGTGCACCCCGGCCATCGCGATCCACAGCCGGTCCTGCCACCAGGCGAGGTCCCACGGCGAGGAGAGGTCCACCTCGCGCGCCGGACCCGAGGTCGGCGAGCCCTGCCACCACTGCTTGCCGGTGCCGGCCACCGTCTCCAGCGTGCCGCTGTCGGGGTCGAGGACGCGGATGGCGTGGTTGACCGTGTCGGCGACGGCCACCTTGCCGTCCGGCAGCAGCGCCAGGCCCTGCGGCTCGTTGAAGGAGTCCGCGGTCAGTCCGCGCTCACCGGTGCCGATCCGGCGCAGCACCTGCTCGCCGTCCGCCGCCAGCTCCACCAGCTGATGCCGGGTGGTGTCCGAGACGAGGAAGCTGCCGCCCGGCAGCCGGACCGCCTTGCCGGGGAAGCGCAGATCGGTGGCCACCGGCTCCGGCGGTACGTAGGGACCGTCGCCGCGGTGCAGGGTGCCCTTCGCCTCGTGCTCGGCCTCCAGCTCCTCGACGAGCTTCTCGATGGCGTGCGCATGGCCCTCGCCGGCGTGCTGGGCGACGACATACCCCTCGGGGTCGATCACCACGAGCGTCGGCCAGGCCCGTACCGCGTACTGCTTCCAGGTGGTGAGCTCGGGGTCGTCGAGGACCGGGTGCTCGACGCCATAGCGCTCCACGGCGTCCACGACGGCCTGGTGCTCGGCCTCGTGCACGAACTTCGGGGAGTGCACGCCGATGATCACGACGGTGTCGCGGTGCCGCTCCTCCAGCTCCCGCAGCTCATCCAGGACATGCAGACAGTTCACACAGCAAAAGGTCCAGAAATCCAGGACGACGATGCGTCCTCGCAGGTCGGAGAGGGTCAGATCCTTGTTGCCGGTGTTCAGCCAGCCGCCCTTGCCGGTCAGCTCGGGGGCGCGGACGCGTGCACGTGAAGCCATGTGGACATTCAACGTCACTCGGGTGCCTGCGCATTCCGCAGGGCCCCGGGGGAACACGTCAGCCATGCAGCGATCTCCCGGGGACGCGTCCCCGCGCACGGGCAAGTACGTGGTACGTGACCGCATCTTCGGCATCGGTGACGACTACTGGATCGAGGACGAGCACGGACGGCACGCCTACCTGGTGGACGGGAAGGCGCTGCGGCTGCGGGAGACCTTCGAGCTGAAGGACCCCGAACGGCGGGTGCTGATCACCATCCGCAAGAAGATGCTCAGCCTGCGCGACACGATGACCATCGAACGAGGCGACGAGCCGCTGGCCACCATCAAGCGCAAACGGCTCTCGCTGCTGCGCAACCACTACCGCGTCGAGCTGGTGGACGGCACCGAACTGGACGTCAGCGGAAAGATCCTGGACCGGGAGTTCGCGATCGAGTACGACGGCGAACTGCTCGCCGAGATCTCGCGGCGCTGGCTGACCGTGCGCGACACCTATGCGGTCAATGTCGTCCGGGAGGACGCGGACCCGCCGCTGCTGATCGCCATCGCGGTGTGTGTGATCCGGCTGGCGGAGCGGGAGCGCGGCGAGGACTGAGAAGCACACGTTCCGGGCGTACGGCGCACCCCTCTGCGGCCGGGAAGCATCGGCCTACGATGGTCGTCCGAAAGCACTGCCGGGGTGCCCGTGCGCAGCGTAACTTAACTGCACAGACAGCAGCCCGCGTACGAACCGTCCGAGGGGTCCCGTGACCGTCCATCCCAGCCTTCAGTCCTCCATCGATGCCTGGACTCACTCCATAGAAGCGATAACCGAGCTGGTGACTCCGCTCGTCGAAGGCGAGTGGAACAGGGCGACGGGCCTCCCAGGATGGTCTGTGCGTGATGTGGTCTCCCATGTCATCGGCCTGGAATGCGAGATGCTGGGCGACCCGCGGCCGATTCACACGCTGCCGCGCGATCTCTACCACGTACGCAGCGAGTCGGCGCGACGCATGGAGGTGCAGGTCGACGTCCGTCGGCACCACACCGCGCCGGAGATGCTCAGCGAGCTCGAATACACCGTCATCCGCCGCTCCCGGCAGCTGCGCAACGAGTCCCGCCAGCCGGACGCCGAGATACGCAGCCCGCTCGGCGAGGACCGTACGCTGGAATTCGTGCTCCAGCAGCGGGCGTTCGATGTCTGGGTGCATGAGCAGGACCTGCGCCGGGCGCTCGGCAAGCCCGGCAATCTCGACTCCCCCGGCGCGCAGGTGACGCGCGATCTGCTGGTGAAGGCGCTGCCCGGCATCGTCGCCAAGCGGGCCCAGGCGCCCGCCGATTCAGCGGTGGTCTTCGACGTCAGCGGACCGCTGGAATTCCTGCGGACGGTCCGGATCAACGCCGAGGGCAACGCCACGATCGACGGCAGTGTCTCGCTCGGCCCGACCCTGACGCTCGCCCTGGACTGGGACACCTTCCACCAGCTGGCCTGCGGCCGGGTGCGTCCGTCGGCCGTCACCGAGCAGATCAAGATCGACGGCGACGCCGAACTGGCCGCGGCGATCCTGGACCACTTCGCGGTCACGCCGTAGCACCAGGCGGACGGCGTCCCGGCGGGTATCCGCCTCTCCACGCCGCTGCCCGTCAGCCGGCCGCAGAACGAGAGCCGTCCCCGGAGTATGAGCCGTTTCACGTGAAACAGCCCTGTCCGTTCCACGTGAAACGGACCCGGCCGCCAACCGCCCGGCCGCCTCAGGCCGGCACGTGAACCGCCTCGACCCGGCTGACGACCAGCCGTTCGCGCTCACGCCGCGCCGCACGCCGACGCAGCCGCAGGATCTGCGAGACGCCGAGCGCCTCCAGGACGAACATCGAGGCGAAGGCGATCCGGTAGTTGTCGCCGGTCGCGTCCAGCAGCACTCCGACGGCGAGCAGGGTCGTCATCGAGGCGGTGAAGCCGCCCATGTTGACGATGCCGGAGGCGGTGCCCTGGCGCTCGGGCGGGTTGGCGGGCCGCGCGAAGTCGAAGCCGATCATCGAGGCGGGGCCACAGGCGCCCAGCACCGCACACAGCACGATCAGCAGCGCCATCGGGGCGTGATCGGCCGGCCAGGCCAGCACCAGCCCCCACAGCAGCGCCGTGGCGCCCACGGTGCCCAGTGCCAGTGGCGTACGGGCCGCGTGATGGCGGGCGATGACCTGGCCGAAGATCAGGCCCACCGCCATGTTGGAGAGCACCACGAGGGTGAGCAGTTCACCGGCGGTGCCGCGGGACAGCCCCTGTGCCTCGACGAGGAACGGCAGGCCCCAGAGCAGCAGGAACACCATCGCGGGGAACTGGGTGGTGAAGTGCACCCACATGCCCAGCCGGGTACCGGGCTCCCGCCAGGCGTCCGCGATCTGCCGACGCACGAATCCGGAGCCGGTGTGCGCGGCGGACGCGGGCGGCGGCTCGAAGCCCTCGGGGTGGTCCTTGAGGAAGAGCAGCAGCACGATCAGCACGACGATGCCGCCGGCCGCGCTGGCGGCGAAGGTCGGAGTCCAGCCGAAGGAGTGCAGGAAGCGGGCGAGGACGAGCGTGGAGACGAGGTTGCCCGCCATCCCCACCAGCGCGGCGATCTGAGCGATCATCGGGCCGCGGCGGGCCGGGAACCACCGGGCGCCCAGCCGCAGCACGCTGATGAAGGTCATCGCATCCCCGCAGCCGAGCAGTGCACGCGAGCCGAGCGCCATGGCGTACGACGAGGAGAGCGCAAAGCCGAACTGGCCGGCGGTGTAGAGCACCACACCGATCGTCAGCACCTTCTTGGCGCCGAGCCGGTCGACCAGCAGACCGACGGGGATCTGCATCCCCGCGTACACCAGCAGCTGGAGGATGGAGAACGTCGACAGCGCCGAGGCGTTGATATGGAAGCGGTCAGCGGCGTCCAGCCCGGCCACGCCGAGGCTGGTGCGGTAGGTGATCGCGACGAAGTAGACCGCGACACCGATGCCCCAGACCGCCATCGCCCTCCGGCCGCCGGGCGGGTCCGCGGGCATCAGCCGGGCGGAGCCGCCGCCTATACCGGAGCCGCCGGCACCGTCCGAGCCGAGGGAACCACCGGCGTTTCCGCCGCCGGCGCTCATCGCACGTCCCCTTGCGCCAGGTTGCGGACCCAGCTGACGTGACGCTGCACGACCTCGGTCGCGGCGTCCGCGTCACCGGCGCGCAGCGCCTCCAGGATCTCCGCATGCTCGGTGATGTTCTTGGCGATCCGGTCCGGATGGGCATGCATCACCGCGACGCCCATCCGCAGCTGACGGTCGCGCAGCTGCTCATAGAGCCGGTCCAGGATCTGGTTGCCGGCGCTGCGCACGATGGCGGCGTGGAAGGCGCGGTCGGTGACGGACACGGCGGCCAGATCACCGGACGCGGCCTGCTCCCGCATCGTCTCCAGCAGCTCGGTCAGCTCGCCGACCAGCGCCTCACTGGCGGGCACCGCCTTGGCCGCGGCGTGCTTCTCCACCAGCAGCCGGGTCTCGACGACATCGGCGATCTCCTGCGCGGAGACCGGCAGCACCAGCGCGCCCTTCTTGGGGTAGAGCTTGATCAGCCCCTCGACCTCCAGCCGCAGCAGCGCCTCGCGCACCGGTGTCCGTGACACCCCCACGGCGTCGGCCAGCTCGCCCTCGGTGAGCAGCATGCCGCCCTCGTAGCGGCGGTCCAGGACGGCGTCCTTGATATGGGCGTAGACCCGCTCGGCGGCGGGCGGCTGCTTGACGGTGGACTCTCTGGCAGGCGCGGTGGGCGTGGACGCTGAGGGCATGCGCACAGGATAGATACAACAGGTATGCGTTCGACACCGCAGTCCGAGATACGGACGGAACGGTCACGTTTTCGCTGGTGGAGGCGTTGTGAGGCCGTCATGGCGGCGGCGGGCCGGCCAGCGCCCGGTGTGCGTCCCGGCCCGTCCGCCGCCTGACGGTGCCCTCAGCCCGGCATCCGCCCCTGCGCGACCAACCGGTTCACGACCTGCGCATGGGCGGGGGCGCAGCGCTCCCGCGCTTCCTGGCGGTCGAACCAGGCGTATTCGGCGATCTCCCGGCCGGGGGCCGGTGCGATGTCCTGGGGCCCGCCGGTGAAGCAGGTCATGTGCAGCCGGCGCCCGTTCTTGCCGTGGGCGACGGCATGGATGACAAAGGCCTCCGACAGCTCGTCGGCGGGTACCACCAGGCCGAGTTCCTCACCGAGCTCGCGGGACAGCGCCTCCCGGGCGGTCTCGCCGGGCTCGTACTTGCCGCCCGGGAGATAGAACGTGTCGTTCCCCCGCGTCCGTACGCTCAGCAGCCGCCCCTCGCGCAGATGCAGCCAGCTCACCGACTTCAGCGGTGCGCCGCGCTCCATGGAGATCAGCGGATGGCCGGTCTCCTCGTCCGTCCGCCGCCCGCGCTCCGTGAAGCCGAGGTGGGCGTAGAAGCGGCGGGCCCGGTCGTTGCCCTCGAAGACCTCCAGGGTCAGCGCGCCGTGCAGGGCCGCCGCATGCTCCAGCAACTCCCGCCCGATTCCGCCCCCTTGGGCCTCCGGCGCCACGAAAAGCCCGCCGACCTCGGTCCCGGGCCGGTCGCCGTCCCCGGGCCCGCCGGTCAGCAGTCCGAGCAGTCCGATGACGCGGCCCTCGCGCTCGGCCACCCAGTTCTCCGCCTGGACGAGGTACACCTCACGGAGGAGCCGGGCCCGTTCGCCCGCGCCCTCCCCGTCGAGGAAGGGATGCGCCTGCCGCGCGGCCCGGGACCACAGATCGGTGACCACGTCCTGGTCGGAGGGTTGGTAGGGCCGGATGATCATTTCGGTGCTCATTTCGCCGACCGTAAACAGCGCGGCCGACCGCGGCAAACCCTTTCCCGGGCACCGGTGGACGGGGAACTCCAGAGGGATGTCGGGTCCACCTCAAGTCTGACAGGAGTCCGTACCTGCCGCGTACGGACCGCGCTGCATCTCATGGGTGAATAGAGGGACGGAGCCGGGGAGGCTCCGACACCAAGGGGAGTGGACCATGCAGCCCAGGACGAACGCCGGCCGCCGTACGCGGAATACCGTCGTGCTGGCATTGATCGTCGCCGGTCTGTGGGCGGGTATCGCCCTGACCCGCGGCGCCGCACGCGCCGATGGCTCCGGTCCGGCCGGGCCGGTGGGCCACTTCAGCCGCGCGGTGGAGCTCATCCGCGGCTGACCGGCCCCGCCGGTCGCGCGCGGCCGCGGCTACACCTTGCGCGGCTCACCGCGATACGTACCGAACGACCAGAGGTTGCCCTCGGCATACCTGCGGGGCGGGAGTGGTGTCGAACTGGTTCTCGGGCATATCGCCGGGCCTCCTGGGTCGGTGGGTGGCCCCGGTGGGCCGCCGACTTCAGCGTTCCCCGAAGGAGTCCCCAGCGGCTTGGACGTTTCGTCCGAGGACGACTTCCGCGGGAAGGTCGAGGCTCGCCGGCTCACCGGCCGGCAGCCCCAGCAGGGCGCGGGCGCCCAGTGGATGCAGGCCGATCTGGATGCCGGACTGACGGCCCTGGTGGTCGATCAGCGCAGGGCGGGTGTGCAGACCGCCGATGAGGGTGTCGTACGTGCCGGGGGCTTGCCCGGGATCGGGAGTCGAGGTGAGGGGAGCCCACGGTGCCGACCCGGTGGCAGCCCGGCCTGCCGGTATCCGGCGTACTCGCTGACGTACGGGCGGCGCGAGGCGCACGCACGACTGCTCGTCCACAGGGCCGGCGCGGACCCGAGGCGGCGTTTCACGTGAAACGCCGCTCCGAACCGCCCGGCCCCGCATTCCGGCTCACCCCCAGGTGATGAGCCGCTTGGGCCGCTCCAGCACCGCCGCGATATCCGCGAGGAGCTTGGAGCCCAGCTCGCCGTCGATGAGCCGGTGGTCGAAGGACAGCGCAAGGGTGGTGACCTGGCGCGCCTTCACCTTGCCCTTGTGGACCCACGGCTGGAGCTTGACCGCGCCGAAGGCGAGGATCGCCGACTCCCCCGGGTTGAGGATCGGCGTACCGGTGTCGACGCCGAAGACGCCGACGTTGGTGATGGTGACCGTGCCACCGGACATCGCCGCGGGTGAGGTCTTGCCCTCGCGGGCGGTGGCGACCAGATCGCCCAGTTCCGCCGCGAGTTGGGGCAGCGTCTTGACTCCGGCGTCCTTGATGTTCGGGACGATCAGCCCACGCGGGGTGGCCGCCGCGATCCCGAGGTTCACGTAGTCCTTGTAGACGATCTCCTGCCGCGCCTCGTCCCAGGCCGCATTGGCCTCGGGGTGACGCTTGAGGGCCACCAGGAAGGCCCTGGCGACCAGCAGCAGCGGGTTGACCCGCAGCCCCGCCATGTCCGGGTCCTGCTTGAGCTCCTGGACGAGCTTCATCGTGCGGGTCACATCGACGGTGATGAACTCCGTGACATGCGGCGCGGTGAAGGCGCTGGCGACCATCGCCTGAGCGGTGGCCTTGCGTACGCCCTTGACGGGCACCCGCCGCTCACGGGCGGCGGCGCTGACGACACCGGTCTCCGCCGGGGCGACCGCCTCGGCGACGGGGGCCGAAGCCGCCGCCGGTGCGGCCGGAGCCACTGCCGGGGCGGCGGCCGCGTGCACGTCCTCACGGGTGATGATGCCGTCCGGCCCGCTCGGGACGATCGTCGCCAGATCGATCCCGAGGTCCTTGGCCAGCTTGCGCACCGGCGGCTTGGCCAGCGGCCGGCCGGCGGACCCGGCACTCGTGCCGTTCGCGACCGGAGCCACGGGCGCGACCGGTGCGGGCGCCGTGCGCGCGTTCAGCTCCGCCTGGAGCGCGGCGCTCACGGGCTCCGGCTGGGCCGGCACCCCCGGCTGAGGCTTGCGGGCCCGGCGCTTGGTCGAGGACGGCGCGGCGCCGTAGCCGACCAGCACCGCCTGCCGGCCCTGCGGCTCGGCCTCCTCCTCGGCCTTGGCGGCCTCCTGCGGGGCCTCGACCGCGGCCGGTGCCGTGGCGGGCCCGGCGCCGGGGTCGGTGTCCACGGAGATGATGACGGTGCCGACATCGACGGTGACGCCCTCGCCGAAGTTCAGCTCGTGCACCACCCCGTCATAGGGAATGGGCAGTTCGACAGCGGCCTTGGCGGTCTCGACCTCACAGACGACCTGGCCGTCGGTGACGGTGTCGCCCGGCTTGACGTACCACTTGAGAATCTCGGCCTCGGTCAGCCCTTCGCCGACGTCGGGCATCTTGAACTCGCGGAAGCGCTGAGCGTTGGCGGTACTTGCAGTCATGGTCACGAACTCTCCTCAAACCCTCAGTACGCCAACGCACGATCAACGGCGTCGAGCACCCGGTCCAGTCCCGGAAGGTACTCGTCCTCCAGACGGGAGGGCGGATACGGGGAGTGGAAACCGCCGACCCGCAGGACGGGGGCCTCCAGGTGGTAGAAGCACCGCTCGGTGATCCGGGCGGCGATCTCCGCACCGGCGCCGAAGAAGACCGGGGCTTCGTGGACAACGACGAGCCGGCCGGTCTTCTGCACCGAGGACTGCACGGTGTCGAAGTCGATCGGGGAGAGCGAGCGCAGGTCGACGACCTCGAGCGACTTGCCCTCCTCGGCCGCGACATTGGCGACGTCCTGGCAGACCTTGACCATCGGACCGTAGGCGGCCAGCGTGAGGTCGGAGCCGGTCCGGGCGATCCGGGCCTTGTGCAGCGGGTCCGGGATCGACTCGGTGTCCAGCCGCGACTTGTCGTGGTAGCGGCGCTTGGGCTCGAAGTAGATGACCGGGTCATCGCCCGCGATGGCCTGCTGGAGCATCCAGTAGGCGTCGGAGGAGTTCGAGGGAGAAACGATCTTGAGGCCCGCGACATGCGCGAAGAGCGCCTCGGGGGACTCGGAGTGGTGCTCGACCGCACCGATACCGCCCGCGTACGGGATGCGGATGACGACCGGCACCTTGACCTTGCCCAGCGCACGGGCGTGCATCTTCGCGAGCTGGGTGACGATCTGGTCGTAGGCGGGGAAGACGAAGCCGTCGAACTGGATCTCGACGACCGGGCGGTAGCCGCGCAGCGCCATACCGATCGCGGTGCCGACGATGCCGGACTCGGCGAGCGGGGTGTCGATCACCCGGTCCTCGCCGAAGTCCTTCTGGAGTCCGTCGGTGACACGGAAGACGCCGCCGAGCTTGCCGACGTCCTCACCCATGACGAGGACCTTGGGGTCGGCCTCCATGGAGGCACGCAGCGACTCATTGATCGCCTTGGCGATGGTGATCTTCTCGAAGACGGCCATGGTCAGTTCCCCTCCGCGGCGGCATCGGCGTCGGCGAACGACGCCTGGTACGCGGCGAACTGCGCGCGCTCCTCATCGACGAGCGCATGCCCGTCGGCATAGACATTCTCGAAGATCGCCATGTCGTCCGGGTCGGGCATGGCACGCACGGCATCGCGGACCCGCTTGCCCAGGGCCTCGCTCTCCTCGTCGATCGACGCGAGATACGCCTCGTCGACCAGGCCCTCGGCCTCCAGGTACGTCCGCAACCGCAGGATCGGGTCCTTCGCCTCCCAGGCCACCCGCTCCTCGTCCGCCCGGTACTTCGTCGGGTCGTCGGAGGTGGTGTGCGCGCCCATGCGGTACGTGAACGCCTCGATCAGCATCGGACCCTGGCCGGTGCGCGCCCGCTCCAGCGCCGCCTTGGTCACCGCCAGACAGGCCAGCACGTCATTGCCGTCGACCCGTACGCCGGGGAAGCCGAATCCGCGGGCGCGCTGGTAGAGCGGCACCCGGGTCTGCTTCTCGGTGGGTTCGGAAATCGCCCACTGGTTGTTCTGGCAGAAGAACACGACCGGGGCGTTGTAGACCGCGGAGAACGTGAAGGATTCCGCGACATCTCCCTGGCTGGAAGCACCGTCACCGAAATAGGCGATGACCGCGGAATCCGCGCCGTCCTTCTGCACACCCATCGCATAGCCGGTCGCGTGCAGCGTCTGCGAGCCGATGACGATCGTGTACAGGTGGAAGTTGTTGCTGTTGGGGTCCCAGCCGCCGTGATTGACCCCGCGGAACATGCCCAGCAGGTTCGTCGGGTCGACTCCGCGGCACCACGCCACGCCGTGCTCGCGGTAGGTCGGAAAGACGTAGTCGTCATCGCGCAGCGCGCGGCCCGAGCCGATCTGAGCGGCCTCCTGGCCCAGCAGCGAGGCCCACAGGCCCAGTTCGCCCTGGCGCTGGAGGGTGGTCGCCTCGGCATCGAACTTCCGCGTCAGCACCATGTCGCGGTAGAGGCCGCGCAGCTCTTCGGCGGAAAGGTCGATCGAGTAGTCCGGGTGCTCGATCCGCTTGCCTTCGGGCGTCAGCAGTTGTACGAGCTGATCCTGCTCCGCCTCGTCGGGCCGGCCGGAGTTCCGGGCCTTGGCCGGGGACGCCTTCTTTGCCGGCGTCGCCTTTTTGGCGGTGGTGCGCTTGCTGCTGCCGCGGGCGTTTTTCCGCTGCGCAGTGCCTTCCACGGTCACGTGCTGCTCCTCCGTCTGTCCGGCCCCCGGGGTCCGCCGGTGGCCGTATTGCGGCTCACCCGGTATCCGATACGGCGCACGGGGTGTGTGCGATCGCGGCCGGCTCCGGGTGGAACAAAGCTCCCGGACAGTGGCCTGCTCATTGCACGTTACCCATTGTCAAAGCCGAAGTGGAAACGGCGCTGACCTGCGATTTTGCTTGGATTTCCAAGTAAATCGCGAAGGTTTGGAACAACTCCTGGTCACAGCGTTGCAGGCCGCCGGGACAACGGCACGTTATATCGGTGACCTGGAGCACGGGAAGGGTTGATGTGTGAGACTGGTGAGGTGCGCGAAGACGGAAAAATCACGGTATTCCTGCTCGACGACCACGAAGTTGTCCGGCGCGGCGTCCACGAAATGCTCTCGGTCGAGGAGGACATCGAGGTGGTCGGCGAGGCCGGCACCGCCGCAGATGCCCTGGTCAGGATCCCGGCGACCCGTCCGGACGTAGCGGTGCTCGACGTCCGGCTTCCGGATGGGAGCGGTGTCGAGGTCTGCCGCGAGATCCGTTCGCAGGACGAGGACATCAAATGCCTGATGCTCACCTCGTTCGCGGATGACGAGGCCCTTTTCGATGCGATTATGGCCGGTGCGTCCGGTTATGTCCTCAAGGCCATCCGGGGGAACGAACTGCTCTCCGCGGTCCGCGAGGTGGCGGCCGGGAAGTCACTGCTCGACCCCGTGGCCACCGCCCGGGTGCTGGAGCGGCTGCGCGACGGCAACGCCGCGAAGGGCGACGACCGGCTGGCGAGCCTCACCGACCAGGAGCGCAGGATCCTCGATCTGATCGGCGAGGGAATGACCAATCGCGCTATCGGCGCACGGCTCCATCTCGCCGAGAAAACGATCAAGAATTACGTTTCCAGTCTGCTGTCCAAGCTCGGAATGGAGCGCCGCTCCCAGGCCGCCGCCTATGTCGCCCGAATGCAGGCGGAACGGCACTGAACAGCTCACGGAATACCGGCGCGCACCCCGGCGCACCATCCCGCGGATTCCCTGCGATTACCGCCACCGGCCGACCCAGCCGAACGGGAGCCGAGGTGCCGTCCGCCTCTGCGCGCACTCTGCGTAAGGCCTTCCGGCACACCCACTCCGACGGGCGTAGTTGATCTAACATCTGGCGCGTGCTGCGCTCATCTGTAGTCCGGACGGCGGCGACGCCCGACAGAGACACCCTCGGATCCCTGCTCCGCCACTACGCAGGCGCCGGTGCGCCACTGTCCTGTGAGCCTGTCGCCGAGGGCCTGCTCAACCACGGCTACTTCCTCGCCACCACCCGCGGCCGCTACTTCCTCAAGCACCACCTCGACGGCGACCACGCAGCCCTCACCCGCCAGCACCGCGCCACGTACCGCCTCGCCGCGCTCGGGCTGCCGGTCGCCCCACCCATCGCCCATACGGACGGCCGCACCGTCACCGTCCTCGACGGCCGCTGCTACGCGCTGCACCCCTGGGTCGAAGGCCGCCACCTCGGCGGCGCCGCGCTGACCCGCGACCAGTCCCGGCGGCTCGGCGGCCTGCTCGGGCTCGTGCACACCGCACTGGAGGAGGTCATGGCGGACGAACCGCATCCGCCCCGGCCCCCCTGCGCGGACGCCGGCGCCGACCCCGAGCGGACCTTCGAGACGATTGACGAGCTGCTGGCCCTGGCCCGTGGAGCCCGGCCGCGCACCAGCTTCGACGAGCTCGCCGAACACCGTCTGCTGGAGCGCCGGGCCCTACTGGCGCAGCAGGCGCACCGCCGGCCGGCCCCGGGCGGGGAACCTCCCGCGGGCTGGGTGCACGGCGACTTCCACCCGCTGAATGTGCTCTACCGGGGCACGGAACCGACCGCGATCGTCGACTGGGACCGGCTGGGCGTCCAGCCGCGCGCCGAGGAGGCGGTACGCGCCGCCGCGATCTTCTTCGTGCGCCCCTGCGGCACGCTGGATCTGGGCAAGGTGGCGGCGTACGCGGGCGCCTACCGCAGGGCCTGTGGGGCCGGTGCCGAGGAACTCGCGGCGGCCGTCCACCGGGTGTGGTGGGAGCGGCTGAACGACTTCTGGATGCTCACCTGGCGCTACCAGCTGGGCGACCGCCGCACCGATCCACAATTCCCGGCGGCGGCCGCCCTGGCCGTCTGGTGGACCCGCGAGTACCGGGCCGTGCGGAACGCGTTCACCCGCTGAAGCAGGGGACGCCCGTCAGCCGGTGGCGCCCGAGGTCACTCCGGTGTCCGGGCCGCCGTCGGCGGTGCCCCCGTCGCCGGCGCCCCCGTCAGCGGTCCCGCCGGTGGGGTCGGTGGGATCGGTGGGGCCGGTCGGCGGCTCGGACGTCGGAGGCTCGGACGTCGGAGGCTCCGAGGTCGGCGGCTCCGAGGTCGGCGGCTGGGACGTCGGCGGCGTGCTGGGCTGCTCGGTCGGCGGCTCGCTGTAGGTGCCGGTGTCACCGGTGTCTTCGGGCGCGGTCTCCGGAGTGCTCGGCTCCTCCGTCGGCGGCTCGCTCGTCTTGTCGTCCTCCGACGGCGTCGGCGACTGCGAGGTGGGCGTCTCGTGCTTCTTGCCCTCACCGCCGGTGTTCTGCAACGCGAACGCCACACCCACCGCGATGGCGATCACCGCCAGCGCCGCGATCAGCCAGATCTTG
Source organism: Streptomyces platensis (assembly GCF_008704855.1). Classification (NCBI taxonomy): domain Bacteria; kingdom Bacillati; phylum Actinomycetota; class Actinomycetes; order Kitasatosporales; family Streptomycetaceae; genus Streptomyces; species Streptomyces platensis. Next base: position 4,381,799 of record NZ_CP023691.1, read on the forward strand.
CCGCGGCCGCTCTTGGTCCCCCGGGGCCCGCCGTCGAAACCGCCGTCGTCGTCCCGCATACCGGGCGTCAGGATCGGCTGCGCCGTGGTCTGGCCGGCGTCGGGGTGCGGCAGCGCCGTGGTGGCCGCGGCGCCCATGGGCGAGGAGAGGCCGCCCTCGTGCAGGGCGACCGGCCCGGTGCTCCAGGTGCCGGTGTGACCGCCCTGCTCATGCAGCATCTGGAGCGAGTACTGGACCAGGCCGCGCATCTCCTCGGCGGACTGGAAGCGGTCGTCGGGGTCCTTCGCCAGCGACCGCATGACCAGGCCGTCCAGCTCCGGCGGCACCGCGTCGGCGACCTGGGACGGCGCCACCGGCATGTCCTGCACATGCTGGTAGACGACCGAGAGCGGGGTCTCGCCGGTGAACGGCGGCCGCAGCGCGAGGAGTTCGTAGAGCAGACAGCCGGTGGCGTAGAGGTCGGAGCGGGTGTCGACGGTCTTGCCGAGCGCCTGCTCCGGGGAGAGGTACTGGGGGGTGCCCATGACCATGCCGGTCTGGGTCATGGTCGACTGGGCGCCGTGCAGCGCACGGGCGATGCCGAAGTCCATGACCTTGACGGCGCCGCTGTTCGTGATGATCACGTTAGCGGGCTTGATGTCACGGTGCACGATGCCGTGCTGGTGGCTGTAGGCCAGCGCCTCCAGCACACCGGAGACGATGATCAGCGCCTGGTCCGGCGGCGGGGCGTCGGCGTTGAGCAGCAGATCGCGGATGGTGTGGCCCTCGACCAACTCCATCACGATGTACGGCACGGTGTTGCCGCCGACCAGGTCCTCACCGGAGTCGTAGACCGCGACCACGGCGTGGTGGTTCAGTCCGGCCACGGACTGTGCCTCCCGCGTGAACCGGGCCTTGGAGACCGGGTCCTCGGCGAGGTCGGAGCGCAGCAGCTTCACGGCGACGGTCCGGCCGAGACGTACGTCCTCGGCCGCGAACACCTCCGCCATGCCACCGCGGCCGAGCCGTCGCGTGAGCCGGTAGCGGCCATCGCCGACCAGCCCGCCGTTGCCCCACATCTCCGGTGCGTCGGGGATATTGGAGCCGGTGGCCTCAGGGTCGGACGGGCCCTGGGGGCTCTGCGTCGGTGCCATCGGTCCTCGCCGTCGAATCGATCCGCATGAGAGCGGTAAGGTCATCGGTCTTCGCTAGAGCACGCTACAGGTTCCGCGACACCCACCGGTCCGTCGTGGACCGGTCATCACACCCGCCGGAAGCCAAAGATCGCAAGTTCACCGGGGGTAATCGGGCGCCAAAACGTCGCACCGCCGTGACGGGATCTTGCACATCTGGTCACGGAACGGGCACACAGCTTGACGTGTCCGAGGCCTGGGGCAGACTTGGCTGCGAAATTCCAGATTTTGATCGCTATACGTACGGGTAGTGCGGCCTAGGGGGAAGCGGAACGATGAGCCAGGACGGCGCTCAGGGCCAATTCGAGGGCCGTTCGGTCGGCGGGGGACGCTACCAGCTTCGTGATCTTCTCGGCGCGGGCGGAATGGCTTCCGTACACCTCGCCTACGACAGCGTGCTGGACCGCGAGGTCGCGATCAAGACACTGCACACCGAGCTCGGTCGCGAGCAGGCCTTCCGTGAGCGCTTCCGCCGTGAGGCCCAGTCCGTGGCGAAGCTCACGCACACCAATATCGTCTCCGTCTTCGACTCCGGTGAGGACGAGCTCGACGGCGGCATGGTGCCGTACATCGTCATGGAGTACGTCGCGGGCCAGCCGCTGCGCTCCGATCTGGACACCGACGTCGCCCAACATGGCGCGATGCCGACCGAAAAGGCCTTGAAGATCACGGCCGATGTGCTGGCCGCGCTCGAGGTCAGCCATGAAATGGGCCTGGTCCACCGCGACATCAAGCCCGGCAATGTGATGCTGAACAAGCGCGGCGTCGTCAAGGTCATGGACTTCGGTATCGCCCGTGCCATGCAGTCCGGTGTGACGTCCATGACGCAGACCGGCATGGTCGTCGGCACCCCGCAGTACCTCTCCCCGGAGCAGGCGCTGGGCCGCGCTGTGGATGCCCGCTCCGACCTCTACTCCGTCGGCATCATGCTCTTCGAGCTGCTGACCGGCCAGCTGCCGTTCGACGCGGATTCCCCGCTCGCCATCGCCTACGCGCACGTCCAGGAAGAGCCCCCGGTCCCGTCGACCATCAACAGCTCACTGCCGCCGGCCGTGGACGCGCTGGTGGCCCGTGCGCTGAAGAAGAACCCCAACGAACGCTTCCCCACCGCCGAGGCGATGCGGGACGAGTGCCTGCGGATCGTCGGGTCCGGGCAGTCAGGTTCGACGCCGCTGATCATCAGCGAGGGTCCGCGGGCCCGCACCAGCGGTGCGTCGGTCTCCTCCGCGGTCTTCCCCACCGCCTCCGGCAACCCGCACACCCCGGCCCCGCCGAGCGTGCAGCAGCCCTACCAGCCGACGCAGGCGGCCGCCTTCGGTCCCTCGACGCCCCCGCCCCTGCCGCCGAACAACACCTACCCGACGCCCGCGCCGGGTCCCATTCCGGGTCCGGCGCCGTTCAATGCGGGTGGCTACCAGCCCCCGGCCTACACGCCGCCCCCGGTGACGGCCTCGATGCCGTCGACCGGCCGTCCCGCCCCGCGGAAGAACAACTCCGCGGTGATCGTCGTCTCGGCAATCATCGGGGTCGTCGTGGTCACCGCGATCGCCATCGGCATCGGGCTGAGCGCCGGTGGCAGCGACGAGCCGGGCCCCAGCTCGACATCGACCTACTCGTACTCGGCATCACCCACCCAGAGCGTGATGCCTGAGGACAAGACGAAGACCGTCGACTCGACCGAGTGCACCAAGCCGGACTCGCCCTACAGCGAACCGAAGAAGATCTACTTCCCCTTCCTCACCTACAAGAACCTGGACTCGGTGAAGGCCTGCCTCGACGCGGCGGGCTGGAAGTACAAGGTCACCGAAGAGGACCGTGGGTACACGGCCAAGAACACGGTCATAGAGACGAAGCCGGCGAGCCTGGAGCGCTGGGACCCGAAGAGCGGCGAGACGATCGAACTGACCGTCTCGACGGGTCACTACTAAACCCGGACACGTACAAGGGGCCGGCACACGCGCTGTGTGCCGGCCCCTGCTGCTTGCTGCGGGTCGCTGGAGAAACAAACCCGGATCAGAGATACGGGCCCGAGCGGGCACCGCCGTGACCGGGCGTGCCCTCCTCGCCGTCCATCGGAACGGCCCCGGGCGGCAGCGCACGGCGCATCGACTCCAGCTGGGCACGAGCCGCCATCTGCTGGGCGAACAGTGCGGTCTGGATGCCGTGGAAGAGACCCTCCAGCCAGCCGACCAGCTGGGCCTGGGCGATCCGCAGCTCCGCATCCGTCGGCACCGATTCATCGGTGAACGGCAGCGACAGCCGCTCCAGCTCCTCGACCAGCTCGGGCGCCAGGCCGTCCTCCAGCTCCTTGACCGAGCTGGAGTGGATCTCCTTGAGCCGTACCCGGCTCGCCTCGTCCAGAGGAGCGGCCTTCACCTCTTCCAGCAGCTGCTTGATCATGCTGCCGATGCGCATGACCTTCGCAGGCTGTTCGACCATGTCCGTCAAGGGGGTCTCCCGGGACTCTTCGCCGTCTTCCCCGCCGCCGGAGCTCGCGCCGCCGAGCGCCATGCCGTCCGGGCCGACCACCAGGACGTGCGGATTCTCCTGCGACCGTTCATTCATCGGCATATCCATGCCGCCATTCTCTCGTACGCGGACTCCAGACAAGTGGTGACCCGGGGAGAAGGTGATCCACCCTTCCGAGCGGACCCGGCCGCCGCTGTTTCACGTGAAACAGCAGATTCTCGCTGTTTCACGTGAAACCGCCGAAATCATCAGCCCCGGCGCAGCCGCAGGGCGAAGAAGGCGAGCCCCAGACCGGTGAGAGCAAGGCCAGCACCCATCGGGAGAACCCGCTCGACCGGCGCCACGGGGGTCTCCATGGCGTATGGGGTCGCCGTGGCCGCCGCGTCGTCAGCCGTGCTCTCCGGTGCGGAGCCAGCCCCCTCCGGGGTGGGCGTGGGGAGGGGCGGCAAGGCCTCGTAGGTGCGCCGGCTGAACCGGTCCGCGACGTCGTAGCGGCGGGAAGGAGCGGGCCGTGACGGGGTGGCCGCTGCCTCGTGGGATTCGGATGCCGCAGGCTTGCGGTGCTTCTTCGAGGCACGCCGGCCGGGCCGGGCGTGCGCACGGTCGGCGTCGGACGATCCCGCCACGTCCGGGTGCCGATGCCTGCCGGGCCCGGTGAAATCGGCGCTGCCGCCGTCGGACCCCGGGATGGGGTACGGCCGGAAATCTGGGCCGAACGGGTGATGCGGGTGGTGGTGCCACCGTCCGTGCCCGCGGAGCCCCCCGAAGTGGTGGTGATGCGACGGCCGGTGCGGGACGCCCGGAAGGGCGTCCGGCAGGCCGGGGTAGCGGTCCGGCAGCGCCGGGGCCCCCGGGTGGCCCCGGTGTCCGGCACGCACCCTGCCCCCTCTGGCCCCGGGCCCCTCGACCGGCGGCGGGCCGATCGCGAAGTCATCCAACCCGTCCAGGCCGAAGCCGTCGGCGCCGGGGACGTCGTCGGGCTTCTCGCCCGGGCGGGCGAGAAGCGGGGGCCGGTCGACCGGAGTGGCCCGTCGGTCCGCGGCCACGGCGGAGGTGGCTCCTATCGGTACGGGCAGCACGACGGCAGCCACCAGCAGACCGGTGGCGATGCGCGAACGGAATCCTGGAGCGACCACAGTGCCCCTCCCGTGCCGAGCCGTCGAGTGACCTGCCCAGCGTCACATGTGATGAGATTCACGGCATCTTGGACATGTCGGGCGGGTTATCGGGCGCACAGGGGGGAGGGGCGGGCGCGGACAGCGCGCGGGGCCGAGGTCAGGCGGGGGCTCAGACCGTCAGGACGACCTTGCCGACATGAGCACTCGCGTCCACGACCCGGTGTGCCTCGGCGGCGTCCGCCATCGGGAGGTGGCGGTCCACGATCGGCCGGACCTGGCCGTTGGCGATCAGCGGCCAGACGTGTTCGCGTACCGCGGCGACGATGGCCGCCTTCTCGTTCAGCGGGCGGGCGCGCAACCCGGCACCGGTGATCGCGGCGCGCTTGGCCATCAGTGCCGCGAGATTCAGCTCCGCCTTGACCCCGCCCTGAAGTCCGATGATCGCCAGCCGGCCGCTGACCGCCAGCGCCTTGACGTTCCGCTGGAGGTACTTGGCGCCGATGATGTCGAGGATGACATCCGCGCCCGTGCCGTCGGTGGCCTTGCGGATCTCCTGGACGAAGTCCTGTTCGCGGTAGTCGATGAGGATGTCCGCGCCCAGCTCGGCGCAGCGGGCCAGCTTCTCGGGGCCGCCCGCGGTCACCGCGACCCGTGCGCCCACGGCCTTGGCGAGCTGGATCGCCATCGTGCCGATGCCGCTGGCACCGCCGTGGACCAGCAGCGTCTCGCCGGGCCGCAGGTGCGCGATCATGAAGACGTTCGACCAGACCGTGCAGGTCACCTCGGGCAGCGCGGCGGCGGTGACCAGGTCCACGCCGGACGGCACCGGCAGCACCTGACCGGCCGGGACGGCGACCTTCTCCGCGTAGCCGCCGCCCGCCAGCAGCGCACACACCTCGTCGCCGACGGCCCAGCCGTGTACCCCGGGGCCGAGCGCGCTGATCCGTCCCGAGCATTCCAGCCCCGGATAGGGGGACGAGCCGGGCGGCGGGTCGTAGAAGCCCTGGCGCTGGAGCAGGTCCGCGCGGTTCACGGCACTGGCCGCGACCTCGATCAGGACCTCGCCCTCGGCGGGCTGCGGATCGGGCACGTCCGCCCAGACAAGTGCTTCGGGGCCACCGGGCTCCGGGATAGTGATCGCTCGCATGGGCGCGAGGCTACTCGCCGACCGCGCACGGAGCGAAGGTGCGGGGGCCGACGACTACCACCGGGTCGGCCATCCACCCCCGCACGACGTGCGGTTATTCATCCACGCGGCGCATCGGGGCGACGCCGGTACCGGGCAGGGTCGGCTTGGTGGACGGCTTGCCGGAGTGGTCCGCCGCCTCCGCCGGGGCCGCCCGCACGATGGTGATCAGACGGTCCGTGCTCTGTAGCGGACTGGCCTCCGGATCGTCGTAGCCGAGGAGCCGGTGGCCACGCAGCACGGACACGACCAGGTCGTCGGTCTCCCGTACGGACTTGCCGACCTCCGCCTTCACCACCGTGCGTTCCACCAGGTCGAGGCCGCTGCCCTGCTGGATCAGGTCCTCCATGACGGTGCCCGCGCTGGGGCTGTGCACGGAGAGCCCGAGCAGCCGGCCTGCCGCGCTGGCCGACGTGATCACGGAGTTGGCGCCGGACTGCCGCAGCAGAGGGGCGTTCTCCTCCTCCCGCACCGCCGCGACGATATTCGCCCGCTTGTTGAGCTGACGGGCGGTCAACGAGACCAGCACGGCGGTGTCATCGCGCTGTGTGGCGATCACGACCTGGTGGGCGCGCTGGACCTCGGCCCGCAGGAGCACATCGCTGCGGGTCGCATCGCCGACCACCCCCGCGAACCCGTCGGCCACCGCCGCGTCGATCACTTTGCTGCTGGGGTCGACGATGACGATGCGGTCGCGGTGCAGCCCCGTCGCGCACAGGGTCTGGGCGGCGGAACGGCCCTTCGTCCCGAAGCCGACGATGACGGTGTGGTCGCGCAAGGCGTTTCTCCAGCGTTTCAGTTGCCACTGCTCGCGGGTGCGCTCGGTGAGCACTTCCAGTGTGGTGCCGACCAGGATGATCAGGAACAGCACCCGGAGTGGCGTGATGAGCAGGATGTTCAGCAACCGCGCGCTGTCGCCGTACGGGACGATGTCGCCGTATCCCGTGGTCGAGAGCGTGACGGTCGCGTAGTAGAAGCAGTCGAGCAGATCGACCTTGCCATCGGCGTTGTCGTGGTACTCGTTGCGGTCGATCCAGACGATGAAGACCGTCGCGAGCAGCACGAACAGAGCCATCAGCAGCCGGCGGGCGACCTGCCGCAGCGGCGGCTTGGGGGCGCGGCGCGGCAGCAGCACCCGGTGCGAACGGTCCTCGGGAACCTCCCGCGCCGCGGCGTCCTGGGACGGGAGCTTCACGCGCGGCCTCCGGTGGCCTCAGGGGGGTCGTACGGGTCCCCGGGGGCGGACCGGCCGGGCGTCCAGCCCGCCAACCAGCCCGCTGACCAGGGAAGTTCCAGGATTTCGAGTTCGGTGCCGCGCTCCGCGCCCCCGGCCGGGACGACGGCCAGTCCATCGGCGGCGGCGATCCCGCGCAGCATGGCCGGGCCGTGGAAGCGCAGCGGTACCGCCGTCAGCCCGTGCCGCTCGTCGTCGCGGTAGGCCACCGGGACGAGCCGGGTGTCCTGCGGATGCCCGGTGACCGCGGCGGCCAGCGGCGTGCGGTACGGCGCGGCGGGCCTGCGGGCGGCGAGCGTACGGAGCAGCGGTTCGGCGAGGGTGAGCAGGCCGGAGACGGCGGCGAGGGGGTTGCCCGGCAGGCCGACGAGGTGCCGGCGCGGGGCCAGGCGGGCCAGCAGCATGGGGTGCCCGGGGCGTACCGCCACCCCGTCCACCAGCACCTCCGCATCGAGCCGGCGCAGGGTGGGGTGCACATGGTCGACGGGGCCCGACGCGGTACCGCCCGTCGTGATCACCACGTCGGCGGTGGACTCCGCGAGGGCGGCGTACAGGGTGTCGGCCTCATCGGCGAGATGGCGGGGCGCCGCCGCCTCGACACCCAGCGCATGCAGCCAGGGCGCGAGCATCGGGCCGAGGGCATCGCGGATCCGGCCGTCCCGCGGCAGCCCCTCGTCCAGCAACTCGTCGCCCAGGACGAAGACTTCGGCACGCGGGCGGCGGTAGGCGGTCAGCTCGTCGTAGCCGGCCGCCGCGGCCAGGCCGAGGACGGCGGGGGTCACCAGGGCGCCCGCGGGCAGCAGTTGGTCGCCGCGGCGGCACTCCTGGCCGCGCGGGCGGATGTCCTGGCCGGGCGGCGCGGGCCGCGGTGCGTACAGCCGTCGTCCGCCGTCGCTCAGCTCACGGGCCTCCCCGTGCTCGCTGCGCAGTACGGCGGTGGCCCCGGACGGTACGCGCGCGCCGGTGGCGATCGGGATCGCATGGCCGTCGAGGAGCGCCTCGGTGGGGGCGTGACCGGCGAGGATGCCGGACGGGGGGCCCGCCTCGGGTGCGTCGGCGGGCCGGTCCAGGCGCCAGGGGCCGGGGCCGGCGACCGCCCAGCCGTCCATCGCCGAGGTGTCGAACGACGGCAGATCGGTGAGCGCGGTGAGGGGTGCGGCGAGCGTACGGCCGAGTGTCTCGCCGAGCGCCGAGGTCTCGGGACCGGGCGGCCCGGGGGCGGCGCGCGCGGCGAGACGGCGGGCGGTGTGCCAGGAGACGGCGGCCGGGGTGGGGCGCGGGCCGGGTCCGGTGGGAGGCGTGGGGTCCACGGGGCCGGAGGGGCCGCTCCGGGCGGCGGCGGGGTCGTCCGGAGCGAAGGGGTCGTCCGGCGTGTACGGGGCGTCGCCGCCGCCGGTCGCGGAGGAGGCGGCTGCCACGGCCCCTCCGGCGGCGTACGGCGCGGAGACGGCCGTGATCTCGGGCCCGGCCCCGGGCCCTACGCGCAGCGGTGCCGTGCCGTTGGCCAGCGCGAGGGCGTCGTCGAAGGGGTCGCCGCGGCCCTCGGCCGAGGGTTCGTCCCACGATCGGCCCACCACGCCGCCGGCCTCCCCGCCCCACTCCCCGTCGGTCATTCCGCGGGCTTCGCTTCGGCACCCGTGGCGCCGGCGGCGTCGGACGCGTCCTCGGTCTCGGCCGCCCAGCGGTGGGCCAGCGCGGCGGCCCGGTCGGCCAGTTCCTGCACGTCCCGGCCCTGGCGGCCTGCTGCATAACCGATCAGAAAGGTCGTCAGCGGCGCGGCGGGGCGGGCCACGCCATGGGCCGCGTCTCGCGCGAGATCGAGAAGCGCCGCCGTGTCGACATCGAGCTCGATGCCCAGTTCGGCCTTGACTGCGGTGATCCATTCGTCCAACACGTTCCCATGCTCCCTGATACGGGCGCGTGCCGCGCTGATGTCTTCCCAGGTGTCGCAGTCGAAGGAGGCCGTGACGGTGGGGTCCGGGACCCGTTCGAGCACCAACTCGGCCAGCAGCGCGCGCAGCGGGAGTCCGTCAAGGCTGCCGTGTGTGGCTCGTATCCGTGTCAGCGCACGGCGCAGCGGCTCTGCTCGGTAGGCCGCCACCAGCGGCTGGTCCCGCCCCGAGGCGTCCCGGAGCATCGCCCCGTCGCGCGGCGCGGCACTCCCGCCCGGTCCGGCAGCGCCTGGCATGTATGTCGCCGCCGCCAGGAGGCCCCGTACCGTCGCGGCCGTCAGGAACGGGAGGTCGGCGGAGAGGACGAGCACCGTGGGGGCGGTGGTGTGCCGCAGGCCGGCGTCCAGCGCGGCGAGCGGGCCGCCGCCGGGCGGGTCCTCCAGGGCGTGGACGACGGCGCGGTTGGTCGGGCGCGGGGGGCCGACGACGACGGTCGTCGCGGCGTCGGGGCAGGCGGCGAGCACCCGGTCCAGCAGCGGACGGCCGCCGACGGGCAGGGCGGGTTTGTCCGCCCCGCCGAGCCGCCGGGCCGCGCCGCCGGCCAGCACGACGAGGTCGTGGTCGGTGAGGTCGTTCACCCCTTGAGTATCGCCGGGGGCACCCGGTTCACACCGCTGCCGGAGCGAGAGCGGATGTCAGCTCCGCCACAGCGGACGCGGCCGGGGCGGCCGGTGGCATCACCGCTGCCTCCGGCCGCACTCCCGTCACAGTGTCCGGAGCAACAGCGCGGGCTGCTCGACGCAGTCGGCCACGAACCGGAGGAAGCCCCCGGCGGTGCCGCCGTCGCACACCCGGTGATCGAAGGTGAGCGAGAGCTGGACGACCTGCCGGACGGCCAACTCGCCTTCGTGCACCCAGGGTTTGGCGGCTATCCGGCCGATGCCGAGCATCGCCGCCTCGGGGTGGTTGATGATCGGCGTGGAGCCGTCGACGCCGAACACGCCGTAGTTGTTGAGGGTGAAGGTGCCATGGGTCAGCTCGGCCAGGGAGAGCCCGCCGGCCCTGGCGGTTTCGGTGAGCCTGGCGATCTCGGCGGACAGCTCCTCGACCGTACGGGCATGGGCGTCCCGTACGACCGGCACCACCAGGCCGCGGTCGGTCTGCGCCGCGAAGCCCAGATGGACGGCGGGCAGCCGGACGATCTCCTGGGTCTTGGTGTCGACGGTGGAGTTCAGCGCCGGGAACCGGGCGAGCGCGGCCGTACAGATCCGGGCCAGCACTGCCAGCAGCGACACCTTGGGGGCGCCCGGCACATTCATCGCCCTACGGGCGGCGAGCAGCTCGGTGGCATCGGCCTCCACCCAGCAGGTCGCCTCCGGGATCTCCCGGCGGCTGCGGCTGAACTTCTCGGCGGCGGCACCGAGCATCCCCTTCAGCGGGATCCGCTCTTCACCCGCCGCGGTGCCGGTCGCGGCCCCGACGGCTGTCACGACCCCGGCCCGCGACACGCCCGTCACACCGGCACCGGCCGTCCCGTGGGTACCGACAGTGGTGGCTCCTGCGGCACCGGCGGTCTCCCGCTCCTGCCGCGCCCGGATCGCGCACTCGACGTCCGTACGGAGGATCAGCCCATCCCGTCCGGATCCCGTCAACTCCCGCAGATCCAGGCCGTTCTCCCGCGCCATCCGGCGCACCAGCGGGGAGATGACGGCCACCGTACGGCCGTCGTCCTCCACCGCACCGGCTTCGGCCGGCCCGGCTGCCCCGGAGGTCCCGGCTGCCGCGGTGACGCCGGTCGCCCCGACGGCCGTCGCCCCGGCGGCAACCGCCTCTGAACCGCCGGGCGCCCCCTCGGCCGCTCCGGCCCCGGCCGAGCCGTCCGCCACCCCGCCGGGCGGCCGTGGCACTCCCGCCGTGGGGCCGGCTCCGGGCCCCGGCCGGATACGGCGCCGACGCGCCGCCGCCGCACTCGTGCCGTACCCGACGAGCACATTCCCGGACCCGGCATCCGCCGCACCGTCCGCGGGCGTCCCCGAGGCCCCACCGGCATCGGGCGTACCGCCTTCCGCACCCGCCCCGGAGTCCGGTCCCGTCCCGGGGCCGGCCCCCGCGAGGTCATCCGGCACCGCCCCCACGGCGACGGTCACCAGCGGTGCCCCGACCGGGACTTCGGCCCCCTCCTCGCCGAAGCGGGCGGTCACCACGCCCCCATACGGGCACGGCACCTCCACCATCGCCTTGGCGGTCTCGACCTCCACCACCGGCTGGTCGATGGCCACCACCTCGCCGACCTCGACCATCCAGTGCACGATCGTCGCCTCGGTGAGGCCCTCCCCCAGGTCAGGCAGGGTGAATTCGCGGACCACGGCCATCACTCACCACGTCCCTCGGTCCAGTCCGACTCCCACTGGAGGCGGGCGACGGTGTCCAGAATCCGGTCCACGCCCGGAAGGTGGTGCCGTTCCAGCATCGGCGGCGGATACGGGATGTCGAAGCCGGCGACGCGCAGCACCGGCGCCTCCAGGTGGTGGAAGCAGCGTTCGGTGATACGGGCGGCGATCTCGCCGCCGGGGCCGCCGAATCCGTTGGACTCATGGACGACCACGGCCCGGCCGGTCCGCCGCACCGAGGCGCAGACCGTCTCGTCGTCGAACGGCATCAGGGACCGCAGATCGACCACTTCCAGGTCCCAGCCCTCGGCGCGGGCGGCCTCGGCGGCCTCCATGCAGACCGGGAGCGACGGGCCGTAGGTGATCAGCGTGGCGCTGCTGCCGCGGCGCCGGATCTCGGCCCGGCCCAGGGGCGCGACCTCGGTGGGTGCGTCGGGCGACCAGTCGGCCTTGGACCAGTACAGCCGCTTGGGTTCGAGGAAGACGACCGGGTCGTCGGAGGCGATCGCGGCGCGCAGCAGTCCGTAGGCGTCCTCGACGGTCGCCGGGGTGACGACCTGGAGCCCCGGGGTGGCGAGGTAATACGCCTCGGAGGAGTCGCTGTGGTGCTCGACGCCGCCGATTCCGCCGCCATAGGGGACACGGATGGTCAGCGGCATCGTCAGCGCGCCATGAGTGCGGTTACGCATCCGGGCGACATGGCTGATCAGCTGCTCGAACGCCGGGTAGGCGAAGGCGTCGAACTGCATCTCGACGACCGGCCGCAGCCCGTACATCGCCATGCCGACGGCGGTGCCCAGGATGCCGGCCTCGGCGAGCGCGGTGTCCGTGCAGCGGTCCTCGCCGAATTCCTTGGCGAGGCCGTCGGTGACCCGGAAGACGCCGCCCAGGGTGCCGACGTCCTCGCCCATGACATGCACGGACGGGTCGTCGGCCATGGCGTCGCGCAGCGCGCGGGTCAGCGCCTGCGCCATGGTGGCGGGCTTGCGCGCGGTCGCCGGAGCGGTGGTCGTCATGGCCTGGCCTCCTCGGCGGACCCGTTGGTGCCCGCTGCGTCCTCGGTGTGTCCGGCGGCCTCGGCGTCCAGCTCGGCACGCAGCTGTGCGGCCTGGGCACGCAGTTGGCTGGTCTGCTCGGCGAATACGTGGGTGAACAGGTCCATCGGGTCCACCTCCGGGTCGGCGTTCATCCGCTCCCGGAGGTCGGCGGCCATGTGCTCGGCACCGTCCCGGGTGGCGCCGACGAAATCATCGGTCAGCAGATCGCGGGCGGCCAGCTCGCGCTCCAGAAGGGCTATCGGGTCGTGTGCCTTCCAGGTCTCGACCTCGGCGTCGCTGCGGTAGCGGGTGGCGTCATCGGCGTTGGTGTGCGCCTCGATGCGATAGGTGACGGCCTCGATGAGGGTGGGACCGCCGCCCCTGCGGGCGCGCGCCACGGCCTCGGTGAGCACCTCGTGCATCGCGGGGGCGTCGTTGCCGTCCACCAGACGGCCCGGCATGCCGTATCCGACCGCCTTGTGGGCGAGGGACGGCGCGGCGGTCTGCTTGGCGAGCGGCACAGAGATCGCGAACCCGTTGTTCTGGACGAGGAAGACGACCGGCGCCTGCCAGACCGCCGCGAAATTCAGCGCCTCGTGGAAGTCGCCCTCGCTCGTGCCGCCGTCGCCGACCATGGCCAGCGCGACCACCTCGTCGCCCTTGAGGCGGGCGGCGTGCGCCAGGCCCACGGCATGCGGGAGCTGGGTGGCGAGCGGGGTGCACAGGGGGGCGATGCGGTGTTCGTGAGGGTCGTAGCCGTTGTGCCAGTCGCCGCGCAGCAGCGTCAGGGCCTGTACGGGGTCGAGACCGCGGGCCACTGCGGCGAGGGTGTCGCGGTAGCTGGGGAAGAGCCAGTCCCGGTCTTCGAGGGCCAGCGCCGCGGCGACCTCGCAGGCCTCCTGGCCGGTGGAGGACGGGTAGACCGCCAGGCGTCCCTGCCGGGCCAGTGCCGTGGCCTGGGCGTTGTACCGGCGGCCGCGGACCAGCTGGGTGTACAGCCGGGTCAGCAGTCCGGAGTCGAGCCGGGCGGCGGCGTCCGTGCCCAGGAGGCGGTAGGGCTCCGCGTCGGGCAGGAGGGGCGTGGGGTCGACGCGCGGCTGCCAGGCGGGCGGCGGACCGGCCAGGCTGCTCTTGTTCCTGCTGCTGCCGGGCTGCTCAAGGACCGTCATGTCGAGCACCTCCTCGGATCGAAGGGGGCGGCGCCAGGCGCCTCATAGGGGTGGTGTGCGGGCGGCGGGCGGGCAGGATGGAATCGGCCAGGGCGGGTACGCCCTGCCCTACCGATTGTTCGGTCGCTGATGCATTTTGGCTACAGGCGGGCTCAGCCTGTGGACAAACGGTTCTCCACAGCTTGAGATGAAGCCAGGGCGTCCACCAAGGGGAGGCGGGACCATATGCCGGACGAACAGATGGCCAATTCCGGCGGACAACCGGCGACGGCAGCCGGCCCGCCGCCGACGCCCTCCGCCCCGCCCTCGCCGGCCGCACGCCCGCTGGACACCATCGACCGCTCGATCCTGCGCATGCTCCAGACCGACGGCCGGGCCTCGATACGCTCCGTCGCCGAGCGGGTGCATGTCTCGCGCGCCAATGCCTACGCCCGGATCAACCGGCTGATCGACGACGGTGTGATCCGCGGCTTCAGCGCCCTCATCGACCAGGAACGGGCAGGTCAGGGCGCCTCTGCCTACATCACGCTGAAGATCGTGCAGAACTCCTGGCGGACCGTGCGCAAGCAGCTCACGGCGCTGCCGGGCGCCACGCACATCGCGCTGGTCAGCGGCGATTTCGATGTGCTGCTGCTGGTCCACACCAAGGACAACCGCGAGCTGCGCGAACTGGTCCTCACCCGTATCCAGTCGATACCGGAGGTCCTGAGCACCCGCACCCTGCTGGTCTTCGAGGAGACCGATCTCGGCCCCGAAGAGGAATGACCGGCCGGCCGCCGCTGGGGCTCACCGAGGGCGCCGCCCGTCAGGGGGCGGCCGGGATCACGCCCCAGGAACACCGTTCCCAGCGGCCATCCGATCGCGCGGATCAGGCCTTGCGCAGCCCCGCGAACGCCGTGCGCACCACGGCCTCGGCGACCTCGTCACGGCTCGCCGAGCCGCCCCGCCCCGGCCGGTACCACTCCACAATCGAGTTGATCATGCCGAAGAGCAGCCGGGTGGCCAGCCGGATGTCCACGTCGTCCCGCAGGTCGCCGTCGGCGGCGGCCTGCTTGAGCAGGTCGGACACCGCGTGGTCGAACTCCCGGCGACGCTCCATGGCCCACCGCTCGGTGTCCGTGTTTCCGCGCACCCGCAACAGCAGCGTCACATAGGGGAGTTCATCCATCAGCACCTCGGCCACGCGTCGGGTGACATGCTCCAGCCGCTCGATCGCCCGTCCCTGGAGGGCGCCCGGTTCCTCCAGCACACCGAACAGCCCGTCCAGCGCCCGGCTTATGGCGCGGTGCAGCAGCTCTTCCTTGCTGCGCACATGGTGGTAGATCGAGGACTTCGAGATGCCGGCCGCCTTGGAGAGGTGCTCCATGGACGTGCCGTCGTAGCCGCGCTCGATGAACACCTCGACGGCGACCGCGAGCAGCGAATCGGGCGTATAGGTGTCGCGCTTGGCCATGGTCATGATTAGAGCACCAATTCCTCGAGGTCTGCACGGCGCCGCAGCGCCCAGGACGGTACGTAGCGTCCACCGGCATTTTGGTGGTGCATCGAAGCCAGCAGATCCCCTACCCAACGGGCGCCCAGCCGCTCGACCCATTCCATGGGGCCGCCGGGGTAGTTCACGCCGAGCCGCATGGCCGTGTCGATGTCCTCGGGGGTGGCGACGCCGCGGGCCGCGGCGTCCACGGCGAAGTCGATGATCATCGCGACCGTCCGGGCGACGATCATGCCGGGGACGTCTTCGATCACACTGACCTGCTTGCCCAGCGCCTGGAACAGCCCGACGGCCTCAGCGAGGTCCTCCTCGGAGACCGCCGCCGAGGCCGCCAGGGCGATCCGGGTCGCGGCGCGGTAGTCCAGGGACAGGTCAAAGCGGATGCAGTTCTCCTGGGCGGGCGTCGTGGCCGGACAGCCATTGGTCAGCGCCAGACGGGCCCCGCCCGGAAGACGGATGGAGCCTTCCGCCACCCCCGTCGTGCGGTCGCCGGTGACCTTGATGCCCGCCTCTTCGATCAGCTCGCGCAGCACCGCCGCGGGGCCGGGCAGCTTCCCGTGCAGCCCGACGGATGCGGGCGCCGGGCAGGGCTCCGCCGTCCGCGGTTCCGGCCGCGGCGCGCCCTCGGAGTAGTCGAACCAGCCGCGCCCCGCCTTGCGGCCGTGCAGCCCGGACTCGACCAGCCGGCGCTGCGCCAGGGAGGGGGTGAACTTCGGGTCCTGGAAGAAGGCCTGCCACACGGAGTGGGTGACCGCCTCGTTCACGTCCTGTCCGATGAGGTCGGTCAGCTCGAAGGGCCCCATCTTGAATCCGGTGCCCTCGCGCAGCACCGCATCGATGGTGGCGGGGTCGGCGACCCGCTCCTCGTACACCCGCAGGGCCTCGGCGTAGAAGGGACGGGCGATGCGGTTGACGATGAAACCGGGGGTGTCGGCGCAGCGCACCGGCCGCTTCCCCCAAGCCGCGGCGGTGTCGTACGCCGTGGTGGCGGCCGCCTCGTCGGTGGCGAAGCCGCTGATCACCTCGACCAGGGGGAGCAGCGGCGCGGGGTTGAAGAAGTGCAGGCCCACGCAGCGGCCGGGGTGGCGCAGCCGGCCCGCGACCGCGGTCACGGACAGCGAAGAGGTGTTGGTGGCCAGCAGGCAGTCCGCCGCGACGATGTCCTCCAGGGCGGTGAACAGCTCCTGTTTGGCCGGAAGTTGCTCCAGAATCGCCTCGATGACCAGTGCGGCGTCGGCCAGCTCTGCGAGGGCGGTGGCGGGGGAGAGGCGCGCGCGGGCGGCGTCCCGCGCGTCCGCCGGGATCCGGCCTTTTTCGACGAGCCGGTCCAGCCGGCTCCCGATCGCCTCGGCGGCCTGCGCGGCGCGTCCGGGGGCGGTGTCATGGAGGAGTACGCGGTGGCCGGCGACCAGCGCCACCTGCGCGATGCCCTGTCCCATGGTGCCGGTGCCCACCACTGCCACGGTGCTGCTGGTCCCGAGTGCCGTCATGCCCGCTGATCCTCCCCGACCGACTTTTCCACAGGCTGGCCGGGCCCTCTTGCCCCGACCGATCGTTCGGTTACTCTAACTCCGTTGCCTTGTCCGCTCCCAGCCCCTATCCACTTCCGCCCAGCTCGACGAGGAGTTGGTCATCGATGGCCGCCGAAATGACCGCAGCGCAGTTGATCGAGAAGCACCGCCCGACCCTCGACCAGGCGCTGGAGGCGATCCGCACCCGCGCCTACTGGTCCCCGCACCCCGAGCACCCGAAGGCGTACGGCGAGACCGCCGCACCCGACGGGCTGGCCGCCTTCGAGGCGCTGCGCGGCAAGCGGTTCGAGCTCGACCAGCCCGGCACGGACGACTGGACGGGCGAGGAAGTCTCGCCGTACGGCCCGGAGTTGGGCATCAGCTATCCGCATCCGGATGTGGACGAGCTGCTGCCGGCCATGCGCGCCGCGCTCCCCGTCTGGCGGGACGCCGGTCCCGAGGCGCGGGCGGTGGTGTGCCTGGAGATCCTGGCCCGGATCAGTGCGCGCACCCATGAGTTCGCCCAGGCCGTGATGCACACCAGCGGTCAGGCCTTCATGATGGCGTTCCAGGCGGGCGGCCCGCATGCCCAGGACCGCGGCACGGAGGCGGTGGCGTATGCGTACGCCGAGCAGGTCCGCACCCCGGAGCAGGCCCCGTGGTCCAAGCCGCAGGGCAAGCGTGACCCGCTCGAACTGAGCAAGAGCTTCACGACTGTGCCGCGCGGTGTCGCCCTGGTGATCGGCTGCAACACCTTCCCGACGTGGAATGGCTACCCGGGCCTGTTTGCCTCTCTGGCGACCGGAAACCCGGTGCTGGTCAAGCCGCATCCGCGTGCCGTGCTGCCGCTGGCGATGACCGTCAAGGTGGCCCGCGAAGTGCTCGCCGAGGCCGGTTTCCCCGCCGACCTGGTGTGCCTGGCCGTGGACAAGCCGGGTGAGGGCCTGGCCAAGACGCTGGCCGTCCGCCCCGAGGTCCGCGTCATCGACTACACCGGCTCGACCGCCTTCGGCGACTGGCTGGAGACGCACGCCCGGCAGGCGCAGGTCTTCACGGAGAAGGCCGGCGTCAACACCGTCGTCATCGACTCCACCGACGACTACAAGGGCATGCTCAGCAACCTCGCGTTCTCGCTGTCGCTCTACAGCGGCCAGATGTGCACCACCCCGCAGAATCTGCTGATCCCGCGGGACGGCATCGGCACGGACGCCGGACCGAAGTCGTACGACGAGGTGGTCAGCGATCTCGCGGGCGCGGTGAGCGGCCTGCTGGGCGATGACGCGCGAGCCAACGCCCTGCTGGGTGCCATCGTCAATCCGCAGGTCAAGGAGCGGATCGACGCGGCTGCCGGGCTCGGGGAGGTGGCGCTGGCCTCCCGTGAGGTGGCCAACCCCGAGTTCCCCGGGGCCACGGTCCGTACGCCGGTGATCGTCAAGCTGGACGGTGCCAAGCCGGACGACGAGGCGGTCTATCTGTCGGAGTGCTTCGGCCCGGTGTCCTTCGCGGTGGCCGTCGACTCCGCGGCCGACGCGGTGGATCTGCTGCGGCGCACCGTCCGCGACCAGGGCGCGATGACGGTCGGCGCGTACACCACCTCGCCGGATGTCGAGAAGCTGGTGGAGGAGGCCTGCCTGGAGGAGTGCGCCCAGCTGTCGCTGAATCTGACCGGCGGGGTCTATGTGAACCAGACCGCGGCGTTCTCGGACTTCCATGGCTCGGGCGGTAACCCGGCGGCCAATGCGGTGCTGTGCGACGGCGCCTTCGTGGCGAACCGCTTCCGGACGGTGGAGGTACGCCGCCCGGCGTGACCAGTGCGGTGGGGCCCGGGACCTGTTCCCGGACCCCGGCCGGGCGTCGGCGGGCCCAGGGTCCGTCAGGGAGCGCCCGGCCCCTCGATCCGCGCATGGCGGCCGATCCAGGCATGCATCGCGATGGCGGCCGCGGCCCCCGCATTGATCGAGCGGGTCGAGCCGAACTGCGCGATCGAACAGACCAGCGAGACGTGTCGGCGTGCTTCCTCGGTCAGCCCCGGCCCCTCCTGGCCGAAGAGCAGCACACAGCGGCGCGGCAGCTCGGTCGTCTCCAGCGGGACGGAGCCGGGCAGGTTGTCGATCCCGATGATCGGCAGGTCCTCGGCCGCCGCCCAGGCGGTGAGGTCGGCGGTGTCCGGGTGGTGGCGGACGTGCTGATAGCGGTCGGTCACCATCGCGCCCCGGCGGTTCCAGCGCCGCTGCCCGACGATATGGATCTCCTTGGCCAGGAACGCGTTCGCGGTCCGGACGACCGAGCCGATGTTGAAGTCGTGGCCCCAGTTCTCAACGGCCACATGGAAGTCATGGCGGCGGGTGTCGAGGTCGGCGACGATCGCCTCGCGCGTCCAGTAGCGGTAGCGGTCGACGACATTGCGGCGGTCGCCGTGGGCGAGCAGCTCGGGGTCGAACCGCTCGTCCTGCGGCCAGGGCTCCGGGTGCGGCCCGACGCCGATCTGCGGCCCGTACCCCTCGTCGTACTGGAGGGGCTCGGCGGGGGCGGTTTTCTCGCTGCTCACCCCACGAGCGTATGGCCACCGCCGCTGTGCTCCGTACGGGTGTCCGGCTCACCGCCGGCCGGGCTGGCCGGCCCGCCGCGCGAGAACAGTCGTTCCCGCAGGCCGGAGAGGCGCGCGGAGAGCCAGGTCAGGAAGTTCGTCGGCAGGAAGACCGCGTCCGCGGTGATCATCGCGAGCGAGAAGAACGGCAGCCCCAGCAGGATCGCGATCGAGAGGTGCTCGCAGATCATCATGACCAGCAGCACATTCTTCAGCCGCCGGTTGAAGAGCGTGAACGGGAAGGCGACCTGCACGATCACCGTGCCGTAGGTGATCAGCATGATCATCACGCCGTTGCTGCCCAGCAGCTCGGACAGCGCCGGCCAGGGGGAGAAGTAGTCCAGGTGCATCGGGAAGTAGACCGCGGTGCCGTCCTGCCAGCGGCTTCCCTGGATCTTGTACCAGCCGGCGGTGGCGTAGATCAGGCAGACCTCGACCATGATCACCAGCAGTGCGCCGTTGTGGGCGAGCTTGGCGACGGTGTCGAGTACGACGCGCGGCTCGCCGGGCGCGTACCGCTGCACCGCCCACCACAGCCCGTGCGCCGCCCACAGCCCCCACAGCACCAGGCTCCAGCCGATGTGCGGGAACGGGCCGTTGTCGAACCAGCTGAGGCCGTAGTTGCCGCCCACCTGGGCGACGGCCAGGGCGAGGCCGAGCACGGCCCACAGGATGACGCCGGGCAGATCGCGGGAGCCGGCGGCCGCGCCGTCGGTTCCGTCCGCGGCGGCCGCGACCCGCTTCGCACGGCGCGCGTCCAGCGACCAGACCTGCCCGCACCGGGTCAGCACGAGATACATCGACATCAGGTGGATGACGTTGTCGCCGCCGTCCCCTATGAAGATGCTGCGGTTCTGGAGCGAGATCACGCCGACCATGAAGAGCACCGACATGGTGCGGGTGCGCCAGCCGAGCATCAACAGCGCGGCGGCCACGATGGCCAGCAGGTAGACGCCCTCGAACCAGCCGCGGCTGTCGGACCAGGGCAGTACGGAGAAGGCATGGTTGCCGCCCAGCAGCCGGCGCGCCATGTCCAGGCTCCACGGGCTGTCGGGCCCGTACAGAACCGCGCGGTGCGGCCACTCGCGCAGCAGGAACAGCAGCCAGGTCGCCGAGAAGCCGATCCGGATCACGGCCGTCTGGTACGGGGCCAGCGCCCGGCCGGTGGCATACCGGAAGCCGCGGCCGATGGCGCGCTCGATACGGGTCTCTTCGTAGGGCTCGGGCTCCTGGGGCACCGGGGATGCCGGCGCTTGCTGAGGCACGTCGGCCGGCTCGGTGGGGTGCGCGGGCTGCTGTGCGCCGGGCGTCTGCTGGGGCGTCGGTGACGTCACTGGTGGGTCGCCCCCTCGGGCAGGTCGGCTGCGGTGACCTGCCACCAGGGCAGCACTCGGAACACGGGCTTGTCGCTGATCTTCTCGGTACTCCACGGCGGCGGGCGGACCGCCGTCGTCTGCGAGCGGACCTGGATCTGCTCGACCCGGCCGCCGCCCCTGGTCCACTCGTCGTCCATCCGGAACAGCACGAGCCGCCGGATGTAGCGCTCGGACAGCTCACCGCGCAGGCCGACCGGGCGGTTTTGCGCGTTGTGGGTGTTGACGAAGAGTTCCCACCCTCGGCGCAGCTGGTTCTGCTGGGTGTGGCTGGGCATCGGGTTGTGGCGGATGGCCTGGCCGTCGCGGGCGGTCAGATCGGTCCAGCCGGTGGTCCGCGCGGTGCCGTCCTCGGTGCGCAGCTGTGCGCGGACCTGGACCGCGTTGTTCTGCTGGAGGGGATTGGGTGCGAACAGCTTCCAGTTCTGCTCGTACTCGGGATAGACGTAGTCGCTGATCAGGGCGCCCTGCTGTTTGCTGAGCGTGTTCGACGGTGCGACATGCAGGAACATCATCGCGAGATGAATCGCGACGGCGACCGCGACGGCACAGGCCGCCACTCCTATGACGATCCGCGAGGGCAGCGAGAGCGCGGCCAGTGGCCGCGATTCGTCCCCGTATGACTGCATTCCCGCCCCGTTCCCAGAATCCATGCGGTCAACTCCGCTTCGGAACCGTACCTAGGCGGCCCGGCCGGGCACACCTCTCCCGAGTTATCCACAGGCTTGACACCCGAGGTCCGCCCACTCACCATTGAACCGAACGATCGGTCGGTCGGGAGCAGCGAGGGGGCACCACATGACGACGATCGCGCCGGAAGAGACGGCCCGAGAGGCCGTATTCGACGCCACCGTGGCCGCGGAAGAGCGCATCGAACCGCGGGACTGGATGCCGGACGCCTACCGCTCGACACTCGTGCGGCAGATAGCGCAGCACGCCCACTCCGAGATCATCGGCATGCAGCCGGAGGCCAACTGGATCACCCGGGCGCCGTCCCTGCGCCGCAAGGCGATCCTGATGGCGAAGGTGCAGGACGAGGCCGGCCACGGCCTGTATCTCTACAGCGCCGCCGAGACCCTGGGCACCAGCCGCGACGAACTGCTGGACAAGCTGCACTCCGGCCGCCAGAAGTACTCCTCGATCTTCAACTACCCGACCCTGACCTGGGCCGACGTCGGAGCCATCGGCTGGCTGGTGGACGGCGCGGCGATCACCAATCAAGTCCCGCTGTGCCGGTGTTCGTACGGTCCCTACGCCCGCGCCATGGTCCGTATCTGCAAGGAGGAGTCCTTCCACCAGCGCCAGGGCTACGAGCTCCTGCTGGCCCTGAGCCGCGGCACCGAGGCACAGCACGCCATGGCGCAGGACGCGGTGGACCGCTGGTGGTGGCCGTCCCTGATGATGTTCGGCCCGCCGGACGACGAGTCGTCGCACTCCGCGCAGTCCATGGCCTGGAAGATCAAGCGGCACTCCAACGACGAGCTGCGCCAGCGCTTCGTGGACATCTGCGTCCCCCAGGCCGAGGCCCTCGGGCTGACGCTCCCCGACCCGGATCTGACCTGGAACGACGAGCGCGGTCACTGGGACTTCGGCCCGATCGACTGGGCCGAGTTCCGCGAGGTCCTCAAGGGCAACGGCCCCTGCAACGCACAACGGATCAGCCGCCGGCGACAGGCCCATGAGGATGGCGCCTGGGTCCGCGAGGCAGCCGCCGCCCACGCGGCCAAGCACGGGAAGGCCACCCGATGACGACACCACGCCCCGCCGACACGGCCGCCACCACCGCAGCGCCCACCGACTGGCCGCTGTGGGAGGTCTTCGTCCGCAGCCGCCGCGGTCTCTCGCACACCCATGCCGGCAGCCTGCACGCCCCGGACGCCGAAATGGCACTGCGCAACGCCCGTGACCTCTACACCCGCCGCTCGGAGGGCGTCTCCATCTGGGTGGTGCCCTCGGCGCAGGTTACCGCCTCCTCGCCGGACGAGAAGGACTCCTTCTTCGAGCCGGCCGGCGACAAGCCCTACCGCCACCCGACCTTCTACGAGATCCCGGACGGGGTGCATCACCTTTGATGAACATCACCGCCACCCCGGCCCTGATACTCGGGGACGACGCCCTGATCCTCTCCCACCGCCTGGGCGAGTGGGCCGGCCACGCCCCGGTCCTGGAGGAGGAGGTCGCACTGGCCAATATCGCGCTGGATCTCCTCGGCCAGGCCCGCGTGCTGCTCTCACTGGCCGGTGACGAGGACGAGCTGGCCTATCTGCGCGAGGAGCGGCAGTTCCGCAATCTCCAGCTCGTGGAACAGCCCAACGGCGACTTCGCCCACACCATCGCCCGCCAGCTCTACTTCTCCACCTACCAGGAGCTGCTGTTCGACCACCTCGCCCCGACCGAGAGCGAGGTGGCGCCCCTGGCCGCAAAGGCCGTCAAGGAGGTCGCCTACCACCGCGACCACGCCCACCAGTGGACACTGCGCCTCGGCGACGGCACGGACGAGAGCCACACCCGGATGCAACGCGCCCTGGATTCCCTGTGGCAGTTCACCGGCGAACTCTTCGAGCCGGTGGAAGGCCTGGAAACGGTGCCGTGGGCCGCCCTGCACGACGACTGGACCACCCGCATCACCGCCACCCTGGAGCAGGCCACGCTCACCGTCCCCGAAGGCCCCAGGCACGGCGCCTGGCGGGCCGGCGCGGGCCGCCAGGGCCTGCACACCGAATCGTTCGGACGGCTGCTCGCCGAGATGCAGCACCTCCACCGCAGCCACCCGGGGGCGACATGGTGACCACCACCGCCCTCGAAGAGGAACTGCTGGCGCTGGCCGGCTCCGTGCCCGACCCCGAGCTGCCGGTACTCACCCTCGCCGAGCTGGGCGTGCTGCGCGGTGTGCAGCTCACCGCACCCGGCCGGGTCGAGGTGCAGCTCACCCCGACGTACACCGGCTGCCCCGCCATCGAGGCGATGTCGGCCGATATAGAGCGGGTGCTGCACGACCACGGCATACCCGAGGTCGAGGTCCGTACGGTCCTCAGCCCGCCGTGGACCACGGATGCGATCACCCCCGAGGGCCGCCGCAAGCTCGCCGAATTCGGTATCGCACCGCCACGCCCCACCGGCCCGGCCGGCGGACCGGTCGCCATCGACCTCACCATCCGCTGTCCCCACTGCGGATCGACCGACACCACGCTGCTGAGCCGGTTCTCCTCCACGGCATGCAAGGCTCTGCGCCGCTGTGAGTCCTGCCGCGAACCCTTCGACCACTTCAAGGAGTTGTGATGTTCCACCCGCTCCAGGTCCGGGAGATCGAGCAGCTCACGGACGACGCGGTGGCCGTCACCTTCACGGTCCCGCCCGAGCTGCGCACGACCTTCCGGCACACCCCCGGGCAGCACATCGCGCTGCGCAGATCGGTCGACGGCCAGGAGATCCGCCGTACGTACTCCATCTGCACCCCGGCCACCGACGAGCCCGTACTACGGGTGGGCATCCGGCTGGTCGAGGAGGGTGCGTTCTCGACGTACGCGCTCAAGGAACTGGCGGTCGGCGACACGGTGGACGTCATGGCCCCGGCAGGCCGCTTCACCCTCGAACCGCGCCCCGGCCACTTCGTCGGCATCGTCGGCGGCAGTGGCATCACCCCGGTGCTGTCCATCGCCGCCACCCTGCTCGCCCAGCAGCCGGACGCCCGCTTCTGCCTGATCCGCAGTGACCGGACGGCGGCGTCGACAATGTTTCTGGAGGAGGTGGCCGACCTCAAGGACCGCTATCCCCAGCGCTTCCAGCTCATCCACACCCTCTCCCGCGAGGAACAACAGGCCGGTCTGCCCTCCGGCCGGCTGGACGAGACCCGTCTCCGCTCCCTGCTGCCCGCCCTCCTGAAGACCGACTCCGTCGACGGCTGGTACCTCTGCGGCCCCTACGGCCTGGTCCAGGGCGCCGAGCGGGCCCTGCGCGCCCTCGATGTGCCCCGCACCCGCATCCACGAAGAGATCTTCCACATCGACAACGGCACCCCGACCGCCCCCATAGCCGCCACCCCCGCGCACAGCGCCGTGACCGCCACCCTCGACGGCCGCTCCGGCAATTGGCCCGTCCACGACGGCGAATCGCTGCTCGAAGCGGTTTTGCGCAACCGCGCGGACGCCCCGTACGCCTGCAAGGGCGGCGTCTGCGGCACCTGCCGCGCCTTCCTGGTCTCGGGCGAGGTCCGCATGGACCGCAACTTCGCCCTGGAATCCGACGAGGTCGACGCGGGCTACGTCCTGGCCTGCCAGTCCCACCCGCTCACGGAGAAGGTGGAGCTGGACTTCGACCGATAGGGCCGAGCCGAACATCCCGGCCGCACGACCCATGGCTGCCGGACGCCACACCAGCCACCCTCCCGTCCGTCCCACCCACCGGCTGAGGGCGGCGTCTCGGAAACGGTGTCCGGCAGGCCACCGGCACAGGCAGTAGGCGGGGCGCGAGGCGGGCTCCGGGATGCGAGGCGGGCTCCGGAGCCGGTGCCGGCCGACGCCCACAAGCACGTTTCCCACTCGCTCATCGCCCCCCACCGCCCTCAACTCCCTCGCCCCTTCACCGCTTCCGCCATTCCCAATTCCTGCAACCTGTTCTACCTTGACGCTTCGTCAGATCGAGGCGCCGCGTGGGAGGACAGAGCAGTGGACTTCACCTTCACCGAGGAGCAGCAGGCCGCCGTCGAAGCGGCGAAGGCCGTCTTCTCGGGGGTCGCTCCGGACAGTGTGCCCAGCCCGGCGCTCACCCCCGGTGCGGTCGCCGACGACTTCGACCGCGCGCTGTGGCGCAAGCTCGCCGACGCCGATCTGCTGAGCCTGCCGATCGCGCCCGAACACGGCGGCGCGGGCCTGGACCCGATCGCGCTCTGCCTCGTACTCCGCGAGTCGGCCAAGGTGCTGGCACGGGTACCGCTGCTGGAGTCCGGCGCCGCCGCGCTCACCATCCAGCGTTACGCGACCGAAGAACTCTGTGCGGAGGTGCTCCCCGGGGTCGGCACCGGAGACCTCGTCGTGACCGTCGCCGCCCATGGCCGCACCGGGCACGAACCGGCCGACCTCGCCGTGGCAGCCCATCAGGAGGACTCCGAGTGGGTCCTCGACGGCGTCCAGACCGCTGTCCCCTGGGCCCGGACCACCGACCGGGTCCTGATCCCCGCCCACACCCCCGACGGGCACGCCGTACTCGCCCTTGTCCCCCGCACCCACCCGGGCGTCACGCTCGACGACCAAGTCTCCACCAGCGGAGAGCCGCACGCCGAGGTCCGGCTGGACTCCGTGCGTATCAGCGACCGGAAAATGATCACCGACCCCGCCGCCTGGGAATGGCTGCGCAACGTGCTGACCACCGGCACCTGCGCACTCGCTCTGGGGGTCGGCGCGCGTGTACTGGACATGACCAGCGACTACACCAGCAAGCGCGAACAGTTCGGGTACCCGGTGGCCACCTTCCAGGCCGTCGCCTGCCAGGCCGCCGATCGCTTCATCGATCTGCGCGCCATGGAAGCCACCCTCTGGCAGGCCGCCTGGCGCCTCACCACCGAAGCAGGCGGCCCGCTACCGCTCGCCGGAGATGTAGCGGTGGCCAAGATCTGGGCCTCGGAGGGCGTACGCCGGGTCGTCCAGACCGCCCAGCATCTGCACGGCGGCTTCGGCGCCGACACCGACTACCCGCTGCACCGCTACCACGCCTGGGCCAAACAGCTCGAACTCTCCCTCGGTCCGGCCGCCGCGCACGAGGAGTCCCTCGGCGAGCTGATCGCGGCACATCCGCTGGGGTGAGGCGGGAGCGACCGGAGCGTCGGGCCGGAGTGGGGCGGGCGGGGGCCGTATGGGCGCCGGGGTTCAGGAATGTGGCCACGGCCCCGCGCGTACCGGAAATCGACCGTCGGTGCCGAATGCTCCTTCAGCGCCCCGGGAGATCATCTGGAGCGGCCTCTGCCGAGCATCCGGGAGGAGGGGACTGACGAGCTTCAGGGCTGACGGCAGTCCGGGGGCGGTTCACCACTGCCCGACCGGACAACCCTCCAGCCAACCAAGCTGCCCAGCAGCCCGGCTCTCCGCCTCCGCGGCTAGATAACCGACCCCGAGCCGCCCTTACCGTCCGAGACGGGGCGGCCGGCGGCCTCCCATGCCTGCATGCCGCCCGCGACGTTCACCGCGTCGACGCCCTGCTGGATCAGATACTGGGCCACCTGCGCCGAGCGCCCGCCGACCCGGCACAGCACATACACCTTGCCGGCGTCGGGCGCTGCCTCGGTCAACTCGCCGTAGCGGGCGACGAATTCACTCATCGGGATGTGCAGCGCGCCCTCGGCGTGCCCGGCCTCCCACTCGTCGTCCTCGCGCACGTCCAGGAGGAAGTCCTCCGACGTGAGAGCGTCGACACCGACCGTGGGCACAGAACCAAATTGCATGGGGCCGACGCTACCCGACCAGCTGCGCGAGGTACGTCTCGCGTTCCGCGACATCGGCGAGCAGCTTCTCGGCGATCTCCTCCAGCAGCGCGTCCGGGTCCTCCGGCGCCATCTTGATCATCGCGCCGATCGCGCTCTCCTCCAGCTCAGCGGCCATCGCGGCCAGCAGCTCCTTGCGCTCGGCCAGCCACTCCAGCCGCGCGTAGAGCTCCTCGCTCTCGCTGAGCCGCTCCTCGGCCGGCGCGGGGCCGGCCTCCCACTCCCGCGCCAGCTCGCGCAGTACCGCCGCGTCGCCCTGGGCATACGCCGCGTTGACCCGGGCGATGAACGCGTCCCGCCGGGCACGCTCCGCGTCGTCCCGCGCCAGGTCCGGGTGAGCCTTGCGCACCAAGTCGCGATAGACCTTGCGGGCCTCTTCGCTGGGCCGCACCTTTTGCGGGGGCCGCACCGACTGCTCGGTGAGCATCGCCTGGGCCTCCGGAAACAGCCCGTCCGACCCCATCCAGCCGTGGAACAGCTCCTCGACCTCCGGCATCGGCAGCACCGACGCCCGCGCCTCCCGCGCCTTACGGATGTCCGCGGGGTCGCCCGTACGCGCCGCCACCGCCTCGGCGATCTGCGCGTCCAGCTCGTCCAGCCGTGCGTACATGGGGCCGAGCCGCTGGTGGTGCAGGCGGGAGAAGTTGTCCACCTCCACCCGGAAGGTCTCCACCGCGATCTCGAACTCGATCAGCGCCTGCTCCGCGGCCAGCACCGCCTTCGCCAGCCGCCGGGTCGCCGCGTCCTGAGCCGCGGCCACTTGCTCATCGGCCGCTCCGCCCGACTCGGCGGCCGCCGGGTCAGCCTGACCGACGCCCGACCGGGCCCCCGCGCCGGCCTGGCCGACGCCCGGCCCGTCCCCTTCCGCGGCCTGGCCTACGGGTGCATCGGTCTGGCCCCCATGTCCGGCATCGAGTCCCTCCGGGCCCGCGGCCTGATCCTCCGGGCCGCCGCCGTGCCCGAGCTGGGCGCCCTGCCCGCCGTCGCGGGCGTCCGGTGCCTGCGGGTCGGCCGGGGCGTCCGGGGTGCCCGGTACGTCCGGTCGGTGCTGGCCGTCCTGCGCGTTCTCCGCGTGCGAGTTCGTCACCCGGCCAGCGTACGGCCCCGCCGGCGCGGCCCTCCACGGCCATTCCCTCGCTTCCTACGGGGCTGGGAGCCTCTCCCCCTCACACCCCCATCTCTGCCGCGATCCGTCCGTTCTTCACCGCTGTGGTCAGGGCCGTGTGGTCTGCTTCCGTGCGGTTCGCGTAGGAGACCGCGAAGGCCGCTATGGCCTCGTCGAGTTCTTCGTTCTTGCCGCAGTAGCCGGCCAGCAGGCGCGGGTCGACGCTGTGCGAGTGTGCTCGGGCCAGGAGGGCGCCGGTCATCCGGGCGTAGTCGTCCATCTGCTCGCCGGACAGCTGCGTCGGGTCCACACTGCCCTTGCGATTTCTGAACTGGCGGACCTGGAAGGGCAGCCCGTCCTGCGGGAAGTCGGCCACGTCCGCGCCACCCGTGCCACCAACCCCCGACGACTCCATGCCCGGCACCGTCGTCCAGCCCAGCAGGATGTCGCTGACCACCTGCATCCGGCGCTGGCCGAGGACCACCCGGCGGCCCTCGTGCACCACCGACGGCACCGGGAAGCCGGCCTTCTCCGCGAAGGGAGCCAGCACCGAACCGCGTGCCTCCTTCATCTGAAGGACCAGCGGTTCGCCCCGGTGGTCGAGCAGCAGCACCACATACGACCGCAGGCCCACGCTGCCCGTACCGACCACACGGAAAGCCACATCGTGCACCGCGTACCGGGCCAGCAGGGGCAGTCGGTGCTCGGCGATGGTGTCCAGATAGCCGGTGAGGGACGCGGCCACGGCTGCGGCCTCCGCGTCCGGCACCCGCCGCAGAACCGGCTGCGCGTCCACGAAACGGCGGCCGCCGTCCGCCACCGGCTCCGTCGCCTTGGCCGCGAACCGCGCGCTGGTGTTCTTACGGGCCTTCTCCGCGACCTGCTCCAGGGTTCCCAGCAGATCCCGGGCGTCGGTGTGCGAGACCAGGTCCTCGTCGGCGATCGCGTTCCACGCCTCGACGGCCGGCAGCTTGGCCAGCAGCCGCATCGTGCGCCGATAGGAGCCCGCCGCGTCCTGCGCCGCCCTGCGGCAGTCGTCCTCATCGGCGCCCGCCTCCCGGCCGGCCAGCACGACCGACGCCGCGAGCCGCTTCACATCCCATTCCCACGGTCCGTGCAGGGTCTCGTCGAAGTCGTTGAGGTCGATGACGAGGCCGCCGCGGGCGTCGCCGTAGAGGCCGAAGTTGGCGGCATGCGCGTCTCCGCAGATCTGTGTGCCGATGCCGGTCACCGGGTCGACGGCCAGGTCGTACGCCATCAGGCCCGCGGAGCCGCGAAGGAAAGCGAAGGGGCTCGCGGCCATCCGGCCGACCCGTATAGGCGTCAGCTCGGGCAGCCGGCCGGCGTTGGACTCCTCGACCGCCCCGACCGCGTCCGGCCGCCCGTCCGCGATCGACAGCCCGGCCTGCTCGGCACGCGGGAGCCGCTCCCGCAGCGCCCGCCCCACCGCCTTGGGCGACGGTCCCTGGGCATCCTGACGGGCAAACCCCGGTACGTACGGCACACGCGGCATAGCGGGCCACCTCCCCCTTCACGACCTGTGTTCTTGATGTCCCTGCGCTTCAGCGTCGCTGTGTTCTGCGTGCGTCCGCGCGCCGGCCGGTTCCGGCCCGGCCGACGCCCATGACGTTACCGACGTCCCCGCGCGGCCCGCAGAGCCTGTGGATAACTCTTCGGACCGCTACACGCCCACCGCCTCTTCCAGTTCCTCCTCCCTCTCCTCCTCCAGCGCCGAGGCGGCATGCGCGGCCCCGTGGCCCCCTCCCGGCTCCGCGCCCCCGGCCGACCGGCCGCTCCGAGCCGGTTCCGGGACCGTCGCCGCCACCGCGGCCGCCGCGACCGCCACGGCATGAGCCGCCGCCTCCGCCTCCGCGGTACGCCGCCGCTTCTCTGCCGGCGCCGCCACACCGATCACCACCAGGCCCGCGACCAGCCACCCCACCAGCGTCCAGACGTGTCCCGCCAGGCCGTAGCCGTCGAAGTAGACATGGCTGCGGACTCCTTCCACGAAGCCCGCGCCGTTCCAGAAGGAGTGCAGCGCCGCGAAGAATCCGTTCTGCATCTCGGGGCGGAAAATCCCGCCGGAGGACGTGAAGTTGAGCATCACGAAGAGGGTCATCACGCCGAGCGTCGTCCAGCGCTTGAGGAAGGTGTGCAGGCCTGTGCCGATCAGCAGAACGCCCGCCGAGTAGAGCCAAGCCATGCCCCACAGCCCGCCGAGACGGTGGTCGACCAGGTGGAAGACGGGACCGGCGAACGCCGTCCCGATGAGGCCGACGACGAAGGAGGTGCCGATGGCCAGCGCCGTCCGCAGCCGGAGCGGCAGCACGGCTCCGGCGCCGCCGATCACCGCGACCGACGCGTACGAGCCGATGCTGATCGCGACCAGCAGGAAGAAGACGCCCTGACCGGTCGGGTCGTCCTCGGCGGTCGGCGCCACGTCCGTGACCTTCAGCGGCGCGCCCTGTTGCGCCGCGATCGGGGTGAAGACCTTCTGGACGACGGCTGCGCTGGTGTCGGAACCGGCCGTCGCCACCAGCAGCTCGGGCACCGGCTTCCCGGGGCGCGCCGCCCCACCGGCCCCGTCCCTGCCCGCCGACCCACTCGACGTACGCGACCCATCCGAACTACTCGACGCCCCCGCCTCACCGGACCTGCCCGCCCCGCCCCGCGCGCCCTTCGCCCCCGACACATCCACCGCGTCGGACGCACCCTTCGCGCCCTTCGCACCCTCCGCAGGGATCACATACGCGCCAAAGATGTCCTGATGCTTGAGCCGATCCACCGCCGCCGCCCGGTCACTGACGGTCCGTACCTCCAGGTCACCGCCCGCCTTGTCGTTGATCGACTGGGCGAGCAGCTGGGCACTCCGGCCGGATCCGACGACCGCCACGGGCAGATGGTGCGGCGCCGGGTGCGCGAAGGCCCCCAGGTACGCCAGGCCCATCCCGATGCACATCAGCAGCGGGGTGATCAGGTGCGTCAGGACGTGACGCAGCCCGTTGGCGTGGGCGGCGCGCGCGGGACCGTGCGCGCTTCGGTGGTCGGGACGTCGGACCGTACTCAAGGGCCAGGCCTTTCCGCTCGTCGGCTCAGCTGTCCGTCTGCTCAGCTGTGGCCGCAGGGGCCGGTTTTCGCATCAACCCGGACCCGCGACGCCTGGAGGGGCCGCCAGCCCACAGTTGGCAATTACAACTCTCTTATTGCGTTGTACTATACAACTACCTCTACGAAAGGCAACCCGTGGCTCACCGCGAGGACTCCGTCGAGACCATCCAGCAGGAGATGACCGCGTTCGCCCGCCGGGCCCGCGCGACCGCCGCCCGGATGCATCCTGAGCTGTCGCTGGTCTCCTACACCCTGCTTGCGCACCTCGATGACCAGCAGGGATGCCGCGCCACGGACCTCGCGGCCCACTACTTCCTGGACAAGTCCACGGTCAGCCGGCAGATCGCCGCACTGGAGAAGCTCGGATTCGTCGAGCGCCGCGTCGACCCGGAGGACCACCGCGTCCAGGTGCTGCACCCCACCGAGAAGGGCGACCGGGTGCTCGCCAACGTCACCGCCAGCCGGCGCCGGGCGTTCCACGAGCGGCTGGCCGACTGGGACGAGGAAGATCTCGACCGCTTCGCGACCTATCTGCGCCGCTACAACGCCGCCCAGGAACGACTGGGGTAAGGCGCCCGCCTATGGGTGCCCGCGCGAGCGCGCGCCCAGCCGGAGGCCGCTGCACCGCCTGCCGGCCCGCTCGACCCGCGACGCCTACTTCCGGAACCGCTCCGGACACTGCCCGCCGTCGGCGAGATAGGTCTCCGCCCAGCGCCCCAGCTCCTTGAGCGCCGGCTCCATCGCCAGACCGGCCTCCGTCAGCCGGTAGGCGACGCGCAGCGGCGGCCCCGCGTCCACCTCGCGGACGACCAGGCCCGTAGACGCCAGCTCCATGAGGCGGTCGGAGAGCATCCGCTCACTGATCCCGGGGATGGCCCGCCGCAGATCGGCGAAGTGCACCGGGCCCGGCATCAGGGTGGCGACGATCAACCCCGTCCAGCGCTTCCCGAACAGCTCGAAGACGCGCGTCATCTTGCCGTCGACCTGCCTGCACATCGCCTCGCCGTGGTCCGCCATACACCCAGAGTACCGCCTTCTCGTTGGCTACTGCGAAAAAGTAAGTTACTGTGCTATCAATAGTGACGTACAGAATTCAACCAGTGGTCGAGCGCCGCCCGGCCGCCTATGGAAGGACCGACCCCATGGCCACGCTTCTGCTCATCGACTCGTCCGTATTTCCCGAGGGCGGCTCCGCCTCCCGTTCGGTCACCGCGGCCTTCCGCAAGGCCTGGGAGGAGCAGCACCCCGACGGCACCGTGATCCACCGCGATCTGGCCGCCGATCCGCTGCCGCACCTCGACGGTGCCGGCGCCTCCGCCGCCTTCTCCGACCCGGCCACCCACACCCCCGAGCAGCAGGCGGCCTTCGCACTGCGCGTCGAGCTCGCCGAGGAGCTGGAGCGGGCCGACGCGATCGTCATCGGCGCGCCGATGTACAACTTCACGATCCCCTCCACGCTCAAGGCGTGGCTCGACCAGGTGATCATCATGGGACGTACGGCGGGTGAGCAGCCGTCAGCCAAGGGCACCCCGGTCACCGTCGTCGCCAGCCGTGGCGGTTCCTACGCGCCGGGCACGCCCCGTGAGTCCTTCGAGTACGTCCAGAACTACCTGGCGGCCGTGCTGAACGGCGGGATGGGCCTGGACGTCGACTTCATCGTCCCGGAGCTGACCATGGCCCCGAACAACCCGGCGATGGCCGAGCTGGTCCCGCTGTACGAGACCTCCCGCGACAAGGCCCGCGAGGACGCGGCGGCCAAGGCCAAGGCCCTCGTCGCGCGCCTCGCCGCCTGAGCCCGGCCGGGACACCGGAGCGGGGCATGGGCGGGCGGCACGACTGCCCACGCGCCCGATGCAGCCACCTCCCGGCGGGCGCCCGCCGGGAGAGCGCGTCGCCCGGCCGCCCCACCTCGCGCCCACCCCGGGGGCACCGAATCCCGACCCCTCGGGGCCGCTGCCGCCGGGTTCCGTACGTTCGTCAGTGAGATCGCCGGGTAACGGAGGCAACGGGGCGGGCGGAAACGGGTCCGGCGAGGGCGCCGGAGGCTGTGAATGTGACGTAGGCCTCAACGATCCGGCTGACGGCTGCCGGCGGAGCTCCTCGCCCGTGACATGGGCAACAAGTGACGAACACAACGAAAGACCCCCGGTCACCGGATTTCTCCGGAGACCGGGGGTCTCATCTGTGCGCGAGGGGGGAGTTGAACCCCCACGCCCTTTCGGGCACTGGAACCTGAATCCAGCGCGTCTGCCTATTCCGCCACCCGCGCATGGGTGCTGCCGGTTGATTCTCTCACGCGATCCGGGCTGTTCTGTCCGGGTCTTGCTGCGAGCGCCTGCCGACATCCAGAACACTAGCACGCTGTCAGGGGTGACTTCACACGCCTTTTCCCCGGTCCCCGCCGTGCGGCAACCCGGGCGGCACCCCGCCTCACCGCGGGCATTCGCCGCGCGCTGCTCCTAGGGGTCACACTCGCGGTAGCCGCAATCAGGGTGCGGGCCGCCCGGTCCGCCTCGGGGCCGGCCGACCCGGCCGGGCCGCTTCATGTCCGACTCCGGGCCCCGCCCGGCCGGAGAGCTCGGCGGTTGCGGGACACTGTCTTCGGGGCACATCTACGATCGCAGTGCACGAGCACTGGACAAGGAGCAGACAAGCGCCGGGCAACCCTGTGAGGGGCGACACTCGTCCTCAAGGCGGGAAAGGGGAACCAGCCGATTTCCCTACGCGTGGATACGATCAGTAAGCAGTATCAGGACGACTCGATCAGGACGACCCCGACGAAGACTGAGGAAGGAGGTGCCCCGTGGGAGTACTGAAGCGTTTCGAGCAGCGTCTCGAAGGTCTCGTCAACGGCACCTTCGCCAAGGTGTTCAAGTCCGAGGTGCAGCCCGTTGAGATCGCCGGCGCGCTACAGCGCGAGTGCGACAACAACGCCACCATCTGGAACCGCGACCGCACGGTCGTCCCCAACGACTTCATCGTCGAGCTGAGCACCCCCGACTACGAGCGGCTGAGCCCCTACAGCGGGCAGCTCGGCGACGAGCTCTCCAGCATGGTCCGCGACTACGCCAAGCAGCAGCGGTACACCTTCATGGGCTCGATCAAGGTCCATCTGGAGAAGGCCGACGATCTCGACACCGGCCTGTACCGCGTGCGCAGCCGCACGCTCGCCTCCAGCTCGTCGCAGGAGCAGCCGGGCCCGGCGGCGGCCGACCGGCGCTCCACCGCGGCGCCTCGCGGCGGCCAGCCCGGCGGCGGCCATGTGAGCCCGCCCCCCATGCCTTCGTCCCCGCCTCCCGGCGGCGCACAGTCCGTACCCCGTACGGCACCGCCCGGTGCAGGACCGCAGCCCCACGCGCAAACCAGGCGCTGGATCGAGATCAACGGCACCCGCCACCAGATCTCGCGACCCACGCTCGTGCTGGGTCGCAGCACCGACGCTGACGTACGGATCGACGACCCGGGTGTCTCCCGGCGTCACTGTGAGATCCGGGTCGGAACGCCCCCCATGATCCAGGATCTGGGTTCCACGAACGGCATCGTGGTAGACGGGCAGCACACCACTCGCGCTAATCTCCGCGACGGCTCGCGGATTGTCGTGGGCAGTACCACCATCGTTTACCGGCAAGCCGAAGGGTGAAGCGGGGGCAATGTCAGAGCTGACCCTCACGGTCATGCGGTTGGGTTTCCTCGCCGTACTGTGGCTGTTCGTCATCGTGGCCGTACAGGTCATCCGCAGCGATCTGTTCGGCACGCGCGTCACACAACGCGGTGCCGCCCGTCGCGGCGGTCAGGAAGCGCGTGGGCAGCGCCAGGCTGCCGCGCCGCCACAACAGCAGCGCCGCCAGGAAGGCGGCCGCGGCAACAACAACCGGCAGCGCCGCGGAGCGCCCACGAAGCTCGTGGTCTCCGAAGGCTCGCTGACCGGCACCACCGTCGCCCTCCAGGGCCAGACCATCTCTCTGGGCCGAGCGCACGACTCCACCATCGTGCTGGACGACGACTACGCGTCCAGCAGGCATGCCAGGATCTACCCGGACCGTGACGGCCAGTGGATCGTCGAGGACCTCGGTTCCACCAACGGCACGTACCTGGACCGGACCCGACTGACGACCCCGACACCGATTCCGCTGGGAGCCCCGATCCGCATCGGCAAGACCGTCATCGAGCTGCGGAAGTAGTACGACAATGAGCGAGCGGAGCGAGCGAGCCGCGACGGTCCACTCGGCGGACCCGGGCGTGCTCCCGACCGGAGGGTGGGCAGTGTGGCTCGAAGAGACCGGCTGTACCCCGAGCCGACGGGTGAGGTGCGCATGAGTCTGTCACTGCGCTTCGCCGCCGGATCGCACAAGGGCATGATCCGCGAGGGCAACGAGGACTCCGGCTACGCCGGGCCCCGGCTGCTCGCCATCGCCGACGGCATGGGCGGCCAGGCCGCCGGTGAGGTCGCCTCCTCCGAGGTGATCTCCACCCTCGTCCAGCTCGACGACGACGTCCCCGGCTCCGACCTCCTCACCTCCCTGGGCACGGCCGTCACACGCGCCAATGACCAGCTGCGGGTGATGGTCGAGGAGGACCCCCAGCTGGAGGGCATGGGCACGACCCTGACCGCCCTGCTGTGGACCGGGCAGCGGCTCGGCCTCGTCCACGTCGGCGACTCGCGGGCGTACCTGCTGCGCGACGGCGTCCTGACCCAGATCACCCAGGACCACACCTGGGTGCAGCGGCTGGTCGACGAGGGCCGGATCACCGAAGAGGAAGCCACCACCCATCCGCAGCGGTCGCTGCTGATGCGGGCGCTGGGCAGCGGCGATCATGTCGAGCCCGATCTGTCGATCCGCGAGGTGCGGGCCGGCGACCGGTATCTGATCTGCTCGGACGGGCTGTCCGGGGTGGTCAGCCACCAGACGCTGGAGGAGACCCTCGCCAGCTACCACGGTCCGCAGGAGACGGTGCAGGAGCTGATCCAGCTCGCGCTGCGCGGCGGCGGACCCGACAACATCACCTGCATCGTCGCCGACGTCCTGGACGTGGACGGCAACGAGACGCTGGCCGGCCAGCTCAACGACACCCCGGTCATCGTCGGTGCCGTCGCGGAGAACCAGAACCAGCTCAGCGACCCGAGCACGATGCAGACACCCGCCGCCCGGGCCGCCGAACTCGGCCGGCCCGGCGGGCCGAACCCGGGTGCGCCCGGTGGCGCCTTCGGGCCGCCCGGCAGCGGTGACCAGGAGGTCGGCGGGCCGCCCCAGGGCTCGTTCGGCGCGTTCATGGACGAGGACTTCGTCAAGCCCCGGCGGCGCGGGCGGTGGATCAAGCGGTCGCTGCTCATCGCGCTGGCGCTGGCCGTCGTAGGCGGCGGCTGCTACGCGGGCTACAACTGGACGCAGACCCAGTACTTCGTCGGTGCCAAGGACGACCACATCGCGCTCTACCGGGGTATCAGCCAGGACCTCGCGTGGATCAGGCTCAATGATGTGGACGAGGACCACCCCGAGATCGAACTCAAGTACCTGCCGCTGTATCAGCGCAACCAGGTCAAGGAGACGATCGCGGTCGACAATCGCACGCAAGCGGGCGAAAAAGTCACCGAGCTGAGTAAGCAGGCCAACGCCTGCCGTAGTAAGGAGCAGCGGGAAGCCGCCGAGCGTGATGCGGCGCGCCACCCTGGCCACGGCCAGACCGGCACGCCGAGCAAGCCCGGTTCCCCGTCCGCGTCGCCGAGCCACCGGCCCGGCAGCACCGGCGGGAACAGCGGCACCGGCACGGCCAGCCCGCTGGCGGCGACCACGTCTCCGTCTCCCACAGCCACTCCCAGCCAGGCCCCTTCCCAGGAGCAGCAGAAGCTGGAAAAGAATTGCAGCACCCAGCAGTGAGGGCGTAGGGGGCCGTAGATCTCATGAGCAGCAGCACCACCAACACCACCACCATCGGCACCATCGGAGCCCCGAGCCGCCGCAACACCGAGCTCGCGATGCTCATCTTCGCGGTGCTGATTCCGGTGTTCGCGTACGTCAACGTCGGTCTGGCGAAGGACGGTACGGTGCCGGCCGGTGTGCTGGGCTACAGCCTCGGGCTGGGCCTGCTGGCGGGCGTCGCGCATCTCGTCGTCCGCAAGTGGGCGCCGTACGCCGACCCGCTGATGCTGCCCATCTCCACCCTGCTCAACGGCCTGGGCCTGATCTTCATCTGGCGGCTGGACCAGGAGCCGTCGCTGGGCAAGGCGATGGCGCCCAACCAGTTGATGTGGTCGACCCTCGGCGTCGCCTTCTTCCTCGCCATCCTGATCTTCCTCAAGGACCACCGCGTCCTCCAGCGCTACACCTACATCTCGATGGTGGTCGCGCTGGTGCTGCTGGTCGCGCCGATGTTCTTCCCCGGTGTGAACGGCGCGAAGATCTGGATCACGATCCCGGGTCTCGGCTCGCTCCAGCCCGGTGAGTTCGCGAAGATCATCATCGCGATCTTCTTCGCCGGCTATCTGATGGTGAAGCGGGACGCGCTGGCACTGGCCAGCCGCCGCTTCATGGGGCTCTACCTCCCCCGCGGCCGCGACCTCGGCCCGATCCTCGTCATCTGGGCGCTGAGCCTGATGATCCTGGTCTTCGAAACCGACCTCGGTACCTCGCTGCTGTTCTTCGGCCTGTTCGTCGTGATGCTGTACGTGGCGACCGAGCGGACCAGCTGGATCGTGTTCGGTCTGCTGCTCAGCGCGGGCGGCGCGGTCGCGGTGGCGACCTTCGAGTCGCACGTCCAGACGCGTGTCCACAACTGGCTCAACCCGCTGGAGCTGCTCGACGGCGGTGTCACCGAGACCGCCCAGGCCATGTACTCCTTCGGCTCCGGCGGCATCCTCGGCTCCGGACTGGGCCAGGGCTACTCCCGCCTCATCCTCGGTATCGCGCCAAAGAGTGACTACATCCTCGCCACGGTCGGCGAGGAGGTCGGGCTCGCCGGACTGATGGCCATCCTGCTGCTGTACGGCCTGCTGATCGAGCGCGGTATCCGTACGGCGCTGGCGGCCCGCGACCCGTTCGGCAAGCTGCTGGCAATCGGCCTGTCCGGTGCCTTCGCCCTTCAGGTCTTCGTCGTCGCCGGCGGTGTGACGGGCCTGATCCCGCTGACGGGTATGACGATGCCGTTCCTCGCCCAGGGTGGCTCGTCCGTGATCGCCAACTGGGCACTGGTCGCCATCCTGCTGCGGATCAGTGACACCGCGCGCCGCCCGGCGCCGGCCCCCGCCCCCTCCACCGACGCCGAGATGACCCAGGTGGTCCGTCCGTGAACAAGCCTCTGCGCCGGGTCGCGATCTTCTGCGGCCTGCTCGTCCTCGCCCTGCTGATCCGCGTCAACTGGGTGCAGTTCGTCCAGGGTGACGAGCTCAAGAACGACCCGCACAACCGCCGGGTCGCCATCGAGCGCTACAGCACCCCGCGCGGCAACATCATCGTGGACGGCAAGGCCATCACCGGCTCCACGACCACCGACAGCGGCGACTTCAAGTACAAGCGGACGTACAAGAACGGCAAGATGTGGGCGCCGGTCACCGGCTACGCCTCGCAGGCCTTCGACGCCAACCAGCTCGAGAAGCTCAACGACGGCATTCTCAGCGGCACCGACGACAGGCTCTTCTTCAGCCGCACGGTCGACATGTTCACCGGCAGCAAACAGAAGGGCGGCAACGTGGTGACCACCCTTGATGCCAAGGCCCAGAAGGCCGCCTTCGACGGGCTCGGCAACCAGAAGGGCGCGGTCGCCGCGATCAACCCGGAGACCGGCGCGATCCTGGCCCTGGCCAGCACCCCGTCCTACGACCCGTCCACCTTCGCCGGGATGAGCAACAAGGACGCCGAGGCGTATCTCGCGCTCCAGAAGAAGAAGAACCCCGACGAGCCGATGCTCAACCGGGCGCTGCGCCAGACCTACCCGCCCGGCTCCACCTTCAAGGTCGTCACGGCCTCGGCCGCTCTGGAGAACGGTCTCTACGACGACGTCGACTCCCACACCCGGTCGCCGCTGCCCTACACGCTCCCCGACACCTCGGGCATCGAGCTGAAGAACGAGGGCAACATCCCCTGCAAGAACGCCACCCTGCGGGAGGCGCTGCGGGTGTCCTGCAACACCGTGTTCGGCAAGATCAGCGCCGACCTCGGCAACAAGAAGATGATGGACGAGGCGGAGAAGTTCGGCTTCAACAACCCGGGGATCAACACCCCGGTCCGTGCCTCCGAGAGCATCTTCCCCAAGGACAACCGGCCGCAGAACGCGATGGCGGGCATCGGCCAGGCCTCCAACCGCGCCACACCGCTCCAGATGGCCATGGTCGCCTCGGCGGTCGCCAACGGCGGCAAGCTGATGAAGCCGTACATGGTCGACTCGCTGGTCGCGCCGAACCTCAATGTGGTCCAGCAGCACACTCCGCAGGAGATGAGCCAGCCGCTCAGCCCGGAGAACGCGCAGAAGGTCCAGAGCATCATGGAGACCGTGGTCAAGTCGGGCACGGGAACCGCCGCCCAGCTCCCGGGCGTCACCGTCGGCGGTAAGACCGGCACCGCGCAGCACGGCGAGAACAACAAGGACAATCCGTACGCCTGGTTCATCTCCTACGCGAAGACCAACAAGGGCACCCCGGTCGCGGTGGCCGTCGTCATTGAGGGATCCGACACGCTCCGCGATGACATCGCCGGCGGCAGGCTCGCAGCTCCGGTCGCAAAGGACGTCATGCGGGCGGTACTCGAAGGCGAGAAGTGACGCGGATCATGCCCATACCGGTCACATATCAGGTTGCGGCTCCGGCCCGGTCCGGTACGGCGTGGCGGGTACGGTATGCCCGGACAGCACACCGCCGGACCACACACCGGTGCGGTCGGGACTGACGGAGAGGGCTGGAGAAGCTTATGGAAGAGCCGCGTCGCCTCGGCGGCCGGTACGAGCTGGGCTCGGTGCTCGGCCGCGGTGGCATGGCCGAGGTGTACCTCGCGCATGACACCCGCCTGGGCCGCACCGTGGCTGTGAAGACGCTGCGGGTGGACCTCGCCCGTGACCCGTCCTTCCAGGCCCGGTTCCGCCGTGAGGCCCAGTCGGCCGCCTCGCTGAACCATCCGTCGATCGTCGCGGTCTACGACACCGGCGAGGACTATGTCGACGGTGTCTCGATCCCGTACATCGTCATGGAGTACGTGGACGGCTCCACGCTCCGTGAGCTGCTGCACTCCGGAAGAAAGCTGCTGCCCGAGCGCTCGCTGGAGATGACCACCGGTGTCCTCCAGGCGCTGGAGTACTCCCACCGGGCCGGCATCGTCCACCGCGACATCAAGCCGGCCAACGTCATGCTGACGCGCACCGGCCAGGTCAAGGTCATGGACTTCGGCATCGCCCGGGCCATGGGTGATGCCGGGATGACCATGACGCAGACCGCGGCGGTCATCGGTACGGCCCAGTACCTCTCGCCCGAGCAGGCCAAGGGCGAGCAGGTCGACGCCCGCTCCGACCTGTACTCCACCGGCTGTCTGCTCTACGAGCTGCTCACGGTACGGCCCCCGTTCGTCGGTGACTCACCGGTCGCGGTGGCCTATCAGCATGTCCGCGAGGAGCCGCAGAAGCCGAGCAACTTCGACCCCGAGATCACGCCGGAGATGGACGCCATCGTCCTGAAGGCGCTGGTCAAGGACCCGGACTACCGCTATCAGTCGGCCGACGAGATGCGTGCCGACATCGAGGCGGCGCTGGACGGCCAGCCGGTCGCAGCGGCCGCCGCGATGGGCGCGGGCGGCTACGACCAGGACCAGCCGACCACCATGCTGCGTCCGCAGGACCCGGCCGGCCAGACCTCCATGCTTCCGCCGATGAACGCGGATGACGGGGGCTACGGCTATGACGACCGCGGCGACCGGCGCCGCGGTGGCGGCCAGAAGAAGAGCAACACCTCGACGATCCTGCTGGTGATCGCGGCCGTCCTCGTCCTGATCGGTGCGATCTTCATCGGCAAGGCGATGTTCAGCAAGACCAATGGGGGTGGCAGCACACCAGTGCCCAGCCTCATCGGCAAGTACTTCAAGGAAGCCAAGGCGTCCGGCCGGAACGGCGGCTTCAAGGTGTCCGAGGGGGGCCGCAAGGCCTGTGACAACGTCAAGAAGGGCCAGGTCACCGCGCAGACCCCGGAGGCCGGCGGCGAGGTCGACAAGGATGAGGCGGTCAAGGTCACGCTGTGCACCGGGCCCATCAAGGTCACCGTTCCGGACGTGGAAGACCTCTCGTACCAAAAGGCGGTCGAACGCCTCGGCCGCAAGGGCTTCAAGAACGTCCGACAGGTCAAGAAGGAATCCGACCGGAACCCGGGCACCGTGATCGGCCAGAATCCCCAGCCCCAGAGCGAGGCGTCCAAGAGCACGCAGATCGTCCTCACTGTTGCTCAGGAGTCCCCGAAGCGGAACGTCCCGCCCGTCACGGGACAGGACTTCGAGGCGGCCAAGAAGCAGCTCGAGGACCTGGGCTTCAAGGTCGCCAAGGTCGAGCAGGATGTCACCGACCCGAACCAGGTCGGCAAGGTGCAGAGCCAGAGCCCCGAGGGAAGCACCCCGGCCAAGCTCGGCTCCACCGTGACCCTGACGGTCGGCAAGGCGGGGGCCCAGACGCCGGTCCCGGGTGTCATCGGCCAGACGGTGAAGGACGCGAAGAAGGCGCTCCAGCAGGCCGGCTTCACCAACATCCAGTTCGCCGCCGACAGCTCGCAGGACGACAACGCCCGCGTGGCCGCCCAGGACCCGCAGCCGGCGACACCGTCCGACCCCAAGACCACCACCGTGACGCTGACCACCATCGGCGGCGGGGGCGGCAACGGCGGCGATGACGGCGGTGGATTCCTCGGCGGAGCGTTCGGCTAGCAGCCCGGCCGCTTCGGCCCTGGCAGACACGAAGCCCCGGCGGCCCTTCAGAGGGCGCCGGGGCTTTCTGCTGCGCGGAGGTGGGAGCGTCGGGGCCAGGGAAGGCCGGGTCTCTGCCTGGGAGCACCGGAGCTTCCTGGGAAGCTCTGCGCCCCCCCCCCGCGGCCTAGCGGAGTTCCTTCGGCGGCGTGCGCTCCGCGTCGACCTTCTCGGTCCGCTCCAGTTCGCCCCAGACGATAAAGCGGTAGTTCGAGGTGTAGACCGGGGTGCAGGTCGTGAGGGTGATGTAGCGGCCCGCCTTGCGCTTGCCGGATTCCTTCGGGATGTCGTCGAGGACGTCCACGTTGTACTTGGAGGTCTCCGGCAGGGTCGCGAAGACCTTGTAGACGTACCAGGTGTCCTTGGTCTCGAAGACGATCGGGTCGCCGTCCTTGAGCTTGTCGATGTTGTGGAACTTCGCGCCGTGGCCGTCGCGGTGCGCGGCGAGGGTGAAGTTGCCCTTCTTGTCCTTGGGCAGCCCCGACTTGACCGGCTTGGTGTAATAGCCGGCCACCCCCTCGTTGAGGATCTCGGAGTCGGTGCCCTTCTCGACCAGCACCTCGCCGTTGTTCATCGCCGGTACGTGCAGAAAGCCGATGCCGTCCTTGGTGTCCAGCTCGCCCGGCCCCTTGGGCCCGTTGCTCGCCCAGTGCCGGCGCACCTGGTCACCCTGCTTGTGGGCTTCGCGGTCGGCGAGGACGTTGGTCCACCACAGCGAGTACGCGACGAACAGTCCCAGGATCAGCCCGACCGTGATCAGCAGCTCACCGATGACGCTGACGACGGAGGCGATGGCCCGGCGCACCCGGCGCGGCTTGAGTGGCGGCGCGGACCGGTCGCATGCCTCGTCGTTTCCGGTGGCAGTCACCGCGTAGCACCCCTCTTATGTTTGCTCAGCCGGCGAGCGCATCCGGTTTGCCCTTGCTCCGCGGCCGCTCGTCGACCATCTTGCCCCAGACGATCATCCGATAGGTACTGGTGAACTCGGGGGTGCAGGTCGTCAGGGTGATGTAGCGGCCGGGCCCGGTGAATCCCGAGCCGGGCGGCACCGGGCCGATCACGCTGGTGTTGCTCGGCGACGTCTGCGGGAGGATGCTCTCCATCTCGTAGGTGTAGTACGAGCTCTTCGTCTCGACGATGATCTTGTCGCCCTTGGTGAGCCGGTTGACGTAGCGGAACGGCTCGCCGTGCGTATTGCGATGGGCCGCCACCGCGAAGTTGCCCTTCTTGTCCCAGGGCATCGCGGTCTTGATCCCGCTGTTCTTGTCGTAGTGACCGATCAGGCCGTGGTCCAGCACCTTGTGCTTGTCGATGCCCTCGGCTATCGGCGCCTTCACATCCAGCTTGGGGATATACATGATCCCGAAGCGCTCGCCGTCCGCGAGGTTCTTCTTCTCGCCGCCGCCCTTGTCCCATTCGTGCTGAAGGTTGTTGGCGGCGCCGCCCGCCTCCTGCTCGGCCAGCACATTCGTCCACCAGAGCTGATAGGTGACGAACAGCAGCATCAGTACGCCGAGGGTGATGAACACCTCGCCCAGCGCACGGCTGGCGATCAGGCTGGGGCTGTCCTTGGCGGCTCGTGCGGCCTGCCGG
The DNA here is from genome assembly GCF_008704855.1 of Streptomyces platensis. NCBI lineage: Bacteria > Bacillati > Actinomycetota > Actinomycetes > Kitasatosporales > Streptomycetaceae > Streptomyces > Streptomyces platensis. The sequence continues at coordinate 4,425,629 of NZ_CP023691.1, forward strand.
GCCTCCAGCCGGGACATGGGGGCGGAGGTTGGTTCCGAAGCGGTAGCAGCGGCGGCTGTAGCGGCGGCGGCTCCACTGTGGCGTCCACGTCTGCCGCCCCGCTTGGCGGCCTCCTGAGCGGCCTTGCGCCGGGCCGCTCGGCCTCCGAGCTCCGGGGTCCCTGTCGCGGTTTCACGTGAAACCGTCGCGCCGGTTTCACGTGAAACGCCGTCCCCGTCAGGCTTCTCTGCCTGCCGCAGCGCCATGGTCTCGTCGTCCTGCCGCGACGCGGGGGCAGCGGCCCTGGCCGGAGCGGGGCTCACGGCCGGCGTCGAGCTCACCCGCGGAGCGGGGGCCGGTGACGCCGGTACCTCCGGGGCGGCTTCGCGCCGGGATATCGACTCGGCGGTGGCGGGGCGGGGGACGTAGCCGGAGCCGTACGCCTGGCCGTAGGCGGCCATCTGAGGGCCGTGCGCCTGCGGATCCGGCCGGGACGGCCCTTCGGGCTCCAGATGCGGCCGGAACCACGGTGAGCCCGGCCTCCCGCCCTCCTGAGCGGGCTTGCCCCGTCGGCGGCCACGGCCCGGCTGTCCGTACGGACCGGACCCGGGTGCCGGGGGCGCCTGGCCCGGCAGCGGATCGGTCAGCGGGTCGGCGAGCCCCTCCACCGCCGCCTCGAACGGATCGGGCTGCCGGTACGGGTCCTGCGGAGTGGAGGACCGGTCCGGCTCGTTCGGCTCGTAGGATCTCCCTTCACGTTCCGGGCGCAGAGCGGTCACCCGCCTGCCTTGCCGACCACTGGGGCCAGCCCCGTCGAGCGCTCCACCGCCCCCTTGTCACCGCATTCGACGAGCCAGTTGGCCAGCATCCGGTGTCCCCACTCCGTCAGGACCGACTCGGGGTGGAACTGGACGCCCTCGACGCGGAGTTCGCGGTGCCGCAGGCCCATGACGATCCGTCCGCCGGGGACGTCCTCGGCCTCCGTCCAGGACGTGACGATCAGTTCGTCGGGGACAGTGTCCGGCTCGACCGCCAGGGAGTGATAGCGGGTGGCGGTGAAGGGGGACGGCAGCCCGGAGAAGACGCCGACGTCGTCGTGGTGGACCAGCGAGGTCTTGCCGTGCAGCAGCTCGGGGGCGCGGTCCACCACGCCGCCGTAGGCGACCGCCATCGACTGCATGCCCAGGCAGACGCCGAAGACCGGGACGCCGGTGTCCGCGCAGTGCCGGACCATGTCGACGCAGACGCCGGCCTGCTCGGGCGTCCCGGGGCCGGGCGACAGCAGCACCCCGTCGAAGCCGTCCTGGGCGTGCCGCGTCGCGACCTCGTCGTTGCGCAGCACCTCGCATTCGGCGCCGAGTTGGTAGAGGTACTGGACGAGGTTGAAGACGAAGCTGTCGTAGTTGTCGACGACGAGAATCCGTGCGGTCATCGGGCGGCCATCCCTTCATCGACAGTGACGTCATTGAAGGGGAGCAGCGGCTCCGCCCACGGAAAGACGTACTGGAAAAGCACGAAGACGACCGCCAGCACGAGCACCAGGGAAATCAGCGCTTTCACCCATGTGTTGCCCGGCAGATGCCGCCAGATCCAGCCGTACATGCTGTCGCTGTCCCCTTGCCGATGCCGATGACGATGTCGATTGCGACACCAGAGTAAGGGGCGAGGACGGGCCCAGGTGGGTCAGCCGGTCAAAGCCGATGGCCTTCCCTGTGCCACGGGTTGGGTGGAATCCAGGTGTGCCCAGGTGATCAGCCGGTGGCTGTGGCCCCATTCCGGCTCGCAGGTGGTCAGCGTGAGATAGCGCCCGGGACCGTTGAAACCGGACTTCCGCGGTACCGGGTCGATCACCCCGATGTCGCCGGGCAGCGTCGTGTAGGGCCGGTTGTCGATGCGGTAGGTGAACCAGGTCGTGCCGTCGGTCAGCACCACCGCGTCGCCGGGGCGCAGCCGCGGGAAGTCCTTGAAGGGGTCGCCGTAGGTGCGGCGGTGGCCGGCGACGGAGAAGTTGCCGATCGCGCCGAGCCGGGCGGTGCGAGCGTAATGGCCGAGGCCCCGCTTGAGGGTGTCGGACACGGTGCCTTCCAGGACGGGCTTGGTCCAGTCGGCGCCCAGGCGCGGGATGTACATGACGGCGAACGAGGTGCCCGGGGTGGAGCGGCGGGGAGGCTCGGCCGGAGTGGTGCCGCCGTCGGCGGCCGGTGTGCGGTCGGGGGCGGTCACCCGGCCCGTGGACCACTGGTCCCGGAGCCTGCCGATCTCGCCGTCCATGGCGCTGTCGGCCTGTACGCCGGTCCAGAAGAGGAGGTAGGCCACGAAGAGCACGATCAGTGCGCCGGCGGTCACACAGATCTCGCTGAGCGTCCGCACGATCCACCGCACGGTTGTCCGGCCCCGCAGCGTCATCCGGCCCCGCCCCTCCCCGGCGCCCACGGCGTGCGGGCTACGGCTTCACAGGCTGTGCGTAGTGGAGATCCACTGTGCCGGAGTAGCCGGGAAGAGTCACCGCCTCGTGCTGGTCGACTTTCCAGCCCAGGCCGTAGGCGTTCACGTACTGGAGATAGTTCTGGATGGCGGGGGACGCGGTCAGTGCGTTGATGAGGGCCTCGCGGTTGCCGACGGCGGTGACCTTGTACGGCGGGGAGTAGACCCGGCCCTGGAGGATCAGGGTGTTGCCGACGCAGCGCACCGCGCTGGTGGAGATCAGCCGCTGGTCCATGACCTTGATGCCCTTGGCGCCGCCGTGCCACAGGGCGTTCACCACGGCCTGGAGGTCCTGCTGGTGGATGACCAGGTCGTTGGGCTGCGGCTCGGGCAGCCCGGGGATCTTGGCGGTGGCGTTGGGCGGGGCGTCGGTGAGCGTGACCGTCACGCCCTGCCCCTTCACCGGCTTGGTGCCGGCCTTCTTCTCCAGCGCCTTGAGCTTGGCCTCCTCGGCCCGGGAGCTGCCGTTGTCGCGCTGCGCGAGCGCGTCGACCTCTCCCCGCAGGGTGGCGTTACGGTCGTCCTGGGCACCGTTTTTGTGGCTGCGTTCCTGGATGAGGTCGGACAACCGCAGCATCGAGTCGTCCGAGCGCAGATTCGTGCCCCGCGCGGTGTCGAAGCTCAGCCAGAACATCAGCCCGGCGAGCGCGAACACGACCAGGGTGAGGAGCCGTACGGGCCGCAGGCGGGAGCGGGTGGGGCGGTCGGGGGAGTCAGCGGAATTGCTCAACGTACCCTTACTCCTTACGACGCCACGGAAGCACTACGCTAACGGACGCCCGGGAAAGGAATCCGCTCCCCACCGCGTCCGTGCCCTGGCGTACACCTCGTACCTCCCCCGCGGATGGGGGCACCGCCCGCTCGCGCGACCACGAGAGCGGGGGAGCAGCGCATCGACAGGAGAGTTCCTCGTGCCGAAGTCACGGATCCGCAAGAAGGACGACTTCACGCCGCCGCCAGCGAAGACCACCAACCTGAAGATGAGCTCAGGCCGTGGCTGGGTGGCGCCGCTGATGTTGGCGATGTTCCTCATCGGGCTGGTGTGGATCGTGATGTTCTACGTCTCCGAGGGCGATCTGCCCATCGCCGCCATGGGCAACTGGAACATCGTGTGTGGCTTCGGCTTCATCGCGGTGGGCTTCGGCGTATCCACCCAGTGGAAGTAGCGCAAGCCCTGCCCAAGGCCATCCACACGGTTATCCACAGCCGGGGAAAACTTCAGAAGATCTGTGGATAACCCTCCAGAGGTTGACGCCGGTGTGATCGGCGGCACCCTCTGCCGGGCTACGGCTCCCCCGTTCCTTGCTGGGGAAACGCAGCCCGGAGCGGTGCGGAAAGAAAGTTCCGCACCGCATGCACAAGATCGGCCACGCACTGTGGACAACATGCCGGGACGGACTCTCAGCCCACCAGCTGAAGGGTCCGGACCCACACCACCGCGATGACTGCCAGGAACGCCACCGCGCAGGTCGCGGCGTGCACCAGCGTCCGGCGGTCGCGCGGCGCATGCACCATTCCGAACGCCACCGCGGCGCCCACCACCAGGCCGCCGACATGGGCCTGCCAGGCGATGTTCGGCCACAGGAACGTGAAGGCCAGGTTGATGCCGAGCAGGATCAGCACCGGCTTCATGTCGTAATTCAGCCGCCGCAGGAGTACGGCCGTCGCACCGAGCAGGCCGAAGATCGCGCCGGAGGCGCCCAGCGAGGGCTGGCCCGGTGCGGCGAGGAGATACGACAGGGCGCTGCCGCCCAGGCCGGCCAGCACATAGAGCGCGATGAACCGCAGCCGGCCGAGCGCCGCCTCCAGCGGCGGGCCCAGCCACCACAGCGAGAGCATGTTGAACGCGAAGTGCGCGATCTGCTGGTGCAGGAACATCGCGGTCAGCAGGCGGTACCACTCGCCCTCGGCGACACCGATGAGCTGATGCCGGCTCGGGTCGGCGTCGAGCCCGAGCAGATCGAGCCGGTGGACCAGCGGGCTCAGTTCACCGCCCGTCGCCAGCACGGCGACGAACACGGCGGCGTTGAGGCCCAGCAGGATCTTGGTGATCAGCCGCGGATCGGCCGCGATGGTGCCGCCCGCGATCGTGCGCGGCGCCGCGGCCTGCGGTGCGTGACCGGTGCCGGCACCGCCCCGTACACACTCCGGGCACTGGAAGCCGACCGAGGCACTGACCATGCACTCGGGGCATATGGGCCGGTCACAGCGAGTGCAGCGGATGCCGCTGGGGCGATCCGGGTGGCGGTGGCAGCCCGGCAGGCCATCGTCATCCCGCGCGTCCTGCGGCTCCTTCGGGCTGCCTGGCACCTGGTCCATCCGTCCCTCGTCCTCTTCTCCGTCCGGGCGCGTCAGCCTTCGCCTTCCGCCCGGCCTTCGCCCGTGGACGAGCGTCGCGCCCCGCCTGATGTACGACCGGGCGGGGCGCAATGGTTCCCCGGATCCGTCCGGGGCCGGCGACGCGGGTCAGCGGGTCTCGATGGCCACCGACTCGATCACGACGTCCTGGAGCGGACGGTCGGTGCGCGGGTTGGTCTGGGTGGCGGCGATGGCGTCGACGACCTTCTTGCTCGCCTCGCTGCTGACCTCACCGAAGATGGTGTGCTTGCCGGTCAGCCACGCGGTGGCGCCGACGGTGATGAAGAACTGCGAGCCGTTCGTGCCCGGACCGGCGTTGGCCATGGCCAGCAGGTACGGCTTGTTGAAGGCCAGGTCGGGGTGGAACTCGTCCCCGAACTCGTAGCCGGGGCCGCCGGTGCCGTTGCCCAGCGGGTCGCCGCCCTGGATCATGAAGCCGCTGATCACCCGGTGGAAGACGGTGCCGTCGTAGAGCCGGTCCGTGGACTTCTTGCCGGTCGCCGGGTGGGTCCACTCCCGCTCACCCTGGGCGAGCTCGACGAAGTTCTTGACCGTCTTCGGTGCATGGTTCGGCAGGAGCCGAATCTCGATGTCGCCCTGGTTCGTCTTCAGGGTGGCGTAGAGCTGCTCAGCCACGTTCTACCTTCCATAAGTCTTCGCTGACGGATCCTGATCCTCGCATGGACCGGCCCGCCGAAGGCCTCTGCGCGGCCTGTGCGCGCCGTCCCGCCCGCACCTCTTGCCGGTTTTCGTGCGGATTTCCAGCGCCCGGAGCGGCAAATCGTGGCATTGTCGTCAACAAGACTCCGGAAGGTCCGCAATGACCCGGATGCCCGCTCGCACATGCCGTACGACGCATGAGCGGGCATGATCTTCAAACGGGTGGACAGGCGACAGAGAAGACACGGGGGACCAACCCCCAAGCCCCGGACACGCCACCGAGGAGGAGGATCCCGTGACCCGCAAGAAGAGCGTGCGCGCCGCGACCGATACGGCCAAGGACAGCGTGCGGCACGCAGCGGAGGTGGTGGCTCCGTATGCCGGTACGGCCAAGGAAGCCGCCGTGCACTTCGCTCACGAGGCCCGCACACGAACGGCTCCCAAGGTGGCCGAGGCCGCTCATCAGGCACGTGCGCAGTACGAAGCGCATCTGCACCCGCGTATCGAGCACGCCCGAGGCACGCTGCCGCCCAAGGTGGACGCCGCGGCGACCCGGGCCGCCTGCCGGACCCGTAAGGCGGCCCGCCAGGCTGCCGACTACACGGCACCGCGGCTGGAGCACGCGGTGACCCACGCCCGCGCCGCGGCCGAGCCGGTTCGCGACGAGGCCGTCGCCCGCGGTGCCGCCGCGCTCGCCGCGCTCCGCGGCCAGGTGACGGCCGCCGAGATCGCCAAGCTCCAGAAGAAGCACAGCCGCCGGGCCAAGTGCGGCAAGCTCGCCAAGCGCCTCACGGTGCTGGGCATCCTGGCCGGCGGGGCGATCGCCGCCTGGAAGTGGTGGGACAAGCAGGCCAACCCGGACTGGCTGGTCGAGCCGCCGGCTCCGACCGAGGTCAGCGACCGCGGCCGGCTGAGCGCGGTCGACGGCAGCGAGGGCGCCGCGCTGGACCCCGACGTCCAGGCCAAGCAGGCCGAGGCCGATGAACGCCGCGGCGGCACGACCTGACACCGGAGCACCGGACACCTCACCGGGCCGGGCCCGTCACCCCAGCGAGGGCGGCGGTCCCGGCCCGGTCGCGTACGGAGGACAACACCGGCGCCGCGCGCGGCCAACTCTCCGTCAGAATCAGAAAAGCCCTCCTGACCAGCGATTTCGCCGATCGGGAAGGCTTTGAGGAGTGGAGCCTAGGGGAGTCGAACCCCTGACATCTGCCATGCAAAGACAGCGCTCTACCAACTGAGCTAAGGCCCCTTCGCGGACCAGGGTACCCGGTGTCCGACCGCTTTCCCGACCGGGTATCGCCGCGCACCGTTGCTCTCCGTAGGATGCTTCGCGAGATTCGCGGCAGCGAAGCGATCGGGGAGACAGGGGAGACGGTATGGACTCAGCACAGCAGGAAGCCACCGCGCGGGCCCGGGAGCTCCAGCGCAGTTGGTACGGGGAGCCTCTGGGTGCGCTGTTCCGCCGTCTCATCGACGATCTCGGCCTGAACCAGGCCCGGCTGGCCGCTGTGCTCGGTCTGTCCGCCCCGATGCTGTCCCAGCTGATGAGCGGGCAGCGCGCGAAGATAGGCAACCCGGCCGTGGTGCAGCGGGTGCAGGCGCTGCAAGACCTGGCCGGACAGGTCGCCGACGGCAGCGTCAGCGCCGCCGAGGCCACCGACCGCATGGAAGAGATCAAGAAGACGGCGGGCGGCTCGGTGCTGAACAACACCGCACAGCAGACGTCGTCCACGGGGGCGACCACGGTGCGGCGCGTGGTGCGGGAGATCCAGTCACTGCTGCGGTCGGTCGCCGACGCCGGGGACATCATCGATGCGGCGAACACCCTCGCCCCGGCTCACCCCGAACTGGCAGAGTTCCTCCGGGTCTACGGTGCCGGTCGCACCGCGGACGCGGTCGCCCATTACGAGGCGCACCAGAGTTAGCCACAGGGGACGTCGCGGATTCGGAAAGCGGACGGGGCGCAATGGGTGAGGTCTTCGCCGGTCGGTATGAGCTGATCGACCCGATCGGGCGGGGTGGGGTGGGCGCGGTCTGGCGCGCCTGGGACGCCCGGCGCCGCCGCTACGTCGCCGCCAAGGTGCTGCAACAGAGCGACGCGCACACCCTGCTGCGCTTCGTCCGTGAACAGGCACTGCGGATCGACCATCCGCATGTGCTGGCCCCGGCGAGCTGGGCCGCGGACGACGACAAGGTGCTGTTCACCATGGATCTGGTGAACGGCGGCTCGCTGGCGCATCTGATCGGGGATTACGGCCCGTTGCCGCCGCGGTTCGTGTGCACCCTCCTGGATCAGCTGCTGGCCGGGCTGACCGCGGTGCACGCGGAGGGGGTGGTGCACCGCGACATCAAGCCGGCGAACGTGCTGCTGGAGGCCACCGGCACCGGGCGGCCGCACTTGCGGCTGTCCGACTTCGGCATCGCGATGCGCAAGGGCGAGCCACGGCTCACCGAGGCCAACTACGTGGTGGGCACGCCCGGTTATTTCGCTCCCGAGCAACTGCTGGGCGCCGAACCGGACTTCCCCGCCGACCTGTTCGCGGTCGGCCTGGTCGCGCTCTATCTGATCACCGGCACCAAGCCGGACGCCGAGGCGATGAGCCGGCACTTCACCCAGCACGGCATCCCGAACGCGCCCGAGGGCGTCCCGGAGCCGCTGTGGCAGGTGCTGGCCTCCCTGGTACACCCGGATCCGGATGCGCGGTTCAAGACGGCTACCGGGGCGCGGAAGGCGATTCTGTCGGCCGTCGAGCTGCTGCCGGACGTGACGATCGAGGAAGAGATCGTCGAGGTCTTCGACCACATAGGGCCGCTGCCGGCCGGCTTCGGGCCGGACGGGCCGCTGCGTCCCAGGGGCCCGGCGGGAACCGCGACGGCCGGCGCCACCACGGGCACCGGGGCCACCGGACAGGTCTCCATGTCGGACACCGGCAGCTTCCAGCTCGCCCCGCCGGAGCCGAGCACCCCGCCGACGCCCACGCCCACCCCGATGCCGATGGCCGCGCCGGGCAGCCCGTACGCGGGCCATGGCGGCACGTACACGGGCCACAGCGGCACGTACACCGGTCACGGCGACACCCCAACGGGCCAGAGCGGCACCTTCACGGGCCAGAGCGGCACCTTCACGGGCCACGGCGACGCCGGCACCGGCCACGGCGGTGCGCCCACCGGCTACGGCACGCCGGCCGGGCAGCCCGTCTCGTCCGGCATGCCGCCGCCCCCGGCGCCCGCGTACGAGCCGACGGCCGCCGCCCACCCGGAACGGTCCGCGACCCGCCCCTATACGGCGGGCCCGCTGCCGGTCCCCGGGCAACCCCCCGCGGGCACCGCCGTCACCGTGCCGTCCCCGGCCCACCCCGCCCCGTACAGAAAGCCGGGCCCGCCCGCGAAGGTCGCGGTCCCGGTGCTGATCGTGGCGTTGCTGTGCATCGCGGTCGGCGTATGGGCCCTGATCGCCGCCTGACGCACCGCCACGGGGACGGTGGGGCCGAGGTGCACCCGGCCCGTCGGGGACCCGCTACCAGCCCTGTGGCGGCCCGAACCGGGGTTTCTGTGACGCCTGTTGGGTCGAGTCCGTCGACTGTCCCGGCAGCGAGGGGCGATGGCCGCCCGGCCCGCCCCCGGCAGCCGGTCCGCCCGGCCCGCTTGCCGTAGCCGGTCCGGCCGCCGTACCCGGCCCGGCCGAGGCCGCCGCACCGGCCGCGGACCGCCGTGCCACCAGCGTCCAGGCTCCCAGTCCCAGCAGCAGCACCACGCCCGTGCCGATCCCGGCGTAGGCCACCGTCATCAAGGTGCCGCTCTTCGCCGCCTCCTGTGCGGTCTGGCCCTTCTGCGCCGTCTCCCGGTCCTCTGGCGTGACGGAGAAGGCGCCGGCCGGCCCTGCGTAGCCGGGGCCGGCCTTGGCGGTGCCCCGGACATCCACCCGGAGGGTGAGCTCCGCGCCCTTGGCGAAGTACTGCGCGGCATCGGGGTGCAGGCTCACCGCGAGGTAGTACCAGCCCGCGAACCGCATCGCGTTGACCGAGTTGGTCGAGTCGAAGCGGTTGCCGTAGTCGACCGGCGCGGTGAACTCCTTGGCGGCGGCCGGCTTCCCGGTGTACGAGACAAAGCTGGGGTCGCCGACCGCACCGCGCGCCGGGTTGTAGACGGCCAGCCCGAGCACCCTGGCGAGGAAGGCGGAGGTCCGGGACGACGTCGCGTTCGGCAGCTCGGCGCTCAGGTTGAGCCGCTGTCCCCAGTCCACCGGTACGCGGTAGAAGCGCGTCTCGCCCGGCCTGATCCGGTCCTTCCAGACCCCCGAGGCGACCGAGCCCGCGTCATTGAAGCCGGTGCCGCCCCGGGCGCCGCGCTTGGTGGCGTCCGTACGCGGTGCCGGGGTCGCGGTGCTCCAGGTGCCCTGGCCGGGCTTGGCGGGGGTGCTGCCCTCCAGCCGGGGCTCGTTGAGGTAGTTGATCTCCAGCGGCCAGGTGTCGGGTCCGGAGGTCTCCGATCCCTCGCGGGTGATCACAAGGTAGTACGGGCCGGCCTTCTGGCACTCCGTGCGGTCGGCACCGATGCGGCGGGTGACGTAGTCGGCGATCGGGTACGCCATGCCGCCGCCGTTGAAGGACGGCCGCGCCTCCGAGCCGCAGGGCGTGCCGTTGCTGTCCTGGACGCTGAGGGTCAGCTTGTCGCCGTAGTCCGCGACCTTCGTGCCGGGCGTGGGCGCCGCGACGGCCGAGAAGTACGCATTGGTCCTGGCGTCCAGATTGACGGCGTACCACTTCTGCTCGCCGCGCTTGATGGCGTCGGTGTGCAAACCGGGCCGTAGCGACGGTGCGTCCGTGGACTTGGGGCTGCCCGCGATCTTCGTGGCGCCCTCCGCCATGCGGTAGTGGGGCACGTTCTCGGCGGAGGCCACGCCCACCGTCCCCGGCAGGATCGGCACCGCGGCGAGCGCCGCCAGCACGGCTATGCCCCTGTACGTCGTGCGCCCCGTCACCACGAGCCACCCCTCATCGGATCCGAATTCCCGCCGTCGGCACGCGGCCGTCGGCGCGCCCGCCCGAAGGCGACCGCCAGACCGGCCAGCAGCAGTACGCCCACACCGCCGGCCGCGACCGCCACCAGACGTCCTGTGGACCATCCTCCACCGCCACCCGGCGTTTCGTCCGCCGAGGAGCCGGAATCGCCCCGGGAGGTATCGGCCGCGACCACTGCGGCCCCAGCCTGCGGTGTGTAGTCCTGGGTGCCGCCGAAGGACGTAGAGGCGCCGTAGCCCCGGACCGTCGGCTCGTTGGCGAACTCCACGTCGTAGCGCAGCTGCTGGCACCAGCCGACCGGGACCTTGTACCAAAGGGTCTGGGCGGGCAGGACCTTGTCCCGCCAGACGCCCTGGTGCAGCGTTCGGGCGTCATTGAAGCCGGTGCCGCCGGTGATGTCCTTGGGGGCAGCGGTGGGCAGCGTGGCGTCCTTGCCGCCCACGCCGTACTCCGGCTCCGACTGGGCGGGCGTGACGCCCTTCTTCAGCGGATGTTCCACGTGAAACGTCAGCTCCATCGGCCACCGGGCGGCGTCCGAGCCCTTGGCGGCCTTGCGCTCGACGACCAGCCAGTACCGCCCGGCCTTGTCGCAGACGCCGGTACCGCTCTGCGCAGGGACCCTGCTGACGCCCGAGGTCAGCGGCGTCGCGCCCTCCTGCTGCCCGAACATCTCGGTGGTGGACATCCAGATCGGTGGCGTAGTAGCGCTCCTCGTGGGGTCCGATGGAGTCGAGGTACTGCCCGGGGGCCATCGTGGGCGCACCGCTCCTGGTCGCCGTGCCATGGAGCTGCTTGCCCTTGAAGCGGTAGCCGTCCGCGGAGAGTTGACCGGCCCGCTTGAGGCCCGCCCGGTCGAGGGCGGCGACCGGCTGGGCGAGCCAGGTGTCGTCACAGCCCCGGGGCTTGTCGGCGCCGTAGACCCGCAGACCGGTGGGGTAGCCGTCGGGGAGTGCGTCGACGACCGTGCCGACAGCCTTGCGGGCGGCGGCGATGCGGGTGCTGCCGGAGCCGTCCTTCCCGGCCATCGAGCCGGACGAGTCGAGCACCATCACCATCCCGGTGCCCTCGGCGGCCGGCGCCCTGGCCGCGGTGGCCTGAAGTGAGGGGGCGGTCAGGGTCAGCACCAGCCCCCCGAGCAACGCCACCACCCCCCGGCGTGGTCGTCGCGCCATGCCCCGTTCCCCCTTGTGTCCTGCTGGTCACACCACAGTCAGAAGCTTTGCTATTGCAAGCCAATAGTGTGCTATAGCAAACACAAGAGGATCGCCGTCACGGTAGGGCAACGACAATCAGCCACTCCGGCACCGCCGCTGCCCCGGGGCCCCAGCTCGCCCCGCCCGCCCCCGGGCGCACGAAACCCCGACCGCCCGGAGGCGATCGGGGTCCGTACGAACCTGCTGTGCGTTTGTGGGGGTCTCAGACACCCGAACCTGCGGGCACGGAGTCGGTCGCCTCCGTCCACAGATCCTGCTCGGCGCGATCCGCCTGGATCTGGCGGTACACGAGGAGCCCGCCGATGGCGGCCAGTGCGACCAGGAGAAGCTTCTTCACCGCGCGACCTCGTCTTTCGTTGACGTAGGGGACCTATGTCGGCCGATGATACACACCGACCGATACCGATCGGTTACCTAGCCCGCGGTCGGCAACACCTCTTCCGAGGCACGCACCGCGAGCCAACTTCCGCCTCCGTACAACGAATCGGCCCGGCCGGGGAGTTCCCCGGCCGGGCCGATTGTGCAGTGCGGCTACCAGGACTTGAACCTGGGGCCTCTTCCTTATCAGGGAAGCGCTCTAACCGTCTGAGCTATAGCCGCGCGCTCGCTGCACCAGAAGATTAGCGCACTTCAGAGGCGTTCCCAAAATCGGTTCACGGGGCCTCCCGAACGCCCTCTCACGCGGGACTCACTCGTCCTCGGCGAGGGTGAGCTCCACGCCTCCGACGAACCCGGCCGACAGGTTGTAGATGAAGGCACCGAGCGTGGCCAGGGCCGTCGCCAGCACCACGTCGATCACCGCGATGATCGAGGTGAACAGCAGCGCCCGCGGCAGCGACAGGAACGACTGGAGATCGAAGCCGCCGCCCTCACTGGAGCCGGTGGCCTCGCTGATCGTGGCGCCGACCGTGGAGAAGACGCCCATCGCGTTCATGACCATCCACAGCACCGCGACGGCCACGACCGTGCAGATGCCCAGCGCGATGGAGAGCAGGAAACTGACCTTCATCACCGACCACGGATCGGCGCGGGCCACCCGCAGCCGGGCCTTGCGGGTCCGCGGGGCCGTGGTGGCGCCCGTACGGGGCCGGCGCACCGCCTGCTCGCCGCTCTGCCCGGCCTCGGTGGGATACGCCTGAGGCGGCTGATACGGCTGCTGTGCGCCGCTCCCGGCCTTCCCCTGGGGCTGCGGCTGCGGCTGGCGGGCATCGGTCACGGGTTCCCCTTGATGTGAGCCCTCGTCCCGGGGGCCGGTGTCGGAAACGGCGGAGCCACGGGCGCTGTCCTCCGTCACGGTCGCGGGTCCGGACGAGGAGCCCTTCTCAGCTCCCGATCCACCCGCCGCAGCGCCCGTGGCTCCACTCACGATCTACTCCTCGTGTTACTCCGCCGCGGGCTGCTCGCCCTCGGTCTCCGCAGGCACGGCACCGTCCGCCCCGGTCTCGTCGGGCTCGTCGCCCCCGTCGACCTCTTCGGCTTCCCGGCTGGCCTCGGCGTTCCATGCGATGCCGACAACGGCATCACGCTTGCCCAGGTTGATCAGTTGGACGCCCATGGTGTCACGGCCCGTTTCCCGCACCTCGTTGACCCGCGTACGGATCACGCCACCCCCGAGCGTCACCGCGAGGATCTCATCCGTCTCCTCGACGACCAGCGCGCCGACCAGGGAACCCCGGTCCTCCACGATCTTGGCGGCCTTGATGCCCAGACCGCCGCGGCCCTGGACGCGGTACTCGTCGACCGCGGTGCGCTTGGCGTAGCCGCCGTCCGTGGCGGTGAAGACGTAGGTGTTGGCGCGGACCACGTTCATCGAGAGCAGCTCGTCGCCCTCGCGGAAGCTCATGCCCTTCACACCGGAGGTGGCCCGGCCCATCGGGCGGAGCGCCTCGTCGGTCGCCGTGAAGCGGATCGACTGGGCCTTCTTGCTGATCAGCAGCAGATCGTCGGTCTCCGACACCAGCTCGGCGCCGATCAGCTCGTCGTCCGTGCCGTCCTCCTGCTCGCGCAGGTTGATCGCGATGACACCACCGGACCGCGGCGAGTCGTAGTCCTTGAGCGGTGTCTTCTTCACCAGGCCGGCCTTGGTGGCGAGCACCAGATACGGCATGGCCTCGTAGTCGCGGATCGCCAGGATCTGCGCGATCTGCTCGTCCGGCTGGAAGGCGAGGAGATTGGCCACATGCTGACCCCGCGCGTCCCGTCCCGCGTCGGGGAGTTCGTACGCCTTGGCGCGGTAGACCCGGCCCTTGTTCGTGAAGAACAGCAGCCAGTGGTGGGTCGTCGAGACGAAGAAGTGGTCGACGATGTCGTCTTCCTTGAGCTTCGTGCCCCGGACGCCCTTGCCGCCGCGCTTCTGCGAGCGGTAGTCGTCGGTCTTCGTCCGCTTCACATAGCCGCCACGGGTGATCGTGACGACGATGTCCTCCTCGGCGATCAGGTCCTCGATGGACATGTCGCCCTCGAAGGGCACCAGCTTGGAGCGCCGGTCGTCGCCGAACTTCTCGACGATCGCGGCGAGTTCCTCGCTGATGATCTGGCGCTGCCGCTCCGGGGAGGCCAGGATCGCGTTGTACTCGTTGATCTTGCGCTGGAGCTCGTCGTGCTCAGCGGTGATCTTCTGGCGCTCCAGGGCGGCCAGCCGGCGCAGCTGCATCTCCAGGATCGCGTTCGCCTGGATCTCGTCGATCGTCAGCAGGCCCATCAGGCCCTCGCGCGCGACCTCGACCGTCTCACTGCGCCGGATCAGCGCGATGACCTCGTCGATGGCGTCCAGCGCCTTGAGCAGACCGCGCAGGATGTGCGCCCGCTCCTCGGCCTTGCGCAGGCGGAACTTCGTCCGGCGGACGATGACCTCGACCTGGTGCGTCACCCAGTTGCGGATGAAGGCGTCCAGCGAGAGCGTGCGCGGCACCCCGTCGACCAGCGCGAGCATGTTCGCGCCGAAGTTGGTCTGAAGGTCGGTGTGCTTGTAGAGGTTGTTGAGGACGACCTTGGCGACCGCGTCCCGCTTGAGGACGATGACCAGACGCTGGCCCGTACGGGAGGACGTCTCGTCGCGGACGTCCGCGATGCCGCCGACCTTGCCGTCCTTGACCAGGTCGGCGATCTTCTGCGCGAGGTTGTCCGGGTTGACCTGGTACGGCAGCTCGGTGACCACCAGGCACTGGCGGTTCTGGATCTCCTCGACCGCCACCACCGCGCGCATCGTGATCGAGCCACGGCCCGTGCGGTAGGCCTCCTCGATGCCCTTGCGGCCCACGACCAGTGCGCCGGTGGGGAAGTCGGGGCCCTTGATGCGCTCGATCAGCGCGTCCAGCAGCTCCTCGCTGGAGGCCTCGGGGTGCTCCAGCGCCCACTGGGCACCGGCCGCGACCTCGCGCAGGTTGTGCGGCGGGATGTTCGTCGCCATACCGACCGCGATACCGGCCGAGCCGTTGATCAGCAGGTTCGGGAAGCGCGCCGGCAGGACCGTCGGCTCCTGGTTACGGCCGTCGTAGTTGTCCTGGAAGTCGACGGTCTCCTCGTCGATGTCCCGGAGCATCTCCATGGACAGCGACTTCATCTTGCACTCGGTGTACCGCATGGCCGCGGCCGGGTCGTTGCCCGGAGAGCCGAAGTTGCCGTTGGAGTCGACCAGCGGCATCCGCATCGACCAGGGCTGCGCCAGCCGCACCAGGGCGTCGTAGATCGAGGAGTCGCCGTGCGGGTGGTACGTACCCATGACGTCGCCGACGACGCGGGCGCACTTGTAGAAGCCCTTCTCCGGGCGGTAGCCGCCGTCGTACATCGCGTACAGGACGCGGCGGTGGACGGGCTTGAGGCCGTCCCGGACGTCCGGCAGCGCACGCGAGACGATGACGGACATCGCGTAGTCGAGGTAGGAGCGCTGCATCTCCGTTTCGAGCCCGACGGGCTCGACGCGCATCCCGACGCCTTCGATGGCGGCGGGCGCGCCCTCGGCGGTCACGCCGTCCGGGGTCACAGGGGGGTTCTCGTCGGCCATGGTGGTTCAAAGTCCTTTCGAGCTGCGGCTGTTGTACGGGCCGACAGGGCTCAGATGTCGAGGAAGCGGACGTCCTTGGCGTTGCGCTGGATGAACGAGCGGCGCGCCTCGACGTCCTCACCCATCAGCACGGAGAACAGGTCGTCCGCGCGGGCCGCGTCGTCCAGGGAGACCTGACCGAGGACCCGGTGGTCGGTGTCCATGGTCGTGATGCGCAGCTCCTCGGCGTTCATCTCACCGAGACCCTTGAACCGCTGGATCGAGTCCTCGCGGATCCGCTTGCCGTTCTGCTTGCCGAGCTCGATCAGCGCGTCCCGCTCCGGGTCGGAGTAGGCGTACTCGAAGTCGTCCCGACCCCACTTGATCTTGTACAGCGGGGGGCGGGAGAGGTAGACGTGCCCGGCCTCCACCAGCGGCCGCATGAAGCGGAAGAGGAAGGTGAGCAGCAGGGTGTTGATGTGCTGACCGTCGACGTCGGCGTCCGCCATCAGGATGATCTTGTGATAGCGGAGCTTCTCGATGTCGAAGTCCTCGTGCACACCTGTGCCGAACGCCGAGATCAGCGCCTGGACCTCGTTGTTCTGGAGGATCTTGTCGACCCGGGCCTTCTCGACGTTGAGGATCTTGCCTCGGATCGGCAGGATCGCCTGGTACTCCGGGTTTCGGCCGGACTTGGCCGAGCCGCCGGCGGAGTCACCCTCGACGATGAAGATCTCGCACTTCTCGGGGTCGTTGGACTGGCAGTCGCTCAGCTTGCCGGGCAGCGACGCGGTCTCCAGCAGACCCTTGCGGCGCGTCAGATCGCGCGCCTTACGGGCCGCCACGCGCGCGGTGGCCGCCTGGATGCCCTTGCGGATGATGTCCGCGGCCTCGTTGGGGTTGCGGTCCAGCCAGTCGTTGAGGTGCTCGTGGACCACCTTCTGGACGAAGGTCTTGACCTCGGTGTTGCCCAGCTTGGTCTTGGTCTGGCCCTCGAACTGCGGCTCGGCGAGCTTGACCGAGATGATCGCCGTCAGACCCTCGCGGATGTCCTCACCCGTGAGGTTGTCGTCCTTCTCGCGCAGCAGCTTCTTGTCGCGCGCATAACGGTTGATCAGGCCGGTCAGCGCGGCGCGGAAGCCCTCTTCGTGGGTACCGCCCTCATGGGTGTGGATGATGTTCGCGAAGCTGTAGACACCCTCGCTGTACTGGGTGTTCCACTGCATCGCGAGGTCGACGGAGAGGTGCCGCTCCTTGTCCTCGGCCTCCACCGAGACCACCGTCGGGTGCACCAGCTCGCCCTTACGGGAGTTGAGGTACTTCACGAAGTCGACGATGCCGCCCTCGTAGTGGTACCGCACCGAGAGCGGCGTGCCGTCCTCGTCCACGTGGTCCGGGCGCTCGTCCTTGAGCGAGATGGTCAGCCCCTTGTTGAGGAACGCCATCTCCTGGAAGCGCCGCGACAGCGTCTCGAAGCTGTACGTGGTGGTCTCGAAGATCTCGCCGTCGGCCCAGAAGGTGACCGCGGTGCCGGAGTCCTCGGTGGCCTCGTGCTGGGCCAGCGGGGCGGTCGGCACGCCCTGCTTGTACTCCTGGGTCCAGCGGTAGCCGTCCGTGCGGACCTCGACCGCCACCCGCTGCGACAGCGCGTTCACGACGGAGACACCCACGCCGTGCAGACCACCGGAGACCGCGTAGCCGCCGCCGCCGAACTTGCCGCCCGCGTGCAGCACCGTCATCACGACCTCGACGGCCGGCTTGTTCTCCGACGGCACGATGCCGACGGGGATACCGCGGCCGTTGTCGACGACGCGCACGCCGCCGTCGGCCAGGATCGTCACGTCGATGGTGTCGGCGTGACCGGCCAGCGCCTCATCGACGGAGTTGTCGACGACCTCCTGTACGAGGTGGTGCAGACCGCGCTCACCGGTGGAGCCGATGTACATGCCGGGACGCTTGCGGACCGCGTCCAGGCCTTCGAGGACGGTGATCGCGCTGGCGTCGTACGACTTCTCCACCGCGGAGTCGCCCGTCGGGCCGACAGGAACCCCCTCTTCAGTAGAAGCCGTGTTGTTCTCGTTGAGGTCGCCGGAGTCGGCCACGAAGCGCCCTTTCTGGCACAGCACAAGCCCTTCCGCGCCTGTAAGGGTCACCCCAGGAGGACAGGCGGGAGCGGCTGCGTCGTTCGACATGTTCCGCGAGTGGGCGGGATTGCTACCAGTGTACCGGTGGCACTGACACTCATGGGGGTTTGCAGGTACCTGAGTCGTCATGTGCCGCCCTGAACTGGCGTCCGCCGACTTCCCCATATCCGAGACGGGGCCTCAGGACGCTCACACGGGCACTCAGCGCTTCGGACTGTCAACCGGCGGCTACCGTGAGCGGAGTCTCATCCGCCTCACCCGTATACAGGCGTCTTGCGCAGGTCACCCATGGGGCCGGGGGCTCATCCGTAGGTGTCGCCGGGGCCCTTGCTGCCCGGTGCGCGCAGCGATCCGTAGCGCCGTGCCGGACCACCGGGACCCAGCACCTTGATCACCTTCACGGTGCCGTGCCCCAGGTCCTCGTTGAGGCGGGCCACCAGCGTCGGGGCCAGCAGCCGCAGCTGTGTCGCCCACGCCGTCGAATCGCACTGCACCGTCAGCACGCGGGCGTCCTCGTCGTACTTCTGCGGCTCACAGTGCTGCGCCACCTCGGGCCCGACCAGCTGCGGCCAGCGCCCCATCACCCCGCCGACCGCCGCCGGGGTCTCCCAGCCGCGTTCCGTGATCAGCCGGTTGATCGCCGCACCCAGCGGCAGCGGATCGCGGCCGTCCGCCCGCGCCCCCGAGCGCAAGCCGCCGCGCCTGGCCTGCTTCTTCTGCTGCGCGGCCGCGCCCCGCGCCCGCGCCTGCTCCTTCGCGGCCACCAGCGCCTGACGGGCCAGATCCACCCCGGAGAGCTCCGGGGCCTTGGGCCGCTCGGGCTGCTCCTCGCTCACGGGGTCACCTTCTCCACGGCGCCGTCGGCCACCGCGTAGCGCGCCCCGGCCAGGATGCCCGGCACATCGTCGTCCACCGCGGCCGTCACCAGCACCTGCTCGCCCGGGGCCACCAGCTCCGCCAGCCGCTCGCGGCGGCGCGCGTCCAGCTCGGCGAAGACGTCGTCGAGGACGAGGACCGGCTCATTGCCCTCGGCGCGCAGCAGGTCGTACGACGCCAGCCGCAGCGCGAGCGCATACGACCAGGACTCGCCGTGGCTGGCGTAGCCCTTCGCCGGGAGCTGGCCCAGCTTGAGCACCAGATCGTCGCGGTGCGGGCCGACCAGCGTCACCCCGCGCTCGATCTCCTGCTTACGGGCCTCGCCGAGCGCCGCCAGCAGCACGCCGTACAGGTCCTCGCGGGTGGTGGCATCGGCCATCGCCTCGCCCGCCGAACCGCGGTACTCCAGCGCCAGCGGACCGCCACCCGGCGCCAGCTGGTCGTAGGCCTTGTCCGCGAGCGGCCGCAGCGCGGCGATCAGATCGAGCCGCTGCGCCAGCAGCTCGGCGCCCGCGCGGGCCAGATGCTGGTCCCATACGTCGAGGGTGGACAGATCCATCTGCCGGCCGCCGTGCCGCCGCGCCAACGCAGCGGTCTTCAACAGGGTGTTGCGCTGCTTGAGGACCCGGTCGTAATCCGAGCGCACCCCGGCCATCCGCGGCGAGCGCGCGGTGATCAGCTCGTCCAGGAACCGGCGGCGCTCCCCCGGATCGCCCTTGACCAGCGCCAGATCCTCCGGCGCGAACAGCACCGTCCGCACGATCCCCAGTACGTCCCGCGGCCTGACCTGCGAAGACCTATTGATCCTGGCGCGGTTCGCCTTGCCCGGGTTGAGCTCCAGCTCGATCAGCTGCTGCCGCTCGCCCTGGACGACCGCGGCCCGGACGATGGCCCGTTCGGCGCCCATCCGCACCAGCGGGGCATCCGAGGAGACCCGGTGGCTGCCGAGCGTGGCGAGATAGCCGACCGCCTCGACCAGATTGGTCTTGCCCTGCCCGTTGGGGCCCACGAAAGCCGTGACGCCCGGATCAAGCGGCACCTCGACCCGGGCGTACGAGCGGAAGTCGGCGAGGGACAGATGCGATACGTGCATGGCTGGGCGCCGACCTCCCCCGGCTGCTGCTTACTGTTGCTGCCTGCTGCTTCTGGTTACTGCTGAGTGAGCGGTGTCCGCTACTTCTTGCTCTCGACCGCGTGCCCACCGAACTGGTTGCGCAGCGCGGCGATCATCTTCATCTGCGGGGAGTCGTCCTGACGGGACGCGAAGCGGGCGAAGAGCGAGGCCGTGATCGCGGGCAGCGGCACCGCGTTGTCGATCGCGGCCTCGACCGTCCAGCGGCCCTCACCGGAGTCGGCGGCGAAGCCGCGCAGCTTCTCCAGGTGCTCGTCGTCGTCGAGCGCGTTGACGGCCAGGTCGAGCAGCCAGGAACGGATGACCGTGCCCTCCTGCCAGGAGCGGAAGATCTCGCGGACGTCCGTGACGGAGTCGACCTTCTCCAGCAGCTCCCAGCCCTCGGCGAAGGCCTGCATCATCGCGTACTCGATGCCGTTGTGGACCATCTTCGCGAAGTGGCCGGCGCCGACCTTGCCGGCGTGCACCGAACCGAAGTCGCCCTCGGGCTTGAGCGCGTCGAAGATCGGCTGCACCTTGGCGACATCGTCCTTGTCGCCGCCGTACATCAGGGCGTAGCCGTTCTCCAGGCCCCAGACGCCGCCGGAGACACCGCAGTCGACGAAGCCGATGCCCTTGGCCTTCAGCTCCTCGGCGTGCTTCTCGTCGTCGGTCCAGCGGGAGTTGCCGCCGTCCACGACGATGTCGCCCGGCGAGAGCAGCTCGGCCAGCTCGTCGATCGTGGACTGGGTGGCGGCACCGGCCGGCACCATGACCCAGACCACCCGCGGACCCTTGAGCTTGTCCACAAGCCCCTGGAGGCTGTTGACATCCGCCAGGTCCGGGTTGCGGTCGAATCCGATGACGGTGTGGCCGGCGCGGCGAATGCGCTCACGCATATTGCCGCCCATCTTGCCGAGACCGACGAGACCGAGCTCCATCAGAGACCCTCTTTGCACGTAGACGTTGCTGGTGTACCCGGGACCGAGCCTACGCCCGCAGGTCCGCGCACACCTGTGGGCTCAGCCGCTCATCAGGGCCCGGTCCGCCGGTCGCCACAAGGCCCGTGGCCTGGGCCGTTGTGCGGTGGCGGCCTTCCGGACGGACCGGTGGGCCGCCACCCGCGTGGCCCGCGCTCTGCCGGCTGTCAGCCCGACAGCCGCACCGGCATGATCAGGTACTTGTACGCGTCGTCCGCCTCGGCGTCCTTGGCCGGCCGGCCGCTCAGCAGCGCGGGCTTGGTCGACGTCGTGAAGGACAGCTGCGCCACGGGGGAGTCGATGGCCGACAGGCCCTCCAGGAGGAAGCCGGGGTTGAAGGCGATCGAGATGTCGTCGCCGTCCAGATCGGCGTCGACCCTCTCCACAGCCTGTGCATCGTCGCTGGAGCCGGCCTCCAGGATCAGCACGCCCTGCTCGAAGCTCAGCCGGACCGGGGTGTTCCGCTCGGCCACCAGGGCCACACGCTTGACGGCCTCGACCAACGGGGCGGTCTCGATCACGGCGACCGAATTGAACTCGGTCGGGAAGAGCGTGCGGTACTTCGGCAGGTCGCCTTCCAGCAGACGGGTCGTCGTCCGGCGCCCGGCACCCTCGAAACCGATCAGACCCTCGCCCTGGCCCGAGCCGGACAGCGCCAGCGTGACGGTGTCGCCGCTGCTCAGGGACTTGGCGGTGTCCAGCAGCGTCTTGGCGGGGACCAGCGCGACCGCGGAGGCGTCCGGGCTCTCCGGCTTCCACAGGAACTCGCGCACGGCGAAGCGGTAGCGGTCGGTGGAGGCCAGCGTGACCGTGTCGCCCTCGATCTCGATCCGTACGCCGGTGAGCACCGGAAGGGTGTCGTCACGGCCGGCGGCGATGGCGACCTGGGCGGCGGCAGCGGCGAAGACCTCACCGGGGACGGTGCCGGTGGCGGTGGGCATGGTCGGCAGGGACGGGTACTCCTCCACAGGAAGGGTGTGGAGGGTGAACCGCGAGGAGCCGCAGACGACGGTGACCCGTACACCGTCGGTGGAAATCTCCACCGGGCGGTTGGGGAGAGCACGGCAGATGTCGGCGAGCAGCCGGCCGGAGACGAGGACGGTGCCCTCCTCTTCCACCTCCGCGTCCACCGAGACCCGTGCGGAGACCTCGTAGTCGAAGCCGGAGAGGCTCAGCGTGCCGTCCTCCGTCTTCAGCAGCAGGCCCGCGAGGACGGGCACCGGCGGACGGGCCGGGAGGCTCTTGGCCGCCCAGGCCACTGCCTCCGCGAGTACATCGCGCTCCACCCGGATCTTCACCGGAAACCGCCTCCTGCTGTTGCTGGCTTTTCGCCCTGCTGGCCTTCGTCGTCGGCTGGGTTGCCGGAGACCAGTCTGACGCACGCCACCGGCAGTCGGTGCGGCTCGGGGTCAAGTCGACTCGGCCGAGGGCGGACACCCGGCGGCCAACTTGTGCACAGGCCCCGTTTCCGAACGAGTTCCCCGGTAGATATCCGTGGTCGTAGTAGTAGGGGCTGTGGAAACCGTGGACAACCGCTTTTGCGCAGGTCAACGCGGATTTTTTGTCCACCGCCCCTGTGGGTGGCGGCCGTGGATAAGCGGGCGGTTCTGTGGACCGCCGAAAGTTCTGCACACCCGATGCACAGGAGACAGGTACTTCTCCCCAGTGCCATCCCCAGCTTTACCCACGTTCCCCACAGCCCAACCGACCACCTTGGTGTGACGGCTTTCACTCGGCCCGGTGAGGGCGGGTGTCGTGTTGCCGAACAGTGGACAGCGGTGTGGAGAAGCTGGGGATTGCTGGGGACAACAGCGGCTTGCCTGTGGGCGGGCGGTGGACAAGACGGCGGCCGCCCTGTGGACGAATCCGCTGTCCACACCCTGTGGAAGAAGGTTGGCCACAAATCCACATGCGGCTGACCTCCTCCGATGCCCCGTCAGTACACCGGCCTGTGGATCCCACAGGGATAACTTTCCCCTCCCCAGGATGTGGACGGAAGATTCTGGCCCAATCTGTGGAGAGAGGCCGTGTCCCGCCGCGGAATCGAACACAGCAGGCGCGCTCCACAGGTTTGGGACGGTGTCGGGGTCTCTCGGAGTGGGGGGTTGGGGGGCTCAAAGCGGGTCCGGGAGAGGTGCGTTGCGTGATCGGACGTGCTCGACGGGAGCGCGCAGGATGCCGCAGAGAGAAGCGGAAGGAGTGGGGAGCAGCCGGGAGAGGCCGGGCGGCCGGGGTGCTCGCCGGTCGGCGGTCCCCGTACGACGAAGGGCGCTCCGGGAGCGGATCCCGGAGCGCCCTGGGCGTCCTGTGGGCCGGCCTCAGCCGTTCTTGATGCGGTTGGTCAGCTCGGTGACCTGGTTGTAGATCGAACGCCGCTCGGCCATCAGCGCGCGGATCTTGCGGTCGGCGTGCATCACGGTCGTATGGTCCCGGCCGCCGAACTGCGCGCCGATCTTCGGCAGCGAGAGATCGGTCAGCTCGCGGCACAGATACATGGCGATCTGGCGGGCGGTCACCAGGACCCGGCTGCGCGAGGAGCCGCACAGATCGTCGATGGTCAGCCCGAAGTAGTCCGCGGTGGAGGCCATGATCGCGGTCGCGGTGATCTCCGGCGCGGCATCCTCGCCGCCGGGGATCAGATCCTTCAGCACGATCTCGGTCAGCCCCAGGTCCACCGGCTGCCGGTTGAGCGAGGCGAAGGCCGTGACCCGGATCAGCGCGCCCTCCAGCTCACGGATGTTCCGCGAGATCCGGGACGCGATGAACTCCAGCACCTCCGGCGGCGCGTTCAGCTGCTCCTGGACCGCCTTCTTGCGGAGGATCGCGATCCGGGTCTCCAGCTCGGGCGGCTGGACATCGGTGATCAGACCCCACTCGAAGCGGTTGCGCAGCCGGTCCTCCAGGGTGACCAGCTGCTTGGGCGGCCGGTCACTGGAGAGCACGATCTGCTTGTTCGCGTTGTGCAGCGTATTGAAGGTGTGGAAGAACTCCTCCTGCGTCGACTCCTTGCTCGCCAGGAACTGGATGTCGTCGACCAGCAGGATGTCCATGTCGCGGTAGCGCTTGCGGAACGCGTCCGCCTTGCCGTCGCGGATGGAGTTGATGAACTCGTTGGTGAACTCCTCCGAGCTCACATACCGCACCCGGGTGCCCGGATACAGGCTCCGCGCGTAGTGCCCGATCGCATGCAGCAGGTGGGTCTTGCCCAGCCCCGATTCCCCGTAGATGAACAGCGGGTTGTACGCCTTGGCCGGAGCCTCGGCGACGGCCACCGCGGCGGCGTGCGCGAAGCGGTTCGAGGCGCCGATGACGAAGGTGTCGAAGAGGTACTTCGGGTTCAGCCGCGCGGTCGGCTCACCCGGGCCGGTCGCCGGCGCGGGCTGCGCGGCGAGCGGACCGGGCGCACCGCTGGGCGTGGGAAGCATGGCGCCGGGGCCGGACCCGGGGTTGCCCGAGCGGCCGGTGTGCCCACCGGGCTGGTGCTCGGAGAGGTCGCGGCGCGGCTGGTCATAAGGGGAGCGCGGACCGTCGGAGTGCTGGGGCGGCCCGTTGCGGTCGGGCGCCTGCGGACGGTAGTCGTTCTGCCGCTGCTGATGCTGCGAGACATGGGACGACGGGGAGGCGTACGGGTCACGCTCGGGGAAGCCGCCGAGGTGCTGCTGCTGCCAGCCGTAGTCGTCGCGGGGACCGGGGCCGCCGCCCATCTGCGGCCAGCCGCCGGGCTCGTGCCGGGGCTGCTGGTAGTCCGGGTAGGCGGGCCGGACGCCGGGCAGGTCGTCGCCCTGGTGTCCGTAACCCTGCCGGCTGTCGTGCCGGGACTCGTGCCGGGCTTCGTAGCCGTCGTAGGCATCGTGCTGCTGAGACTGATGCGTCTGCTGGTGGTGCTGCTGGGACGACTGGTGCTGAGGCGCCGGCGGCGTGGACTGCCCCGGGGGCTCCTCGGCGGAGTCGTCCACGGTGATCGCGATCCGGATCGGGCGGCCGCACTCGTGGCTGAGGGCCTCTCCGATCAGCGGCGCCAGCCGGCCTTCGAGAACGGTCTTGGCGTACTCATTGGGGACAGCGAGCAACGCGGTGTCGGCGACCAGCGCCAGTGGCTGGGTGAGCTTGAGCCAGTCCTGGTCCTTGGGCTTGAGGCCGTCGGCCTCCGCACGGAGGAGATGGTCGAGCACGCGGGGCCACACTGCGGCAAGATCGGCAGGTACATCAGCCACAGGGCACGCTCTCTCACAGTCCCACGAATGTGTGATTCTCAGGACGGGCGGGAAGGAATCGAAGTTCAGCCACGGTAGTCAGGGCGGGCCTGGGGATTCAAGTTGTTGTCCACAGGCTGTGCATAGTGTGTCCTGGCAAGAGGTCGGCGGGCGATGCCGAGGAGCCGGTTTGACCGGATGGCGTAGCCGCGCGTACCGTGACCAGGTCGAGTTGTCGATGGCTGCTGCCGCCTGCCTCCGATGGGCAAAGATCACGCTCGAAGTGATCGTGTAGCGGTGCACTTAGGCGTTGCGAGCTACTCGTGGGCGCACGGTGACAGCCAGTTGACGCCCCACATCTGTCTCTCCTGAGACAACAAGCATTCCTGGAGCCCCCGAGTGAGCAAGCGCACCTTCCAGCCGAACAACCGCCGTCGCGCGAAGACCCACGGTTTCCGTCTGCGCATGCGGACCCGTGCCGGCCGCGCGATCCTCGCGTCCCGCCGTGGCAAGGGTCGCGCCCGCCTGTCGGCCTGAGCAGCAACCTAGGTCCATGACGTGCTGCCTACCGAGTATCGGCTGAGGCGGCGCGAGGACTTTGCGACCGCGGTACGCCGGGGACGCAGGGCCGGGCGCCCGCTCCTTGTCGTTCATCTTCGCAGCGGTTCAACGGACCCGCACGGGTCGGGGGAAAGTGTTCCCCCGGCACGTGCGGGTTTCGTCGTGAGCAAGGCAGTGGGTATCGCTGTCGTGCGCAGCAAGGTCAAGCGCAGACTCCGTCATCTCGTGCGCGATCGGCTGGACCGGCTGCCCGCCGGTAGCCTGGTTGTCGTACGGGCCCTGCCCGGTGCGGGTGACGCGGATCATGATCAGCTGGCCCGCGACCTGGACGCCGCCTTCGAGCGGCTGCTGGGAGGGGCGCCGAGAGGCTGCAATCCCCCGGGGGCTGCGACCGACAGCAGCTGCCCCGCGGGCCCCCGGAGCTCCGGACGGGACCCGGGAGGGAGCGCACAGTGAAGTACCCGCTGCTGCTTTTGATCAAGATTTATCAGTGGACCATCAGCCCCCTGCTGGGACCGGTCTGCAAGTACTACCCGTCGTGCTCGCACTATGGCTACACGGCCATCGACCGGCACGGCGCGGTGAAAGGGACTGCGCTGACAGCCTGGCGCATCCTGCGGTGCAATCCGTGGTCGCTCGGGGGCGTCGACCACGTCCCTCCCCGGAAGCGTCCGGTTTGGCATCAGCGGCTGAGGAGCCGCCTGGGCGGGCCCACCGTCCCTGAGCCTGTCGCCCAGCCCGAGACTCAGCCCAACGTCCAAGGAGCCTGATTCGTGGACACGATCCTCAGTCCCCTCTATATCGCTGTTTCCTGGATCATCGTCCAGTTCCACTCGTTCTACAGCCTCATCTTTGACAAGGACAGTGGCGCGGCGTGGGGTCTGTCCATCGTCTCGCTGGTGGTGCTGATCCGTATCTGCCTGATCCCGCTCTTCGTGAAGCAGATCAAGTCGACGCGGAACATGCAGGCGCTTCAGCCGAAGATGAAGGCGATCCAGGAGCGCTACAAGAGCGACAAGCAGCGCCAGTCCGAAGAGATGATGAAGCTCTACAAGGAGACGGGCACCAACCCGCTCTCGAGCTGTCTCCCGATTCTGGCCCAGTCGCCGTTCTTCATCTCGCTGTACCAGGTCCTGAACCACATCGCCCAGAACAAGGTGGTCGGTGTCATCGACCAGCCGCTTCTGGAGAGCGCGCAGAAGGCCCACATCTTCGGTGCGCCGCTGGCGGCGAAGTTCATGGACAGCGCGGAGAAGATCCAGAGCCTGGGTGCTTCTGTGATCGACGTCCGCGTGGTCACGATCGTCATGATCGTTCTGATGTCGGCGTCGCAGTTCTACACGCAGCGCCAGCTGATGACCAAGAACGTCGACCTCACGGTGAAGACGCCGTTCATGCAGCAGCAGAAGATGCTGATGTACGTCTTCCCCATCATGTTCGCCGTCTTCGGCATCAACTTCCCCGTCGGTGTTCTCGTCTACTGGCTGACCACCAACGTGTGGACCATGGGCCAGCAGATGTTCGTCATCCGTCGTAACCCGACTCCGGGCAGCAAGGCCTTCGAGGAGCGCCAGGAGCGGCTGCGGGCCGCGGGCAAGATCGTCGAGGCGCCGGCCGAGGTCGCTGCGAAGCAGGCCGCGGAGGAAGCGCGCCAGAACCGCCAGCAGCCCAAGCGTCAGACGAAGAGCAAGCGGCAGACCGGTGGTGCTCCGGCCGGCGGTGCGCAGAACCGTACGCGTGCCGGATCGGCGTCGGGTGACTCGGGCTCCGGTGAGGGTGCGGCGAAGAAGCCGTCGCTGGAGAAGAAGGACGCGCAGGACGGCAAGGGGAAGGACGGCGCCTCCGGCTCCCGCACGACCAAGTCCGGACAGCGCAAGGGCCAGCAGCGCCCCAAGCACCCGACCAAGAAGTAAGAAGGAGTCCTTTCGTGACGGACACGACCCCTGCCACCAAGGGCACCGACACCCTGACCCGCCTGGAGCAGGAAGGCGAGATCGCGGCCGACTACCTCGAGGGTCTGCTGGACATCGCCGACCTCGACGGTGACATCGACATGGATGTCGAGGCCGACCGTGCCGCGGTGTCGATCATCAGCGACTCGACCAGCCGTGATCTCCAGAAGCTGGTGGGCCGCGATGGTGAGGTGCTGGAGGCTCTGCAGGAGCTGACCCGGCTGGCCGTTCACCGTGAAACCGGTGACCGCAGCCGTCTGATGCTGGACATCGCCGGCTTCCGGGCGCGTAAGCGTGAGGAGCTCTCGGAGATCGGCGCGAAGGCGGCGGAGGAGGCGAAGGGCACCGGGCAGCCGGTGAAGCTCGACCCGATGACGCCCTTCGAGCGCAAGGTCGTCCACGACGCGGTGGCGGCGGCCGGGCTTCGGAGCGAGTCCGAGGGCGAGGAGCCGCAGCGTCGAGTGGTCGTCCTCCCGGCCTGACCGCTCAGCGCTCCCGTTTTTCTTTGGCCCCGTCTGCTCGCAGGCGGGGCCAAAAGTTGTCAGCGTTCTGTGTTATCCCGGGGCGTAACCCGGGTTCCCGGCAGAAGTAGCAGTCCAGAGGAAGGGCGGTTCCCGTGACGGAGGAAGCAGCGGAGCTCCCTCCTGCGCCGAAGGCGGCGGAGGAGGTATTCGGTGAGCGCTTTGCGGAAGCCGTGCGGTACGGCGAACTGCTCGCCGACGCCGGGGTGAGGCGGGGGCTCATCGGCCCGCGTGAGGTGCCGCGGCTGTGGGAGCGGCATCTGTTGAACTGTGCGGTGCTCTCCGAGGTGGTGCCCGAAGGCGTCTCGGTCTGCGATGTGGGCTCGGGTGCCGGACTGCCTGGTATCCCGCTGGCGCTGGTCCGCCCGGATCTGAAGATCACGCTGCTGGAGCCGCTGCTGCGGCGTACGAACTTCCTTCAGGAGGTCGTCGAGCTGCTCGGGCTGGACCATGTCACGGTCGTGCGCGGGAGGGCCGAAGAGGTGATGGGCAAGCTGCCTCAGGTGCATGTGGTGACGGCGCGTGCCGTTGCTCCACTTGACCGGCTGGCCGGCTGGGGCGTGCCGCTGCTCCGTCCCTACGGCGAGATGCTGGCGCTCAAGGGCGATACCGCTGAGGAGGAGCTCAAGGCGGCTCGGGCGGCGCTGAGCAAGCTCGGCGTGGTGGAGACCTCGGTGGTGCATGTGGGCGAGGGTGTGGTGGATCCGCCGTCGACCGTGGTGCGCGTCGAGGTGGGCGAGAGCCCCGGCGGTGTGCGGTTTGCGGCCAAGCGGGCGAAGGCGGCGCGCGTGAGCCGTGCGTCGAGGGGGCGCCGGCGCTGACGCTCCGCTGCCGGCACGCGAGAAGCCGGCATCGGCATGAGGGGATTCCGTTCCGCGAAAGCAGGACAGGTGAATTCCGTAAATGCCATCAAAACGACACAAGACGGAGTGTCGCGGCTCATTCAGGCGTGACGCTGGCATCGTGTTTCACGTGAAACGTCGTTCTCTGCTGCAAGGGATCATCGACCGTGGTCGTGCGGCCGCCGTGCCGCGCGACCGTAGACCCACAAGGGTCAGCGAAGTATCCACAGAAGTGGATTCGTCCACAGGAGAACGGACCTCACTGGTTCACGACACCGAAAGCATGGCAGGCTCTGAACATTGCGAGCCTGATGTCGAGGAGAGTGAATCCTTGCGGTCCGACGCCAACATCGCGGGACCGATGACCGATCCGGTCCCCGGTCCCCGTAGCGAGTCGTTCGGGGACGACGTTTCACGTGAAACGCCGCCCCCGATGGACGACACCCCGATCGGTCGTGCAGCTCAGCTTGCGGTGGAGGCACTTGGCCGCGCGGGTGAGGGGCTGCCCCGGCCTGAACAGACTCGGGTCATGGTGGTTGCCAACCAGAAGGGCGGGGTCGGTAAGACCACGACCACGGTGAACCTGGCGGCCTCATTGGCCCTGCACGGTGCCCGGGTCCTGGTGATCGACCTCGACCCCCAAGGCAATGCCTCCACGGCACTGGGGATCGACCACCACTCCGAAGTGCCCTCGATCTATGACGTGCTGGTGGACAGCAAGCCGCTCTCCGATGTGGTGCAGCCGGTCGCTGATGTGGAGGGCCTGTTCTGTGCGCCCGCCACGATCGATCTGGCTGGTGCGGAGATCGAGCTGGTCTCGCTGGTGGCGCGGGAGAGCCGGCTGGACCGCGCCATCAAGGCGTACGAACAGCCGCTGGACTACATCTTCATCGACTGCCCGCCCTCCCTCGGCCTGCTGACGGTCAACGCTCTGGTCGCTGGCGCCGAGGTGCTGATCCCGATCCAGTGCGAGTACTACGCGCTGGAGGGGCTGGGACAGCTGCTGCGGAACGTCGATCTGGTGCGGGGTCATCTCAACCCCAAGCTCCATGTCTCGACGATTCTGCTCACCATGTACGACGGGCGCACCCGACTCGCGTCCCAGGTCGCCGATGAGGTCCGCAGTCACTTCGGCCATGAGGTGCTCCGTACGAGCATCCCCCGCTCGGTGCGCATCTCCGAGGCACCCAGCTATGGGCAGACGGTGCTCACCTATGACCCGGGATCCAGCGGCTCGCTGTCCTATCTTGAAGCGGCCCGGGAGATCGCCTTGCGTGGGGCCCCTCATACCGGGGGCCAGGGCCTCAGCGTCAACTATGAAGCACAGCACAGCATCTCGGAGGGGAATCAGTGAGTGAACGACGTAGAGGCCTGGGCCGTGGGCTCGGTGCGCTGATCCCCGCAGCACCGCAGAGCACGGATCATGCCGGATCCGCAGGACAGGGAGCGACGTCACCATCGTCCGTACCGGTCCTGGCCCCGGAGCGTGGGGTGGCGGCCGCCAAGGTGACGTCGCTGCCGGCGCACGGTGTTTCACGTGAAACGGAAGCACCGGCCGCGACAGAGGCGGCGGGTATCTCGGAGGTGGCCGGCGCGCACTTCGCCGAGGTGCCGCTGGACGCGATCAAGCCGAATCCGCGACAGCCGCGTGAGGTCTTCGACGAGGATGCCCTGGCCGAGCTGGTCACCTCCATCAAGGAGGTGGGCCTGCTCCAGCCGGTGGTGGTCCGTCAGACGGGGCCGGGGCGGTATGAGCTCATCATGGGTGAGCGCCGCTGGCGGGCATGCCGTGAGGCCGGCCTGGAGAAGATTCCCGCGATCGTCCGGGCCACGGACGATGAGAAGCTGCTGCTCGATGCGCTTCTGGAGAACCTCCACCGGGCCCAGCTCAACCCGCTGGAAGAGGCAGCCGCCTATGACCAGTTGCTGAAGGACTTCCAGTGCACGCATGACGAGCTGGCCGACCGGATCGGGCGTTCGCGCCCGCAGGTCTCCAACACGCTGCGGCTGCTGAAGCTCTCGCCGTCCGTGCAGAAGCGGCTTGCCGCGGGTGTGCTCTCCGCGGGCCATGCGCGTGCCCTGCTCTCCGTGGAGGACTCGGAGGAGCAGGATCACCTGGCGCGCCGCATCGTCGCGGAGGGACTCTCGGTCCGTTCCGTCGAGGAGATCGTGACCCTCATGGGGTCGACCCCCAAGGGCGCGAGCAAGGCCAAGGGGCCGCGTGCCGGCACCCTGGTCTCCCCCGCGCTCACGGGTCTCGCTTCCCGGCTGTCCGACCGCTTCGAGACCCGGGTGAAGGTCGACCTGGGACAGAAGAAGGGAAAGATCGTCGTTGAGTTCGCCTCGATGGACGATCTGGAGCGCATTCTCGGCACTCTCGCCCCGGGCGAGGGCCGCGTCCTGGGCCAGTCCCTTGCCGAGGAGAACGACGAAGAGGAGTGAGCTGACGCTCTCGGCTCCCGGGCGGGCCGTGTTCCGGAGCCCATACCGGAACACGTGCCCGCCCTTTGCACTCTTGCGGTACCCGTGCCCGTAAAGGGTGGATACGATGCGTTCGGGTATGGCACGCATCCATGTGGAGACATCTCACACCGAGGAGAGGCCATGCGATCGGTGAGCCGCACCGGACTGCTGGCAGCGGGCTTCGGTCTCGCAGCCGTCGGAGGGTTCGTTGGTGGTCTGCTGAGAGAGCAGGTGGCGCTGACGGCGCTGCGAGGTGTGGCAGGCGAGGAAAGCGAGGACCTGGGTTCATGGGCCGTCGGCTCGTACCGCTCACGCTGGACAACCTTCCGGACCTCCCCAAGCGGTGCCGCTCCTGTGTCTTCTGGGAGCTCGACCCCGTCAGCGGCGAGGCCGCGGTAAAAGCGGGTCGCCCTGAGCTCGAGAAGGAAGCCTGGATCTCGGCAGTACTGCTGGAGTGGGGGTCCTGTGGTCGGGTGGTCTATGTCGATGAGGTGCCGGTCGGGTTCGTGATGTACGCCCCGCCGGCTTATGTGCCGCGCTCCACGGCCTTCCCCACCAGCCCGGTCTCACCGGATGCGGTGCAGCTGCTGACGGCCTGGCTGATCCCCGGCTATCAAGGGCAGGGGCTGGGGCGGGTGATGGTCCAGACGGTTGCCAAGGACCTTATCCAGCGCGGCTTCAAGGCCATCGAGGCCTTTGGAGATGCCCGCTGGAGTGAGCCGGCCTGTGTGCTGCCCGCCGATCATCTGCTCGCGGTGGGCTTCAAGACCGTGCGTCCCCACCCCCGCTTTCCCCGACTGCGGCTTGAGCTGCGCACCACGATCTCGTGGAAGGAAGATGTGGAGCTGGCACTGGACCGCTTGCTGGGAGCCGTCCAGAAGGAACCCGCACTGCGACCGCTGTAGCGGCGAGCCGATGTTTCCCGTGAAACAGAGAACGGGCCCGCCCCCTCGTGGGGACGGGCCCGTTTCCCGTGAAACGTGGCGGCGTGCCTCAGCCGAGGAAGTCCGCCAGGTCGCGCTCGATCGCGGCCTTCGGCTTGGCACCGACGATGGTCTTCACGACCTCGCCGCCCTGGTAGACGTTCATGGTCGGGATCGACATGACGCCGTACTTGGCGGTGGTGGCCGGGTTCTCGTCGGTGTTCAGCTTGGCGATGACGATCCCGTCGTGCTCGGCGGCAATCGCCTCCAGGGAGGGGGCGATCTGGCGGCACGGGCCGCACCAGGTGGCCCAGAAGTCCACGAGAACGGGCTTGTCGCTCTTGAGGACGACCTCTTCGAAGTTGTCGTCCGTGACGGTCACCGTGGCGCCGGCCATGGGAATCTCCTTACTGGGTGGGTGGTGGGAAAGCTGGGTGCGCGGGTCAGGCGGTGGGGGTCTTCTCCGGCTCGGGCGTCGACTCGCCGTCCGACAGCGCAGCGAGGAACCGCTCGGCGTCGAGGGCAGCGGAACAACCCGTGCCGGCCGCGGTGATCGCCTGACGGTAGGTGTGGTCGACCACGTCGCCGGCGGCGAAGACGCCAGTCAGGTTGGTGCGCGTGCTGGGGGCGTCGACCTTGAGGTAGCCGTCGTCGTCGAGGTTCAGCTGGCCCTTGAACAGCTCGGTCCGCGGGTCGTGGCCGATCGCGATGAAGAGGCCGGTGACGGGGAGCTCGGAGGTCTCGCCGGTCTTGAGGTTGCGCAGGGTCAGACCCGAGAGCTTGCTCTCACCGTGGATCTCGGCGACCTCGCTGTCCCACACGAACTTGATCTTCGGGTCGGCGAACGCACGCTCCTGCATCGCCTTGCTGGCCCGCAGAGTGTCACGACGGTGGACGACCGTGACCGACTTGGCGAAGCGGGAGAGGAAGGTGGCCTCCTCCATCGCGGTGTCGCCTCCGCCGATGACGGCGATGTCCTGGTCCTTGAAGAAGAACCCGTCGCAGGTGGCGCACCACGAGACGCCGCGACCGGAGAGCTCGTCCTCACGGGGCAGGCCGAGCTTGCGGTGCTGGGAGCCGGTGCTGACGATCACGGTCTTCGCCCGGTGCACATTGCCGGCGGTGTCAGTGACGGTCTTGATCTCGTCGGAGAGATCGACCGCGACAATGTCGTCCGGCACCAGCTCGGCGCCGAAGCGCTCCGCCTGGGCACGCATGTTGTCCATGAGGTCCGGCCCCATGATGCCGTCGCGGAAACCGGGGAAGTTCTCCACGTCGGTGGTGTTCATCAGGGCGCCTCCGGCGGTGACGGCACCTTCGAAGACCAGCGGCTTCAGGGACGCGCGGGCGGTGTAGAGCGCTGCGGTGTAGCCCGCGGGCCCGGAGCCGATGATGATCACGTTGCGGACGTCGCTCACGGGTGTCTTCCTTGTCTCTGCCGACTGCTTGCTGGGGCTCTCGGTTCTCTCACCCCACCCAACGGATCCTACGGGGCGAGCATTCCCGGAGTGTCACAGCGCACTTCTCGTCGCTCAGTCTCGCTGGAACGAGTGCGACAGCAGAACCTTTCCGGGAGCTGGTGGTGTGGCAGAGACGCATGAGGAAGCGATGACATACGCAGAGACGCGCTGGGGATCGGTCGGATGCGACAGCACCACGAGGTAGGCGTCCTTGCCCTGGTAGCGGGTGTGGCTGGTCGCCAGCGGAGTCTCCGGCCGGGCAGTGCCATGGCGGACGCAGGACGGAATGGTGTCGGCGCTGCCGCTCATCGGGGTGTCGGGGGAGCTCCGGGTCCCGATGCCGGGGGACTTGTGCGAGCCCTTTGACGTCAGCAGTGCGTCCACATGTGATTCGAGACTCGCCGCGGTGAGGGCCCCCGAGTCGCCGGTCTTCTTCTCGGGGGTGGCGGTGGTCCGGTCCTGTTTGCTCGCCTGGGTGCCGTCGAGGGCGGCGTTCTGAATGAGCAGGCCGCCGAAGCTCAAGATGGCCGCGGCCGCCGCGGTGCCGAGCAGAATCCGCGGCCAGCGCCGCGCACGGGACGCACGGCCGTCGGGCGTCTGCCGTCCCGGTCCCGAGGAGCCCCGGGGGCGTCCGGCGGGCCGGGCGGCCGATGCCCCTCGGCGAGGCGTCTCTTCCTCGGTTTCACGTGAAACCACGACAGGGACGGTGGCTGTTTCACGTGAAACCTGAGCCGTGGCGACAGGAGTGGTGGCGTCCAGCAGCGCCTCGGCGGCGAGGGCGGCATCGATGCGACCGGCGACATCGGCCGGCATCCGCAGCGGGCCGGGGAGCGTGCCGAGCAGTGACCGGATTTCCTCCAGGGACGCATAGACGTCGTCACACAGGGGACAAGTGGCGAGGTGGTCGCGCAGTTCTGCGGTGCGCGAGGGAGAAAGCAGCCCGTCCGTGAGTTCGGAGATCTCGGAGACCTCCGGATGCTCACCTGTGGGGTGCTCACCCGTGCCGGTTGTCGACGTCACGCCCGACCACCTCCGCCCTTCACGGCACCTGTGTCCTTCGGCCCTGCCGTCGGTGGGACGGATGTCCCCTGCGCCCGGTTCCTTCCCCCGCTCACGGGTTTGCTATCCCCGTTGTCAGCGCGCAGATGGGTGACCAAGGGCAGGAGCCGCGCCCGGCCCCGTGCGCAGCGGCTTTTCACCGTTCCGGTCGGGATATCGAGGATCGACGCGGCCTCCGCGACGGGGTAGCCCTGCATATCGACAAGGACGAGCGCGGCTCGCTGTTCCTCGGGAAGGGTGCGCAGGGCGCTGAGCAGCTCCCGGTGCAGATCCTGGCGCTCGGCGGGTGCCGCGGCGGATTCCTCGGGCTCCAGCAGCTGCTCCAGCCGCTCGGTCTCGGCGACGGGTGAGGTGCGCCGCGAGGCCGCCTTGCGGGCCCGGTCCAGGCAGGCATTGACCGTGATGCGGTGCAGCCACGTCGTCACCGCGGACTGACCGCGGAAGGTGTGCGCCGCTCGGTAGGCGGAGACCAAGGCGTCCTGCACGGCATCGGCGGCCTCTTCGCGATCACCGAGGGTGCGCAGTGCCACAGCCCAGAGCCGGTCGCGATGGCGCCGGACTATCTCCCCGAAGGCATCGGGGTCACCAGCGACATGGCGAGCGATGAGGTCTTGATCACTAGAGTCCTCTAGCAGACCCACCCATACCCCCTCACCTAGCGCCGACTCCTGGGAATCTTGCCCCCTGTAGGACACCGGCGTAAAGATCGCCAACCTGCTGCTACCTGACGTAAGTGAATCTTGACGTGCAGCAACAATGCGTCACGTTCATCGTAGGCAGGTGAGGCAGGTGTGTGGAGAACCACTACGGAACTCATCGACTCATGGACAAGTGACCTTCTTGCCCGAGAACGCCAAATGATGCGTTGCTGCTTTTGCTTCTCAGGGGACTGCTTCTCAGGTGCCGCTTTGACCTTGAGAGTGGGCTGCCCGCCGACGGGCGTGAGCACGGGTCCGGGCCGAGTTGCGTCGCGAAAAGGCCGGAGTCGTACGAAAGAGGCCTGATGGCCTGCTGATTCTTCAGCAGGCCATCAGGCCTTGTGGGGCTAGTTGCGCCCCTGGGTGTCCTGGGCGACGACGAAGTACTTGCCGCAGTTGCCGCCGAACCTCCACGTTCCGCGGCCGGTCCACGCGCCGTAAATCGTCTTTCCGTTGCTACAGTCCGTAACGGCGCGAGCCTGACCGCTCTTGACGGTGCAGCTCGCGCTCCACGTGGCGACCGTCTGCTTCCAGTCGCGACAGCTGTAGTTGCCGCCGGCAGCGGATGCCGGGGTGGCGGTGGCGATTCCGCCGACGAGGAACAATGCGGCCACAGATGCCGTTGCGGCCTGGCGCCACCCGGTGTGCTTCAACAAAATTTCCCCCTGATGCCCTGTCGGGCGACCGTTGGTCGGTGCGGCACTTGAGCGAGTGCCGCATGATCATTTTAGCCCCTGTGCCAGGGTTTCGGGTGGGGGAGGACGCCATGGTGGGGACAGGATCAGGCCGGCCTGCCGCACGAAGTCGCCCCGCCGGCCCGAAGGCTGACGGGGCGTTCTCGACCTCGTATTTCTACGGGTTCCCGGTGCGCTGAGTTAATGCTGGTGAGTCAGCTGAAGATTTTGATTTCTGAAATGCCGCCGCGGAACCAATCCGATGTTCCATCAGAGGAAAGCTTCGTGATGTGGACCAGGACATAGCGGGACTTCACCGACTGGTCGAGCTTCACATCCAGCTTGTCTCCGGCTTCTCCCAGCTTGGAAATGCGTTGTGAGAAATCGCCGAGCGTGGTCGGATCCGCTGCGGAGGGTGCTGCTGCGCGGATTTCTACGGTCTGGCCCGGCCGATACATGGTGACCTGTATCCCGGAAATGTCCTTGGCGCTCCCGAGGTCCACGATGATTCCGCTGCCATCGGCCCGCGTCGGCAGGTTTCCGAAGTTGGGCCAGCCCTTGAACCGTCCTGTCACCCAAGCAGTACTCGGACTGCCGTCCGTGACATTGTGAGCGTCTTCCTCCGAGAAAGGCCCGGCCAGGGGCGAGAACTCCGTGGCGCCCTTGACCGAGAGCGCCTTTCCGGTGTGCTTCTTCGGACCGCCGGCCGGCTGTGAGTTCCCCGGGGCGTCCTGGTCTTTCTCCCGCTTCAGCAGCGTGTCGGCCAGCTGCCAGCTGCCCAGCCCCAGGGCCGCGATGAGCAGCGCGGAGACGGACCACTTCAGGGCCCGCCCGGTGCGGCTCTGGAGCGGGGGCGGCGGAGTGGGGACCGGCTGCGTCGCCCGGTTCGCCTGTGCGGCGGTCGACGACTGCCGGTAGCTGCCCTGCTGGTAGCCCGTGCGCTGGTACGGCGGAGGTGTGGAGAAGGCGGTCTCCGGGGGCCGGATGCGGGGCATGGCCGCGACGGCCTTGGCCAGCTCCTCCGGGGTGGTGCACGGCGGCTCCTGGCGGGAGGCCGTCGCGCCATCGTTGATCAGCGCGCGCATGGCCAGCTCGGACAGTCCGCGATGAACGCCGGCCCGCACCTGGTCGGGCGCGATCAGCCCGACGCCCTTGGGCAGGCCCGTGAGGCCATGGGCGTCGTTCTCGTACGGCCAGCGCTGGGTCAGCGCGGCGTACAGCAGCGCACCGATCGCCTCGGTGTCCGCGCGCTGCGGGGACTCGCAGGTGATGCCGCGCAGCGCCGCCATGACGGCCAGGCCGCGGATGCGGTACTGCCCGGACTCCGTGCGCAGCACCGAGCCGGGAGTGATCCGCAGATGGGAGAGACCCTCGCGGTGCGCGGCGGCCATGGCCTGGGAGACCTGGCTGACGAGCTGGTAGGCGTCGTGCGGCTCCAGCGGGCCGTTGGCGAGCACCGTGGTGAGCTCGGTGGCGTCCGGCAGCCACTCGTGGACGACGTAGACGAGGTCGTTCTCCTCGACGGCGTCCAGGACCTGCACGAAGCGGGGGTCGCCGAGCAGCGCCGACGAGCGGGCCGCGGACAGCACCGGCCGGCCTCTGGGATGGTCGGCGGGCAGGATGTGCACGCCGACCGCGCGGCGCAGCTTTTCGTCGACCGCACGCCAGCTGCTGAATCCGTCCAGACGGGTGACGCACTCTTCGAGGCGGTAGCGTCTGGCAAGCTTGTGGCCGCTGTGCAGTTCCGGTGGCTGGGGTTCGATCGCCTCGGCACCCTCCTCGTCGGTGCCTGCGGCGTCCTGTTCCCTGCCGGATACCTTCTCGGCCTTAGCACCGTCGTCCGTGGCCTTACCCGCCTTGGCGGTCAGCGGTTCCTCACCGCTCGTGTCAGCCACGTCGACGGCAGCCGTGCTCCGTTCCGCCACCGTCGTTCCTGCCTCCCCATCCGTTGCAGGCTCAATGAGCCAAGACAATTGTGCCCACAGTCCGCCACTATGCACGACACACGGTGGCAGTCGATGGTTGTGCTCAACTAACGTCCAAGCTTCGACCGGACCATGCCGACCAGGGCGTTCAGTTCCTGGATGCGCATTTTGCGTGCGGCGACGTAGAACACGCCCAGAAGTGCGCCGATACCGGCGATCAGAGCGGTGATCGACCCGAGGAATCCGCTGCCGAGTGTCTGCATGACCCCGTACACCATGGCCCCCGAGACGATCGTGGCCGGGATGCTGGCGCCGGCCAGCCGTGCATAGGTCCGGACGACATGGGCGGTGTCGAGGTCGCCGTCCATGCGCTTGCTCAGCCGGCGCCAGGCCACACCGACGCCGATGATGTACGCCAGGCCGTAGGACGCCGCCATGCCGACCACGGCCCAGCGGGCGGGCAGGACCAGGAAGCAGAGGCCGGAGGCCGCGGCGTTGACAGCGGCGACGATCACCGTGTTGTAGAAGGGCGTGCGGGTGTCCTCGTACGCGTAGAAGGCGCGCAGGACGACGTACTGCACCGAGAACGGGATCAGGCCTACACCGAAGGCCATCAGCATGTAGCCCATCGGGACGCCGGCGCCGGAGGAGCCGTAGACCAGCGTGCACAGCGGGATGCCGAGGGAGAGGAAGCCGAAGGAGATCGGGACGATCGCGACGGCGGAGGTGCGCAGCCCCTGCGACATGTCGTCGCGGACGGCTCCGGTGTCACCGTCGTGTGCGGACCGGGCCAGCCGCGGCAGCAGCGCCGCCATCACGGAGACGGTGATGATCGCCTGCGGCATGTTCCAGATCAGCTGGGCGCTGGCGTACGAGATGAAGCCGGTGCCCGGGTGGCCCTGGTCGTTGGCGGTATTGCCGGCCCAGGTGGAGAGCTGGGTGACGACGAGGACGCCCGCCTGGTTGGCGAGCACGAACAGCACCGTCCACTTGGCGAGCTTGGCGGCCTTGCCCAGGCCGTGGCCGCGCCAGTCGAAGCGGAGCCGGAGTCTGAAGTCGGCGTCGCGCAGATACGGGATCATCGCCAGCGACTGGACGACGAGCCCGAGGAGGGTGCCGATGCCCAGGAGCCGGATGCCCTCGTCGGGGATCGTGGTGACGCCGATGTGCGAGGTCTCCGCCGAGCCGTAGACCCAGATGAACAGGCCGAAGGTGGCGATCATGACGATGTTGTTGAGGACCGGGGTCCACATCATCGCGCCGAAGCGGCCGCGGGCGTTGAGGATCTGGCCCATCACGACATGCAGGCCCATGAAGAAGATCGTGGGCACGCAGTAACGGGTGAAGGCGACCGCGACCTCGTTGGCCGCCGGGTCGCGGGAGATGTCGAGGGAGACCAACTTCACCAGCAAAGGCGCCGCGAAGACCGCCAGTACCGTGAGCGCGCCGAGGATCACCATGACCAGCGTCAGCAGCCGGTTGGCATAGGCCTCGCCGCCGTCGTCGTCCTCCTTCATCGCGCGCACCAGCTGCGGGACGAAGACGGAGTTCAGACCGCCGCCGATGGTCAGGATGAAGATCATCGTCGGAAGCTGGTAGGCGACCTGCCAGGAGTCACCGAGCACCGCGCCGCCGAGCGCCGCGACGATCAGTGCCGAGCGGACGAAGCCCGTGAGACGCGACACCATCGTGCCAGCGGCCATTACCGCGCTGGACTTGAACAGACCGCCGGACCGGCCACCGGCGGGCTTGCCGGCCGCCGCCACAGGGGCGGGCTCCGGCGTCGGCGCGGGCTGCTGGGGCACGGCCTCCGGGCCGGGCGCCGCACCGGCCGCCGCGGGGACCGGAGGCACCGGCGCGGGCTGCTGGGGCTCGTAGTGCTGCTGGTCCCGGTAGAGATGCGCGAAGGCATCGGACTCCGGACGCTCGCCGGCGGCCTGGGTCCTGAGGCCGCCGAGGCCCAGGAACTGTGTCGTCTTGTCGGCCTCGCCGTACGGGAGGCCGGCGGCCGGATCCTGCTGCTCGGGCGGCGGGGACGGGGCCCACCGCTGCGGGTCGGGCGTCTGACGGCCCGCGGGAGGCTGCTGGTAGAGCGGGGGCGCGGGCTGTCCCGGGGGCGGCGGTGGGTGCGCCGCGCGGTCGTAGCGCGCCTCGGCCACCGGATCCTGAGCGGTCGGGTCCTGGGCGCGGTACGGATCGTTGCGGTAGGCGTCCTGGACGTAGGGGTCCTGGTCCGCGGGCAACGGGGGCGTCGGAGGGACCGGGCCCGTGGGGTCGCCACCGGCGCCCCGGCCCCGGTCACCGTCATACGGCGCATTCATCGCTGCCCCACCTCATCCGTCGCCGGCCATCCGGCCCCGCCAACTATCAACGGTCCACTTTCTCACCTGAGCCGGACGGGTCGGAGCTTTCCGATCCGGTGTCCGGGCTGGGGTCACTCGGCTGCTCGGGCTCGTCGCCGTCCGTGCCGCCGTTGTCGCCGTCCGTACCTGTGTCGCCATCGGGCCCCTCGTCGTCGGACCCGCCCTCGGCGCGCCGGGCGGCCGCCCGCTTGCGCTGGAGATAGATCCGCACGCCGGCGAGGACGAGCAGCAGCACACCGCCGGCGATGACGAGCATCACCGTGGCGGTGATCTCCGTGACGTTCACCTGGAACGTCATGCGGTCACCGTAGGGCTTTCCGTCCGCCGTGTAGAGCTGGGCGGTCACCCAGGCCCGGCCGTTGGCGTTCGCCGTGGTGGCGAACTTGAACGACTGGCTGTGGCCGCCGTCCACCGTGATCTGCTGCGCCTTGCCCACGTCCAGTCGGTTGGGCTGGGACGAGGTCAGCTTCAGCGTCATGTCCTTGACGCCCTGGACCAGGTTGTTCTGGACCGTCACCGGAATCGTGGCGCTGCGCCCGGAGAGCGTCGCCCCCGACTTCTGGATCAGGTGCACCTTCTTGGTCAGACCGTCGAGGTAGCTGCGTACGGAGCGCCGGAAGCCCGCGGCACCGGAGGCATCGCCGCGCCACTCCGTCGACATCTCCCGCATTATGGCGCTGCCGAACGGGGTCACCACACGCTCGGGCTGGGCCAGGATCACGCGGTAGTCGTCCAGTGCGGCCTGGGTGCCCCGGATCTGGCGGAAGGCGGAGGTGGGGAGTTCCTGCCGGCGCAGCGAGGACGGGTAGGCGGCTCCGCTCGGCACCCGGCGGGTGGCCGAGGGGTCGGGCTTGGCCTTGGCCGCCTTGCCGAGGCTCAGCGGCTGGCTCCAGCGTCCGGAGTCGTCCAGCGTCCGCAGTGCGGTGGCCATGGCGTGGGCCTGGCTGACCGACGGCATGCGCTGCGGCGCGACGACGATGCTGCGCTGCCGGCCGGGGTCCTCCAGGCTGATCATCTGGGTCTGGGCGAGGAAGTCCTGGACCGCGTGGGCGGAGCTTCCGGCCTTCGACATATCGCCTTCGAAGGCCCGCGAGAGCTGCGCGTCCGCGACGACGGCGGTGTTGCCGCCGCCGATGGGGCGGGCCGCCGTCGGGGTGTAGGACAGTCCCCCGGTCTCCCGCAGGCTGTCGCTGCGGGTGATGACGTTGTGCGCACCGGCCGAGGTCGCGACATCCACGACCGAGGAGTCGATCGCACCATCGACGGGCCAGGCGAAGTCCGTCCGCGGCTTCACACCGAGGATGGTGTCCACGGTCTTCTCGGCGAGGTCGGTGGCCGGGCCGAGGTGGCTGAGCGCGCTGGGCACGTGCTTGCCGTGGTGGGCGAGCGAGGCGAGGTCGGGGTCGGCGAAGGGCAGCGCGACGACCTCATGCGTCTTGGCCGCGTCTTCGAGCTCGTGCAGCCACTGCTTGGCGACCGCCTGGTTCTTGCCCATGGGTCCGTCCGGGCCGTTGACCCGGTACGACTTGGTCATCGCGTCGACGGTGGCGAGCAGATCGGGGTCGATGACGAAGGTCACCGGCAGGTTCTTGCTGAGCGCGACCATCTGCTGCAGCCGGCCGCCCGGTGCGAGCTCGGCGGCGAGGTCGTCGTTGCGGAAGACCGGCGTCTGCTGGGCGTCGGCGTCGGTTTCGGCCGTGAGGTGGGTGGAGGAGATCAGCGGCCACATGTACGTGAGCTGCGTCTTCTTCTCGGTATCGGCCTCCTGCCAGGGCAGCAGCGTCCGGTCGAACCCGAGGACCTGGCTGTAGGGCGAGGCCTGCGAGCGCCCTGACACGGAGACACCGAGCTGGTACACACCGTTCTCATCGAGACGGAGGTCCTTGACCGGCACGCTGAGCGTGAAGGTGCGGCTGACCCCGGGCTCCAGCTTGCCGATCTTCTTCGCGCTGCCCTTGATCTCCTCGCCGTCCGCGCCGGGCACATAGCCGGTGCGACGGGACACATTGTCGATGGAGCTACGGCCGCCGAGCGCGTCTCCGCGGTGCATGCCGAGATGCGCGTCGGTGATCGTGCTGCGGCCGTCGTTGGTCAGCGTCCCGGAGACGGTGACCGAGTCGCTCTTGGAGGGAGCGGACGGGGACATCGAGTCGATGGTGACGTCGACCGTGCGGGAGCCCGTCGGGGCCGCCTGGGCGGTGGGGGCATGCGGAACCTGGAGCAGGCCCACGAGCAGGAGTACCCCAGTGAGCAGTGTCACGGTCCTTCGCAGCCATCGACCACGCGGCCGTTCAGTCCCCTGGAACCCTGCCGCCTCGGCCACGCGCTCGTCCGTCCCTCGTCGT
This sequence comes from Streptomyces platensis, assembly GCF_008704855.1. Taxonomy (NCBI): domain Bacteria; kingdom Bacillati; phylum Actinomycetota; class Actinomycetes; order Kitasatosporales; family Streptomycetaceae; genus Streptomyces; species Streptomyces platensis. The sequence continues at coordinate 4,468,420 of NZ_CP023691.1, forward strand.
CGTCAGTGGTCGTCGGAATGTGCGTCCACGAATGGTAACGAGGCCCGCCGTGCCGGAGTGCCAGGGACTGCTCCACATGATCGCCGCGCGGAGACCCGGGCGCCCGGCCTGACCCCTTTATTACGTGGCGCCTCGCGCTGCGCGGCCACGTACCCTGTTTTGTTGTGCCGAACGCCAACAATGACCTCCCCGCCCCGCTCGCCGAGCAGACCCCGCAGTCGACGAACGCGCTGAACCATGTCCAGCGCCGCGCCGTGAGCGAGCTGCTGCGGGTGTCCCCCGTCGCGGATGACCTGGCTCGCCGATTCCAGGAGGCCGGGTTCACACTTGCCCTGGTCGGCGGCTCGGTCCGGGACGCGCTGCTGGGGCGGCTCGGCAACGACCTGGACTTCACCACCGATGCCCGCCCTGAGGACGTTCTGAAGATCGTCCGGCCGTGGGCGGACGCGCTCTGGGAGGTCGGCATCGCCTTCGGCACGGTCGGCTGCAAGAAGGACTCCTTCGACATCGAGGTCACGACCTACCGGTCCGAGGCGTACGACCGCACCTCCCGCAAGCCCGAGGTGTCGTACGGCGACTCCATCGAGCAGGATCTGGTGCGCCGGGACTTCACGGTGAACGCCATGGCGGTGCTGCTCCCGCAGAAGGAGTTCGTCGACCCGCACGACGGTCTGGAGGACCTGGCAGCGCAGGTGCTGCGGACGCCGGGGACGCCGGAGGAGTCGTTCTCCGATGATCCGCTGCGGATGATGCGCGCAGCCCGCTTCGCCGCCCAGCTGGACTTCGAGGTGGACCCTGCGGTCTTCGCCGCGATGAAGGCGATGTCGGACCGCATCGAGATCGTCTCCGCGGAGCGCGTACGGGACGAGCTGAACAAGCTGCTCCTGGCGCCGCACCCGCGCGAGGGGCTGCGGCTGCTGGTCGATTCGGGCCTGGCCGGCCATGTCCTGCCCGAGCTGCCCGCGCTGCGGCTGGAAAGTGACGAGCATCACCGCCACAAGGACGTCTACGAGCACTCGCTGACGGTGCTGGAGCAGGCGATCGACCTGGAGGAGAACGGGCCCGATCTCGTGCTGCGGCTGGCGGCGCTCCTCCACGACATCGGCAAGCCCCGGACACGGCGCTTCGAGAAGGACGGCCGGGTCTCCTTCCATCACCACGAAGTGGTGGGCGCGAAGATGACCAAGAAGCGGATGACCGCTCTGAAGTACTCCAACGACCTGGTGAAGGACGTCTCACGGCTGGTGGAGCTGCATCTGCGCTTCCACGGCTACGGGACGGGAGAGTGGACGGACTCCGCGGTCCGTCGCTATGTGCGGGACGCCGGTCCGCAGCTGGAGCGGCTGCACAAGCTGACCCGCTCGGACTGCACGACCCGCAACAAGCGCAAGGCCGGTGCCCTGTCGCGCGCCTATGACGGGCTCGAGGAGCGCATCGCGCTGCTACAGGAGCAGGAAGAGCTGGACTCGATCCGCCCGGACCTGGACGGCAACGAGATCATGCAGATTCTGGGCATCGGCCCGGGGCCCGAGGTCGGCAAGGCGTACAAGCAGATGCTGGAGCTGCGGCTGGAGCACGGGCCCATGGAGCGGGAGGCGGCGGTCGCCGCGCTGAAGGAGTGGTGGGCCGCTCAGAGCTGAGCGTGAAACGGGCGGTGTTTCACGTGAAACAAGGAGCGGTGTTTCACGTGAAACACCGCTCCTTTGTCTTCCGGGGCGTCCGGCGTGCGCTACTTCACCGAGGTCAGGCAGAGCACCATGCGGGTGTTTCCGCTCCTGCGACGGTGCACGTCCTTGACGTAGGCCGACTCTCCCTCGGAGCACACCGTCGGGTCCGTGGTGTCGTTGTGCACGGTGCTCACCTTGTAATCGGCTTCCGAGCTGCCGCAGTCCACCACCTTGAGACCGTCGTCGAGTGCACTGCTGGACTTCTGCACACAGTCGCCGGCCTCAGCGCTCTCCGCGTCGTCCAGGCTGTTGATCCAGAAGAACGCGAAGACGATTACCGCGATGACGAGGCCGATGGCCCGCAGGATCGCCTTGGGGGACCGGCGTTTGGCGGGCTGTGGCGGCGGCACCGGAGCTCCGCCCTGCATGTAGGGCTGCTGTGGCTGGGGCGCCATGGGGTAGCCCGGCGGAGGCTGTTGCCCGTACGGAGCCTGCGGCTGCGGAGGGTGGGCGTAGCCCTGAGGCTGGCCATAGGGGGCCTGCGGTGCTTGCGGTGCCTGCGGATAGGGGCTCTGGCCGTACGGCTGCTGTCCGTATGGCTGCTGCCCGTACGACGCCTGGCCGTACGGATTCGGGCCCTGAGGCGGCGTGGTCATGGGAGTCCCCCGTTATTGATGTGTACAGGCTCGTGCTCGAAGCCCGTAAGGTACCGGGTCTGTGCGCGCCCTGTTGCAGGGCCCAGGGGGCTGAGCGGCGAGGGGACGTCGCCTTAACCGCGCCCCGAGCGGACCGTGGCCACGGCGATCAGTGCGTAGAGCACCGTCACCATGGCGAGCAGGGCGGCGGACCGGCCGTCCGGAGGCAGTATCAGGGCCGCGACCGCGGCGGCACCGACGAAGGCGACATTGAAGAGCACGTCGTAGATGGCGAAGGACCGGCCGCGGAAGGCGTCATCGACCGTCGACTGGACGATCGTGTCCGTGGAGATCTTGGTTCCCTGGGTGCTCAGACCGAGTACGAACGCGGCGGCCAGCATCGGACCCGGCGTGAAGAACAGCCCGAGAGAGGGCAGCAGCACCGCGCCCAGTGCCGCACAGCCCGCGATCCAGCCGAACGCGGTGAGCCGCTCGACGGCCCAGGGCGTGACGATCGCGGCCGAGAAGAAGCCCGCCCCCGAGACGCCGAGGGTGATCCCGAGCAGCGCCAGGCCCTCGGACTCGGTCTCGGCCCAGGAGTACCGGCACAGCATCAGCACCATCACCGTCAGCGCCCCGTAGCAGAAACGCATCAGGGCCATCGCGATCAGCGCCCGGGCCGGGGTGCGCCGCTCGGCGAGATGGCGCAGCCCTTCCCACAGCCCGCGCACGGTGCTCAACAGGGCTGCCCGCAGGTGCGGTTGGAGGCGGGAGGGGTCGGGGCCGAGCAGCTGCGGGCCCATGCGCAGCGCGGTCAGGGCCGAACAGAAGTAGAGGGCCGCGGCGAGCAGCACGACGAAGGCGTCCACCTCCGACCCGGCCAGCCGGACGGCGAAGGCGAGCCCACCGCCCGCCGTCGCGGCGAGCGTGCCGGCCGTGGGAGTCAGGGAGTTGGCCATGACCAGCTGCTGTTCACCGTCGACCACGCGCGGGAGCGCGGCCGAGAGCCCGGCCAGGACAAAGCGGTTCACGGCGGTCACGGCGAGGGCCGAGGCATAGAAGAGCCAGTCCGGGGCCTTCGACGCGATCAGTGTCGCGGTGGCCATCGCCAGCAGCGTGCGCAGCAGATTGCCGTACAGCAGGACCTGCCGGCGCCGCCAGCGGTCGAGCAGCACGCCGGTGAACGGCCCGAGGAGGGAGTACGGGAGCAGCAGGATCGCCATGGCGGAGGCGATGGCCGCGGGCGACGTCTGCTTCTCGGGCGAGAAGACGACGAAGGTGGCGAGCGCGACCTGGAACACCCCGTCGGCCGCCTGGGACAGGAGCCGTGCGGCAAGGAGCGAACGGAAGTCGCGTAGCCGGAGTAATACGCGAAGGACGCGCACAGCATGCATGAGGCACAGCCTCACACAGCCCGCAGGCCCCCGGGCGGAATACCCCGGGGGCCTGCGGAGGGAGCGTGCGCCGGGCGGCTCAGCGCTCGATGTCGCCGTTGATGAACTTCTCGACGTTCTCCCGTGCCTCGTCGTCGAAGTACTGCACCGGCGGCGACTTCATGAAGTACGAGGACGCGGAGAGCACCGGGCCACCGATGCCGCGGTCCTTGGCGATCTTCGCGGCGCGCAGGGCGTCGATGATGACACCCGCGGAGTTCGGGGAGTCCCAGACCTCGAGCTTGTACTCCAGGTTCAGCGGGACGTCACCGAAGGCACGGCCCTCGAGGCGGACATAGGCCCACTTGCGGTCGTCCAGCCAGGCCACGAAGTCCGAGGGGCCGATGTGGACGTTGTCCTCGCCCATCTCCCGGTCCCGGATCTGGGAGGTGACGGCCTGCGTCTTGGAGATCTTCTTGGACTCCAGGCGCTCGCGCTCGAGCATGTTCTTGAAGTCCATGTTGCCGCCGACGTTCAGCTGCATCGTGCGGTCCAGGATGACGCCCCGGTCCTCGAAGAGCTTGGCCATCACACGGTGCGTGATCGTGGCGCCGACCTGCGACTTGATGTCGTCACCGACGATCGGGACACCGGCCTCGGTGAACTTGTCCGCCCACTCCTTGGTGCCGGCGATGAAGACCGGGAGGGCGTTGACGAAGCCGACCTTGGCGTCGATGGCGCACTGGGCGTAGTACTTCGCGGCGTCCTCGGAGCCCACCGGGAGGTAGCAGACCAGCACATCGGCCTGCGTGTCCTTGAGGACCTGGACGATGTCGACCGGGGCCTCGGGGGACTCCTCGATCGTCTGGCGGTAGTACTTGCCCAGGCCGTCGAGGGTGTGACCGCGCTGGACCTGCACGCCGGCGTTCGGCACGTCGCAGATCTTGATGGTGTTGTTCTCGCTGGCGCCGATGGCATCCGCGAGGTCGAGCCCGACCTTCTTGGCGTCGACGTCGAAGGCAGCCACGAACTCGATGTCACGCACGTGGTAGTCGCCGAACTGCACGTGCATGAGGCCGGGCACGCGGCTCTTCGGGTCGGCGTCCTTGTAGTACTCGACGCCCTGTACCAGCGAGGCGGCGCAGTTGCCCACGCCGACGATGGCTACGCGAACCGAACCCATTCCGGTTGCTCCCTGTGTTCTCGATGAGGATCTGCACGGCAGAGCCTCATGTGGTGGTGTCATCGGACGGATCCGGCCGGGATCCACCCCGGTGCCGGGGCAGGCCGCCCGTATCTCCTGACTGGTTCTTGTCCTGCGCTGCGGAATCCGTGGGGCGCTGATCACGCCCGGCGCGCTCACTCTCGATGAGCTCGTTCAGCCAACGGACTTCGCGCTCCACGGATTCCATACCGTGCCGCTGAAGTTCGAGGGTGTAGTCGTCCATGCGCTCGCGGGACCTGGCCAAGGAGGTACGCATCCTCTCAAGACGCTCCTCCAGCCGACTGCGGCGGCCTTCCAGTACGCGCATCCGTACGTCCCGCGAGGTTTGGCCGAAAAACGCGAAACGGACACCGAAGTGCTCGTCCTCCCACGCATCCGGGCCGGAGTGGGCGAGCAGTTCCTCGAAGTGTTCTTTGCCCGCTGCGGTCAATCGGTAGACGATTTTGGCTCGGCGCCCTGTCAGAGCCGCGGCGGGTACGCCCTCCGGGGCGCCGTCCGTCTCCTCGATCAGCCAGCCGCTCGCGACCAGCGCCTTGAGGCAGGGGTAGAGGGTGCCATAGCTGAACGCACGGAAGACCCCGAGCGAGGTGTTGAGCCGTTTTCGCAGCTCATAGCCGTGCATCGGGGACTCGCGGAGCAGGCCGAGGACGGCGAACTCGAGGATGCCGGAACGTCTGCTCATCCTCCGCCTCCTTGGTCCGGTGCGTTCTTTATGTCGTGCTGATGTATCGACTCGATACATCCAGACGATAGAACGGCCACCTGGTCGGAACAAGAGGGGGCACGGTGAACGGCATCACATCACCGAATCGTTCTCATCAACCTGACTGATTTGGAGTGAATTTCAACACTGGGCAGGTTTTGGCCGTGCGTAGTCTGTGCGGCATGCAGACTGCCGGGAACCGTGGGCCGATATCTGGCGTCCTCGTCCTCGGTGTAGTGCGGCTCGCGCCTCAGGAGCGGGTCGTGCATCGGGGGGACCTGAAGACAACTGCCGCCTTCAGGCGACGAGAAAGCGCGCCTGCCCGAGGAGTATTCGTTCCATGAGCGAGCACCGTCGCAAACCGCCACAGCCGCAGAGTGGCGGACGTGCCGCGGCCCGACGCGCCGCACAGCAGCCATCAGGGCGCCGTGCCGCCCCTTCCCGTGGCTCCGCTGCCGGTCCTGCCTCTCACTCCGAGTCGTCCGGCTACGAGCCGCGGCAGGGTGGGCGCGCCGATGCCCGGAGAGCCGCCCAGCGCGGCGGCCGCCGGCGGTCGTCCGATGCCGAGATGGCCTCCGGTGATGGCGCCGGGGGCCGTGGTGGCGGTGGCCGTCGAGGTGGTGGCGGCGGTGGTCCCGAGGGAGGCCGCGGCCGCGGTCGCGGCGGCGGGAAGCCTGCCAAGAAGCGCTTTATCGACTACCCGCGTGCCAACCGCGTGGGCTGGCGGCGCTTTGTGCCGTCGTGGAAGCAGGTCACGACCCTGTGCGTCGGATTCATAGGGTTGATCGTGGGTGCCTCCGGCGTCGCACTGGCCTTGGTGAACGTGCCCAGCGAGAGTGACGCGGCCAAGTCGCAGAACAACGTCTACCTCTGGTCTGACGGCAAGGTCATGGCGCGTGACGGGGAGACGAACCGGCAGAACGTCACGATCAACGAGATTCCGCTCGAGATGCAGAAGGCGGCGATCGCCGCGGAGAACGCATCATTCCGGACGGACTCGGGTGTGGACCCGATGGGCATCGCCCGTGCGTTGGTCAACATGGCCAGGGGCGGCGAGACCCAGGGTGGCTCGACCATCACTCAGCAGTACGTGAAGAACGCGATGCTGAGCCAGGAGCAGACCCTTGACCGTAAGTTCAAGGAGCTGTTCATCGCGATCAAGGTCGGCTGGTCTAAGAGCAAGGACCAGATCCTTCAGGGGTACCTGAACACCAGCTACTACGGTCGTGGGGCGTACGGGATCCAAGCGGCGGCTCAGGCGTACTACGGCAAGGACGCCGAGAAGCTGGACGCGAACGAGAGCGCCTTCCTGGCCACCGTTCTCAAGGGCGCGGATCTGTACGACCCGGCGGGTGGTACCAGCCCGGGGGCCACGAAGGCGGCGAACACCAAGCGCGCCAAGGCGCGGTGGTCCTGGATCCTCGACCGGGAGGTCGAGAACCACCTCATGACCAAGGCGGAACGGGCTAAGTACCGGGGACACTTCCCCACGCCGAAGCTGCCGAAGCCGGTCGCCGGCAAGAGCGGTCAGATCGGCTACATGATGGACACCGCCAAGAAGTACGTGCTGAAGCACTCGGGTCTCAGCGAAGCCCAGTTCGACAAGGGCGGCTACACGATCCGCACGACCTTCAGCTCGAAGAAGACCAACGACCTCGAGGCCGCGGTCAAGAAGGTCAACAAGCGGTACATCGACCCCGATAAGCGCGCGAAGGACAAATTCGTCCAGTTCGGCGGGGCCTCAGTGGTGCCGGGAGACGGCAAGATCGTCGCCCTGTACGGCGGTGAGGGCTATGACAAGGGGCACTTCAGCAACAACGCGGACACGTTCGGTGTCCCGGTGGGCTCGACCTGGAAGCCGTTCGTGCTCGCGGCAGCGATGAAGTACGGAACGGTCAAGAGCCATGGGGTGCCGATCAGGCCGGACAGCCGTTACAACGGCGACGACCACCTCAAGGTGAAGGACGCCCTGGGGAATTACGTCCGGAGGCGGGACAACTCGCTCTTCTATCAGGAGAACGAGAGCAACCATCCCTGGGGCTATATCCCGTTGACCAAGGCGATGGAGCAGTCCGTCAACACTCCGTTCGTGCAGCTCGGCATGGATGTCGGGATGAAGAAGGTCCGGGATATGGCGGAGGCCGCGGGTATCTCGGAGGCCAGCTTCGACAAGAACCTGAACCCGTCCTTCGCACTGGGCACCTCCACGCCGAGCGCGATCCGTATGGCCGATGCGTATGCCACGTTCGCCCAGTCCGGGACGAAGGTGGAGCCCTATTCGGTGACGAAGGTGACGTACAAGGGTCAGGACCTCGACGGCTTCGACAAGCCCCAGAGCGAAACGGCGATGGATGCCAACGTCGCCAACAACGTGACCAAGGTGCTCGAGAACGTCATCGAAAACGGCACGGCGAAGGAAGCCAAGCGGCTGGGCATGCCGGCTGCTGGTAAGACCGGTACCACCGACGAAAACAAGTCGGCCTGGTTCGTGGGCTACACCAAGCAGCTGTCGACGGCCATCACGATGTTCCGTGAGGACGCGGGAAACCCGCGTCAGCTGTCCATGAACGGTGTCGGCGGCTTTGACTCGATCCACGGTGGTGCGCTGCCCACCGAGGTCTGGACCGAGTACATGCTCCAGGCGATGAAGGGCGTCACACCGGAGTCCTTCCCGCCGGCCACGCCCGTCGGACAGCGGTTCGATCAGGAGGGCATGCCGACGCCGACGCCGACTCCCACGCCGTCGGACACGCCGTCGGACACGCCGTCGGCGTCGCCCAGCAAGTCCGCTCCCCCGACGAACTCTCCGAGCCCGACCCCGACCGACAGCTGTTCCCCCTGGGACCTGAACTGCCGGAACAACGGTGGGGCCGGCAACGGGGGCGGTAACGGAAATGGCGCGGGTGGTCCCGGTGGCGGCGCCGGTGGCACGAGCCCGACGCCTGATCCGACGGAGCCGACAGACAGTGGAGGCTGGCTCGGCGGCCCGAACGGCTGACCGTTTCACGTGAAACACGCTGAAGGTTTCACGTGAAACGTGGAGCAACGAAGCCCCCGCCCGGATTGACCGGGCGGGGGCTTCGCCGTTTTCTGCCCACGGCGGTACGGCAGGATGGGGCCATGACGAGCGTGCGACGGGATGATCCGGTACGGCCGACGAAGCAGGATGAGGTGGCGGCGGCCGGCAGCGAGCTGATCGGGGGGCCGATCGGCCGACACGCACTGCTCGGGATGCGCTGGCTGACGCCGGTGCGGATCATCGCGCTCATCGCCATCGGCATGTTCGCGCTCGGCATGGTGCAGAAGCTGCCCTGCTACAACGGCGGCTGGTTCTTCGGCGCCACGAGCCAGTACACGCACGCCTGCTATTCCGACATCCCGCACCTCTATGCGGGGCGGGGCTTCGCCGATGGCCTGATCCCGTATTTCGACCGGCTGCCCGGCGATATGGAGTATCTCGAGTACCCCGTGCTCACCGGAGTCTTCATGGAGGTCGCCTCCTGGATGACTCCGCACGGCGGGGGAATCCAACACCGCGAACAGATCTACTGGCTGGTCAACGCCGGCATGCTGATGATCTGCGCCGCTGTCGTCGCGGTGTGTGTGGCCCGCACCCACCGCCGCCGCCCCTGGGACGGCCTCCTGGTCGCCCTGGCGCCCGCTGCCGCCCTCACGGCCACCATCAACTGGGATCTCCTGGCGATCGCCCTGACGGCCGCCGGGATGCTGATGTGGTCACGCAGCCGCCCGCTTGCGGCCGGCATCCTCATCGGGCTGGCCACCGCGGCGAAGCTGTACCCGGTGCTGCTGCTGGGCCCGCTGCTGGTGCTGTGCTGGCGTGCGGGCGCCTGGCGCGCGTTCCGGAAGGCGCTGGCCGGTACCGTCGTGTCCTGGCTGGTGGTGAACCTGCCGGTGATGATCACGCATGATGCCGCGGGCTTCCACATCCGGGAGGGCTGGGCGAAGTTCTACACCTTCAGCCAGGAACGGCCCATCGACTTCGGTTCGATCTGGCTGCTGATCTCGCAGCGCACCGGGAACCCTCTGGAGGACGCCAATACCTACGCCACGCTGCTGATGATCGTGGGTTGTGGCGCCATCGGCCTGCTGACTCTCTACGCACCGCGCCGGCCGCGCTTCGCGCAGCTCGCGTTCCTCGTCGTCGCGCTGTTCATCCTCACCAACAAGGTCTACTCGCCGCAGTACGTCCTGTGGCTGACCCCGCTCGCCGCGCTGGCCCGGCCGCGCTGGCGGGACTTCCTGATCTGGCAGGCATGCGAGGTCATGTACTTCCTCGGGATCTGGACGTACCTCGCCTACACCGGAAGCGGAGACAAGCACCAGGGGCTGCCGACGGAGGGCTACCAACTGGCCATCGCCCTGCACCTCTTGGGCACTCTCTACCTGTGCGCCTTGGTCGTACGGGACATCCTGATGCCGGAGCGCGATGTGGTCCGCAGGGACGGGGACGACGATCCCTCGGGCGGCGTTCTGGACCGCAGCCCCGATGTGTTCGTGCTCGGGCGGACGTACCACCCGCCCCGGCACGCGGTGCAGTTCCAGGCGACGCCGCGGGTGCGCTGGGGCGCCGTACGGGACTGAGCGGCCCCCCGCCGTCAACGCACCGGGCCCGGTGCCGCAGAGGAGATCTGCGGCACCGGGCCCTTGGCGTATCTGCGCCGTGGCTCGGCCGGCTCAGCGGTCCACGAGGCGGTCGAACTGGGTGGTGGTGTGCCGCAGATGGGCCACCAGCTCCTCGCCGACCTGCGGCTGCGGGGCATCGCCCGGCACAAACAGGATCGACACCTGCATGTGCGGCGGCTCCGCGAACCAGCGCTGTTTCCCGGCCCACACATAAGGCGCGAGATTGCGGTTCACGGTCGCCAGCCCGGCCCGTGCCACGCCCTTGGCGCGCGGCATCACTCCGTGCAGCGCCTTGGGCGACTCCAGCCCGACACCGTGCGAGGTACCGCCCGCCACCACGACCAGGTAGCCGTCGGAGGCCGCCTTCTGCTGGCGGTAGCCGAAGCGCTCGCCCTTGGCGACCCGGGTGACATCGAGCACCGAACCGCGGTATTCGGTGGCCTCGTGGTCACCGAGCCACAGCCGGGTACCGATCCGCGCGCGAAAGCGCGTCTGGGGGAACTGCTGCTGGAGACGGGCGAGCTCATCGGCCTTGAGGTGGCTGACGAACATGGTGTGCAGCGGGAGGCGGGCGGAGCGGAGCTGGTCCATCCAGCCGATGACCTCCTCGACCGCGTCGGACCCGTCGGCGCGGTCCAGCGGCAGGTGGATCGCGAAGCCTTCGAGCCGGACGTCCTCGATGGCGGCGGCCAGCTTCGGCAGGTCCTCCGGCTTGACGCCATGGCGCTTCATGCTGCTCATGACCTCGATGACGACCCGCGCTCCGACCAGGCCGCCGACACCCTCGACCGACGACACCGAGCGGATCGCCCGGTCGGGCAGCGGCACCGGCTCCTCACCGTGGCGGAACGGGGTCAGGACGAGCAGATCGCCGCTGAAGAAGTCCTTGATGCGGGCCGCTTCGTAGGTCGTTCCGACCGCGAGGATGTCGGCACCGAGGCGGGTCGCCTCGTCGGCGAGGCGCTCATGGCCGAAGCCGTAGCCGTTGCCTTTGCAGACCGGGACCAACCCGGGGAACTGCTGGAGAACGCTCTGCTGATGCGCCCGCCAGCGCGCGGTGTCGACGTAGAGGGTGAGCGCCATGGCCGGGCCCGGAACCTTTCTCGTGGCTGGTGTCTCAGGGGGACGAACGGTGCGGTGGAGCGTCAGCGGCGCGCCATGTAGTAGTCGAATGCCTTGTGCAGAAGCTTGTTGAGCGGGAAGTCCCACTCACCGAGGTACTCCGCTGCCTGCCCACCCGTGCCGACCTTGAACTGGATCAGGCCGAAGAGGTGGTCGTTCTCGTCCAGCGAGTCGCTGATGCCGCGGAGGTCGTAGACCGAGGCGCCGAGCGCGTAGGAGTCCTGAAGCATCTTCCACTGCATCGCGTTGGAGGGCCGGACCTCACGGCCGATGTTGTCCGAGGCGCCGTAGGAGTACCAGACATGTCCGCCGACGACGAGCATCGTCGCGGCCGACAGGTTCACGCCGTCATGACGGGCGAAGTACAGCCGCATGCGGTCGGGGTCCTCGGCGTTGAGGGCCTTCCACATGCGCTGGAAGTAGCCCAGCGGACGCGGCCGGAATTGGTCACGCACCGCGGTGATCTCGTAGAGACGCTGCCACTCGGCCAGGTCGTCGTAGCCGCCCTGGACCACCTCGACACCGGCCTTCTCGGCCTTCTTGATGTTGCGGCGCCACAGCTGGTTGAAGCCCTTGTGGACCTCCTCCAGCGAACGGTCGGCCAGCGGCACCTGGAAGACATAGCGGGGCTGGACGTCGGCGAAGCCGGCGCCGCCGTCCTCGCCCTGCTGCCAGCCCATGCGGCGCAGCTTGTCGGCCACCTCGAAGGCGCGCGGCTCGATATGGGTCGCCTCGACGTCCCGCAGCCGCTTGACGTCCGGGTTCTGGATGCCGGCCTTGATCGCCGGGGAGTCCCAGCGGCGGATGATGACCGGCGGGCCCATCTTCACGGTGAAGGCACCCTGGTGCTTGAGATGCGCGAGCATCGGTTGCAGCCAGTCCTCCAGGTTCGGCGCGTACCAGTTGATGACCGGGCCCTCGGGGAGGTACGCGAGGTAGCGCTTGACCCGGGGTACCTGGCGGTAAAGGACCAGCCCGGCACCGACCATCTCACCGCTGGGGTCGAACCAGCCCAGGCTCTCCGAACGCCATTCGGCCTTGACGTCTGCCCAGGCAGGGACCTGCATGTGGCTGGCCGCGGGCAGACTCTGGATATATGCCAGATGCTGCTCTCGGCTGATGGTCCTCAGGGTCAGGCTCATGCGGGGCGCTCCTCGGCAGGTGTGTCCCCATGGTCGGGGCTCCGGCTCTCGCGCCGAAGCCTACTGTGACCGTGGAGCGCCCCGTCTGGGCCATACGGGCTGGGGCCCCGTATGTCGTATCGGCTAGCCGACGAGACCGCCGAAGAGGCCGCCGTGTGCCAGGCCGAGGTAGAAGCCGACGGCCGCTGCCCCGAGGCCGATGATCGACAGGAAGCGTTCGCCGGTGGTCGACGAGATGAACTGGCCCCACAGGCCGGTGCCGATCCCGATCAGACCGACCCAGGAACTGACCAGGTGCAGGCTGGGAGAGAGCGTGGTGAAGATGGCGATCGCGCCGAGCACCACGGTGACGATGGCGAAGGTGTTCTCGACGGGATGGTCCTTGCCGTCGCTGTTGAGAAGCGACAGGAAATTGCGCTGGGTCCGTGCCTGTGCCATGCGGCACCTCCGATGACAGGGCGGCGCACTGTAACGCCGCTCACACCCGTTGTGTTCCAGATTGCGGGGTGGAGCGGACGGATTTCAACCGGAAGGCATCAGGCAGGTACTCTGTACGGTCTGCGCCTATGTCTGTCCGGAGCACCGGACGGACCGGGTGCGGAACGCATACGACCCTCCTGCCACGGAACGACCGTGGCCGCTGAGTCCAAAGGAGGTGGGTTCTACATGCGTCACTACGAGGTGATGGTCATCCTCGACCCCGATCTCGAGGAGCGCGCTGTCTCCCCGCTGATCGAGAACTTCCTCTCCGTCGTCCGTGAGGGCAACGGAAAGGTTGAGAAGGTCGACACCTGGGGCCGTCGTCGTCTCTCTTACGAGATCAAGAAGAAGCCCGAGGGCATCTACTCGGTCATCGACCTTCAGGCCGAGCCTGCGGTCGTCAAGGAGCTCGACCGTCAGATGAACCTGAACGAGTCGGTCCTCCGGACCAAGGTCCTCCGTCCCGAGACCCACTGAACGCGTCAGCGTCCAGCGGTAACCGGGTTCGAGTAGCAGCAACACCAGCAGCCAGCAGCACACCCGCCGAGAGGTTCCCCTAATGGCAGGCGAGACCGTCATCACGGTTGTCGGCAATCTTGTCGACGACCCCGAGCTGCGCTTCACCCCGTCCGGTGCGGCGGTCGCGAAGTTCCGCGTCGCGTCCACTCCCCGCACCTTCGACCGTCAGACCAATGAGTGGAAGGACGGCGAGAGCCTGTTCCTGACCTGCTCGGTGTGGCGTCAGGCGGCGGAAAACGTCGCCGAGTCCCTTACGCGGGGTACCCGCGTGGTCGTCCAGGGCCGCCTCAAGCAGCGGTCGTACGAGGACCGCGAGGGCGTGAAGCGCACGGTCTACGAGCTCGACGTCGAGGAAGTGGGCGCGAGCCTCAAGAACGCCACGGCCAAGATCACCAAGACCAGCGGTCGTGGTGGCCAGGGTGGCGGCGGCTTCGGCGGCGGTCAGCAGGGCGGCGGCCAGGGTGGCGGCGGCTGGGGCGGCGGCCCCGGCGGCGGCCAGCAGGGCGGCGGAGCTCCTGCCGACGACCCGTGGGCGACCGGCGGCCCGGCCGGCGGTGGCCAGCAGGGTGGCGGCGGCGGTGGCTGGGGCGGTAGCTCCGGCGGCGGCTACTCGGACGAGCCGCCCTTCTAGGTCCGTACAGCGGCCCGACCGCGCGCGGTTTCACGTGAAACCGCGCCGTGCGACGGCCGACGGCCTTGAGGGCGTCAGCACAAACTTCTTGAACTCATTGGAGAGAGATAATGGCGAAGCCGCCTGCTCGCAAGCCTAAGAAGAAGGTTTGCGTGTTCTGCAAGGAGAAGATCTCCTACGTCGACTACAAGGACACGAACCTGCTGCGGAAGTTCATCTCCGACCGCGGCAAGATCCGTGCCCGCCGGGTCACCGGCAACTGCACTCAGCACCAGCGTGACGTCGCCACGGCTGTGAAGAACAGCCGTGAGATGGCGCTGCTGCCCTACACGTCCACCGCGCGATAAGGGAAGGGTGACCGAATCATGAAGATCATCCTCACCCACGAGGTCTCCGGCCTCGGCACCGCCGGCGACGTCGTTGACGTCAAGGACGGATACGCCCGTAACTACCTGGTCCCGCGTGGTTTCGCGATCCGCTGGACCAAGGGTGGCGAGAAGGACGTCGAGCAGATCCGTCGCGGTCGCAAGATCCGCGAGATCGCCACGATCGAGCAGGCCACCGAGATCAAGGGCCGGCTCGAGGGCGTCAACGTGAAGCTGGCCGTCCGTGCCGGCGACGCGGGTCGCCTGTTCGGCTCCGTCACCCCGGCCGACATCGCCTCGGCGATCAAGGCTGCCGGTGGTCCGGACGTCGACAAGCGTCGTGTCGAGCTCGGTTCGCCGATCAAGACCCTGGGCGCGCACCAGATCTCCGTGCGTCTGCACGCCGAGGTCGTCGCGAAGCTCGGCGTCGAGGTCATCGCCGCGTAATCGCAGTACCCAGCCGAAGGGCCGCATCCCGTCACCGGGGTGCGGCCCTTCGCCGTGTGCGGAGCGCGGACGGACTGCGTCAGTCCGCGTCCTGGGCGCGCTTGTACAGCGCGGCGATGTCGTCGTCGAAGTATGCGGCGTAGGAGACATCGTCCTCGTCGCCGCCGCCTTCGTGGCCGCCCAGGACGCCGATGACCGTGCCGGTGTGGCTCCTCGGGTCGTAATCGGCGAGCCAGGGGCTGCCGCTCGTACCGCCCTCGAAGTCGGTGCACCGGATGCGCAGCTGGGTGTTGCTGAACTTCGTGGTGCGGTTCTGGCAGGAGATCGGGGTGTCGCGGCTGGTGGGATAGCCGGTGATCTTGACCTCGTTGTGGAAGCCGCGGTCGATCCCGAGGGTGTTTCCGCCCAGGACGTCCTGGATCTGCTTGTCCTTCTTCTTGTCGAGGATGAGGAAGGCGACATCGAGATCTTCGTCGTTGGACTGGGCCCAGCGGTCGTCGAGGATCACCTTCTTGACCTTCCACAGGCCGCTGGGCTCGTCACCGTCGCGGTAGTCGGGGGCGAAGACCAGGTCGTCCACCGGGGTCTTGCCATCGCTGTCGAAGGCACAGTGCGCCGCGGTGATGAGCATGTTCCGGCCCGGACTCTGCACCACGCTCGCGGTGCAGAAGTGGTCGCCGGTGTCGTCCTTCTCGAAGACCGCACCGACCCGGGCGTTCTGCTCGGTCCGGCGCGGGGTGTAGGCATTGCCGTCACCGGCCGGGGCCGTCGCGGCGGGATCCTGGTCCTGGGGGTCCTGGCCCGCCTCGCCGGATTTGCCGAAGCTGCTGCGGCCACCGACGCCGCTGCTGCTGTTCGTATCGGCTTCCTCAGTGGCGTACCCCACCACAGCAGCAGCCACCATGACGACGAACGTCAGGGGCAACACGGAATTCCTGGCAAGCGAGCGCACAGGGTCATTATCAGCACGCACTGCGTGTTACGGGAGATGCTTCAACGAGAGGCTCCGGTCACAATCCACCGGCCCGACCGGGTGCGGAGCCACAGGGTCAGCATCCGGACGGTCATCATCAGGGCCATCGCCCACCACAGGGCGACCAGTCCGCCGCCGATCAGCGGGACCGCCAGCGCCACCGGTGCGAACAGGGCCAGCGTCACGACCATGGCCCAGGCGAGATAGCGGCCGTCACCCGCTCCCATCAGCACACCGTCGAGGATGAAGACGATGCCGGAGACCGGCTGGGTCACGGCCACGACCAGGAGCGTGCTGAGCAGCGGGCCCTGCACGGCCGGGTCGGAGGTGAACAGCGGGATGAACAGCGGGCGGGCGAGCGCGACCAGCACACCCAGGGCCAGGCCTGCGGCGATGCCCCACTCGACCATGCGGCGGCAGGCGGCCCGGGCGCCGTCGCGGTCCCCCGCGCCGAGGTAGCGGCCTATGATGGCCTGCCCGGCGATGGCTATCGCGTCCAGCGCGAAGGCCAGCAGGGACCACAGCGTGAGCACGATCTGGTGGGCGGCGATCTCCGCGTCGCCGAGCCGGGCGGCGATGGCGGTGGCGATCATCAGCACCGCGCGCAGCGACAGCGTACGGACCAGCAGCGGCACGCCGGCCTGGGCCGAGGCACGGATGCCCGCGGCGTCGGGGCGCAGCGTGGCCCCGTGTCGTCGCGCGCCGCGGACGACCACGACGAGGTAGGCCGCGGCCATGCCGCACTGGGCGAGGACCGTGCCCCAGGCGGAGCCGGCGATGCCGAGGCCGGCGCCGTAGACCAGGCCGATGTTGAGCGCGGCGTTGGCGGAGAAGCCGCCGACGGCGACATAGAGCGGGGTCCGGGTGTCCTGGAGGCCGCGGAGCACGCCGGTGGCGGCGAGCACGACGAGCATCGCGGGGATGCCGAGCGCGCTGATGCGGAGGTAGGTCGTGGCGTACGGGGCGGCGGTGCCGGACGCGCCGAAGATCTCGACGAGCCAGGGTGCGGTGGGCAGCACCGCCGCGATGACGGCGGCGCCGAGCAGCAGGGCGAGCCAGATGCCGTCCATGCCCTGGCGGATGGCGGCGGGCAGGTCGCCGGCGCCGACCCGGCGGGCGACCGCGGCGGTGGTGGCGTAGGCGAGGAAGACGAAGACGGAGACGGCGGTGGTCAGCAGGGCGGCGGCGACGCCGAGGCCGGCGAGCTGAGGGGTGCCGAGGTGGCCGATGACGGCGCTGTCGACCATGACGAAGAGAGGTTCCGCGACCAGGGAGCCGAAGGCGGGCAGCGCGAGGGCGATGATCTCGCGGTCATGGCGGCGGCCGGTGCGGCGTGGTGGCGCGGGAGCCTGGGTCATGCGCGCAATCTAATCTTCCACAGGTAAGAGATGCAAACCCTATGCAGTCCTTACTTTCCGCTGTGCGGAGTCCGCTCCCCTGCGCCGTTTGTCGCGATCTTGAACCGCTGGCAGAAGTTTTTCTCCCCCACAGGCTATGGATGAGAAAAGTGCAGGTCAGGGGGTTGGGGGTGGGGTGATTGTGTGCTTGTCCACAGCAGTTTCCCCCGGGCCGTGCACAGGATCCGGGGACTTCTCCACAGCTGAAGGGCAGTCATCCACATGGCCTGTGGATAACCAGATTGGCGGACGGTGCCCACGGGCCTACCGTGGTCCGGCACCCGCCGCCTGTTCCGGCCTGAGAAATCGTCCGAACTCGACGCGCCGTAACCGGAGTCGGGCGTCTCGATTGTCAGAGCTGTGCCGTAAGAAAGAACAGCACAGCAAGGTCCGCGTCGCGGACGGGAGGAGGTGCCGGGGTGAGCATTCCCGAGCCCATGGAAGACCCCTGGGCGGACTCCGGTCCCAGCGACCTGCTGCCGGCCGCCCGCTCCCGGCGGGGCGAGGGCAAGGGCCGCGGCCGCGGCGACCGGCAGGACCGCGACGACGACGGCGGCGGCGGCTCCTGGACCGGTGGCTTCGAGCGGGTCCCTCCGCAGGATCTGGACGCCGAGCAGTCCGTGCTCGGCGGCATGCTGCTGTCCAAGGACGCCATCGCGGACGTCGTCGAGGTCCTCAAGGGCGAAGATTTCTACCGCCCCGCCCATGAGCTCGTCTATCAGGCGATCCTCGACCTGTACGCCAAGGGCGAGCCGGCCGACCCGATCACCATCGCCGCGGAGCTCACCAAGCGCGGCGAGATCGCACGGGTCGGCGGCGCCTCGTATCTGCACACCCTCGTCCAGTCCGTACCGACCGCCGCGAACGCCGAGTACTACGCCGAGATCGTCCATGAGCGCGCCGTGCTGCGCCGCCTGGTCGAGGCCGGCACCCGGATCACGCAGATGGGATACGCCGCGGACGGCGATGTCGACGAGATCGTCAACAGCGCCCAGGCGGAGATCTACGCCGTCACCGAGCAGCGGACCAGCGAGGACTACCTTCCGCTCGGCGACATCATGGAAGGCGCGCTCGACGAGATCGAGGCGATCGGCTCCCGCCAGGGCCAGATGACGGGTGTGCCGACGGGCTTCACCGACCTGGATTCCCTGACCAACGGCCTGCACCCGGGCCAGATGATCGTGATCGCGGCCCGTCCCGCCATGGGTAAGTCGACCCTCGCGCTGGACTTCGCGCGGGCCTGCTCGATCAAGAGCAATCTGCCGAGCGTGATCTTCTCGCTGGAAATGGGGCGCAACGAGATCGCGATGCGTCTGCTGTCCGCCGAGGCGCGGGTCGCGCTGCATCACATGCGCTCCGGCAGCATGACGGACGAGGACTGGACGCGGCTGGCGCGCCGGATGCCGGATGTCTCGGCCGCGCCGTTGTACATCGACGATTCGCCGAACCTGTCGATGATGGAGATCCGCGCGAAGTGCCGCCGCCTCAAGCAGCGCAATGAGCTCAAGCTGGTCGTCATCGACTATCTCCAGCTGATGCAGTCCGGTGGCTCGAAGCGCGCCGAGAGCCGTCAGCAGGAGGTCTCGGACATGTCCCGAAATCTCAAGCTGCTGGCGAAGGAGCTGGAGCTCCCGGTCATCGCGCTCTCCCAGCTGAACCGTGGCCCCGAGCAGCGCACGGACAAGAAGCCGATGGTCTCCGACCTCCGTGAGTCCGGGTCGATCGAGCAGGACGCGGACATGGTCATCCTGCTGCACCGCGAGGACGCCTACGAGAAGGAGTCCCCACGCGCCGGCGAGGCCGATCTGATCGTGGCCAAGCACCGTAACGGCCCCACGGCCACGATCACGGTGGCGTTCCAGGGCCACTACTCGCGGTTTGTGGATATGGCGCAGACGTGAGGGCGCGCTGAAGACAGGCAGGTTGGGGCATTCATCCTTGCCGGCTCAGCGGCGGGGTTCGACCTTCAGGTCGCCGAGCGAGGCCGGGTCGGTCTCGTAGCCGTGCGCCGCCCATCGCGTCAGGGCGAACTGATCGGCGGCGCTCGGCGTCACCGTACGCTCGACGTCCGCCGCCGTGGCGTCGTATCAGCCGATCACCTCGTCGACCAGCGCGGCGTGGCCGGCCCAGCCCACGCCACCAGCTCCCCGCCGGAGAACCACCGCCGACGCGTCCAGCTTGCGCCGTCGCTCGCGTGCCCCTTGCCCCAGTTCCAGGCCGGTTCGCCGAACGTCGCGGCCAGGGGGGCCGCTCATGGACTCTGCGGAACTCAATAGGCAGTGAGCCCGCCGTCGACCACGAGTTCCGTACCGGTGATGAAGGACGACTCGTCGCCGGCGAGGAAGAGCACGGCCGCGGCGATCTCGTCGGCGTGGCCTGCGCGGCGCATGGGGGTACGGGCGATGTCCGGCTGTCGGTCGCCCTGCTCGTTCAGGAGGTCCTGGATCATCGGAGTGGCGATGACCCCGGGGTGGAGGGAGTTGATACGTACTCCTTGACGGGCGTACTCGACGGCCGCTGTCTTGGTGAGGAGGCGCACCGCGCCCTTGGAGGCCTGATAGGCGGCGGCCGCTCCGCTTCCCACGAGTCCCAGAACGGACGAGGTGTTGATCACCGAGGCGTTGCCGGTGGCGCGCAGCAGGGGCATGGCGGCCTTCATCCCCAGCCAGGTGCCCTTCTGGTTCACGTCGATGACGCGGTTCCACCTGTCTTCCCGGGTGTCCTCGATGCCCGGCCAGTCCAGGATGCCGGCGATGTTCACGAGGATGTCCAAAGTGCCGAACCGGTCGCGGACGGTGGTGATCACCTCGTCCCATTGCCGGGCGGAGGATACGTCCAAGCAAGAGGAGACGATCTCCGCGCCGGTTTCTTCCGCGATCTCCTTGGTGAGTGCCGTGAGGCGGTCGTGGTGGAGATCGGTGACGACCAGTCGTGCGCCTTCGTGGGCGAACAGCTTGGCGGTCGCTGCGCCGATTCCTCCGGTCGCACCGGTGATCAGTGCGACCTTGCCGGCAAGTCGTGGGCCCGTCATAGGGGTTGTCCTCCTGATCGGTGTGGTCCCCCGCGCCACCGAGCCTCGTCGCGCCGAAAGCCGGTGACCAGGACGCTTGCTGCCTGGGTGCCACACACCCAGGCAGCGCACCGCTCTCCTCCCTAACCTGAGGGCATGTCCGACAACACCCTGGGAGACTTCCTGCGCGCCCGGCGCTCCGGCCTGCGGCCCGAAGACGTCGGGATGGCGAGCTACGGCGTGCGCAGAGTCGCCGGGCTGCGCCGTGAGGAGGTCGCGGTGCTGGCCGGAGTGAACGTCGACTACTACACCCGGCTCGAACAAGGCCGCGAGCGCCACCCCTCGCCGCAGGTCCTGGACGCCCTCAGCCGCGCCCTCCACCTCGATAGCGACGCCCGCGCCCATCTCCACCGGCTGGCCGGTATCGCCCCGAACGACCGGCCGGCGCGGCAGCGGAACGTGGTCAGCCCCGCGCTGCGCCAGCTCATGGACGGCTACCCGCACACCCCGGCCTTCGTCGTCAACGGCGCCTTGGACATCCTGGCCGCCAACGCCCTGGCCGACGCGCTGTACTCACCCTTCGACCCCGCGGACAACCTCGCCCGTATGACCTTCCTCGATCCGGCCGCCGGGGACTTCTACACCCGCTGGGACTGGACCGCGCAGGCCACCGTGGCCAACCTTCGCCAGGCGGCCGGGTTCGCTCCCGACGACCTCCGGCTGAACGCGCTCGTCGCCACCCTGACCGGGCAGAGCACCGCCTTCGCGGCTTTGTGGCAGGCCCATTCCGTGCGCGGCAAGACCCAGGACGCCAAGCTGTTCAACCACCCCGATGTCGGGCCGCTCACCCTCACCTACCAAGCCTTCGACGTCCGCGACGCACCCGGCCAGCAACTCGTCATCTACCACGCCGAACCCGGCAGCCCCAGCGCCGAAGCGCTGTCCCTGCTCGGTGCCCTCAATGCCACCCGGCGGCAGACGGCACGAGACCCGCGCAGCTAGGACGGACGGGCTCGCAGAGGGGCCGTCGTCCTGCCGGCGGCCCCCGCCGTGAGCCCGTTGCCGCAGGGGCAGGCGGGTCGCGATGGCCGTCGTCAGGGCGCGACCGTGAGGACGATCTTGCCGGTGGTGCGGCCCGTCTCGCCCAGCGTGTGGGCCTTCGCGGCCTCCTCGAGCGGGACGACCGTGTCGATGTTGACCGTCAGTTCTCCGGAGTCCACCAGGCCGGCGACGGCTTGCAGACCGGACCGGTCGGGCTCGACGAGGACGAACACCGCGCGTACCCCTGCTTCGCGCGCCTGGTCGGCGGGGAAGGTCTCGGCCAGCGGCAGGATCGAGACCAGCGAACCGCCGGGACGCAGGGTGCGCAGTGAGCGGGCGCCGTAGTCGCCGCCGATGGTGTCGAGCACGACGTCGACGTCGCGTACCGCGGTCGCGAAGTCCGCTTCCGTGTAGTCGATGAGCTCATCGGCACCCAGACCGCGCAGGAAGTCGTGCTTGGCCCGCCGGGCGGTGCCGATCACATACGCACCGCGGGACTTGGCGATCTGCACCGCGAGATGACCCACGCCGCCCGCCGCGGCATGGATCAGCACCCGCGCGCCGGGCTGCACGCTCGCGGTGTCGACCAGGGCCTGCCAGGCGGTCAGTGCCGCCAGCGGGAGGGCGGCGCCCCGGACGTGGTCCAGGTTCTCGGGGAGGTGGGCGAACTGGCGCGCCGGAGCGGTCACGTACTCGGCGTAGGCCCCGGCGGGGTGCGGGAAGTGCGGCATGCCGAAGACCTTGTCGCCCGGCTCGAAGAGGGTCACTCCGGGGCCGACCGCCTCGACCACACCGGAGACATCGAAGCCCAGGATGAACGGCGGCTCACTGCCGTTGAGGAACCGGCCGTCGTTCCGCGTCTTCCAGTCGGCCGGGTTGACGCCCGCGGCGTGCACCCGGACCAGGATCTCCGTGGGGCCGGGCACCGGCCGGGCGGTCGTGATCACCTTGAGGACCTCCGGGCCTCCGGCGATTTCCTGGCTGATGGCACGCATCTGCGGGGTCCCGGTCTCGGACATGGTGTCTCCTTCGTCTGTGCACATGGCGGGGGATCGGGTGCACGCGCCGCCTGGCAGCCGCGTTTCCCGAGATGCCGCCAGCTTTCCGCGGCGGCCGGGAGCCCGGTGGTGTCCTAATGGCCAACGTTTGAAAGAATCGGGTCATGCATCGCGTCGGAGTGCTCGCCCTGGATGGTGTCGTCCCCTTCGAGCTGGGGATTCCCGCGCGGATCTTCGGCGCCGCACGGGATGCCGCCGGCGAGCCGCTCTACTCCGTCGTCACCTGTAGCCCGGACGGGCGCCCGGTGCGCACCGATGCCGACTACGACATCGCGGTCGCCGCGGACGCCTCCGTGCTCGCGCAGGTCGACACCGTCGTCATCCCGCCGGCCCACTCGTCGGACACCCTCCGGGTGGACGGCCGGCTGGCGGACTCCGTGCGGGCGGCGCTGGAGCACATCCGGCCCGGCACCCGGATGGTGGCCATCTGCACCGGCGCCTTCGTCCTGGCAGCGGCCGGGCTGCTCGATCACCGCCCGGCCACCACGCACTGGTGCGAGGCCACCCAGCTGCAACGCCTCTTCACGACCGTCCGTGTCGACCCCAATGTGCTGTTCGTCGATGACGGCGATGTCCTCACCTCGGCCGGTGCGGCCGCGGGGGTGGATCTGTGTGTGCATATCGTGCGCCGGGATCACGGCAGCGCCGTCGCCAATGAGGTGGCCCGGCTGTGTGTGGTGCCGCCGTGGCGGGACGGCGGGCAGGCCCAGTTCATCCGGCAGCCCGTCCCGGAGCCCTCGACGGGCGGCACCGCCGCCACCCGCGCCTGGGCCCTGGAGCGTCTCGGCGAGCCGCTCACCCTGACCGATCTCGCCGGGCACGCCCGGGTCAGCGTGCGCACCCTCACCCGGCGTTTCCGCGACGAGGTCGGTATGAGCCCTGGTCAGTGGCTCGCCGGCCAGCGCATCGAGCGCGCCAGGCATCTGCTGGAGACCACGGACTGGTCGATCGACCTCGTCGCCCATCACGCGGGCTTCGGCACCGGGACGTCTCTGCGCCAGCATCTGCACAGTGCGGTGGGCGTGGCACCGCTGGCCTACCGGCGGACATTCCGGAGCGCCACGGCGCTGACCGCCTGAGGCGGCGCCGCACCGGAGCCCGTGGGCAGCCGCCACCGGCGTTGACCTTCAGGCTGGTGGAAGCCCCACAATCGCGTCCATGGACGACCCCGAACAGCTGTTGACCATCGGCGTCTTCGCGCGCCGGGTGGGCCTCGCGCCGAGTGCCCTGCGGTTCTACGACGACTGCGGGCTGTTGCGGCCGGCGCGGGTGGATGCCGTGACGGGGTACCGGCGCTACGGGGCGGGGCAGGCGGCGCGGGCGGTGAAGCTGCGGCAACTGCGTGCGGCGGGGCTGCCGCTGGTGGATGCCGCGGTGGTGCTGGACGGACCCGAGGACGCGGCACATGGCGTACTGCGGGCCCACTTGGAGCGCACGCGGCGGACGGCCGACGAGGCGCGGGTCGTGGTGGAGGGGCTCCTGCGGGAGACGTCCGGCGCCCCGGAGGACCACGGGAGCTGGGCGTGGGCCCGGGTGGGCGGCGCCGAACTCGCCAGCGCGGTACGGCAGGTGACGCCCGCCGCCGCGACCGGGGCGGCCCGGGAGGCGTTTCCGGTCCTGGGCTGTGTGCTGCTGGAACTCGTCGACGGCGAGGTGCGCTGGGTGGCGACGGACCGCTATCGGCTGGCGGTGCGGGTGCTGCGGCCGGACGGGTTCGAGAGCGGTCCGCGGCGGGTGCTGATCGGCGCGGACGCGGCGCGAGGCCTGGCGGAGTGGGCCGTACGGCACGTGGCGGTCGATATCGAGTGCGCCGGAGACGCGGCGGGGGTCCGGCTGCGGAGCGGGGCGGACTGCCGGGAGGTGTCGGAGGGCGCCGGGCGGAGCGGGAGCGGGGACGCCGACAGGTTTCCGGACTACCGACTGATGCTGACGGGCCTGGAGACGGGGCGGCATCGGGTGATCGTCGACCGGGTGGGGCTGCGGGACGCGATGACCGGCCGCACGGGACCGGTGTCGTGGGCGGTCGTCGGCGCGGGGCAGGGGGACGTGGCGGACGCGGGCGGCTCGGCGGTTCCGGTCACGACGGCGGATCGCGCGGCCGGGCCGGTGCTGGAGGTGACGGGCGGGGGCCGGGAGCCCGTCCGGATACGGGTGGTGCACACCGGGCCGGGGCTGCGGATCGCCTTCGATCCGGCCGTACTCGTGCCGGTGCTGGAGGCCGGGGTCGGGCCGGACGCGCTGCTGGAGATCGCCGCGCCGGACCGGCCCGTCCTGGTCCGGTCCGCCGACCAGGGAAGTTTCACCACGTTGGTGATGCCGGTGCGCGATGACACCGGAGCGGCGGACGACGCTGCCGAGCGCACCGACGGCTGAGGTCAGCGACCGAGAACCGGTCACCGAGGATGGATGAGGGGAGCGGACCGGTGGATCCGGAACTGCCTGTGGTGCGGCTGTGCGTGGCGGGGATGC
This sequence comes from Streptomyces platensis, assembly GCF_008704855.1. Classification (NCBI taxonomy): domain Bacteria; kingdom Bacillati; phylum Actinomycetota; class Actinomycetes; order Kitasatosporales; family Streptomycetaceae; genus Streptomyces; species Streptomyces platensis. The sequence goes on from NZ_CP023691.1 coordinate 4,493,321, forward strand.
AGGCCGAGGCGGAGGGGCGGGCCGATGCGGCGCGCACCCTCTTCCAGCAGGCCTGGGACAGCGCAGCCGACGACTATGAAGCATGCATCGCCGCGCACTATCTCGCCCGGCACCAGAACTCGCCCGAAGAGACGCTCCGTTGGAACCAGGAGTGCCTGGACCGCGCCGACCGGGTGGGGGACGAGCGGGTGGCCGGGTTCTATGCGTCGCTGTACTTGAACATGGCGCACGCCTGGCGACAGCTCGGCCGGCCTGCCCTTGCGCGCACGTATTTCGAGCGCGCCGCGGAGCGGGTGGGTCAGGCCCCCGACGGTCAGTACGGCGACTGGAACCGCTTCGCCATCGCGGCGGGCCTGCGGGAGACGGCCGGTGCGCGCGACGGCTCCGCGGCGGACGAAGCCGGTGCGGAGGGGGCGCCGCGGAGCCTCGACGAGGTGGTCGACGGGCGGGTGCGGGCGCTGGTGTCACGGTGGTGTGCGCGAGGCGATCTCATGGCGCTGGGCCTGGCGCTCCCCGCGTACCTCGGTTATCTGGGAACGGACGCCGACCGTGTGCGGCTGCGGTCCGCGCTGCACATGGTGCATGCGGCGCGCCGGCTGCCGGCGGACGAGCAGACGGAACTGGGTGCGGTGGTCGGGTCGGCAGCGCTCCGGTGATGCGGCGAGGATGGGCCCGGCCGAGCCGGATCCGCTGTTGAGGAGCGCCATGACCATCGCAGAGTCCACGGAGATTTCCCCTTCCGAGGCCGTCGGCCAGGAGCCGGGCGCGCCCGGTGCACCCGACGAGTGCACGGAGCTGCTGCCGCAGACCCGGCGGGCCTTGCTGCACCGGCTGGCGGTCGGGCAGGCCGAGGGGCGGGCACCGTCGATGGCGGGCGCGGTCGTCCGTGGCGGACGAGCGGTGTGGAGCGGGGCCCGGGGCTCGGTGGAAGGGGAGGTACCGCACGGCGATGTGCAGTACCGGATCGGTTCGCTCACCAAGACCTTCGTCGCCGTGCTGGTGCTGAGGCTGCGGGACGAGGGGCTGCTGCGGCTGTCGGACCCGGTCGGCGCGCATCTGGCGGACACTCCCGTGCCGGACGCGACGATCGCGCAACTGCTCTCCCACAGCGCGGGGTTGGCGGCCGAGCCGCGGGGGCCGTGGTGGGAGCGGACCGCGGGCGAGCTGCGGCCCGAGCCGGCCGACCTCTTCGACGAGCGCCCGCAGCGGCATCCGGCCGGCCGGCGGCACCATTACTCCAACGTCGGCTATGCACTGCTCGGCGCGCTGGTCGAACGGCTGCGGGGCGGTCTGCCGTGGGGCGAGGTGCTGCGGCGCGAGGTGCTGGAACCGCTGGGCATGAGCCGTACGACGCTGCGCCCGGAGCGGCCGTACGCGAGTGGTTGGGCGGTGCACCCGTGGGCCGACGCGCTGCTGCCGGAACCGGCCGCGGACACCGGCTTGATGGGCCCGGCGGGGCAGCTGTGGTCGACGCTCCAGGACCTCTGCCGCTGGGCGGCATTCCTGCTGCGGGGCGACGGGCGGGTGCTCGGCGCGGCGAGTGTGGCGGAGCTGCGGACACCGGCCGTGCCGCCGGAGAGCGGTGCGTGGGATGCGGGGTACGGGCTGGGCGTACAGCTCCTGCGGCGGGAGGGGCGGCTGCTGGTCGGGCACCACGGCTCGATGCCCGGGTTCCTGGCGGCGCTGTGGGCCGATGTCGAGGAGGACGTGGCCGCGGTCGTCCTCACCAACTGCACCTCGGGCCCGGCGGCCGGGGCCGTCGCCACCGATCTCACCGGGATCGTCATCGCGCACGAGCCCCGGATCCCCGAGCCCTGGCGTCCGCTGCCCGGCCCGCTGGATCCGGAGCTGCTGGCGCTGACCGGGCCCTGGTACTGGGGAGCGAACCCCCATGCCCTGCGGCTGCGGGCCGAACGCGGGCTGGAGCTCACCCCGCTGTCCGGGGCGGGGCGCGCCTCGCGGTTCCGGGCCGAGAAGGACGGCACCTGGACCGGGCTGGACGGCTATTACGCGGGCGAGACGCTGCGGGTGGGGCGGGACCGGGACGGTGCGGTGAGTCATCTGGACCTCGGCACCTTCGTGTTCACCCGGGAGCCGTACGAGCCGTCGGCGCCGGTGCCCGGCGGCGTGGATCCGGACGGTTGGCGGGTCTGAGGCCCGTACGGCGGCGGCCCGGCGCACGGACGTACAGTCGATCCCGATGTCAGGAGCCGCACCGAGCCGGCTCGCTACCGCTGGAAGGCCCTGTGACTGCTGTGTCTGACCCGAGCGAGAACCCCGCCACCCCGGACCTGCTCGACCTGCCTGCGCTGACCGCGGCCCACTTCGCGCGGATCGAGGACAAGGTCGCGGCCCTGATGCGTACCCGTTGCGATGTCGTGGCGATGCAGGGCGAGGCACTGCTGCCGCTGGAGGCCTGCATCCGCTCGGCCGTGCGGCCCGGCAGCGTTGCGCTCAACATCATCACCGGTCCGTACGGCGAGACCTTCGGTGGCTGGCTGCGGTCCTGTGGCGCCGAGGTGGACACCGTCACCGCGCCGTTCACGGGTGCGGTCACCCCGCAGCAGGTGGCCGAGGCGTTGCGCGAGCGCCCCGAGATCGACTTTGTGAGCCTGGTGCACGCCGAAGCGGCCACCGGCAACACCAACCCCGTGGCTGAGATCGGTGCGGTGGTGCGGGAGCACGGCGCGCTGCTGATGCTGGACGCGGTCGCCTCGGTGGGCGCCGAGCCGCTGCTCACCGACGAGTGGGGGGTGGACCTCTGCGTGATCGGCGGGCAGAAGGCGATGGCCGGGCCTGCCGGGGTGTCCGTGGCATCGGTCAGCGCCCGTGCCTGGGAGCGGATCGCCGCCAACGAGCAGGCTCCGCGGCGCTCGTACCTCTCGCTGCTGGACTGGAAGGAGCGCTGGATCGACGGCGGACGTACCGCACTTCCGCACGCTCCGGCGCAGCTGGAGATGCTCGCGCTGGAGCAGGCCGCGGACCGTCTGGAGGCCGAGGGCCTGAATGCGGTCCTCACCCGGCACCGAGCGGCGGCCGCGGCGACCCGGGCCGGTGTGCGGGCGCTGGGCGGGCTCGCCCCGTATGTCGTGCGCGACGAGGACGCGGCGCCGGCCGCCACGACGCTTCGCGCCCCCGAGGGAGTGGATGCCCGGGAGATCGTGACCGCTGCGGTCGCGGTGGACGCGGCTGTGCCGGTGCAGGCCGCGGCGGGCGCACTGGCCAAGGAGATGATCCGGGTGAACCACTATGGCCGCGCCGCCGACCGAGCCGTGGTCACGGCCTCCCTGGTGGCGCTGGCGGGTGGGCTGCGCGCTCTGGGCGTGTCCGTGGACGCCGAGGGCGCGGCCCAGGCAGCGGGCGCGGCGTGGGACGCGGTGATCGCCGGCTGAGCCGAGCGGCCGCCTGGCTCCAGGCATGTTGTCGACGTGGGGTCGCGTTTCACGTGAAACGCGACCCCACTCGCATGCCGGGAAACAACGCCGTTTCACGTGAAACACCTTGTACACAGGCGCTGTTGTGCATCTCGCGCTGCTGTGTGGCAGGTGAGATGGGAGCCTGCCGGGCATCCAAGCGTCGGGGATGGCGCACGCCCGCGGAGGCGGCCGCGCCAGCGACATTGCGGCCGGCGGAGATCTCGTCCCGCGGGGAGTAGTCCGGTGGCGTGCCCGGGGCTCCGGCGGCAGGCTGGACGCTGAAGACGCCGTATGTGTGCTGTCGATCGCGGGCTTCAGCGCAGCGGAGTCGGCCATGTCGACGGCTCGTACGTCCGTGTCGGCGTCGGCCGGGGCACGCGCTCCGGGCCTCGTCGGATCGCGGGTGAGTGCCCGCCCGGTCCGTGCGTCTGCCGGCAGCCGGCGGGCCACCGCACCGCCGTGCCCGCCCGTAGAACCGGCCGCCGCCACGACCAAGCCATTAACGATCCTGTTGAAGCCTCCCCGTATAATCGGAACGAGCGACCCGGTTAAAATTCCGGCGCGTCTGACCGGTGTCAAACGTTCCTCAGGAGGCCCGGCAGTGACGGACGGTGGTGTGGCGCCCGCCCGTGCGGATGCGCGGCGCAACAGGGCGCTGGTGCTCCAGGCGGCCCGATTCGCCTTCGAGGAGCAGGGGTTGGCGGTTCCGCTCGGGGAGATCGCACGCCGTGCGGGGGTCGGTGCCGGGACCGTCTATCGCCATTTCCCGTCCAAGGAAGCCCTGTTCAGGGCGACGATCGTGGACCGGATCGAGCTCTTCACCGATACCGCAAGGGACTTGGCCGAAGTCGAGGATCCAGGCCCGGTCTTCTTTCGCTTCCTGTCCTCGGTGGTACGGCTCGCGGTACGGAACAAGGCGCTGTGTGACGCGCTGGAGGAGGCCGGTGCGGGCCGCTTCGAGCCGTCGCCGGGGGTCGGGCAGAACTTCGACGATGCGCTGGAAGTCCTGCTCAGAAGGGCACAAGAGGCGGGCGACGTACGGCTGGACGTCGGCATAACGGAGCTCAGGGCGCTGCTGGTCGGCTGTCTTTCGATGGAGCGGGCCGTGCCGGAAACCGGTCCCGGGGGCGCGGCTCCGGGCCGGATGACGGCGCTGATGTGTGATGCCCTGCGGACGGAACGCTCCGTAACGGAACTCGAAGCCGAGTCGGTGAAACGTAACGAATCGCGGTGCGAGGTGTGCGGTGCGGTGATCGCGGCGGCGCGTACGGGCCGACCCGCGCGCTACTGCGGTGGTGCCTGCCGGCAGAAGGCACACCGGGTGCGGGAGCGTACGCGCCGGACGTGACCGGACCCGGTCGGGTGGCGGCCGGCCCGTTCCTCAGAGGGGGAGCTTGAAGCCCAGGTGCGAGGCCTCGAACCCGAGGCGCTCGTAGAAGCGGTGCGCGTCGATCCGGGTCGCGTCCGAGGTCAGCTGCACCATCTGGCAGCCGAGCGTGCGGGACTCCGCGACCGCCCATTCGATGAGCTGGGTGCCGAGACCACCACCGCGCTCGTCGCGGTGGATCCGGACGCCCTCGATGATCGAGCGGGTGGCGCCGCGCCGGGACAGGCCGGGAATGACGGTGAGCTGGAGCGTGCCGACCGTCTGCCCCGCACGGACCGCGACGACCAGGTGCTGCTGCGGGTCGGCGACCAGCGTTTCGAAGGCCGCACGGTACGGCGTCAGGTCGTCCGGTGACTCGCGGGTGGCGCCCAGGGGATCGTCGGCGAGCATCGCGACGATGGCGGGAAGATCGGATTCGATCGCGCGGCGTATCTCGATATCGCTCATGGGCGCGACCTTATGCCGTGCGATCACAGGGGCGGCAGGGAGGCGGCCCTGGCGTCCGTACCCTCCGCACGCCCGCCCTCCTTCGGCCCTCGACGTCACTCCGGCGGCGCGAGCGTCTCGACGGCGGTGACCAGGGGGGCCAGCTCGGGGCGCTGGGCGGCGTCCTTGAGGGCTTCGCGCAGTGCGCCGTCATGGGTCGGCCGGGCCTCCACCAGGAGCGTGAGGCCGTCGGGCGTCACGTTGGTGTAGATGCCGCGCCGGTCGTCGGGGCACAGGAAGCGCGAGAGCAGGCCGCGCTCCTCGAGCCGGGTGACCAAGCGGGTCGTGGCGCTCTGGCTGAGGACGACGGAGTCCGCGACCTGGTGCATCCGCAGATGACCGCCCGGCCCGTCGTGCTGCTCGCTGAGCACATTGAGGACCGAGAACTCCCGGACGCTGAGGTCGTGCGCCGCCTGAAGCGCGCGTTCGATGTGCGACTCGATACGGCCGTGCAGTGCGGACAGGGCGCACCAGCCCTGCGCCAGCCCGGGGGGCTCCGCCGGGGGGCAGACGGGCGCGTCCGCTGCCGATTGCGGGACCGCCGGCTCCTGCGTCTCCCGCGTTTCCCGTGTCTGCTGCGTCATCGAAGACCTCCTCAGGGCGCACGCCCAGGATAGGCCACCTCCGAAATATACGGCGTTTGCAATTAACCCGCGTCTGCAATTATTGTGGACGCTCGTAAGGGACGGGCGCAATGATCTGAAGGGATCCGTCATGCCACTCGCACTCCTGGCTCTCGCCATCGGTGCCTTCGGGATCGGAACGACCGAGTTCGCGGTCATGGGCCTGCTGCCCGACATGGCGGCCGGCTTCGGGGTCTCCATCCCCCTCGCCGGATACGCGACCACCCTCTATGCCCTCGGTGTGGTCATAGGGGCGCCGCTGATGACCGCTCTCGGCACGCGCTTCACCCGCAAGCAGATGCTGATGCTGCTGATGGGCCTGTTCATCGTGGGCAATCTGCTCACGGGTCTCGCGCCCAACTTCGGCATCATGCTGGCCGGGCGGATCGTGGCCGCGTTCACCCATGGCGCGTTCTTCGGCATCGGCGCGCTGGTGGCCGCCGATCTCGTTGCGCCCCAGAAGCGGGCCGCCGCCCTCTCGCTCATGTTCAGCGGTCTGACCGTCGCCAACGTCGTGGGCGTACCGGCCGGCACGATGCTCAGTCAGCACTTCGACTGGCGCACCACCTTCTACGCCATCACCGCGCTCGGCGTGATCGGCCTGCTGGGGATCGTCAAGCTGGTCCCCGCGCAGCGGGCGAAGGCGGCCTCTCCCATGGGCAGCGAACTCGCGGTGTTCCGCAACCCGCAGGTCGGCCTCGCGATGCTGATGACGATCCTGGGCTTCGGCGGCGTCTTCGCGGCCGTCACCTACCTCGCCTCGATGATGACCGAGGTCACCGGCTTCGCACCGTCCTCCGTGATCTGGCTGACGGCCGTCTTCGGTCTCGGCATGGTCGGCGGAAACCTGGTCTCCGGCCGCTTCACCGACCGCGCCATGATGCCGATGCTCTATGTGTCGCTGACCGGTCTGGCGCTCTCGCTGGCCGCGTTCACCTTCACCGCGCACGACAAGATCGCCGCCACCGTGACCATCGCGCTGATCGGCATCTTCGGCTTCGCCACCGTGCCGCCGCTACAGAAGCGGGTGATGGACCAGGCCGCCTCGGCGCCCACCCTCGCCTCGGCCGGCAATATCGCGGCCTTCAACTTCGGCAACGCACTGGCCGCTTGGCTCGGCGGGATCGTCATATCGGCGGGCCTGGGCTACACCGCGCCCAACTGGGTCGGTGCGCTGATGACCGTCGCGGCGCTCGGGGTGGCGATATTCGCCTCCGCCCTGGAGCGCCGGAAGGCGGGCCGTGGCCAGGTGGTCGCGGGCGGACCCACCGTGGTCGTCGACGAGTCCGTACTGACAGCACACGGCTGACACCGCGTCCGCACCGCACCACCCCGAAGCACCCACCTCACCGAACCCGCACACCCGAAGCCCCACACCCCCTGCATCACCGGCGCTCCGGGCCCCACCGGCGCGGCCGTCGTCACCACCCCCCAAGGACCCCTCTCATGAGCACTTCCACCGCCACCCCCACCACCGCACCCACCGTCCGCCCCCTCACCACCCGCGAGGCCGAGGCCCTGATCGAGGCCGCCGTCCGCGCCGCCGACGGACTCGGTGTGCGGGGCAGCGTCACCGTCCTCGATGCGGGAGGTCAGCTGCTCGGCTTCCGGCGGGACGACACGGCCGTGCTGATCTCCGGCGAGACCAGCACCCGCAAGGCGTACACCGCCCTCCAGTTGGACGCCCCGACCGCCGACCTCGTCGACCTCGTACGCCCCGACGGGCTCTTCCACACCCTGCCCACGGCGCTGGACCGGCCGCTGCTCTTCCTCGCGGGAGGGGTGCCGCTCCACCGGGACGGCCGGCTGATCGGCGCACTCGGCTTCGGCGGCGGCGCCCCCGAACAGGACCACCGGATCGCCACCGCAGCGATAGCGGAGGCCGACCTCGCCTGACCCCGGCCCTGTCCTGCCCTAGCGGACACCCGCGCCCTTGATGCCGTTCCTTCGTGCCCGGCCGGCGCGGGCCTCGGCCGTCTGTGCCCGGCGCAGCCGGCTGCCGCGTGCGGTCAGCCCCCAGGGCTTGAGCACGGAGATCGCGGTGAGGAAGAGGTAGGTGGCCGTGGCGACCGACGGCGCGATGACGAGGCTGATGTCGGCGACCGGAGTGCCCGCGGCGGCCTCGGCGGCGAGGTGGTTGATGCCGGGCCGGAGTGAGAAGACCGCCAGCAGCACGGTGATGAGCGTCAGCCAGAACTTCACGACGACCCAGCGGTGCCGGGCCAGCCCCCAGACGGTGCCCAGGGACAGCACCAGCCCGCTGACCAGCGAGGCGAAGGCGAGCGGGAGGACCAGCCAGTCACCGAAGATCTTCATCGCCCGGTAGGCGACCGCCGCCATCTCGGGGGAGCCGGTGGTGTAGCCGGTGATGCCGAGCGTGAGCAGCCCGAGGGTGAGACCGAGCCAGCTGACGGAGACGGCGAGGTGAAGGACGAGGACGGCCCGGCGGGCGGGGCGGTTGAGCTGCTGCATACCGCCACGGTCCCGCCCCGCGCCGCGCGGTACATCTGCCGGCGGGAGTATCCGCGGGTACGCGGCCTTGAGTACATACCCCGTCACGACGCAGCCGGGCACTCGCTTCGCCAGTTTTGGGGTCGTACGAACCCAGTTGCACCCATACCCCCTCCCGCCCACGCCTCCCGCCGCCGGGCGCCCTAGGCTCCGGGGCCATGAGCAAGCTGCATCTGTTCGACATGGACGGGACCCTGCTCCACGGATCCGCGGCGGCGGTCGAGATCTCCCGGCAGCTCGGGCTGGACCGGGAGATCGGCGAGCTGGAGCGCGGATTTGCGGCGGGTCAGTTGACGCCCGTGCAGTTCGCACAGCGGGCGTGTGAGCTATGGGCCGCCGAGCTGACCGAACTTCAGGTGGCCGCGGCCTTCGACGGTGCCCCGTGGCTGACCGGTATCCGGGAGGTCTGGGCGGATATCCGGGCACGTGGCGAACGGTGCGCGGTGATTTCCCTGTCCCCGGCCTTCTTTGTCGAACGGCTGCTGGCCTGGGGTGCCGACGCGGCGCACGGTTCCCACTGGCCGGCGGTGCCGATCCGGCAGGCGGTGGAGCCGGCCGGCATCCTCACCTCGGCGGCGAAAGTACGTATCGCAGATGAACTCTGCGTGCGGTACGGGCTGACCCGCGCCGACTGTGTGGCGTACGGCGACTCCCTGTCGGACACCGAACTGTTCGCGGCAGTTCCGCGGTCCGTGGCCGTGAATGCGGATCACCATGTCAGTGACCTGGCCTCATATGCGTATGCGGGACGTGATCTGCGCGAGGCATACGCATTGGTGCGTACTGGCCAGTAATTCCGTACTTTCCACGGAGGATTCGTCCGCTGTGTGCGCTGAAATTGCAGTCTGTGGGGAGGATCACTGTTATCGGAAGGGCCGCGCACAGTGTTCCAAGATCAGGACTTGTGGTTTCAACTACTGCCGGTATGGTCGAGTCCGGCTTGGCGGAGTGAGGGCTTCCGCGGGTACGCGAAGAGCGGGCAAAGCTCGTCAGCCTAGCGGCGAAGCGGCCCGCGACACCCGCACTTCCGACTATTTGTCCATTGTCGTGAGCAGGGGTGGCATGCTGCTGACACGGCATCTGCTCCATAATGTCGCAAGGAAGTGAGATTTGTCCGCTTTGGAGGATGTTGCCGGAATCGCTTGAGTCGATGAAGAATTCCGGGGCAGGGCGGGGGAATTCCGGGCAGTTCCGATCCACGGAAGTGCGAAGACGACCGAAAGACGTTCGAGGCGAGGCAGACCATGGACGCTCCGACCACTACGTCGGCCGATAACGGCTCTTCCGGCGGGAGCAGTGGCGATTGGGGTTGGTTCACTCCGCCGGCAAAGAAGTCCTCCGGAGAACAGCAGGAGCGGCAAAACAGCCAGGACGGCCGGGCCGAACCGGACGAGCGGAGTGCACACCCCGACCACGGTGACCACAGAGAGCACCACGCGCGAGACGAGCCGAACGACCGGGAACAGATACCCAGTCGGCCGGTCAATCCGATCCGGCCGGTAGGCACCGCCGCCGAGCGGGTGCGCGAGCCGGAGCCGTCGCAGGCCCCGCCCGCACGGCACCCGGGCGGAGCGCCCACCGCACCCGCCTCCGCCGAACAGCCCGCGGCCGCCTCCGGGTACGCCGCCCCGGCCCCCGCACCGCCGCGCCGCGAGGCCGAGCCCTCCTGGGACCGTCAGCCGCCCCGGGGAGGTCAGTCGACCTGGGAGCGCGTGCCCGCCCGCGAACGGGAGCCCGAGCCCGTACACCAATCGGCGCGCGCCACGGGAGCGCCCACGGGCAGCGCCGCCCCGGCACCGCCCGCCCAGAGCGCGGCCCCCGCGCCCTCCGCTTTCACCCCCAGGGCCCGTCCCGCCGCTCCCGCACCGGAGCCCTCTCTGGAGGCCGTGACCGCCTCGGCGTCCTCCGCGGAACCCGCCTCTCCCGACGCGGTTCTCATCCGTCGCACCATGGCGGAAATCGAGCCCGTCGCCGACAAGGTCACCTCGTACTTCTACGCGCTGCTCTTCGTCCAGTACCCGGATCTGCGGGCGCTGTTCCCCGCCTCGATGGACACCCAGCGCGACCGTCTCTTCAAGGCGCTGCTCACCGCGGCCCAGCACGTGGACGACGCCGAGGTGCTCACCGCGTACCTCGCGAACCTCGGCCGCGGGCACCGCAAATACGGCACCCAGCCCGACCACTACCCGGCGGTCGGCGAGTGCCTGCTCAGCGCGCTCGCGCGCTATGCGACGTCCAGTTGGGGGCCGGAGACCCAGGCCGCCTGGGTGCGTGCCTACACGGCGATCTCGCAGATCATGATCGACGCGGCCGCCGAGGACGAGGCCGTGGCCCCCGCCTGGTGGCAAGCCGAGGTCGTCTCGCATGAGCTGCGTACGCCCGATATCGCGGTGGTCACGGTCCGCCCCGACCAGCCCTACCCGTTCCTCGCCGGGCAGTACACCAGCGTGGAAACCCCCTGGTGGCCGCGGATCTGGCGGCACTACTCCTTCGCCTCCGCGCCCCGCTCCGACGGTCTGCTCTCCTTCCACGTCAAGGCGGTCCCGGCCGGCTGGGTCTCCAACGCCATGGTCCATCGCGCCCGCCCCGGCGATGTCATCCGGCTCGGGGCCCCCGGCGGCTCGATGACCATCGACCACACCGCGCGCAGCGGTCTGCTGTGTGTCGGCGGCGGCACCGGTATCGCGCCCATCAAGGCCCTGGTCGAGGATGTCGCGGAACACGGTGTCCGGCGCCCCGTCGAGGTCTTCTACGGCGCCCGCAGCAACGAGGACCTCTACGACCTCGACACCATGCTGCGGCTGGAACAGGCCCACCCCTGGCTCTCCGTCCGCCCGGTCGTCGCCACCGGACCGGCCGTACGGGGCGGGACGAGCAGCGAAACCGGGCAACTTCCAGACGCGGTACGGCAATACGGTCCATACCGGGAATACGACGCCTACCTGTCCGGGCCGCCCGGGTTGATCCGCAGTGGTGTGGACGCTCTGGTGGGGGTCGGCATCCCGACGGACCGCATACGGCACGACTCCATCGAAGAGCTGGTCTCAGCAGGAGACTGAAGTCTTGGCAGTGCAGGGCGAAGACGGTCCAACAGGGGAGGGATGGGGTATGCCGAGTCAGGAGCGCCCCGGGAGCGACGGCGAGCACTTGGTGCAGCAGCGACTCGGTACGACCGAGCGCGCCGACCGTTTCTACGGGGATCAGGTCCTGGACCATCTCAATGGCCGGATGCGGGAGTTCGTGGCCCGCCAGGAGATGTTCTTCCTGGCCACGGCCGACCGGCACGGCGATTGCGACTCGACCTTCCGGGCCGGCCCGCCGGGCTTCGTCCGGGTGCTCGACGACCGGACCCTGGCGTACCCGGAATACCGTGGCAACGGTGTCATGGCGTCCATCGGCAATATCTCGGAGAACCCGCGCCTGGGCATCCTGATGATCGACTTCACCCGGGACCGCATCGGCCTGCACATCAACGGCCGCGCGCGGGTCGTCATGGACGAGGAGATGCGGGCGCACCACGCCGATTTGCCGGTCGACCCGATCCCCGGGCGGCGCGCCCAGCTGTGGGTCACGGTCGAGGTCGAAGAGGCGTACATCCACTGCGCCAAGCACATTCCGCATCTTCAGAAGGTCCCGGCGCAGCAGCGCGGGGCGCGGGCGTGGGGCACCGACGACAGCAAGCGCAAGGGCGGCGACTTCTTCGGCGCGGCGGCCGAGGCGAGCGAGCGGCCGCCGTTCCAGCGCGCGGCGCGCACGAACGAGCATCTGCGGGGCGGGCTGCACGAGGACGCGGGCGAGGTGGCCTACCAGGGCGCGGCTGCGGTGTACGGCGCCGGTCCCGCACGCGTCGGCCTGCCCCATGGCCCACGACCCGAGCCCGGATATGGCCCCGGGACAGAGCTCTCCGGCCGGCGGGATTTCGTGGAGGAGCTGAACGCGGAGTTCCTCGACCGCGTCGAGCGGGTGCTCGCCCGCGCCCAGCCCCGCCGTCCCGCGGAGGACGAGGCCGAATTCCGCGGCTGGTTCGACCGGCGCGACGGCTGACACGGCGCCCGAGGCAGCGGCCGTCGCGGTGACTCGGCGGCCGCTCAGCCCAGGTCAGGGGCGTGCATGGCCCGTACGCCCTCGATGTTGCCGTCCAGGTAGTGCCGCAGCGACAGCGGTACGACCTCGACGGAGGCGATACCGACGCGGGTGAAGGGCACCCGCACGATTTCGTAGTCCCCGCAGGGCTCCTCGACCTCGGGGCCGTGCCGGCGTGCGAGGTCCATCGAGTCGAGCCGGCAGACGAAGAAGTGCTGGACCTTCACGCCGTCCACCCCGCCGTCGCTGAAGTGCTCGACGGTGTCCACGAAGACCGGCACCACGTCCTTGATCTTCGCGCCCAGCTCTTCGTCCAGTTCTCGGTGGAGGGCGTCGATGACGGTGGCGTCCTCGGGCTCGACGCCGCCGCCGGGAGTGATCCAGTACGGGGCCCGGCCCGGTTTGGTGCGCTTGATCAGAACGAGGTCCGCGCCGTCGAGCAGGATCGCGCGGGCGGTGCGTTTGACGACTGGCCGTTCGTTCATAGGGGACAGATGCCGCAGTCACGGCCTGGTGAAACCCCCGCCCCTCGGTCACCAGTCGACAGCGGTGCGCAGCAGCCATTCCTGCGCCCGCGCGATATGCGGCAGGCCGAGCGTCCCGGTCCGTACGGTCAGGAAGTAGGTCCGCAGCGGGGGCACCGGCGGGTCGAGCAGGGTGATGACGTCGCCGCCCGCGAGCGCGTCGGCGCACAGATAGCGGGGCAGGACGGCCAGCCCGGCGCCGGCCGTGACGCAGGACAGCACCGCCCGCAGATCGCCGGCGATCACGGCCGCCGAAGCCGTGGGCTTGGCGTCGAAGACCGTGGACCAGTAGCGGGCGATCAGCGGCAGACTCTCGTGCACCTCGACGATCGGTACGGGGTCCAGCAGGCGGACGCCACCGGCCTCCAGTACCGCAGGGCCGCCCAGCTGATCCGCCCAGTGCGGCGCGGCGATCAGTACATGCTCCTCGTCGCACAGCGGGGTGGCGGTGAGCAGCCCGCCGCGCGGCCGGGTCGTGGTGACGGTCAGATCGTGGTGACCGTCCGCCAGACCGGTCAGCATCTCCTCCGCGGACCCGAAGGAGGTACGGATGGACAGGCCCTGGGATATCAGCGGGGCCAGCGCCGGGAGCGCGCGCTCGGAGAGGAACTCCGGGGGACCGGCGAGATGGAGAGTGCGGGTGACGGAGTCCCGGTCCAGGCCCGCCTCGGTGATCTCCGTGAGCGCGTCCAGGTGCGGCGCCACCTTGTGGGCGAGTTCGTCGCCGATGGTGGTGGGGGTGACCCCGCGGGCGTACCGGAGGAAGAGCGGGCGGCCCAACTGGCGTTCCAGCGCCCGGATCTGGCTGGTCACCGCGGGCTGGGAGAGGCCGAGTAAGGCCGCGGCGCGGGTGAAGGAGCCGGCTCGGTGCACCGTGACGAAGGTGCGCAGCAGAGCCAGATCCATCGTGTACCTCCTGCGCCCCTCGGAAGCCTGGTCGCGGGCCAACTATAAATTTGTCGATAGGGATGTGTCGCTAGCGTGATTGGACACTGACGCTCGGTCAACTAGCCTTGTTCGAGCGGTTGGGTTTCACGTGGAACATCTGGTTTCACGTGAAACGCGTGGACTCGGGGCCATGTGGAACCGCAGGCCGGCAGGGTGACGAGGGGGGATACCCTGCCGGCCATCCTTGCGTCTTCCGGCGTGCCGGATGTGGCGGTGCGCCCCGCTTGTTCGACTCATATCGATGGTGCGGTTCATCCGGGTTTGTCGGGTCAGCTCTGTGCGGCCAGGTCCAGCGCCCGGAGGACATCCGCGACCAGATCCTCCGGCTCCTCGACGCCGACCGAGAAGCGGATGAAGCCCTCCGGCACCGCGTCTCCGCCCCAACGGGCCCGCCGCTCCGCGCTGGACCGTACGCCCCCGAAGCTGGTCGCATCGTCGACCAAGGTCAGCGCGTCCAGGAACCGCTCTGCGAAGGACTTGTCGGGCAGTACGAAGGACACCACGGAGCCGAAGCGGCCCGTGCGCATCTGCCGGGTGGCGAGCTCATGGGACGGATCGGACGGCAGGCCGGGATGGCGCAGGCCGGTGACCTCCGGGCGGTCGGCCAGCGCCGTGGCCAGCGCCAGGGCATTGACCGACTGCTGGCGGACGCGCAGGGCGAGGGTGGCGAGTGAGCGATGCGCGAGCCAGCTCTCCATGGGGCCGGGGATCGCGCCCACGGTCTTGCGCCACAGCCGTACGGAATCGGCGAGCGCGGCATCGCGGGTGCTGGCATACCCCAGCAGGACGTCGCCATGGCCGGTCAGCCCCTTGGTGCCGCTGGCCACCGAGAAGTCCGCGCCGAGGTCGAGGGGGCGCTGGCCGAGCGGGGTGGCAAGGGTGTTGTCGACGGCGACCAGCGCGCCCCGGCGGTGTGCCGCGTCGGCCAGCCGCCGGATGTCGCAGACATCGAGGCCGGGGTTGGAGGGTGTCTCGATCCACAGCAGCCGGGCGCCGTCCAGCGCATCGAGCTGTGCGTCGTGTGCGGTCGGCGCGGTACGCACCTCGATGCCATAGCTCTCCAGGCGCGTGCGCACGGCAGGGAGCAGCTGATAGCCGTCGCTGGGGAGTACCACCGCGTCACCGGAGCGCAGGTGCGAGAAGAGCACTGCGCTGATCGCCGCCATTCCGGAGGCGAAGGCGATGGTGTGGGCGCTCTCGTCCGGTGATTCGAGTGCGCTGATGGCCTGTTCCAGAAGGGTCCACGTCGGGTTGGCGTCGCGGCCGTAGGTGTAGGGGCCGACGGCGTCGCCGGGGAGGTGGTAGTGGGCCGCGAAGACCGGCCCGGGGAGGGCCGGCTCATAGGCCTCGGGCCCCGGGAGCCCGGCTCGTACGGCGCGGGTGCCGTCGCCCGTCATGTGCTCTCCTTCTCCTGCGGCTGCTGTGGTTCCTGGGCAGCGCGCCGGTGGTCGTGGTCGGGGACGCGGGCCGTGACGACGGTACGGGCCGGGAGCGTGGCGCTGATCGCGGCCAGCAGGCCGTCGCTCGCCGTCTCGACCATGTCCAGGCACTCCTCGAAGCCCTCGAAACCGCCGTAGTACGGATCGGGTACGTCGAGATCGTCGGAGAGGCCGGGGCCGGAGGCGGGGGCGGGCACCGGGCCCGAGGCGCCGCCCGCCACCGCGCCCGTTGCCGCGTCCGTCCCGTACGCACGCAGCAGTTGGACCTTGGCGGCGTCCCGCGCGGTGGGGGCGAGCCGGCGCAGCTCGCGCAGATGGCCGGAGTCGAGCGCGATGACCAGGTCGAGGCGGTCGAACCAGGAGACTTGGAACTGCCGGGCGGTGTGCGCGTGTTCATAGCCGCCCGCGCGCAGTACGGCGACCGTGCGCGGGTCGGCTCCATCGCCCTCGTGCCAGCCGCCGGTCCCCGCGCTGTCCACCTCGACCAGGCCGTCGAGCCCGGCCTCCGTGAGGCGGGCACGGAAGACGGACTCCGCCATCGGCGACCGGCAGATGTTGCCGGTGCAGACGAAGCAGATGCGGAAGGGAGCGGTCAAGGGTCAGTCCTCGTCGGGAAGGATCACATGCATCGCCCAGGCGACGATGGAGATGATCACGCCGCCGAGCAGTGCCGTCCAGAAGCCGTCCACATGGAAGGCGAGATCGGCCTGGCCGGCGAGCCAGGAGGTCAGCAGCAGCATCAGCGCGTTCACGACCAGCGTGATCAGGCCGAGTGTGAGGATGAACAGGGGGAAGGAGAGCAACTTCACCAGGGGCTTGACCAGGAAATTGACCAGCCCGAAGATCAGCGCGACGAGGATCAGGGTCAGTATTTGGCGGCCGGTGTTCTCACCGGTGAGTGTGATGTCCTTGAGCAGCCAGATGGCCACGGCAAGCGCCGCGGCATTGGCGATCGTCTTGACCAGAAAATGCTTCATGGTGAGATCGTCGCAGACGAGTCTGAATCATCGAGGGGTGCGAACGGCATGAAGGCTTTCCGACTGGAAGAGCTGGAAGCGGAGCGGGCCGCGAACGACGGTGCGTATCTTCAGTTCCTCCGGGAACGCACCATGTCGGTCGGGCTGTATGCGCTGGATGCCGGCAGCGTCGATCCACAGCAGCCGCATGCGCAGGACGAGGTGTATTTCGTGGTCAGCGGCCGGGCGGCGATCACCGTCGGCCAGGAGACGCAGTCGGTGGCACGGGGCAGCGTGGTCTACGTGCCGGCGGGAGTCCCCCACAAGTTCCACCACATCAGCGAGGACCTCCGGGTGATGGTGGTCTTCTCTCCTCCTGAGAGCTAAGGGTCGGACCCCGGGACCCGTAGGGGAAGTGTCAGGGGAGGACCGGGGCTGCGAGGCCCCCACGGCCGTGGTCCGCGTCCTAGCATCGTTGGTGAAGGGAAACCTGAGGCGTGAGGCGGCGGACCCGCAGCGCGCGGACGGTGCCATCGGCGCGAACACAGCGCGGCGGACAGATAGCGCGGTACGGACAACGACAGCGCGAAAGACAGAAAGCAGGGGAGAGCAGTGGCCGGTAAGGGGATATTCGCAGGGCTTCCGTGGTGGGTCACCTGGGTCGTGGTGCCCGTCGTCGTGATCGTCGTCTTCGGCGGACTGATCGCCACCGCACTCGGCTTCCTGATCGGCGTGCTGTTCAAGGTCCTCATCGCGGCGGCCCTGATCGCCGGGGTCATCTACCTCGTCCGCAGGGTCAGCGGCTCGTCCTCTTCCTCGTCGAAGAGCGACTGGTAGGCCACAGCCGGCACCACCGACCGCCGGTGCTCGACCACCGGCGGTCATCGGCCCTGGTCCGCTCGGCTCGGCGAGAATTACCGAAGAGCTCACCTCGCAAATGCCCCAAAAACGCCTCATTGCGACGTAGTTGTGGTAGATGTCGAACCCAGCCCGTACAGCTCCGCTCGGCGGTGCGCGGGCGGGGTAACTCCTCCGGCTTTCGACCTTTCGCCCTGACTTCCCGGGCTAGAGTGCCGACGCAGGCGTCTTCCGGACGGTGGCGTTCCGGAAACCGGGCGAGATGAGCCCAGCCCGGGCGTCATCGGGTGCCTGGGAGGCGCGCGCGGTCACGGGAGTTGGTCCCGTGACCGGGGCCCGTGCCCCGCTGCGAGCGGACCTGGGGGTTGGCGTTGGCAATCGTGAACGGCGAATCCGCCTCCCACCCCACCTTGATCGGATCGGTGCAGCGGGCGCTCCGGCTCCTGGAGGCCGTGGGCGCGCATGTCGACGGTGCGCCCGCCAAGCAGCTGGCCAGAGAGGCGGGGCTGCCGCTGCCGACGGCCTACCACCTGCTGCGGACCCTGACGCACGAGGGCTATCTCCAGCGGGAGAACGGGGTCTTCGTCCTCGGCGCGGCGGCCGAGGTCATCGGCCGGGCCGGAGCCAGGCGCCGGCAGCGGGCCCATCTCTCCGAGGCGCTTGCCGTGGCGGGCCAGGAACTGGGCGTCGCCGTCTACTTCGCTGTCTACCGGGAGGGTGAAGTCGAGGTGGTGGCGGTGACCGATGACCCGGCGCGGCCGCCGGTGGTGGAGTGGGTCGACTTCCGTACCACCGCACACGCCCATGCGATCGGGCAATGTCTGCTCGCGCAGCTTGACGAGGCAACGAGGAGAGAGCATCTGGCGCGCCATCCTGTCCAGTCGATAACGCCCTTTTCTGTGCGAACTGAGGACGAATTGCTGCATCGTTTGGATACGGTGCGTCGCGGCCATGTTGCTTATGAGCGCCAGGAATATGCCCTGGGCACGGTATGCGCCGCCATTCCCGTCCAGGTCGGGGCGGCCGCGGCGACGTTGGCGGTATCCCTGCCCGTGGACGAACTGCGTCGATTGCGGTCCGTTACAGACCGACTACGGAAAATGGCGGAGACGACACTAACGACACTCGCCTTCTCTATCAGTATCTGAAAACTCACTCCTTGTGATCTGCTGGCACGTGGCAGACGATGGCGCCAACAGGGCTACGGGCGTTGTTTCCCGGCCATCTCCGATCAAGTGCGGGGCAGTGGTTGATGACCGACACAGTTCAGGCAGAAGTGATCATGAGCTTCGTCGTCTCGGAGGAGCTTGCGTTCCGGATTCCGGTGGAGCTGGACTTCGCCAGCGCCGATCCGTACGCCGTCCGTCTCACCTTCGATCTTCCCGGCGATGCGCCGGTGACCTGGGCTTTCGGCCGGGAGCTGCTGCTGGACGGGCTGAGCCGGCCGTCCGGTGAGGGTGATGTACGTATCGAGCCGGCCTCCCCCGAGCACCTCAGCGATGTCCACATCAGCCTTCAAGTCGGCGCCGAGCGTGCGCTGTTCCGGGTGAGCGCGGCGCCGCTGGTCGCCTTCCTGGACCGTACGGACCGGCTGGTGCCGCTGGGTAAGGAAGAGGTCTGCGACACCCTGGAGGCCGTGCTCGACCGGATCCTCACGGAAGCCCCGGCCGGCTGACCCTGCCCGTCGTTCCCCTCCCCTGTGCCCGCCTCGCCGTCACCCCTGCTTACGTCGCTTGCCGCGTCCCCCACGGCGTCCTTGCCGGCCACCCGTGGGGCTCGTCGGCGCGCCGCCGCTGACCCCGGCCCCGGCCCCCACCGTGGCACCGGCCCCGGCACCCTGTCCGGCTCCCGTGTCGCCACCCGCCGGCGAGCTCTGCTCCTTCCGGTCCGCCGAGACGACCAGCGCGGCCAGCAGTGTGGTCAGCGGCACTGCGGCGACCAGCCCGATGCTGCCCACGAGCGTGCGGACGATCTCCTCCGCGACCACCTCGCTCGACGCGACCGTTCCGACGCTGCTCTGTGCGATCGAGAACAGCAAAAGCAGCGGCAGTGCGGCACCCGCGTAGGCCAGCACCAGGGTGTTGACGACGGACGCGATGTGGTCCCGGCCGATCCGCATCGCGGCGCCGTACAGCTTGCGCCAGCCCGCCGACGGGTCCGCCTCCTTGAGCTCCCAGACCGCGGCGGTCTGGGTCACCGTCACATCGTCGAGCACGCCCAGCGAACCGATGATGATCCCCGCCAGCAGCAGACCGCGGATCTCGATGTCCGGGTAAAGGCCGTGCACCAGGCCGGTCGTGTCGTCCGTATTGCCGGTCAGCAGCGCCCAGCCGATGAAGACCGAGCCGAGCAGCCCGATCAGCAGCAGTGACGCCAGGGTGCCGAGCACGGCCACGGACGTACGGGCCGTCAGCCCATGGCACAGGTACAGGGCGATCAGCATGATCGCGCTGCCCCCGATCACCGCTACCACCAGTGGATTGGAGCCCTGCAAGATCGCCGGAAGGATGAACAGCGTCAGGACCACGAAGCTGGCTGCCAGTGCCACCAGCGCGAGTACGCCACGCAGCCGGCCGACGATCACCACTGCGAAGGCGAAGATCGCGGCCAGCAGCCACATCGGGAGCGACCGGTCGACATCGCTGACCGAGTACTGCAACTCCTTCGGCGCCTTGGGGGAGTACGCCACCACCACCTCCTGGCCGGTGGTGTAGTGGCGCAGGGCGTCCGGGGTCACCACCGTCTGGAAGGTGCGCCCCTTGTGCTCCCCGGTGGTGACTTCGATCGTCGTCTGCTGGCAGGGCTTGCCCTTGTCCGCTCCCCCGGCCGGTGGCTGGCCCGTCGGTGACGGGGGCTGGGGCTGCTGTTCGGCATGGACATCCGCACAGTTCACCTCTGCCACTTTGACCACGCGTGCGCTCTCCGTGGGCTGATCGAAGCCGACCCCGGAGGGCTTGTGCGGAGGTGCACCGCCCGGCCAGAGCACGACCAGGCCGACCGCCACTGCGGCCGCGAACGGGATCAGTACGGCCGCGATGACCTTGCGCAGATGCCGGGAGACGGGCGCGGCGGGGCCATGGCCGTGCCCATGGGAGTGCGCGGCGGGGTGGTGGTGGGACTCGTGAGCGGACACCGCCCGATCATCGCAAGAACTCCAGGGGCCCACTGTTCACCGCGCCACATCGGCCGCTACCGTGGTGGCACCTTTGCAATCGCGGGAGCTCGGAGCACCGGGCTGAGAGGGCGCTGACCTCCGTCCCAGCGGCGTTTCACGTGAAACGCCGGCGGACGGAAGCCGCTGCGTCGACCGCCGAACCTGTTACCGGGTAATGCCGGCGTAGGGAGTTGGGTCTCATGACTCTGAAGGATGCACGCACGCCTGAAAACGGTGCCAACGGTGGCGAAGAGCCGCAGATCGGCTGGCACAAGGGCTATGTCTCCGGATCGCGCCCCGATCTTCGGGTGCCGGTCCGGCGGGTGCACCTCACCAACGGCAAGGACGTGACGCTCTACGACACGTCAGGGCCGTACACCGACCCGAATATCGATACCGACGTCCGCCGCGGTCTGGCGCCGCTGCGGGAGAACTGGATCATCGGCCGCGGCGACACCGAGGAGTACGCGGGCCGCCCCATGCGGCCGGAGGACGACGGCCTCAAGCACACCTCGCCGCGCGGCGGCCTCAAGAACCTCGACGCGGTCTTCCCGGGCCGTCCCCGCCAGCCGCGCCGCGGCCGGGCGGGCGCCCCGGTCACCCAGCTCGGGTACGCCCAGCGTGGCGAGATCACCGCGGAGATGGAGTACGTCGCCGTCCGCGAGAAGGTCACGCCCGAGTTCGTCCGCGATGAGATCGCGGCCGGCCGCGCGGTGCTGCCGGCGAACATCAACCACCCGGAGATCGAGCCGATGATCATCGGTAAGAACTTCCTGGTGAAGGTGAACGCCAACATCGGCAATTCGGCGGTCACTTCCTCCATCGAGGAGGAGGTGGAGAAGATGACCTGGGCGACCCGCTGGGGCGCCGACACGGTGATGGATCTGTCCACCGGCCGCAACATCCACACCACTCGTGAGTGGGTACTGCGCAACTCCCCCGTCCCCATCGGCACCGTCCCCCTCTACCAGGCGCTGGAGAAGGTCGACGGCAAGGCCGAGGAGCTGACCTGGGAGATCTACAAGGACACCGTCATCGAACAGGCCGAACAGGGCGTCGACTACATGACGGTGCACGCCGGTGTGCTGCTCCGCTACGTCCCGCTGACGGCCCGCAGGAAGACCGGCATCGTCTCCCGCGGCGGCTCGATCATGGCGGCCTGGTGCCTGGCGCACCACAAGGAGTCGTTCCTCTACACGCACTTCGAGGAGCTCTGCGAGATCCTCGCCTCCTACGACGTCACCTACTCGCTCGGTGACGGTCTGCGCCCCGGCTCCATCGCGGACGCCAACGACGAGGCGCAGTTCGCGGAGCTGCGGACGCTCGGTGAGCTGAACACCATCGCGAAGCGGCACGGTGTCCAGACCATGATCGAGGGCCCGGGCCATGTCCCGATGCACAAGATCAAGGAGAACATCGACCTTCAGCAGGAGATCTGCGAGGAGGCGCCGTTCTACACGCTCGGCCCGCTGACCACCGACATCGCGCCCGCCTACGACCACATCACCTCCGGTATCGGCGCGGCGATGATCGCCTGGTGGGGCACCGCGATGCTCTGCTACGTCACGCCCAAGGAGCACCTGGGCCTGCCGGACCGCGACGACGTCAAGACCGGCGTCATCACGTACAAGATCGCGGCCCATGCGGCGGACCTGGCCAAGGGCCACCCGGGCGCCCAGGAATGGGATGACGCGCTCTCCGACGCCCGCTTCGAGTTCCGCTGGGAGGACCAGTTCAACCTGGCCCTCGACCCGGACACGGCCCGCGCCTTCCACGACGCGACGCTGCCCGCCGAACCGGCGAAGACGGCCCACTTCTGCTCGATGTGCGGCCCGAAGTTCTGCTCGATGAAGATCAGCCAGGACATCCGCCGCGAACACGGGGGCGATCTGGCCCTCGACCCCGAGGCCGGAATGGCCGAGAAGTCGAAGGAGTTCGCGGCGGCGGGCAACCGCGTGTATCTGCCGATCGCGGACTAGCCGGTCCGTCCGGGCGCACACGGTGGAAGGCCCCTGCCCGACGGGCGGGGGCCTTCCTGGTGCCGCCCCCACCGGCTCTGATCGGAAAGAGCCGCACTAATCCGTCCGTTGATCCGGCCCGCCGTAGTCCGGGCTGGTGAAGTCCGGGCTGGAGTAGCGCGGGCGGGACCCCGAGGAGCCGCTGTCGGGGCTGCTGAACTGGGGGCGGGTGTAGCCGAGGGTCGGGATCCGGCTCTCCGGGGACGTGTGGCGGGGGACATAGCGGGCGGGGTCGTCGTCCGGAGTGGCGGTGGGGTCGGTGAGGGCTGCACGGAGAAAGGGCAGCAGACCGCGCTCCAGGAGGGCATGGCGCCAGGCCTCGTGGGCCTGCTCCAGCGCCTCGGACGGCTCCTTTGCGCCGGCGACCTGGGCGGAGGCGCCGTTGCGCAGCGCCGTGATGACCAGTCCGGCCATGGCGACCAGGGTGCCCGCCGCGGTCAGCGCCGCGAAGATCCAGCCGACGCTGATCAGCGGCTGGGCCAGGGACTTGTCGGGGCTGACGGCACGCAGCACATACCCGAGGAGGAGGAAGAGCACGGCGGCGATACCGGCGAGCACGGGGGCGAGCACGGCGATCATGGCGGTCAGCCCGGCGCCGGTGGTTTCGGCCTCGTCGAGGGCCGCGGCGCTGTCCGGTCCCGGTCTCCCGTCGGCGGCCGCGTTCTGCTCCTCGTGGTGCGCGTCGGCGACGGCCGTGAGGGGCGCCGGCGCGTGCAACTCGGCGCGGAGCTGCACATAGCGTTGGTATTCGGCCGTGGCGCAGGCGGCGATGGCGGTGGTCGCATTGAGCGCCATCGTGCGCAACTGCTCGGTGTTGAAAGGGTTTTCTGTGGCGGTGGTCAGGTCGTCCGGGCGGTATGGGGCGGTACGCAGTGCCTCATCGAGGAGCCGCGCGAATTCCGCGCGATCCTCGTTCAGCAGGTGCGGAGCGCTGTTCATGTGCATCCCCCGATGCTCCGTAGGGCCGTAAGGCCGGCGTTGGCCGGGCAGTGGGCGGAAACGGAGGAGAGCCTGCTACGGATAGACCGATGGTAGAGCGACTCCGGCACGGCGTGACAGAGAGTTTGCGGAAATTGAGTAATGCCACGACCGGTTTCCGCCGGTGCCGCTCCCCGTTTTCGTGCTGACCGCCCGTCGGCCGATCAGGCGTACGACTACGCGGCCAACCCTCAGCCGGCCAGCGGAAGTTGCACGACCAGCAGCTTTCCGGCCATCGTGACACCGCCGTCCATGGCGATGGCCAGACCGTCGGCGTAGACATGCGGGCCGTCGACCGCGACGGTGTCGCTGTCGCCGTCCTCCGCACCGACCTCGCCCAGCAGATACGGGATCGGGCTGTGGCCGTGGACGACCCGGTCGCCGCCGTAAGCGTCGAGCAGTTCCCGGACGGCATCCGAACCGGCCTCGTCGCGGAAGGCGAAGCGCTTGGTGAACTTGCGGAACAGATCCCAGACTTCATCCGCTTCGCTGCGGGTGAGCACGTCATGGACGGTGTCGTTGACGGCCTCGATGGAGTCGCCGTATTCGAGGTAGGCGGTGGTGTCGGAGTGCACGAGCAGATGCCCGTCCTCCTCCATCACCGCGTCCAGCCGGGCCATCCACTGGAGGTGGTGGTCCTCCAGGCGGTCCATATCGTTCTTCTGGCCGCCGTTGAGGAGCCAGGCGGCCTGGAAGGAAGCGGTACCGGCGCCGGACTGTACGGGGGTGTCGCCGAACCGCTTGGCGCCCAGCAGCAGGAGTTCGTGGTTGCCCATCAGGGCCTTGCAGTAGCCGCCGGCCGCCGCGGCCTCGGCGGAGAGCTGCATGACGAGGTCGATGACGCCGATCCCGTCCGGGCCGCGGTCGGTGAAGTCGCCGAGGAACCAGAGCCGGGCGTTGCCCGCCGCCCAGTTGCCGTCGGCGTCGATCAGCCCCTCGGCGGCCAGCGCCTCGCGCAGCTCGTCGTAGTAGCCGTGCACATCGCCGACGACATACAGCGGGCCCATGCCCTCGGGCGCGTCGGGGTCCATGGCGGGTTCGGGCACCGGGACGACCGCCGGGCGGTCGATCAGGGTGTCCGTACGGCCCGGGGTGATGACCGGGAGGTCCCGCGCGGTCGGGGTGTACTCCTCGGGCAGCTCGGCGGGGGGCGCGGCCGGAGGTGCGGCGGGGGCACCGGCGGGCAGATGCAGCGGCGGGCCGGCGGGCGGCACGGGGGACCCGGCGGGCGTGCCGGAAGGCACTCCGGGCGGCGGAGCAGGCGCCGGAGTTTCTCCCGCCATGGTTTGCACCATGGGTCCCAGACTGGCCCCCTGAGTCATCGACCCCTCCACCGTCGCGCCGCCGTGCACCTCTCGGACCTTTGCCTGGTCGACGGCGGTCCGCGGTGTCGTGCGCCCATCATAGGAATGCTGGTCGCGGGTTGTGACGCACCCGGGGGTGGTCAATCCGCCAGAGCCCGGCGTTCGCGGCTGATTTGCCCCGGGATCATCCTGTTTTTTCCGCGGAGAAGAGATCGCCCGGTCGTCCGTATGTGGGAGTACCCTCAGTCGCCGGTCGGTCCCCGTGGCGGGCTGACGGTCGTTCTCGGCGACCGTCGCTGGGACGAGGCACGGACGATGAGATCGGTAGGTATCACCTGTTCGATGGGCCGCCCGTTGTCCAGCCCTTCGATGGCGTCGATGAGGATCTGGATGACGGCGGTGCCGATGCGGCGCGGTTTGAGTGACAGCGTGGTGATCGGCGGCTCGGTGGCGGCGTAGAGGGTGGACTCGCTACAGCAGACCAGCAGCAGGTCCTCCGGAACCCGCAGGCCGTAGCGCCGGGCGGCGGCGAGCAGGTCCGTGCCGTTGGGGTCGAAGAGCCCGTAGACGGCGTCCGGGCGGTCCGGGCGGGCCAGCAGCCGGTCGGCGGCGACGGCCCCCGCGCACGGGTCGTGTGCCGGGTAGGACTCGTAGACCGGATCCTGGCCGACCCGCTCGCACCAGTGCAGATAGGCGGTGGTCGACAGCCGGGTGTAGGTGTCGGTGGTGTTGCCCGTGAGGAGTCCGATGCGGCGGGCGCCGGCGTCGGCGAGATGGTCGAGCAGGCCGAGGACGGCCGCCTCGTGATCGTTGTCGACCCAGCCGGTGACGGGCAGCGCGCCACCGGGGCGGCCGTCGGAGACGACGGGGATGCCGTGCCGGACGAGTTCGGTGACGACCGGGTCGCCGTCGGCGGGGTCGATGACGACGGTGCCGTCGAGGGCGACGTTGGACCACACGTCGTGGCGGGAGGTCGCCGGGAGGATGACCAGCGCATAGCCGCGGGCCAGGGCCGCGGAGGTGGCGGCTCTGGCCATCTCGGCGAAATAGGCGAATTCGGTGAAGGTGAAGGGTTCGTCCCCGTACGTGGTCACGGTCAGGCCGAGGAGGCCTGACTTGCCGGTACGGAGCGTGCGGGCGGCTGCGGACGGGCGGTAGCCCAGCCGGTCGGCCACCTCGCGGACATGGCTACGGGTGGCATCCGGAAGCCGGCCCTTGCCGTTGAGCGCGTCGGAGACAGTCGTGATCGACACACCGGCTGCGGCGGCCACGTCCCGGATGCCCGCCCGCCCCAGCCGGCGGCCGGTCGACCGGCTCACCTGGTGCTTCCCTGCTGCTGTCATGGCGAGCCGATAGTAGGGCTCGTCACGGCAATTCACGGGGGTCGACCAACGGCTGTGGAAAGGCACGTTTCTGCACGGCGATCAGTGACCAATTCCCTGCAAAGTAAAGGGAGTTGGTGTGTTCGTTGATCATTCCGGGGGAGGATTTCCGCCTTCGCCTGTCGATCTGTTCCGGTCCCGAAGTGGTCTCAAGTCACCTTGACGGGGGATGCGCGCCACGGCGTAAGCCACCGGCGTGCGTCGGTCCGGGGAGCGCTCCCCGGAGGGATTGCGCGGGTCTCTCCGGAGGGCCGTCCGGGCGGTGGAGAGGCGCCGTCAGCGGGTCGGGGCTGCCGCCGAACGGGTTAATCCTCATAAGGTGTGCAGTATTGGAGATGAGTGGACGGTCGAGGAGGACCTGCGGTGAGCGAGAAGACCCCGAAGCTGCGTGCTGCGCTGGACGGCGTCCCCACCTACAAGCCGGGCCGGCCGGCGGCGGTCGGCGGCCCCGTCACGTACAAGCTGTCCTCCAACGAGAACCCCTACCCGCCGCTGCCGGGGGTCCTGGAGAGCGCGGTGACCGCTGCCGGGTCCTTCAACCGCTACCCGGACATGGCCTGCACGGGCCTGATGGCGGAGCTGTCCGAGCGGTTCTCGGTGCCGGTGGAGCATCTGGCGACGGGCACCGGCTCGGTCGGGGTGGCGCAGCAGCTGGTCCAGGCGACGTCCGGGCCCGGTGATGAAGTGATCTACGCCTGGCGTTCGTTCGAGGCGTACCCGATCATCACCCAGGTCTCCGGTGCCACGTCCGTGCAGGTCCCGCTGACTTCCGGCGAGGTGCACGACCTGGACGCGATGCTGGCCGCGATCACCGACCGGACTCGGTTGATCTTCGTCTGCAACCCCAACAACCCCACCGGCACCGTCGTACGCCGTGCCGAGCTGGAGTCCTTCCTGGACCGGGTGCCGGCCGATGTGCTGGTGGTGCTGGACGAGGCCTACCGCGAGTTCATCCGGGACGCCGAGGTGCCGGACGGAATCGATCTCTACCGCGACCGCCCCAACGTGTGTGTGCTGCGGACCTTCTCCAAGGCGTACGGCCTGGCGGGGCTGCGGGTCGGTTTCGCGGCGGCCCATGAGCCGGTGGCCGCCGCGCTGCGCAAGACGGCGGTGCCGTTCGGAGTCAGCCAGCTCGCACAGGAGGCGGCGGTGGCGTCGCTGCGCAGCGAGGGCGCGCTGCTGGAGCGGGTCGATGCGCTGGTGGCCGAGCGGGCGCGGGTGGTGGACGGGCTGCTCGGGCAGGGCTGGACGGTCCCGGAGTCGCAGGCCAACTTCGTCTGGCTGCGGCTGGGGGACCGTACGGTCGACTTCGCCGCGGCCTGTGAGCGGGGCGGGGTCGTCGTGCGGCCGTTCCCCGGTGAGGGGGTGCGGGTGACGATCGGCGAGAGCTCGGCGATGGATCTGTTCCTCCAGGCCGCGGAGGAGTTCCGCAAGGCGCTGTAGGACGCCGCAAGGGCGCCGCACCGAGGCCGTGGGTCTGACCGACCCGCGGCCTCGGTGCGTTTTTGCGCCGGCGTGACCACGGTCACGTACCCCCCGGGGATTGGCCGAAAAGTCATAGGAGATAATTGCTTGTGAATGTGAACGCGTTCACAAGCCCATCCGTTATGCGCCTTTTATTGGGTGCATAAGGGGCATTGCCGTGGTGTCGCACGGCGACGTAAGGAGCACGACATGGAACTGGCGTTGGCGCCAGAGACTCTGGCGCGATGGCAATTCGGCATCACGACCGTCTACCACTTCCTGTTCGTCCCCCTGACGATCTCCCTCGCCGCTCTGGTGGCCGGACTCGAGACCGCATGGGTGCGTACG
Source organism: Streptomyces platensis (assembly GCF_008704855.1). Taxonomy (NCBI): domain Bacteria; kingdom Bacillati; phylum Actinomycetota; class Actinomycetes; order Kitasatosporales; family Streptomycetaceae; genus Streptomyces; species Streptomyces platensis. The sequence goes on from NZ_CP023691.1 coordinate 4,521,200, forward strand.
GGTAAGGAGAAGTACCTCAAGGCCACCAAGTTCTGGGGCAAGCTGTTTCTGATCAACATCGCGATGGGTGTCGTCACCGGCATCGTCCAGGAGTTCCAGTTCGGTATGAACTGGTCCGACTACTCACGGTTCGTCGGCGACGTCTTCGGTGCTCCGCTGGCCTTCGAGGCGCTGATCGCGTTCTTCTTCGAGTCCACCTTCATCGGCCTGTGGATCTTCGGCTGGGACAAGCTTCCGAAGAAGATCCACTGCTTCTGCATGTGGATGGTCTCGATCGGCACACTGCTCTCCTCGTACTTCATCCTGGCGGCGAACTCCTGGATGCAGCACCCGGTCGGCTACAAGTACAACGCCGCGAACGGCCGTGCCGAGCTGACCGACTTCTGGAAGGTGCTGACCCAGGACACCACCCTGGTCGTCGTCTTCCACACGCTGACCGCGGCTTTCCTGACCGGCGCCGCGTTCATGGTCGGCATCTCCGCCTTCCATCTGATGCGCAAGAAGCACATCAAGGTCATGCGGACCTCGCTGCGGCTCGGGCTGATCACGCTGGTCATCGCCGGCGTCCTCACCGCGATCAGCGGTGACTCGCTCGGCAAGGTCATGTTCAAGCAGCAGCCGATGAAGATGGCCGCCGCCGAGGCGCTCTGGGAGACGGAGAAGCCGGCGCCGTTCTCGATCTTCGCCTACGGGGATGTCGACAAGGGCCACAACAAGGTCGCCATCGAGGTTCCCGGTCTGCTCTCCTTCCTCGCGCACAACGACTTCACCTCGCCGGTCCCCGGCATCAACGACGTCAACCGGTCCGAGCAGCAGAAGTTCGGGCCCGGTGACTACCGGCCCAACATCCCGGTCGCCTACTGGGGCTTCCGCTGGATGATCGGCTTCGGGATGTCGTCGTTCGCCATCGGACTCGCCGGGCTGTGGCTCACCCGTAAGAAGTTCTGGCTGGCACCGGGGCTGCGTACGGGCGACGAGGAACCACCCCGGCTCGCGCTCACCAAGAACAGGGAGCTCGGTGCCCGGCTGAGCAAGTGGTACTGGTCGCTCGCCTTCGTCACCCTCGGCTTCCCGCTCCTCGCGAACTCCTGGGGCTGGATCTTCACCGAGATGGGCCGCCAGCCCTGGGCCGTCTACGGCGTGCTGCGCACCTCGGACGCGGTGTCCCCGGGCGTCTCCCAGGGCGAGGTCCTCACCTCGATGATCGTCTTCACCACGCTCTACGCGATCCTCGCCGTGGTCGAGGTCAAGCTGCTGGTGAAGTACATCAAGGCCGGCCCCCCGGAGCTCAACGACTCCGACCTCAATCCGCCCACCAAGATCGGCGGCGACAGCACGGACGCCGACCGGCCGATGGCCTTCTCGTACTAGGAGGCGACTGTGCAACTCCACGACGTCTGGTTCGTCCTTATCGCCTTTCTCTGGACCGGGTACTTCTTCCTCGAAGGATTCGACTTCGGAATCGGCGTCCTCACCAAGCTCCTCGCCCGTGACCGGCAGGAGAAGCGGGTACTGATCAACACCATCGGGCCGGTCTGGGACGGCAACGAGGTCTGGCTGATCAGTGCGGCCGGTGCGACCTTCGCCGCCTTCCCGGAGTGGTACGCCACCCTCTTCTCCGGCTTCTATCTGCCGATGCTGCTGATCCTCATCTGCCTGATCCTGCGCGGTGTCGCCTTCGAGTACCGCGTCAAGCGGCCCGAGGAGCGCTGGCAGCGGAACTGGGAGCACACGATCTTCTGGACCTCGCTGCTGCCCGCGGTGCTGTGGGGCGTGATCTTCGGCAACATCGTGTTCGGGGTCAAGATCGATGCTCACAAGGAGTACGTGGGGAGCCTGCTCGATCTGCTGAACCCGTACGCGCTCCTGGGCGGTCTGGTCACGCTGACGCTGTTCACCTTCCACGGCGCGGTGTTCGCCTCGCTGAAGACGGTGGGGGACATCCGGGAGCGGGCGCGCAGGATGGCGGCCGTTCTCGGGCCGATCGCCGCGGTGATGGCGGTCGGGTTCCTCGGCTGGACACAGGCCGACAAGGGCGACAGCACCAGCCTGGTCGCCATGATCGTGGCGGTGGTCGCGCTGGTCGCGGCGCTCGGGGCCAACCGGCTCGGGCGCGAGGGCTGGGCGTTCGCCTTCTCCGGCCTCACCGTCGTGGCCGTGGTCACGATGCTCTTCCTGACGCTCTTTCCGAACGTCATGCCGTCCACGCTGAACGAGAGCTGGAATCTCACGGTCAGCAACGCCGCCTCCAGCCCGTACACCTTGAAGATCATGACGTGGGGTGCCGGCTTCGCCGCGCCGCTCGTGATGCTCTACCAGGGGTGGACGTACTGGGTGTTCCGCAAGCGCATCGGCACCCAACACATAGCCGAGGCCCACTAGTTGAGCTGCTGCCCCTCGGGGCGGCCTCAGCAGGAGGGAATGTTTCACGTGAAACCCGTCGACCCGCGTCTGCTCCGCTACGCTCACGCCACCCGCGGCTTCCTGATCGCGGTGGTGGTGCTCGGGCTTGCCGGAGCGGGCCTGGTCGTGGGCCAGGCGATGCTGATCGCCGAGGTCGTGGTCGGAGCGTTCCAGCACGATCTCGCCCTTGGCGCCCTGACCACGCCCCTGGTGCTGCTTGCCGCGGTCTCCGCCGGACGCGGCCTGGTCTCCTGGCTGACCGAACTGGCCGCGCACCGCGCCGGTGCAGCGGCCAAGTCCGAGCTGCGGATGCGGCTGATCGAGCGGGCGGCGCGGCTGGGTCCGGGCGCGGTGATCGGCCGCACGGACGGCGGCGCGCAGGTCCCGGAGGCGTACGGCGCGGAAGCGGCCGGCGCTTCCGATGCGGGCACGCCGGCGATGCGCACCGGCGAACTCACCGCCCTCGCCACCCGCGGCATCGACGCCCTGGACGACTACTTCGCCCGCTATCTGCCGCAGCTGGGGCTGGCGGTCGTCGTTCCCCTCGCGGTGCTGGCCCGGATCGGCACCGGCGACTGGCTCTCGGCGCTCACGATCGTGCTCACCCTGCCGCTGATCCCGCTGTTCATGGTCTTGATCGGCTGGGCCACCCAATCGCGGATGGACCGTCAGTGGCGGCTGCTGGCCCGGCTGTCGGGCCACTTCCTCGATGTCGTCGAGGGCCTGCCCACCCTGAAGGTCTTCGGCCGGGCCAAGGCCCAGGCCGCCGCCATCCGGTCCATCACCGGCGCATACCGCCGGGCGACGCTGCGCACCCTGCGGATCGCCTTTCTCTCCTCCTTCGCGCTCGAACTCCTCGCCACCATCTCCGTCGCACTGGTCGCGGTCGGCATCGGCATGCGGCTGGTGCACGGTGAACTCGACCTCTACACCGGCCTGATGGTGCTGGTGCTGGCGCCCGAGGCGTATCTGCCGCTGCGGCAGGTCGGTGCGCAGTACCACGCCGCGGCTGAGGGGCTCTCGGCCGCGGAAGAGATCTTCGCCGTCCTGGAGACCCCGCTGCGGACGCCCGGCACCGAGCCCGCGCCTCGGGGCACCGCGCTGGCCGTCGAGGAACTGGTGGTCCGCCACCCGGGACGGACCGCCGACTCGCTTCCCGCGACCTCGTTCGAGGTCCGGCCAGGGGAGACCGTCGCGCTGGTCGGGCCCTCCGGCGCCGGCAAGTCCACCCTGCTGAGCGTGCTGCTCGGCCTCACCGCACCGTCCGAGGGACGGGCCCTGGCCGACGGCCACGACATCGCGTCGCTCTCCCCCGAGAGCTGGTGGCAGCGGATCGCCTGGGTGCCGCAGCACCCGCATCTGTTCGCCGGCACCATCGCCGAGAACGTACGGCTGGCGCGGCCGGACGCGGAGGACGCCGCGGTGCGCACCGCCCTGGGTGACGCGGGCGCGCTGGACTTCGTCGACGCGCTCCCGGACGGGATGGCCACCCGGCTCGGCGAGTCCGGTGCCGGGCTCTCCGCCGGTCAGCGCCAGCGCCTCGCGCTCGCCCGCGCCTTCCTCGCCGACCGCCCGATCCTGCTCCTGGACGAGCCCACCGCGAACCTGGACGGTGCCTCCGAGGAGGCGATCGTGGCCGCGGTCCGCCGCCTCGCGGTCGGCCGTACGGTCCTGCTCGTCGTCCACCGTCCGGCGCTGCTGGCGGTGGCGGACCGGGTGGTGCGACTGCCCGGGCCGGCGACCGGGGCCGCGACGCCCGAGGAGTCGGGTGCGGCGCGGCGTGCCGTGACGGACGCGTCGGTGGCGGTGCGCCCGGAGGCGGCCGGGGGCGCGGTTTACGGGCACGGCGGAGCGACCGGGGCGGCTTCCGCGGACCTCGCGTCCGGGACCGCTGCCGGCTCCGCCCGCGGTGCGGCGCTCACCCGGCTGCGGCGGCTGGCCCGTGCCCACCGGGCGCGGTTCGCGCTGGCGCTGCTGCTCGGGAGCCTCGCGCTGGGCAGCGCGGTGGGCCTGATGGCGACGTCCGGCTGGCTGGTCTCGCGCGCGGCGCAGCAGCCGCCGGTGCTGTATCTGATGGTGGCGGTGACCGCGACCAGGGCGTTCGGCATCGGGCGCGCGGTCTTCCGGTACGCCGAGCGGCTGGTCGCCCATGACACGGTGTTCCGGATGCTCGCCGACGTGCGCGTCGCCGTCTTCCAGCGGCTGGAGCGACTGGCGCCCGCCGGGCTCAGGGAGCGCAGCCGGGGCGATCTGCTGTCGCGGCTGGTGGCCGATGTCGACGCGGTGCAGGACTACTTTCTGCGCTGGCTGCTGCCCGTGGGTGCGGCGGTGCTGGTGGGCGCCGGTGCGGTCGGTTTCACCGGATGGCTGTTGCCGGAGGCCGGGGCGATCCTGGCCGGCGGGCTGCTGCTCACGGGGGTGGCGGTGCCGGTGCTGTCCGGTGCGCTGGCCCGCCGTGTGGAGCGCCGGCTGGCGCCCGCCCGCGGACGGCTCGCCACCAGGGTCGTCGATGTGCTCACCGGTACTGCCGAGTTGACGGTGGCCGGCGCCCTGGGGGCCCGTACGGAGTCGGTGCGGCGCGCGGACCGGGAGCTGACCCGGATCGCCTCCCGCTCGGCCACCGTGGCCGGGACCGGCGCCGGGCTGTCGGCGCTGCTGTGCGGGCTGACGGTCGCGGCGTCGGCGGTGGCCGGTGTCCAGGCCGTGCACGCGGGCCGGCTGACGGGGGTGGCGCTGGCGGTCGTCGTGCTGACGCCGCTGGCCGCGTTCGAGGCCGTGGCGGGGCTGCCGCTCGCCGTCCAGTACCGTCGGCGCACCCGGCACGCCGCCGAGCGGGTCTTCGAGGTGCTGGACGCGCCGGAGCCGGTGTCCGAGCCGGTCACCCCGGCCGCCGCTCCCACGACGCCGTTCCCGCTGGCCGTACGGGAGCTGACCGCGCGCCACCCGGGACAGCACCGCCCGGCGCTGGACGGCATCGGCTTCACCCTGACGGCCGGGCACCGGCTCGCCGTCGTGGGCGCGTCCGGCTCCGGGAAGACCACACTGGCGCAGGTGCTGCTGCGCTTCCTGGACGAGGAGTCGGGCACCTACACGCTGGGCGGCACGGCCGCTCGGGAGATGGCCGGTGACGCGGTGCGGCGGCTGGTGGGGCTGTGTGCGCAGGACGCGCACCTCTTCGACAGCTCGCTGCGGGAGAACCTCAGGCTCGCCCGCCCGGAGGGGCGGGGTGCCGCGGACGCCGACCAGGACCTGTGGGAGGCGCTCGGCCGGGCGCGGCTCGCGGACTGGGTGCGCGGGCTGCCCGCCGGGCTGGACACCATGATCGGGGAGCGCGGCGCCCGGCTGTCCGGTGGCCAGCGGCAGCGGCTGGCGCTGGCCCGTGCGCTGCTCGCGGACTTCCCGGTGCTCGTCCTGGACGAGCCCGCCGAGCATCTCGACCTGGCCACCGCCGACGCACTGACCGCCGATCTGCTGACCGCGACCGAAGGCCGTACGACGGTCCTGATCACCCACCGGCTCACCGGCCTCGACGCCGTCGACGAGGTGCTGGTCCTGGACGGCGGGCGGGCCGTGCAGCGCGGGACGTACGCGGAGCTGGCCGCGGCCGACGGCCCGTTCCGGCGGATGCTGGAGCGCGAGCGGGCGGTGGACGCGGCATACGGCGAGGCCCAGCCGGTGGGGTAGCGCCGGGGCCGGGCGGCGGGGAGCGGAGGCCGGCCCGTCGCCCGCGGGGGCCGGCCGGTGGCGTGCAGGGGCCGGCCGACAGCCGCGTACGCAAACTGGACTTTCCCCGGAAAACTGCCCTTATTAGGCTCATGGCATGGCAGCCACGGCAGGACCACCCCCCTCAGACCCCAGGGACCTCGGGAGCGGTGGCCCGGGTGCGGTCCCCGACCCCATGGACGCCGCCACCGAGGCGACCCGCAGTCTGCGTGGTCTGTCGACCGAGCTGACCGCCCGGGTGCCGCAGTTGCTGGAGGCGATGCGCACGGTCGGCGCGGGGCTCGATCTGCACAGCACCCTCGACCGGATCGTGGCGACCGCCGCCGAGCTCGCCGACGCCCGCTATGCGGCGATCGGGATCATCGACGAGGCCCGCGAGGGGCTGTCGGACTTCGTGACGTACGGCGTGACCGCGCAGCAGCACGAACGGATCGGCGCGCTGCCCGACGGCCACAAGGGGCTGCTGGGTGCCCTCATCCACGACCCCAAGCCGCTGCGCCTCGACGACCTCACGAAGGACGCCCGCTCGGCCGGTTTCCCGCCGGGGCACCCGCCGATGCGGACGTTCCTCGGGGTGCCGATCCGCGTCCAGGGCGACATCTTCGGCAACCTCTATCTGACGGAGAAGCGCGACGGCGGGGTGTTCAGCGACGAGGACCTGCACATGGTGCGGGTGCTGGCCACCGAGGCCGGGATCGCGATCGGCAACGCCCGGCTGTACGCGGCGACCCGGCAGCGGGAGCGGTGGATCGACGGCTCCGTGGCGGTGACCACCGAACTCCTCGCCGGCAGCGATGTGGACGATGCGCTCGCCGTGGTTGCCGAGCAGGCCCGGAAGCTGGCGGACTCGGCGGCCGGCATCGTGCTGCTGCCCGATGAGGAGGGCGGCCTGGAGATCGTCGCGGTGTCGGCCGACGAGCCCGCCGGGATCATGGGGACGCAGATCCCGACCGACAGCCCGGTGGTGGAACAACTCCTCGCCGGGGAGCCGGTGTTCGTGGACGACTCGGCCACCGATCCGCGCATGGTCACCGATATCGCGCAGCGCTTCGGCCCCAGCATGATGCTGCCGCTCAAGAGCGGCGGCCGGGTGCTGGGCACCCTCGCGACCCCGCGGTCCCGGGGTGCCCGCCCGTTCACCGCCGCGGAACGGACGCTGGCCACCCAGTTCGCGGCGCAGGCCGCACTGGCGCTGGTGCTGGCCGACGCCCAGCGCGACCGCGAGCGGCTCGCCGTCTACGAGGACCGCGACCGGATCGCCCGTGACCTGCACGATCTCGTGATCCAGCGGCTGTTCGCGACGGGCATGATCCTGGAGAGCGCACAGCGCCGGACCATCGTGCCGGAGGTGTCCCAGGGCGTCGGCAAGGCCGTCGACGAGCTGGATGTGACCATCCAGGAGATCCGCACCGCGATCTTCGCCCTCCAACAGGGCCCGGCCGAGGCGCCGTCCGGGCTGCGGACCCGGGTGCTGCGCGAGATCGGCACCGCCGCCGTACCGCTCGGCTTCCAGCCCTCGGCCCACTTCGTGGGCCCGGTCGACACCCGGGTCGGCGAGCTGACCGGCAAGAACCTGATCGCCGCACTGCGGGAGGCGCTGTCGAACGCCTTCCGGCACGCCCAGGCCTCCCGGATCGAGGTCGTCGTCGATGCCACGATCCGGCTCCCGGACGGCACCGACGGCGTCCGTCTTACCGTCGCCGACGACGGCATCGGCATCCCGGACAGCGGCCGCCGCAGTGGCCTCAAGAACCTCGCCAACCGCGCGGAGGCGCTGGGCGGCTCCAGCACATACGGCCCGGGGCTGGGCGAGGGCGGCACGGGCACGATGGTGCGGTGGCAGGCGCCGCTGTAAGACGGCACAGGGCCGGTCCGGAATCCGACACCCCCTAGAGGTGGCCGTCCTGAAGGATCCGCTCGATGACCGCCGCGACACCGTCGTCGTTGTTGGACGCCGTACGGCGCGTCGTGGCGGCCAGCACATCCGGGTGCGCGTTGGCCATGGCGTACGAGGTGCCGGCCCAGGACAGCATCGCTATGTCGTTCGGCATGTCCCCGAAGGCGACGACCTCCTCCGGCGCGATACCGCGCTCCGCACAGCAGCGGGCCAGGGTGCCGGCCTTGCTCACGCCGGGCCCGCTGATCTCCAGGAGGGCGGTGGGGCTGGACCGGGTGAAGGTCGCAAGATCGCCCGCCGCCGTATGGGCCAGGGCGAGGAAGGCGTCGGGGTCCAGCTCGGGGTGGTGCGCGAGCAGCTTGATCACGGGCTGGTCGGGGAAGGCGGGGGCGCTGCCGCCGTCCGGACCGTCCGGCTCGGTGTCCTCCGGGCCCAGCGGCGGGACGAAGTCGTCGGCGAGCAGCTTCTCCGCCGGGGCGACGACCGCGGCCGGATCGAGGAGCAGCGGCGGGTACTGCGGCTCGTAGTGGATGCCGCCGGTCCGCTCGACCGCGAAGGAGGTGCCGGGCGCGGCGCTGCGCAGCGCGTCCACGACCTGGCGGGCGGTGGTCCGCTCCAGCGGGCTGACCTCGACGATCCGGCCGCCGCGGTGCAGATCGACGACGGCCGCGCCGTTGGCGCAGATCGCCAGGCCGTGGCCGTGCACATGGTCGCTGACCACGCCCATCCAGCGGGCCGGGCGTCCGGTGACGAAGAAGACCTCCAGGCCGGCCCGCTCCGCGGCGGCGAGCGCGGCGATCGTGCGGTCGGAGACCGTCTTGTCGTCGTGCAGCAGGGTGCCGTCGAGATCGGTGGCGATCAGCCGGGGCGTCACGGCCGTTTCGGGCGCCCGGGACGGTGGGGCGGAGGCTTCAGTCACGGGGCCATCTTCCCGTACCGCTGTGCACAGGGGTGCGGTGGGTTGCGCGCATGAGCCCGCGCGCCGCCGGTCCGGAGACGTACGGGCAGGTGGGCGGAGCTGTCCGGTGCACCGAGGGAGAATCGTCGGGTCCTTCGGACGGCCGTACGCTCGGAGTATGCGACTGAGCACCCTGATACTCCCCGTCCGCCGCTGGTCCGAAGGCGGGCGGGAGGTGTGGCAGCGCGCCGAGGAGCTGGGCTTCCACGCCGCGTACACCTATGACCACCTCTCGTGGCGGACCTTCCGCGACCGGACCTGGTTCGGCGCCGTGCCGACGCTGACCGCGGCGGCGGGAGTCACCTCCCGGATGCGCCTCGGCACCCTCGTCACCTCGCCGAACTTCCGGCACCCGGTCACCCTCGCCAAGGAACTGATCTCGCTCGACGACATCAGCGACGGCCGGATCACCCTCGGCGTCGGCGCCGGCGGCAATGGCTTCGACGCCACCGCGCTCGGCCAGGAGCCCTGGGCGCCGCGCGAACGCGCCGACCACTTCGGCGAGTTCGTCGCGCTGCTGGACCGGCTGCTGAGCGAGGACGTCGTCTCCCACGAGGGCGTGCACTACTCCGCGCACGAGGTGCGCAACATTCCCGGGTGTGTGCAGCGGCCGCGGCTGCCGTTCGCGGTGGCGGCCACCGGCCCGCGCGGGCTGAATCTGGCCGCCCGGTACGGCCAGGCCTGGGTGACGACCGGCGATCCCAAGGTGTCCAACGGGGGCGGCACCCCGGCGGAGTCGCACGAGGCGATCCGCGGGCAGTTCGAGCGGCTGGGGAAGGCCTGTGCCGACCAGGGCCGCGAGGTCGCCGACCTACAGAAGATCATGCTGACCGGCTTCACCCCGGACCGCCCGCTGGACTCCGTGGACGCCTTCGTCGACTTCGCCGGCCACCACGCCGAGCTCGGCATCGACGAACTGGTCCTCCACTGGCCGATCGCCGATTCGCTCTTCGAGGCCGATGTCGCGGTCTTCGAGCGGATCGCCACGGAGGGGTTGGCGCAACTGGCCGCCCGGTAGACGGCTCCCGGTTCGGCGCTCCCTACGGGGCCGGTGCGCCCCGCTCCTCCCGTGCGCCCGACGCGCCGGGCCGTCCCCTGGCCTGGGCTTTACCCCGCATATAGCCCTGAAGAGGGAGAATCGGGACAGCGGCGCAGTGGGCCGCACGCGATGCGCGGCGCAAAGACGGCGCGCGGGCGGTCGGCGCACTGCGCGAAGTGCGGCGTTGTGGAGGAGCCATGGCACAGACCCGATTCGCCCCGGATCGCGGGCTGACCTCACGCATGGTCACGACGATGTTCTTCATCGGACTGCTCTACGTCGTGGTCGTCGGCGTGCTGGTGGTGCTGCTCAAGGGCGCCTGGGTGGTGGTGCTGGTGATCGCCGGTGCCCTGTTCATCGCGCAGTTCTGGTTCAGCGACCGGATCGCGGCATTCAGCATGGGCGCGCGTGAGGTCACCCCGGAGCAGGCGCCCGAACTGCACGGCGCCGTCGACCGGCTGTGCGCGCTGGCCGACATGCCCAAGCCGCGGGTCGCGATCGCCGAGTCGGATGTGCCGAACGCGTTCGCCACCGGCCGTGGTCAGAAGAACTCGCTGGTGTGCGCCACCACGGGGCTGCTCCGGCGGCTGGAGCCGGCCGAGCTGGAGGGGGTGCTGGCCCACGAGCTCTCGCATGTCGCGCACCGCGATGTCGCCGTGATGACCATCGCCTCGTTCCTCGGCGTATTGGCCGGGATCATCACCCGGGCCGCCCTGTGGAGCGGTATCGGCCGCAACAACCGCGACCAGAACGCGGCCATCGCCGTGCTCATCGTGACCGCCGTCAGTGTGGTCGTCTACGCGATCAGCTTCCTGCTGACCCGGCTGCTGTCCCGTTACCGCGAGCTGTCCGCCGACCGGGCCGCCGCCCTGCTGACCGGCCGGCCGTCCGCACTGGCCGCCGCGCTGACCAAGGTCACCGGCCAGATGGCGAGGATCCCGACCGAAGATCTGCGCAAGGCCCAGCCGTTCAACGCCTTCTACTTCGCCCCCGCGTTCAACAAGGAGAGCTTCAGCAGGCTGCTGTCCTCCCACCCGACGCTGGAACAGCGGCTGGACCAGCTGGCCCGGATCTCGACAGAGCTGGGGCGGGCGTGAGGCGTGGTGTGCGTGGGGTCCCGCTGGCGACCGGCCGGCCGTGACGATCAAGGAGTAAGCAGCACATGGGATTTCTGGACGCCATCCTCGGCCGCAGCAAGCCGGTCCGCCCCGATCTCGACCAGCTTTTCGCGCTGCCGTCCGCCGCGGTGACCCTCCAGGCCGCCTCCGGTTTCGTCCCCACCGGACGGGGGTCGGTGTGCTTCGCGAGCGTCGAGGGCGGGGCGTTCGCCCGTATCCAGGAGGAGGCACGGTCCCTGCTGGACGGCTCCGTGGAGTTCACCCAGGACGCGTACGGCTATACCTGGCTGCTCGTACGGCATCCGCCGGAGGACGTGGCGGGCCTGGTCAACGACCTGCATGCGGTCAACACATCCCTGGAGGAGGCGGGCTTCGGCCCCCAGCTGCTGTGTTCGCTGGTCGGCTTCCGGGAGGAGCAGCAGCGGTCGCTGGCGCTGGTCTACCTCTACAAGCGCGGCACGTTCTACCCCTTCGCGCCACAGCGGGAGGGCGGCGAGAAGCGCGACAACCCGCTTGAACTCCAGGTGCGGGCGATGCTCGGGGACGATCTGACGATCGAGAAGGATCTGACGCGGTGGTTCCCGGTGTGGGGCGCGCCGGGGCTCTGAACCGGGGCCTTCCGGGCGGTGGTCAGCCCGGGAATCGCAGGAAGGGGGCCGGTACGCGGCTGGTGAGCCAGACCCCGTTGGCGCTGACCCGGAAGACATGGCCGGCGCGGTGCATGGCGCCCGCGTCGACGGTCAGGACCACGGGCTTGCCGCGGCGCGCGCCCACCCGGGTCGCGGTCTCGCGGTCCGGGGAGAGATGGACGGCATGCCGCGACATCGGCCGCAGCCCCTCCTCCCGTATGGCGGCCACACTGCGGGCCACTGTCCCGTGGAAGAGATGGGCGGGAGGCACGGCCGGCGGCAGATCGAGGTCGACCGGTACCGAATGGCCCTGGTTGGCGCGGATCCGGTCGCCGTCGAGGGCGTAACGCTGCTTGTCGCTGCCGGCTACCACGGCCGCCAACTCTTCCCGGGTGAAAGGGAATCCGTGCCGCGCGGCCGCGGCCATCAGCTCGGCGACGGACACCCAGCCCTGGGCGTCGAGGGTGATGCCGATCCGTTCCGGTTCATGGCGCAGATGCTTCGCCAGGTACTTCGAGAGGCGCACGGAGCGCTGGGTGTTCATGTCTCCAGAGTGCCGCGCAGGGGGTGGGGTGGCACCTGAATTCCCGTGGGGGTCCTGCGGCCGGGAGCTGTGGGGTTGGGAGTCCTGTGGCTGGGGCCCCGGAGTGGGGACCTGGAGTGGGGGCCCGGTGCCGGGAGCCTTGCCGCCGGGAGTCCGGTGGTCCTCCGGCGGGGCTCCCGGCGCGTCACTCCCCTTCGGGGCTGGTCGAGGCCATGGTCTGCGGCCCGGTCTCCGGCCTCGGGGGGGGGCCGTCAGGTGCTGCCCGCGTCACCCGCCGATGCGGTGCCGCAACCGGTGCCGGCGCCGGTGGGGCTGCTGGTGCTGGTGCTCGGGCCTGTGTCGCCCGCCACCAGGGCGTCCATCGTGCGGGCCTGTACCTCCCGGTGTGCGGCGGCGGCGATGAAGGCGGCCGTGTTCTCCGTACCGACCAGGTCCCGCACGGCCTGCACTGCACCGGCGGGGAGCAGCACCGTCTCCGGGCCGGCTGTCGGCGCGGGCGCCGGGGCGGCCGCGGTACGGGGGTCCGCGACCGGCCCGGGGGCGGGCAGCGGGGCGGGCGGCAGGCCGGAAGCGGCCCGAGGCGTGGGGACGCTCCCGGCCCCTGCCCCTGGTTCTGCTCCGGCTGCTGCCCCTGCCCCGGGCCCGGCCCCTGCACCAGCTGCTGCCCCGGCCCCTGCTCCCGCAGCCGTTCCGGTGGATCTCCGTGTCTCGGTCGGCAGTGCCTCGCTGAGGTGATGGCGCAGATAGCGGGTGGCCAGGGTGCGCATGGCGCGGGCGAGTTCGGCGTCGATGGTCTGTTGGGCCAGGGGGCGCAGCCGGCGTACGAGGGTGGCGGCCTCCGCGGCCTCGGCCTCGGTGGGCGGGTGGTCCAGGAACTGCTGGAAGACATGCTCGGTGGTGAAGTCCAGGAAGCGGGCGGCGATGTGCTCGACCTGGCCGCGGACCTCCCGCAGATGTCTGGAGATCGCCGTCAACGGGACCCCGGCGGAGTGCAGTTCGGCGGCGACGGCGAGTTCCTGCGGGCTGGGGACGAGGAACTCGTCGTCCCGGCCGGGGATACGTTCCAGGACGCCCAGTTCGACGGCCTCGGCGAGCGCCGTCTCATCGGGGCTGCCCCCGAAGGCGGCGTACAGCTCGGTGCGGCTGACGCGGGACGCCTCCTCGTCGGTCCACGGCCCGTCGATCTCGGCGACCAGGCCCAGGACCCCGCCGAGGTCGCGGCCCGCGTCCCAGGCCTCAAGGAGTTCCTTGATGCTGGCGAGGGTGTAGCCGCGGTCCAGCAGATCGGCGATCTGGCGCAGCCGGGCCAGATGGGCATCGCCGTAGACATTGGCCCGGCCGCGGCGTTCCGGGCGGGGAAGCAGACCGCGGTCCTGATAGGCGCGGATGGTGCGCACCGTGGCGCCGCTGAGGTGCGCCAAGTCCTCGATGCGGTACTCGGCGGTGCGGGTCTCGCCCGTGGGCGGCTGCTCGGTCACTGCGGTGCTCCTTACGAGATGGCCGCGCGCTACGAGCCGGCCGGCCACGTGGCCCATCGCGCCCGCCCCGGCTCAGTGCGGCCGGGGAAGACGCCAAGCCGGCGCGACGGCCGTGCGCAGCGACCCTTCCTGCGAGGGATGGTACGGCCGCCCTCGGTACCGCGGATTCGCTGCGTCCAGCTCCCCCTCCGGACCGGGGCCGAGGCTCCGGCCCGGAGGCCAAGGGGCGGCGTAACGGCCGGACGGGACCCTGTGCCGGGAGCCCCCCCCGCACGCACCCCGCCGCTCCCTACAGCCGTGGTTCGAAGCGGGCGAGGGCGCGGAGGACGCGTGGGGCGAAGCGGGAGAGCAGGTGGGCGCCGCGGGCTTCGGGGGTGACCGGTACCACCGCTTGGTTGCGGACGACCGCGCGCAGGATGGCGTCGGCGACCTTCTCCGGCGGGTAGTTGCGCAGCCCGTACAGCCGCGCGGCCCTGGCCTGGCGGCGCTTCTCCTCGTCGGCCGAGACTCCGGTGAAGCGGGCGGTGCTGGTGATGCCGGTGTTGACCAGTCCGGGGCAGATGGCCGAGACGCCGATGCCCTGACCTGCCAGCTCGGCGCGCAGACACTCGCTGAGCATCAGGACCGCCGCCTTGGAGGTGCTGTACGCGGGCAGCAGCTTCGACGGCTGGAAGGCGGCTGCCGAGGCGGTGTTGACGATATGGCCGCCCTGGCCGCGGTCCGCCATCCGCCGGCCGAAGATCCGGCAGCCGTGGATGACGCCCCACAGATTGACGTCCAGGACCTTCTTCCAGTCCTCGGTCCCGGTCTGGAGAAAGGAGCCGGACAGGCCGATCCCGGCGTTGTTCACCAGCACATCGACGGTGCCGTACTCCGCATGCACCTTGTCGGCGAGCTTCTCCATCGCCGTCTCGTCGGAGACGTCGACGACCTCCGCCCAGGCCTGTGGTGCACCGATCAGCCGGGACATCTCGGCGGTCCGGGCCGCGCCCTCGGCGTCCCGGTCGACGGCGATGACCCGCGCGCCGGCCTCTGCGAAGGCGAACGCCGTCGCCCGGCCGATGCCGCCGGCCGCGCCGGTCACCAGCACCAGCTGCCCGCCGAACCGGTCGGCGTAGGCGCCGTTCGCCACGACCTGCCGCGCCGGATCGCCTTCCTCCTTGGCGGTGATGAACTCGCCGATCCAGGAGACGAGCTGGTCGGGGCGGGTGCGGGGCACCCAGTGTTTGGCCGGGAGGGTGCGGCGTACCAGGTGCGGCGCCCACTGCTCCAGATCGTCGTACAGCCGCGGCGAGAGGAAGGCGTCGCCGGTGGGGGTGATGAGCTGGACCGGGCAGTGCGCATAGGCGTCGGCGCGCGGGCGGCGGAGCCGGGGGAGCACATTGTCGCGGTAGAGCCAGGCGCCATGGGCCGCGTCGGTGGGCAGCGAAGCGGTCGGGTAGTCACCACCCGGCACCTTCTCCACCCGCTGGAGGATCTTCGGCCAGCGCTTGCCGAGTGGTCCCTTCCACGCCAGCTCGGGCAGCACGGGGGTGTGCAGCATGTAGACGTACCAGGACTTGGCACTCTGGTTGAGGAGCTGGGCGGCGCGCCGGGGGGTGGGGCGCACCGTCCGCTTCTTGATCCAGTGGCCGAAGTGGTCCAGGGACGGGCCCGACATGGAGGTGAAGGTCGCGATCCGGCCCTCCGTACGCCGCACCGTGGCGAACTCCCAGCCCTGCACCGAGCCCCAGTCATGACCGACCAGATGGACCGGGTGGTCGGGGCTGACGGCGTCGGCGACGGCCAGGAAGTCGTCCGTCAGCTTCTCCAGGGTGAAGCCGCCCCGCAGCGGTTGCGGGGCGGTGGACCGGCCGCAGCCCCGGACGTCGTAGAGCACCACATGGAAGCGGTCGGCCAGACCGCGGGCGACCTCGGACCACACCTCTTTGCTGTCCGGGTAGCCGTGCACCAGCAGCACTGTGGGCTGCGCCGGATCGCCCAGCTCGGCGACGCACAGCTCGATGCCACCGGTCCGCACCCAGCGCTCCCGCGCCCCGGCAAGCCCCGCAGCGGCCCCGGCCCCGGCCTCAGCCTCAGCCTCAGCCGAGGTCCCGGCCCCGGCCCCGGACATCGCTCCGGGCCCCGGCTGCTGCCCCCGCCCCGAGCCCCGCCTGCTCCCCGGACCCCGGCCCTTCCCTGTCCCCCGGCCGTTCCCCGCTCCCCATCCACGTCCCGTGTTCACGCGGCCTTCTCCTCCTGCCGGCGCCGCACATGCGGCAGATCGTCGTCCAGCCAAAAAGCGCTTTCCTGCGGGTCCTTGGAGTCCGTGACGACCAGGATCTCCTCGAACTTCGCCCCCGTTCCCCGGAAGCCGAGGTGGGGCTCGACCGCCCACAGTCCGGGCTGCGGCGGATGGTCGGAGAAGCGGTACGGGCTCCACAGCGGGGACCAGCCGTCGCGGTGGCCGTGCAGTGCGTCGGAGGCCAGGCCCCTGAGGGACCGGGTGCCGAACCCGAAGAGCGTGGGAGACCAGCGGCGCTGCCGGACCCGGTCGACCTTGTGCGCGATGACGCCGAAGGGGTAGGCACGGTGGCGGTTGGCATAGCCCTGCCGCACCATCAGCCGGTCGACATCCGCATAGATCTCCCGCAGCGGGCGTCGTTCGCGCACCTCGCGCAGGATCAGCTCCCGGTGCGCTTCGAGGTCGGCGAGCAACCGGTCGTGCACGGGGTTGAGGCCCAGACAGCCCGAGTATCCGATATCGGCCGTGTAGCCGTTGTGGATGGGGGCCATGTCGAGGATGAAGGCCATCCCGGGCTCCAGCTCACGGTGGGTGGGGAAGAACTGGAGCGGCACCCGGAAGTTGACGAACGCGGTGCGGTCGCCGAACCAGGCGAAGGGCAGATGGAACCAGTCCCGTACGCCGCGCTCGCGCAGCCACTCGCGCTGCATCCGTGCCGCCGCGCGCTCGGTCACTCCGGGCTTGAGCTGGGCGGCCACGGCTTCCGCACAGGCATAGGCGAGTCGCTGGACCTCTCTGAACCCCCTTAGCCCGGCGGTGAGTTCTCCGGCTGCTCCTGGTGGGGTCGCTGAGGTGACTGAGGCCATCGCCAACCGTCCGTCCGTGAGACGTCCATCGCGGTACGTGCCCGTAACTTGACACTGATGAATGTGACAATGACCGGCGGCTGCGTCAAGAGGGTCGCATATTTGCACCGGCAGCCCTGAGGCCGGGGCAGCTCACAGCAGGAGACCCCTACGGGCACGTAATACCGCAGGGGGAGGCGCATCCCATCGTTTGGGTTGACGACCGGTGTGGCGGCTGCCACTACCGTCGATGACGTGACTGTGATCGTGACCGAAAGCCTGAGCAAGCGGTTCCCGCGGGTGACCGCCTTGGACCGGCTCTCCGTTGACATCGCCCCCGGCGTGACGGGCCTGGTGGGTGCCAACGGTGCCGGAAAGTCCACCCTGATCAAGATCCTCCTCGGGCTGGCCCCGGCGACCGAAGGGACGGCGCATGTCCTCGGCCTGGACGTGACCACGGACGGCGGCGCCATCCGTGAGCGGGTCGGCTACATGCCCGAGCACGACTGCCTGCCGCCGGATGTCTCGGCGACGGAGTTCGTCGTGCACATGGCCCGGATGTCCGGGCTGCCGCCGACCGCCGCCCGCGAGCGCACCGCGGACACCCTGCGCCATGTCGGCCTCTACGAGGAGCGCTACCGCCCCATCGGCGGCTACTCGACCGGCATGAAGCAGCGGGTGAAACTGGCCCAGGCGCTGGTCCACGACCCGCAGCTGGTGTTCCTCGACGAGCCCACCAACGGCCTCGACCCGGCCGGTCGGGACGAGATGCTCGGCCTGATCCGGCGCGTCCACAGCGACTTCGGGATCTCCGTCCTGGTGACCTCCCACCTCCTCGGCGAGCTGGAGCGCACCTGTGACCATGTCGTCGTCATCGACGGCGGCAAACTCCTGCGGTCCTCCTCGACCGATGAGTTCACGCAGGTCACCGCCTCGCTGGCGGTCGAGGTCACGGACACCGACGCCCATCCCGACGGCACCGAGGCGCTGCGTGCGGCCCTGGTCGCGGCCGGCGCCGCGGTGACCGCCCGCCCGGCCGGTTCCGAGGGCCTCGCCGCCTCCGGCCACCTCCTGTATGTCGAGGCGGCCGGCGAGGAGACGTACGACCTGGTGCGGGACACCGTCGCCGGACTCGGGCTCGGCCTGATCCGGATGGAACAGCGCCGCCACCAGATCGCCGAGGTCTTCCGCGACGCGGATGCGGCGCAGGCCGTCACCGCCACCGCAGGCGCCCCGGGCGCCCCGTATGCCACCCAGGACGGAGGCGTCCACGATGTCGCCTGAGCCCATGACGTCCGCGCACCCGGCGTCCCCCTCCGGCGCACCGGGCGACGCCTATATCCACAACATCGGCTACCGCCACTACGACGGCCCCCGCCTGGGCCGCGCCTACGCCCGCCGGTCGCTCTTCTCGCAGAGCCTGCGCGGCTCCTACGGTCTGGGCCGTTCGGCCAAGAGCAAAGTGCTGCCGCTGCTGCTCCTGGTCGCGATGTGCCTGCCCGCCGCGATCATGGTGGCGGTGACGGTGGTCACCAAGGCCCAGGCCCTCCCGGTCGGCTACTCCCGCTATGCCGTCTTCCTCCAGGCCGTCATCGGCCTGTATCTGGCCGCGCAGGCCCCGCAGTCGGTCTCCCGCGATCTGCGGTTCAAGTCCATACCGCTGTATTTCTCCCGGCCCATCGAGCGGGTCGACTACGTGGCCTCGAAGTTCGCGGCCATGGCCGCCGCCCTGTTCATCCTCACCGGCCTACCGCTGCTGATCCTCTACGTCGGGGCGCTGCTGGCGAAGCTGGACTTCCTCGACCAGACCAAGGGCCTGGCGCAAGGGCTGGTCGCCGTGGTGCTGCTCTCGCTGCTGTTCGCCGGGATCGGCCTGGTCGTCTCGGCGGTCACGCCGCGCCGCGGCTTCGGTGTCGCCGCAGTGATCGCCGTCCTCACCATCCCGTACGGCGCGGTGAGCGCGGTCCAGGGCATCGCCTTCGTCCAGGGCCATGAGTCCGCCGTCGGCTGGCTGGGGCTGTTCTCCCCCATCACGCTGATCGACGGGGTGCAGTCGACGTTCCTCGGCGGCAGCAGCTCCTTCCCCAACGGCCTGGCCCCGACCACCGGCGCCGGTTTCGTCTATCTCCTGGTGACGCTGGCCGTCATCGTCGGCTGCTACGCCCTCCTGATGCGCCGCTACCGAAAGGCCGGCCTGTGACCTCCCACCCGTCACCCACCACCGCCCTTCCCAGGGATGGGCTGCGCCCATGCGCTTTCTGTCTGTCACCCACCACCGCCCTTCCCAGGGATGGGCTGCGCCCCTGCGCCTTCCGTCTGTCGCCCGCCACCACCCTCCGAAGGAATGGGCCGCGCCCATGACGACTCTGCACATCGACCGTGTCTCCCGCTGGTTCGGCAATGTCGTTGCCGTCAACGACATCAGCATGACCATCGGCCCCGGCGTGACCGGCCTGCTCGGCCCCAACGGCGCCGGCAAGTCCACCCTCATCAACATGATGGGCGGCTTCCTCGCGCCCTCCAACGGCTCCGTCACCCTGGACGGGACGACGATCTGGCGCAACGCCGGCATCTACCGCCACATCGGCATCGTCCCGGAGCGCGAGGCGATGTATGACTTCCTCACCGGGCGCGAATTCGTGCTCGCCAACGCCGAGTTGCACGGCCTCGGGCGGAAAGAGGCGGCCAGGGCGCTGGCCACCGTCGAGATGGAGTACGCCCAGGACCGCAAGATCTCGACGTACAGCAAGGGCATGCGGCAGCGGGTGAAGATGGCGTCCGCGCTGGTCCACGACCCGTCGGTGCTGCTGCTGGACGAGCCGTTCAACGGGATGGACCCCCGCCAGCGGATGCAGCTGATGGAGCTGCTGCGGCGGATGGGCGACGAGGGCCGTACGGTCCTGTTCTCCTCGCACATCCTCGAAGAGGTCGAGCAACTCGCCGCGCACATCGAGGTGGTGGTGGCCGGACGGCATGCCGCGTCCGGAGACTTCCGCAAGATCCGCCGGCTGATGACCGACCGCCCGCACCGCTATCTCGTCCGGTCCGACAACGACCGGGCACTGGCCGGCGCGCTGATCGCCGACCCTTCGACGGCCGGCATCGAGGTGGACCTCACCGAAGGCGCGCTGCGCATCCAGGCGATCGACTTCGGCCGGTTCACCGAACTCCTGCCGAGGGTCGCCCGCGACCACGGCATCCGCCTTCTGACGGTCTCGCCCTCCGACGAGTCGCTGGAATCCGTCTTCTCCTACCTCGTAGCGGCCTGAGGCCTGAAAGGAGCCCTGACGCATGTCCACGACCACTCCGGCGGCCCGGACCGCACCCCCCGGTGCCCCCAAGGTCACCCTGTTCCACCCGACCGTCGCCCGGCTCACCTACCGCGCCCTGCTCGGCCGGCGGCGGGCCCTGATCCTCTTCGCGCTGCCCGCCCTGCTGGTGCTGCTCGCGGTGGCCGTCCGTGTGCTGGCCGGTGCCGACGATGCCACCGCCGGCGGCATCCTGGGCGGCTTCGCGCTGGGCACGATGGTGCCGCTGATCGGCGTCATCGCCGGTACGGGCGCGATCGGCCCGGAGATCGACGACGGCTCGGTGGTCTATCTGCTGGCCAAGCCGGTGCCCCGGCCGACGATCATCTTCACCAAACTGCTGGTCGCGATAGGCGTCACGGTCGCCTTCTCCGCCCTCCCCGTCCTGCTCGCCGGCTTCCTCCTCAACGGCAACAGCCAGCAGATGGCCGTGGGATACGCGGTGGCGGCGGCCGTCGCCTCGGTCGCTTACAGCGCCCTCTTCCTGCTCTTCGGCACGATCACCCGGCATGCCGTCGTGTTCGGCCTGGTCTATGCCCTGATCTGGGAGGCGTTCGTGGGGACGCTCATCCCGGGCGCGAAGACCCTCAGCATCCAGCAGTGGGCGCTGGCGGTCGGACAGAAGGCAGCCGCGGAGGGTGCGCTCGTCTCCGATGTCAAACTGCCGCTCGCCCTCTGCCTGCTGGTGGGGCTCACGGGCGTCGCCACCTGGTATGCCAGCCGTCGTCTGAAGGCGCTCACCTTGGCGGGCGAGGAGTAAGGACGTCCGGGGGACGGGGCAGGTCCCCGCCCCCGCCGCTCCCGCCACACCCGGCGGCTTCCGCTGCTACCGGCGCCGCGCTGCCGCTTCGTTGAACTCCCGCACGTTGCGCAGATGCTTCCGGTAGTCGGCGGTGAAGCGGGTGTCGTTCGGTTTGACGGTGACGAAGTAGAGCCAGTCGCCGGCGGGCGGCGCGCCGGCCGCCTTCAGCGCGTCCGCACCGGGATTGTCGATCGGCGTCGGCGGCAGGCCCTGGTAGCGGTAGGTGTTGTACGGGCTCTTGGTCCTGGTGTCGGCATGGCTGGTGTGGAGTGTGCTGCGGCCCAGCGCGTAGTTGATCGTCGAGTCCATCTGCAGCGGCATATGGTGCGCGAGCCGGTTGTCGATGACCCGGGCGACCCTGCCCATATCGGCCGGCCGGTCCGCCTCGGCCTGCACGATGCTGGCGATGAGGACCGTCCGGTAGGAGCGGACGCCGTCGGCGGCGAGGCGCTCCTTGGCGGTTTTCACCATGTAGGTGAGCAAGGACGCCGGGGTGGTGTCCGAGCTGATCGGATAGGTCGCCGGGAAGAGGTAGCCCTCCGGATTGCCCTTCGCCTCGGCCGGCAGCGGCAGATGCGCGCGCTTGGCCGCCTTCGCGGTGGACCCGGCGGGCACGTGCAGGGCCTTGTCGGCGGCGGCGTAGATCTGGGTGGCCCGCTGCCCTTCCGGGACGGTCAGCGTCCGCTCGGGCTGCCCGCGCAGCAAGCGCGGCAGCAGCAGAACGGCCAGCACGACCAGCACGGCCAGGACACACAGCAGGGCAACAAGAAGGAGCCGGCCGGTGCGGGAGAGCCGCGGTCCTGGCCGGCGAACGGTGTGCGGAACATCGCTCATGGGGAGCACGGTAGGCGACACCGCCGGACGCGGGGGCGGCCGCCGCCGGATCGTTGCCCGCCGCGAAGATCCTTCACCACCTCGCCATGCCGCCGCCACCTGCGACGTTGCCGTGCCCACCCGCCGTAGGCAGCGCCCGGCGGCCCCCCCCCGCCCGGCGCCCCCGGCCCAGCACTCGCCCCGTCCGTCAGCCGATCCGGCGATCTCGGCCCGCGCCCAGGCCCAGCAGAGCGAGGCCGCCGCAGACGGCGAGGAGGAGGGCGAGGGGGATGGTCCAGCCGTTGGTGGCCTGGTGGACGGCGCCGAGGGCCAGGGGGCCGGCGGCGGCCAGGAGGTAGCCGCCGGTCTGGGCCATGCCGGAGAGGCGGGCGGCGGTGTGGGCGTCGCCCGAGCGCAGGACCATCATCGTCAGGGCCAGGCCCAGCGCGCCGCCCTGCCCGATGCCGAGGAGCGCGGCCCACAGCCACGCCCCGGCCACCGGTGCCACCAGCAGACCCGTGACGCCGCAGGCCATCAGCGCGGACACCGCCACCCCCAGCAGCCGCTGCTGCCGCATCCGCCCCGCCAGCATCGGCACCACGAACGAACCGACCATCTGCACCAGCGTGCTGAAGGCGAAGACCAGGCCCGCCTCGCCCTTGCCCATGCCGTGATCGGTGAAGATCGTCGGCATCCAGGCGATGCTCACATACGCGATCAGCGACTGCGAGCCCATGAACAGCGTGACCTGCCAGGCCAGCGGCGAGCGGCTCAGCCGCGGCCCGTCCCCGGCGAGGGGCGCGGGGGTGGCCGCGGCCGCGCCATGGCGGGTGCCGCGCCGGGTCATCAGCGTCTGCGGGATCCAGACGACCGCGGCGACGGCGGCCAGCAGCGCCCAGGAGACCAGTGCGCCCTGCCAGCTGCCGAGCGCGTTCTCCATCGGCACCGCGGAGGCGGCGGAGACGGTCGCTCCCAGGATCATCGCGGTCGAGTACAGCGCGGTCATACCCGCGGCCCGCTCCGGGAAGTCCCGCTTGATCAGGCCCGGCATCAGCACATTCAGCAGGGCTATGGAGCCGCCGACCACCGCACACCCGGCGAACAGCGCGACCACCGGCGGAGCGATCCGCAGCACGATGCCGCCGCACAGCGCCACCAGCGCCCCGCAGAGCGCCGTCTCGGTCCCCCAGCGCCGTGCCAGTTTCGGCGCGACGATCGAGCCGAGGCCCATGAAGATCAGCGGGATGGTCGTCACCAGGCTGCTGGCGGTCGCGGTCAGCCGGTAGTGCGCGCCGATCTCGCCGAGCAGCGGTGAGACCCCGGCCAGCGCCGTGCGCATATTGAGCGCGGCCAGCACGATCCCGGCCATGACCAGCACCGGATGGGCCCGCAGCCGGCGCCGGGCCGTGGCGACCGGCGGTGCCGGGACCAGATCCTCCTCGGCGTCGATCAAGGGTGCTTCGGACCTGGGCCCTGCCATACGCGCATACCTCGTCATGTGTCGGGATCCGGACGGTGGATCGGAAGAAGGAAGAAGGAAGGAGAAAGAAGGAAAGTGAAAGAAGGGGCGTTGGGAGAGGGAGGAAAGGGCCGGGGCTGAAGAGAGGGAAGGGCGACGGCCTCAGTGGTCGGCCAGCAGGGCCTCCACGGCCCGCTTCGGCTTGTCCAGCAGGGCGCGGGTCGCGCGCTCCGCCGCTTCCGGGTCGCCGGCCGCGATGGCGTCCAGGACAGCGCGGTGATCGCCGTGCACGATCCTCGGCATCGCCTGGTCGTCGAGCGCGCTGACCAGGGCTTCCCGTACCGAGCTGCTGAACCAGCCGTACGTCGCCGTCAGCGCGGTGTTGTGCGCGGCTTCGACGACGGCCTTGTGGAAGGCGACGTCATGATCGGCGTAGAGCTCCAGATCGCCCGAGTCGGGCACTCCCTCCGCGTCCGCCAGGTCGGCCACGGCGTCCAGCGCGGCCCGCATCCGGTCCAGGTCCTCGGGCCGGTGGCGCAGCGCGGCCAGCCGGGCGGCCTCCGCCTCCAGCGCGATCCGCAGCTCCAGTACGTCGCGGATCCCGGCCCGCTGGATGCCGCGCATGATGTCGCCCGGGTCCGTGGTGGAGACGACGAAGGTGCCCTCGCCCTGACGTGAGCGCAGCATCCCGGCGTGGACGAGGACCCGTACCGCCTCGCGCACGGTGTTCCGGCCGACCTGGAGCTGCTCGGCGAGCGCGTGCTCGGTGGGGATCCGGGCCCCCACCTTCCACTCACCGGCCGTCAGCTGGGACCGCAGGGCGTCGACGACGGTGTCCACCAGGGACTGCCGTCCTGCTGCCTGAAGTGCCATTTCCATCCCGTCCGCGCCGATGAACCAGTAGGTGCCGTAGGGCCAGGAGGGCCAGTCGGGCCCCTAGGACCCGTAGGCCCCCTGGGACCCCTAAGGCTTCTAGGACCCTGACCGGTAGGTCCGGCCCCCGCCCCGGGCCAGTTGCCCAGTCATCCTACAACTGATCGATTCATCGTACACGGATGCGGTCACGGATACGGCCACGGCCACGGGCAGGGGCGGCCCGGGCTCGCCCCTGCCCCCTGTCCCCGGCACTCTCACCCCACCCGCAACCCAACCCTCACCCCACCCTCACACCCCGATATCCCGCTCCTGGATGTCCGCCAGGGATTCGCGCCGTACGAGAAGGCGGGCATGGCCTCCCGTGACGGCGATGACCGGTGGGCGGCCGACGAGGTTGTAGCCGGAGGCCATCGAGAGGTGGTACGCGCCGGCGACGGGGACGGCCAGCAGGTCGCCGGGGCGGATGTCGCCGGGGAGTGGGGCATCGGGGGCGAGGACATCGCCGGCCTCGCAGTGCCGCCCGACGACGGTCACGGGTTCCGGCGCGGCCGCCGAGGCGCGGCCGACCAGCCGTGGCGCGTAGCGCACCCCGTACAGCGCGGGCCGCGGGTTGTCGCTCATCCCGCCGTCCACCGCTACGAAGGTGCGGGCGCCGGTCCGTTTGACGGACAGCACCCGGTAGAGGACGACCCCGGCCGGGCCCGCGATGGCGCGGCCCGGTTCGACGGCGAGCCGGGGTACCGGCAGCCCGGCCGCCGCGCAGCCGCGGGCGAGTTCGGCGCGGATCCTGGCGCCGAGGGCGCCGGGGTCGAGTGCGGGCTCGCCGGGGCGGTAGGCGACGCCATGGCCGCCGCCGAGGTCCAGTTCGGGCAGCGTCCTGCCGTGGTGCTCCCGGATGCGGGCCAGCAGGCCGATCAGCCGTCGTACCGCCGACAGATAGGGCTTGACGGTGGTGATCTGCGAGCCCAAGTGGCAGTGCAGGCCCGTCAGTTCGAGGCGTGGCTGGCTGAGCACCCGGGCGATGGCGTGCTGTGCGGAGCCGTCGGCGATCGACAGGCCGAACTTCTGGTCGTCGGTCCCGGTGCGGATCTTGGCGTGGCCGCCGGCCGCGATCCCGGGCACGACCCGGATCAGTACCTTCTGACGGCTGCCCGCCGGGACCGCGGCGGCCAGCCGGGCGATCTCCGAGGTGCTGTCGATGACGATCCGGCCGACGCCCAGCCGCAGGGCGGCCCGCAGGTCGGCCGGGCTCTTGGCGTTGCCGTGCAGCACGATCCGCTCGGGCGGAAAGCCGGTGGTGACGGCCAGTTCCAGCTCGCCGGCGGAGCAGACGTCCAGCCCCAGGCCCTCCTCCTGCACCCAGTGCACCATCGCGCGGCACAGGAAGGCCTTGGCCGCGTAGTAGACCTCGGCGTCGGGGAAGGCCCGTAGGTAGGCGCGGCAGCGGTCGCGTACTTCGTCCTCGTCCAGGACGTAGGCGGGGGTGCCGAAGCGGTCGGCCAGTTCGGTGAGCGGGACACCGCCGACGGCGAGGTCGTCATGGCCGACCCGTGCGGTGGACGCGGGCCAGATGGAGCGCGGCTCGCTGCCGGACGGGGGC
The DNA here is from genome assembly GCF_008704855.1 of Streptomyces platensis. Lineage (NCBI taxonomy): Bacteria > Bacillati > Actinomycetota > Actinomycetes > Kitasatosporales > Streptomycetaceae > Streptomyces > Streptomyces platensis. The sequence goes on from NZ_CP023691.1 coordinate 4,546,916, forward strand.
CGGGCGGCGGTGCGGGGCGGGGGCGCTACGGCGGTGGCCGGCGGCGGAGGGCCGGCCTCGTGGCCGGTCGGCGGCAGGGTGCTGTGACTCATCGCGGTCACCCCTCCCTCAGGCGGCCCGTAGGTGACGGCCACGGGGTACCTCGGGGACGTATCGGGGATCGACCGTCAGGGCCGTAGCACCTACGGGTTCGGCCAGTGCCCTTAGCGCGGGCTCGGAGAGCCTGACCCAGGGCTGGCCGCCGCCGAGGGCCGCGGCCAGCCGCTGGGGAGAGGTGAAGGCGACGGCGGTACGGCCGCCGAGCGGAGTGCGGAACAGGCGGGCCGTGCAGCCCGCGGGGCCCGACCGGACGGGGACGAACAGCGGTCCGGCCGGGACGCGATCGGCAGGCTCGGGATCTTCCGCGTACAGATGGTGGGACACGGCGTTGCTCCTCGGACGGAACTCGGCCCCGGACCGGTGGGAAACGCGTACGCCGGGGCTCGGCTCTGACGCTATGCCCGGTGAATGGGACGCTCCGCCGGTCGCTGACGCGTCATTGACGGGTTGCGGCCGCTACTTGACGCGATGCTGCCGCCCGGTGGCCGATTGTGCGGCGGCGGTGACTCCGGGCATCCGGTCACCGGCCACCCCACCGCCCCCCACCGGCATCCGGCCTCCGCTGCCCGGCACGGGCCGGGCCGGCACGGGCCGGGACCGCTGTCCGCCCGCCCGGTGGCCCCGTCCGCCACCCGGTCCATCGTCCGTGGACCGCCGCGCTTGACCTTGACACTGTGGAAAGCACTCCACTGGAAGGCGTCATGTTCACCATCGGAGACTTCGCCCAGTACGGCCGTGTGTCGGCCCGCATGCTGCGTCACTACGACGCGATCGGGCTGCTGCGCCCGGCCCGTACCGACCCCGTCAGCGGCTACCGCTTCTACGAGGCGGCCCAGCTCGCCCGGCTCAACCGCATCATCGCGCTCAAGGACCTCGGATTCAGCCTCCAGCAGATGGGGGCGATCCTGGCCGAGGAGGTGAGCGTGCCGGAGCTGCGCGGCATGCTGCGGCTGCGGCGGGCGGAGCTGGAGGCGGCGCGGACGGCGGCGGAGGCGCGGCTGGCGCAGGTCGAGGCGAGGCTCCGGACGATCGAGAGTGAGGGACGCATGTCTGCCGACGATGTGGTGGTCAAGCGCACCGGAACGGTACTGCTCGCGGAGCTGAGCGGGACCGCCGCCGGTTACGGGCCGGAGGACATCGGCCCGGTGATCACGCCGCTCTACGCCGAGCTGTGCCGGCTGCTGGAGACCGCGGGGGTGACGCCGGCGGGGCCGGGGCTGGCGTACTACGAGGACGTACCGGAGCCGAACGGCGGGAGCGGACGCCCGGCCGAGGGGAGCGAGGGAAAGGACGCCATCGTCGTGCACGCGGGGATGGTGATCACCGAGGAGGCGCTGGCGAAGGCGGCGACGGCCGGCGCTGCCTCCGGCCGCCCGGCCGCCGATACCTCCGGCCGCCCCGGGACCCCCACCGCCACCGGCCTCGGCTTCGACGTCGTCACCCTCCCCGGCCTGGACAGCGCCGCCACGGTGGTGCACCGCGGCCCGATGAGCCGGATTCTGCCGACCGCCCAGAATCTTGCGCACTGGATCGACGCCAACGGCTATCGCTCCGCCGGATACGCCCGCGAGCTGTATCTGGAGTGCCCGCCGGACCAGGAGAAGTGGGTCACCGAAATCCAGGAGCCGGTGGTCAGGGCCTGAGGCGTCCGGCCGCCGCCGCCCCGCCCAGACCGGCCGTGACCGTCTCCGCGAAGGCCACCGCCGCCGGGCTCAGCGCCGCCCACCGGCGGACCGCCCAGCCGGTCGCCAGCGGGGGCAGGCCGGCGATCGGGATCAGCCGCAGGGCAGGCCGGGCGGTGGCCTGAAGGCCGGGCAGCTGCGGTACGACCGCGTGGCCGACGCCGAGTTCGGCCAGCAGCAGGGCGGTGTCCCAGTCGGCGACGCTGGTGGTGCTCGGCGGCGGCACGGGGCCGGTGTCCTGGTGGCCGAGGTGGCCGTCGAGGCGCATCCGGGAGGTGGAGTTCTCCGGCAGCCTTATGTGCCGGATGCCGGCCAGCTCGCCGGGCTCGATGCACTCCCGGTCGGCCAGCGGGTCGTCGGCGGGTACGGCGAGCACCCACGGCAGGCGGACCACCGGATGCTGCTCGATACCGCGTACCGGTGGGCCGATGGTGATCCAGGCCAGTTCGGAGCTGCCGTCCGCGACCGCCTCGAAGCAGCGGCGGCTGGAACTCTCGGTCTGGAACTCCAGGTTGACGTGCGGATGGCGGGCGCGGAAGGCGACCACCGCACCGGCCATGAAGTGCCGCACGGTCGTGGCGCCGGTGGTCACCCGGACCGTGCCGCCGTCGCCCGCGCGCAGATCGGCCAGCCGCCGCAGCGCCAGATCCAGTCCGCTGAGGCCGTCGGCGGCCGCGCGGTGCAGGATCCGGCCCGCCTGGGTCGGCGCCACACCGCGTGGCCGGCGTTCCAACAGGCCGATGCCCGCCGCCCGTTCGACGCGCTTGATGCGCTGGCTGACGGCCGACTGGGTGCAGCCGAGATCGCGGGCGACGGCGCTGAGATTGCCCGACGCACACGGCCACGAAAGCGCGCAGGTCATCGAGGGTCACCGGCCCACGGTAGCGCCAACCCAAGCCATTGCTAAGGGATGTGAAAGGAGATCAGAGGATTGACTTGGGTGTGAGGGCGCGGCGAAGATCGCCGCAGGGCCCAGGGCGGCAACCCGGAACCGCGTACGGCCGTACGGTTCCGGGTGCCGACCCGTATGCCCGGCGTCTACTCCGCCCGGCTCCGAGCCGCCCCTGACCCGGCTCCGAGCCGTCCCCCGAGCCGGCCCCGATCCGTACCCCGGACCCGGCTCCGCCGCCCGTCCGCCTCCGGCCGGTGACCCCGGACGACGGCCAGCACCAGCACTCCGCCGGCCGACGCCACCGCCCCCGAGATCAGCAGGACGTCGGTCAGTCCGGCGACATGGGCGGCGGCCACGGCCGTACGGGAGGCCCCGGGCCGGAGACCGTGCAGCGCGTCGGCGAAGACGGTGCCGAGGGCCGCGATGCCCAGGGCGTAGCCCAGCTGCCGGAAGGTGTTCACGGCACCGCTCGCCATCCCCGCCCGCTGCGGGGGCGCCGCGCCGAGCGCCGCCGAGACCAGGACCGGCATCGCCGCCCCGATGCCCAGCCCGCTCACCGCGAGGCCGGGGACGAGCGCCGCCCAGCCGGCCCCGTCGTCCAGCAGGGCGTACTCCAGCAGTGCCCCGGCGCCCACCAGCAACAGGCCGACACCGAGCGGGAGTTGGGGTGCCACCCGCTGTAGTGGACGGCCGCCCAGCGCACCCACCAGCAGGGACATCAGCGCCATCGGCGTCACCGCCAGTCCCGCCTGCACGGGGCTCAGGCCGAGGATGTTCTGCACCCACAGCCCCACGAAGGTGAGATACGGAAACGCCGCGGCCTGAAGCAGCAGCGCCGCCGCCATCAGCGCCGCGAACGACGGGCGGCGCAGCAGCCCCAGGTCCAGCAGCGGCCGCTGCACCCGCCGTTCGATGACGAGGAACACCAGCAGGGCGAGCGCCGCGCCGCCGAGTGCGGCGAGCGTCCCGGACTCCGTCCAGCCCTCCTCGCCGCCGCGGATCAGCCCGTACGTCAGCGCGCCCGCGCAGGCCGTGAAGGACGCGGCGCCCGGCCAGTCGATCCGGGCGGCGGGGTCGCCGTGCGACTCGGGCACCCGGCGTACCGTGATCCACACCGCGACGGCGGTCAGCGGCAGATTGACCAGGAAGATGGCCCGCCAGTCCACATACTCGGTGAGCAGGCCGCCCAGTACGGGGCCGATCGCGGCCGCGGCGCCGCTGGTGCCGCCCCAGACGCCGAACGCCACGCCCCGGTCCCGGCCCTGGTAAGCGGCCATCAGCAGCGGGGTGTTGGTGGCGAACATCGCCGCCGCGCCCACCCCCTGCACGGCGCGGGCCGCGACCAGCACGCCCGCGTCCGGGGCCAGCCCGCAGACCAGCGAGGCGAGCGCGAACAGCGTCAGCCCGGCGACATACAGCCGCCGCCGCCCGTAGCGGTCCGCGGCCGAGCCCGCCAGCATCAGCAGCGCGGCCAGCGCCAGCGCATAGATGTCCATCACCCACTGGAGCGAGGTGAAGGTGGCGCCCAGGCCGTCGGCTATCCGGGGCAGCGCGGTGTTCACGATCGTCACATCGACCAGCAGCAGGAAGTTGCCGAGGGTGATGGCGGCCAGCGGCCACCACTTCCCGGCCGGTCCCCCGCCCGGCTCCCCGCCCGCGTCCGGCGCCCGGCCGCTCGCCGCGGTCCCCCTCTCGGGCGTGCTCCGCATGTTCTTTCCTCCGTTCGTATCGGCCGGTACCGGCGCGCCCGGTGCCGCCCGAAGGTCCGGCCCGGCCCGCCGGTTCGCCGGCCGGTGTCCCGTATTGCCGACGCCACGGTGCGGGCGGCGCCGTCCGCGCTCCCAGCCACCGCACGCCCGGCGGCGCAATCCGACACGGGTTAGCCTCGAACGGTGAAATCCGACGGGAAGCCCGGGGCGGCGGACCGGGGGAGCGGCACCGGGGCGGTCCCCGGCGGCCCCACCGGTTTCGACGACCTCGACCACCGGCTGATCCATGCGCTTCAGCTCGACGGGCGGGCGCCGTTCAGCCGGATCGCCGCCGTGCTCGGGGTCTCCGACCAGACCGTCGCCCGGCGCTACACCCGGCACCGCACCCGCGGCGCGCTCAAGGTGCTGGGGCTGCCCGGCGCCCAGGCGGTCGGCGAGGTGCAGTGGCTGGTGCGGGTCCAGTGCGCACCGGACGCCGCGGTCGCCGTCGCCGAGGCGCTGGCCCGCCGCCCGGACACCTCCTGGGTCAGCCTGATGTCCGGCGGCACCGAGATCACCGCGATGTGCCGGGCACCGGACAGTGACCACAGCGATGTGCTGCTGCTCCAGAAGCTGCCGCGCACCCCGAGCGTCATCGGGGTGACCGCACACTGCCGGCTGCACCAGTTCTTCGGCGGCCCCCAGGGCCTGATCAACAAGTCCGGGGCGCTGACCGGCGAGCAGATCGCCCGGCTGAGCCCGCCGCCGCCCGACCCGGCCGCCGCCCCCGTCACGCTCACCGACGCCGACCGCCGGCTCTTCGACGCCCTCGCCCGGGACGGCCGCACCCCCCTGGCCGAACTCGCCACCGCCACCGGCTGGTCGCCCACCACGGTCCGCCGCCGCCTCACCGAACTGCGGGCCACCGGCGCCCTGTATTACGACGTCGACTACGACCTGGCGCAGTTCGGGTACGGCGTGATGGTGGCCCTCTGGCTGTCCGTCGAGCCCGCCCGCCTCGCCGCCGCCGGCGAGGCGATGGCGGCTCACCCGGAAGTCGGCTACGCCTGCGCCACCACCGGCCCGCACAACCTCTTCGCCTCGGTGCTCTGCCGCGACGTGGGCGCCGTCTACCGCTATCTGACGACCCGGGTGGCGGCGCTGCCCGGCGTACGGGCCATGGAGAGCGCGCCCCGCATCCGGCACCTCAAGGGGCCGGGACCGCTGTTCTCCGCCGCCCCGGGGCGCCGCCGGTGAGGCCGCCGGCCGAGCCGCCGCGCCGCGGCCGTCGCCCGTCCCCTGCCAACCCCCTGACCTGGGCGAAGGACTGGGTAGGCAGCAGCCCCGGCACTCATATCTGGCTGCTGGTCATCGGCATCACCAGCCTGGTCATCGCCGCCGCCTCCGAGGGGCTGGGGCAGTTCCTGGTCCACCGCACCAGCAGCAATATCCACGAGCTGAATGAGCATCCGCTGCCGTCGCTGCTGATCAGCGGCTTCTGGATCGAGCGTCCCGAGTCGTTTCTGCTCTATGCGGTGATGTTCGAGCTGCTGCACGCCAACGTGGAGCGCTGGACGGGGACCGCCCGCTGGCTGCTGACCGTCGGTGGCGCGCATATCGCGGCCACCCTCGCCAGCCAGGAGCTGGTCCTGCTGGCCATCGAGGGGCACCGGCTGCCGCGGTCGATGACCCATGTCGTGGACATCGGGGTCTCGTACGGGCTGGCGGCGGCCGCCGGGGTGCTGACGTACCGGCTGCGGCCGCCCTGGCGCTACGGCTACCTCGCCGGGGTGCTGGTCTTCTTCGGCATTCCGCTGCTGACCGGCGCGACCTTCACCGACTTCGGCCATGCCATCGCGCTGGCCATGGGTTTCGCGGCCTGGCCGCTGACCCCGGCGGCTGCCGAGGAGCCGCCGCCGGAGGACGGGACGGGCCCCGCGGACCGGGCCGCCGGGCCGCCGCCGGAGCAGCGGCCGGAAAGCCCTCAGGAGAGGTAGAGCCGCTCCAGCACCACCGCGACGCCGTCGTCCTCGTGGGAGGCGGTGAACTCGTCCGCGACGGCCTTCAGTTCGTCATGGGCGTTGGCCATCGCCACCCCGTGCGCGGCCCAGCCGAACATCGGGATGTCGTTGGGCATGTCACCGAAGGCGATGGTGTCCTTGGCGGTGAGGCCCAGCCGGCGGGCGGCCAGGGACAGTCCGGTGGCCTTCGACAGGCCCAGCGGCAGCAGTTCGACGATGCCCTCGCCGGCCACCGTCACCCCGACCAGATCCCCGGCGACCTGACGCGCGGCCAGGGCCAGCGCATCGTCGTCCAGGGTCGGGTGCTGGATGTAGACCTTGTTGATCGGGGCCGTCCACAGGTCGGCGGGATCGTCCATCAGGACGTTCGGCAGCGGGCCTTCCTGGACGCGGTAGCCGGGGCCGACCAGCACCTCGCCCGCCAGGCCGTCCCGGCTGGCCGCCAGGTACAGCGGGCCGACCTCGGCCTCGATCTTGGCCAGCGCGAGACCGGCGAGCTGCCGGTCGAGCGTCACCGACGTCAGCAGCCGGTGTTCCCCGGCGTGGTAGACCTGACCGCCCTGCCCGCACACCGCGAGGCCCTGGTAGTCCAGGGCGTCGAGGATGTGCCGGGTCCAGGGCACGGCCCGGCCGGTGACGACGATATGGGCCGCGCCCGCCGCGGTGGCCGCGGCGAGCGCCCGGCGGGTGCGCTCGGAGACGGTCTCATCGGCGCGCAGCAGCGTCCCGTCGAGATCCGTCGCGATGAGCTTGTACGGCAGCGGGGCGCCCGCGGCCGGGACGGGTGCGCTCACTTGGCGACGGGCTCCAGGATCTCCCGGCCGCCCAGGTAGGGGCGGAGCACCTCGGGGACGCGCACGGAACCGTCCGCCTGCTGGTGGTTCTCGAAGAGCGCCACGATGGTGCGCGGGATCGCGCAGAGCGTGCCGTTCAGCGTCGCCAGCGGCGAGACCTTCTGCTTGCCGTCGACGTTCTCCCGCATCCGGACCGAGAGGCGGCGCGCCTGGAACTCGTCGCAGTTCGACGCCGAGGTCAGCTCGCGGTACTTGCCCTGGGTGGGGATCCACGCCTCGCAGTCGAACTTGCGGGAGGCGGAGGCGCCGAGGTCACCGGTGGCGACATCGATGACCTGGAAGGGCAGCTCCAGGCCGGTCAGCCACTGCTTCTCCCAGTCCAGCAGCCGCTGGTGCTCGGCCTGGGCGTCCTCCGGCGCGACGTAGGAGAACATCTCGACCTTGTCGAACTGGTGGACCCGGAAGATGCCGCGGGTGTCCTTGCCGTAGGTGCCGGCCTCGCGGCGGAAGCACGGCGAGAAACCGGCGTAGCGCAGCGGCAGCTTGGCGGCGTCCACGATCTCGTCCATGTGGTACGCGGCGAGCGGGACCTCGGAGGTGCCGACCAGGTAGTAGTCGTCCTTCTCCAGGTGGTAGACGTTCTCCGCGGCCTGGCCGAGGAAGCCGGTGCCCTCCATGGCGCGCGGGCGCACCAGGGCGGGGGTCAGCATCGGCGTGAAACCGGCCGCGGTGGCCTGTGCGATGGCGGCGTTGACCAGCGCGAGCTCCAGCAGCGCGCCGACACCCGTGAGGTAGTAGAAGCGGGAGCCGGAGACCTTGGCGCCGCGCTCGACGTCGATGGCGCCGAGCAGCTCGCCGATCTCCAGGTGGTCCTTGGGCTCGAAGCCCTCGGCGGTGAAGTCCCGGATCGTGCCGTGCGTCTCCAGGACCCGGAAGTCCTCCTCGCCGCCGACCGGAACGTCGGGGTGGACGAGGTTGCCGAGCTTCCGCAGCAGCGCCTGCGTCTCTTCCTTGGCCTCGTCCTGGGCGGCGTCGGCAGCCTTGACGGCGGCGGACAGCTCACCGGCCCTCTTCAGCAGCTCGGCCTTCTCGTCGCCGGCGGCCTTGGGGATGAGCTTGCCGAGCGACTTCTGCTCGGCACGCAGCTCGTCGAAGCGGACGCTGGACGACCTGCGCCGCTCGTCGGCGGAGAGAAGCGCGTCGACGAGCTCGACGTCCTCTCCACGGGCGCGCTGGGACGCGCGCACACGGTCGGGGTCCTCACGGAGCAGGCGAAGGTCAATCACCCCCCAGGCTACCGGGGCCGCGCCCCGCCACTCCACGCCATATTCCCCGGCATACCAGTTTGTCCGTTTTGGGGTTGTTTATTCCCTTAGGGGTGGGGCACGAAAGGCGGTGTGGAATTCCGGTGCATTCCGTGCCGCGGGGGTGGTCGGCGCAACCCCCGCGCCCGGTCCGTTGCGACTCCTTCACGGCGTCCGTAACGGGGTTTTCGCGGCATCCGCGACGATGATCCACTGTGTGGACAACGGGAGTTGAGCGGGCGCTCGGGCGGGGTGCGGACCCTGGGTTATCCCCCGTGAACCGCCGGTTGTCCACAGGGGGCGGGGCTTTCGGGATTCTTATCCACAGGCTGTGTGTGAGATCTGTGGAAGTCGGAGGTGGTCATTCCGCTCCCGAAATGCTCGGCTATGGATTCCCTGTCCAAACGCTGTTCACGCACTCTTTCGTGTGGGATTGCCTCGCCCTAAAGGATTGATCAGGTGAATTGTGCTGACGGTGTCCGAGGTGGGGTGCTGTGGAACGGTGTGCGGTCAGTAGGGCGATATGTCGACTGTGTCCGACTCCCGTGTCGACTTACCCACAGGTCGAGAACTGGCCCTGTGGATAACTTTGTGGATAACCCGGAGGTCTTCCAAACCCGCAGGTCGTGCTCTTCCGCAGCGCCCGCCGACCTGGCCGTGAAGCCCGGGGCAGCGCCCGCCGGCCCGGTCGTGAAGCCCGGTCTGCGGCTCAGCTCCGCCCGTCCATGCAGCGCGTCAGCCAGTCCGACGCGTCGGTGAACGCCGTGTCGGTCATCTCCGGCCGCACGCTCGCCGGCACCTCGTCCGCCCGGGGATACGAGCCGAGGAACCGCACCTCCCGGCAGACCCGCTTGAGGCCCATCAGCACCTCGCTGACCCGCCGGTCGGTGATGTGCCCCTCGCAGTCCACGGAGAAGCAGTAGCGGCCGATGCCCTCGCCGGTCGGCCGGGACTCGATGCGCATCATGTTCACCCCGCGCACCGCGTACTCCTGAAGCAGTTCGAGCAGCGCACCGGGGTGGTCGGCGCGCAGCCACAGCACCACCGAGGTCTTGTCCGCGCCGGTGGGCGCGGCGGGCCGGGCCGGGCGGCCCACCAGCACGAAGCGGGTGGCCGCGTTCTGCGCGTCATGGATGTCGGTGACCAGCGGCGTCAGGCCGTACGTCGCCGCCGCGAACTCGCCCGCGAACGCGCCGTCGTAGCGGCCCTCCTGCACCAGCCGCGCGCCGTCGGCGTTCGAGGCCGCCGACTCCCATACGGCTTCCGGGAGTTGCGCCGCCAGCCACTTGCGCACCTGCGGCTGGGCGACCGGGTGCCCGGTCACCGTCTTCACGTCGCCGAGCGCCGTACCGGGGCGCACCAGCAGGGCGAAGGCGATCGGCAGCAGCACCTCGCGGTAGATCATCAACTGCTCGCCGGAGGCCAGTTCGTCGAGGGTGGTGGTCACCCCGCCCTCGACGGAGTTCTCGATCGGCACCAGAGCCGCGGCGGCCTCACCGGCCCGCACCGCGTCCAGGGCGGCCGGCACCGAGACCATCGGCGTCAGCTCACGCGTCGCCGCCTCGGGCAGGGTGCGCAGCGCGGCCTCCGTGAACGTGCCCTCGGGACCCAGATAGGTATAGCGGCTGGCCGACATGGATAAGGACTCCCTCGCGTAACTGCGGGGGCACCCCGCCGATCTTCTCCCTGTCCTGCCACGATACCCAGCCGCTCCGGCGCCCGGCCGGTACACGGGAATACCGCCACCCCCCACCCCGTTCTGGCCCCGAGGGGGCGTTCCCCTCCCCTACGGCATCCGTTCGACCCCTCCCTAGGGCCCGCTTGCCCCGCCGCCCGCCCAGGCCTCAGGGGGCACCCCTCCTGACCGGAGGTCCCAGGCGCCAGGCCCCCGGACCCCGGACCCCAGGGCGTCTACCCCTCCAGCAGCGGCTGCCCGACGTAGCCGCCCGGCTCCGCGGCCGGCGGCACCGCGAACAGTCCGCTCGCCTCGTGCCGCAGGAACGGCGACAGCGCGTCCCCGCGGTCCAGCTTCCGCTGGACCTGGGTGAAGGCGCGCAGCGGATCGGCCTGCCAGCAGATGAAGAGCAGCCCGGCGTCCGGGGCGCCGTCCTCCCGGAACCCGTCGTGGAAGGAGAACGGGCGGCGCAGCATGGCCGCGCCCTGGTTCGACTCCGGCGCCGCGATCCGCGCATGCGCGTTGGCCGGGATGACCGGCAGCCCGTCCGGGCGGTTCGCGTCCAGCCGCATCGGGGTGGACTCGGAACCGCCGGTCAGCGGCGCCCCGTTGTCCTTGCGGCGCCCGATGACCTTCTCCTGATCGTGCCGGGAACGCTTCTCCCAGTCGTCCAGCAGCATCCGGATCCGGCGTACGACGGCGTACGAGCCGCCGCGCATCCACGCCTGCTCGGCGTCCCGACCCACGAAGATCCGCTCATCGAAGTCCCGGTCCGACGGCTTGGGGTTGTTGGTGCCGTCGATCTGGCCCATCAGATTGCGGGTGGTCATCGGGTGCGCGGTGGCCCCCGGCGTGCGGTGGAAGCCGTTCATCTGCCAGCGCAGCCGCGCCCGGCCGGCCGCGTCCTTCTGGAGCGCGCGCAGCGCGTGGAAGGCGACCAGCGCGTCATCGGCGCCGATCTGGATCCACAGATCGCCGTTGCTGCGGGCGGGGTCCAGGGCGTCGGCGGAGAAGTCGGGCAGCGGGTCGAGCTCGACGGGGCGCCGCTTCGTCAGGCCCGTACGGCCGAAGAAGCTGTGGCCGAAGCCGAAGGTGACGGTCAGCGAGGACGGGCCCGCGTCGAGGGCGACCCCCGTGTCGGCGTCCGGGGCCCGGCCGGCCATCAGCTCCTCGGCCGTCCGCGACCAGCGGCGCAGCAGTGCGGCGGCGGCCTTGCGGTCGGTGCCCGGTGCCAGGTCGAAGGCGACGAGATGGCCCTTGGCCTGCAACGGGGTGGTGATCCCCGCCTGGTGCCCGCCGCCCGCCGGCCGGAACGGCACCCGGGTCGAGCCGACGGTGGTCAGGGCCGCGGGGGCGTCATCCTGTGCCGCCGAGACCCCGGCGGCGCCCCCGGCCCCGCCGACGACCAGCCCGGCCGCGCCCGCCGCGCCGACGGTGCCGAGCAGCCGGCGGCGGGAGAGCTCCTTGGCGGGCGACCCGTCCGTCTCCGGTGCCGGGGCGGTGGCCGGGGCGGGGACACGCCCGCCGCGCGCCTTGGCGGACCCGGCGCCGGAGTCCGTGCCGGGGGTCTTCCGGCCGGTGGCCTGCGGCGCGTCGGTCTGCTTCGCCGCCGCCTGCTGCGACGTGGCCTGCTGCGCGGCGGACGGCTTGCGGGCGGACTGCTTACGGGGGGTCTGCTTGCTCATGAGCCGATCTTCACGTTCTTGATCTCGGTCACCTGGTCGATGTCAGAGGTGCGGACGACCAGCGACAGCCGCCACTTCCCGGGGACCGGCAGCTGGATCCCGCCGGCGCGCCACTGGCCCTTGCCGGTGTGCCGGGTGGTGACCGACAGCGGGCCGAGCTTCTTGGCCTTCTGCGTGAAGGAGACCTTCACCTCGGGGACGTCCCTGACCTTGCCTGAGGGGTCGGTGATCCGCAGCTGAAGCGTATTGGCGCGGCCGCTGCTGCCGGGGGCGAGGCGGACGCGCGCGGTGCCCTTGCCGTCCGGGCCACCGGTGTCGAACGGGATGGTCAGCGTCTGCGGCCGCCCGGCCTCGGCGGACTGCCCGCCCGAGGTGGCCTTGACCGCCGCTTCGGTACGGGCCGGCTCGGTGGCCGTCAGCACCGTGGTGACCACGAGCACGACGACCGCGACCGCCGCCTCGGCCAGCACGGACCGGCGCAGCCCCAGCCGCTCGGGGTCGGCGTCACGCTGCCGCTTGGTCCGGGCCGTACGCACCGCGGCCTGCTGCCGGGCGAGTTGGGCGGCGCGGGCGGGGTCGGGGGCGTCGTCGCCGGCCGACGGGCCGTCGTCGGCAGCGGGGGTGTCGTGGGGGGCCGATGTGCCGTGGTCGGAGGTGGGGGTGGAACCGCTCTTCGGAGCCGGTCCGCTCTTCGGAGCCGGGCGCGCGATGGCAGCGGCGGCTGTGGTGGCCGTGGTGGCAGCGGTGGCCGAGGCCCCGACGGTCGCCTTCTCCGCTTCCCGCTCTTCCTCCTCTTCCTCCTCTTCCTGCTCCTCCTCCGCTTCCCGCTCTTCCTGCCCGGCAGCCTTCGCGGCGTCCTGCTCCGTTTCCCGCCTGGCTTCCTGTTCGGCGTCCTTCGCCGCCCGGAGTTCCGCCGCCGCTACCTCTCCCGCCGGTGCCTCCGCCAGCCGCGCCGTCCACTGTCGTGACAGCCAGGCGATCCCGACGAGCACCACGACCAGCGCCACCTTGATCAGCAGCAGCCGCCCGTAGGCGGTGTCGGTCAGTGCGCGCCAGGTGCCGACCTGTCGCCAGGACTGGTAGAGGCCGGTGGCCACCAGCACCACTACGGAGCCGAACGCGATCCGGGAGAAGCGGCGGACGGCGGCCCGTTCGACGGGCGGGCCCCAGTACAGGGACACCACCAGCGCCGCCAGCCCGCCGAGCCAGGCCGCGACCGCCAGCAGATGCAGCACATCGACCGGCATCGCCACGGCGGGCTGAAGCCCGGTCGAGGCGTGTTCGGCCATCGCCCAGGTCGCGGCGAGCCCGGTGGCGACGATCACGCCGCCGAAGCCGAGACCGAAGGTGAGGTCCTTGCGCCGCCTGGCCTCCTCGGCGGTATCCGCCGCGCCGGCCTCCTCGGCCGCATCCTCCGCATCCGCCGCACCGCGCTCGTCAGCCTCCCCTCGCTGACCGCGCTCAGCCACCTCCCCCGGCTCCCCCGTCTCCTCCGGCTCGTCCGCCTCCGCCGGCTGATGCGCCCGCGCAAACGCCCCGAAGAGCACCGCCACGAACAGCGCCGCGGCGGCGAGCAGCAGCAGCCGGGAGACCAGCGCCGCGCCCGGCTTGGTGAGCAGGACCTGCTGGAGGCCGCCGAGGTCGAAGACATCGGCGAGATCACCGGAGCCCGTGTACGGGGTGCGCAGCAGCAGCATCACGACGGTGGTGCCGGTCAGCAGCGCCCAGCCGTACACCACCAGCCGCTGTACGGACCGTACGAGGGCCGCGGCGGGACGGCAGGCCACCACGAAGGCGGCGCCGCCGGCCAGCAGCACGAACCCGGCGTAGGCCAGATAGCGGGCGATGCCGTAGAGCGCGCCCACCAGGCCGCCGCCGGCTTCCTGTTGGGGAACCGGGGCGCTGGTCTTGGAGGGCGCGCCGACGGAGAAGGTGAAGGCACCGGACACCGGGTGGCTGTCGGCGGAGACCGCCTGCCAGGCGACGGTGTACGTACCGTCGCGCAGCCCGGACGGCAGCCCCGCGCCGTATTTGACGACGCGGTCGCTGCTCAGATTCCGCAGCTTCCCGTCGTCCACCCGCTTGCCCTGCGGGTCCAGCACCCGGATCGAGTCGTCGCCCATCGCGACGCCCTCGGAGAAGGTGAGCGTCACCTGCTCGGGGGCGCGGTCCGCCACCGAGCCCTGCGCGGGGGTGCTGCCGGTCAGCGCGGCATGCGCCGAGGCCGGTGCGGCACCGCCGAGCCCGCCGAGCAGCGCGCCGGCCAGCGCGAGCGCGACGACCAGCAGGCGCAGCACGGCGGACCGTCGCGGCCGAAGCCCGGTGGTGACCATAGTGATCGCTCCCCTTACTCCCGTTGTCGCGGCCGGCCGGTGCGGTGCTCCCGGCCGCGGCTGGTTTCTCCGGACCTGTGTGTTCTCCGACTAGTGGCTGGCTAGTGGTTGGCTGGTGGTTCGGTCAGTGCTTCGGCTGGTAGTCGGCGGCCTTGACCGGGACGGCCACCCGGATCGGATCGGCGTGGGCGAAGTGCAGCCGGATGGTGACGACGTCGTCCTTGGTCGGCTTGCTCTTCAGCCCCATGAACATCAGGTGGTTGCCGCCGTGGCCGAGCTGGAGGGTGCCGTTGGCCGGGATGGGCAGGGATTCGACCCGCTCCATCTTGGTGCCCACGGTTTTGTGGATCGAGATGTCCTTGGCCAGGTTGCTGGTGACCGAGGTGAGCTTGTCGGCGGTGTCGCCGTTGTTCTTGACGGTGAAGTACGCGCCGGCCATCTGCTGGCTGACCGGCTGCGGCATGTACGCGTCGGCGACTTCGAGCTTCGGGGCGCTGTCCCCGCCGCAGCCCGCCAGCGCGAGGCCGGTCGTGAGGGTGAGGGCGGCGGCGAGGGTGCTGCGGCGGTTCACGGGTTCTGCCCCTTGGTGATCTTCGGAAGTGCCTTGGTGTAGTTGTCGGAGGTGGCGTCCTGCATCCCCATCCAGTGGATCTTGTCGTCCTTGGGGGAGGTCAGCAGCACCTGCGCGCCATGGGTGGAGACGACATCGCCGTTCTTCTTCTTGACCGGCTTCTCGATCCCGATGTTCGCGCTGCGGGCACCGGCCTGGATGGTGTCGAACGTGCCGGTCAGCCCGATGAAGTCCTTGTTGATGCCGCCGAGCCACTTCTTGAGGGCGGCCGGGGTGTCGCGCTCCGGGTCGGAGGTGACGAAGACGACCCGCAGGTCCTTCTGTTCGGCCTTGGGCAGCTGCTTCACCGCGACCGCGATGTTGGCCATCGTCAGCGGGCAGACGTCCGGGCAGTTGGTGTAGCCGAAGTAGATCAGGGTCGGGTGGCCCTTGGTCTTCTCCAGCAGGTCGTACTTGGCGCCGTGGGTGTCGGTCAGCACCAGGTCCGGCTTCGCGATCGGGCTGTCGAGCGTGACGATCGGCTTGGCGGAGGTGCCTCCGGACACCTCCGCGGCGGGCTTGCCGTCGTCCCCGCCGCAGGCGGTCAGGCTGAGGGCCGCGGCCGCCGTGAGGGCGGACGCGAGCAGGGTCGTTCTACGCATTGCAGATAAATCCCGTGAGTTGTGTCCCGGGTGTCCGGGAAGGGGCGTCGGGCCGGCGCGCGTCGGGCGCCGGCCCGTCGGTGCTCAGGCGCTGCGGCGCCGGCCGGCGAACACTCCGAAGCCGACTCCGATGATGCCGACGACGATGCCGATGGCACCCAGGACGCGGGCGGTGGTGTCGCCGGCGGGGGCGGTGGCCGCGGCGTTCTTGAGGTGGTCCTTGCCGCCGCTCTTGTCGTCCGCGCCGGCGGCGCCGTGGCCGTCTTCCTCGGCCGCGGTGAGCTTGAGGACCGGTGCCGGGTTCTCCGGCTCCGGGGCGCCCTCCTTCGTCGGCTCGATCCAGCGCACGACCTCCTTGTCGTCGTACGTCTGGAGGGCCTTGAAGACGACCTGGTCGGCGTCCTCGGGCAGCATGCCGACGGAGACCGGGAACTGCTGGAACTGACCGGGCTCGACGCCCTTGTCCTCCGCGGTCCAGGTGATCTTCGAGGGAGCCTCGTTGATCTTCTCGCCGTGCATCTCGAGCGGCTTGGCCAGCTTGGACTTCTTGACGTCCACCTTCCAGCCGGGCACCGGCTGCGGCATGACCGACGCCAGCGGGTGGTCGGTCGGCAGCGTGACCTCCAGCTTCACCGTCGACGCGTCGTCCCGCTCATTGGGCACCTTGAAGTTGACGGTCGCATAGCCGCCCTTGGGGGCGGCGCCCGCGGGCTGCACGCTGACGTGGGCGAAAGCCGGGGCTGCGAGCAGCACCACACTGCCGGCCGCGGCGGCGCCCACGAGCGGCAGCCGCCGGGCGAGCCGCCGGGTGCGCGACACGTCCGACTGCTGCTGCGGCATCTGCGTCATCTTCGAGATCTTCGACATCGGGAAACACTCCACAGGAAGGAGAAAGGTGGTGGTGACGGTGTAGCCGGCGCGCTGCGGTGACGGCGCGCGAGCCCGTACCCCGTCCTGTGGGAGCGTGCTTCGCGCGAAGTCAGGCCGCGAGGGCCAGGGTGGGTGGCCCTCGCCTGACGACACTGTGGTGGAGTGCGAGGTCCTTCGGGCCGGGTTTGTCATCCCCGTACGAAACGGGGGCGCGCCGCGCCTCGTCGTGCGCCGCTCCGAGCCCCGTGAGCAGGGCGCGGACCAGCACGAGCGCCCTGTGCACCGCACCGGCCAGCGTCCGTACGGTCATCTCGTACGCCGCCGGGGCCGACAGCCGCACCAGCCGCCACAGCGCGGCCTCGCCCCGCCGCAGCAGCCAGCCGACGGCGAGCGCCGCCAGCAGATGTCCGAGCAGCATGGGCAGCGACGGCAGCAGACCGTGCACGACCGGGTCGGCGGTGGCCGTGGCCCCGGCCGTCCCGTGCCCCGCCGGTGTGGTCACTCCGGCGGCGGAGGCCGTGTCGAAGCCACCCGAGCCGAGCGCCCGGCGCGCCTGCGCACCGTCCAGCCGGCCCGTGCCGAGCCCGCAGGTCAGATGCCGGGCCAGGCTGATCGCGTCCTGGTCCGAGAGTCCGCCGACACCGGATCCGCTCCGGGCCACGGTGGGCGTCGGCTGCTGCCCCCAGGCGAACAGCGCGTGCAGGGCGAGCTGGCCCAGAGCGAGCGTGACAGCGATCCCCGGCAGGGTGCGTTCCCGCCCGGCCAGCGTCGCCGCGACCGCGAACACCGCGACGGCGGCGACGCCCAGCGTCCACAGCGGGACGGTGGCGCACGAGGCGAGGATGTGCCCGCCCGCGGACAGCGCGACGCAGACCGCGGTGAAAACCGCGGCCCTCAACAGCCGGAGATCGGCGGCTGCGCGCGCTGTGGAGGCGGGCGGTGGAGTCATGGCCGCGCCATCATCCCACTGGTCTCGCGGATCTCCGACGGCAGGTCGGAGTCAAGGGGCGCCCCGCGGGGCGTCCGAGGAGGCAGCCAGGGCGCGTGACGGCGCACGGGCAGCGCGGCACCTACACCGATGCGCTCACTCTTCGCATCCGCCGAATGAGCGGTATCACGTCCCGGACATGCTTACGGACCTTGCGGCGCGGCAATAGGTATCGATATGTCGAGCCGCGGCCAGGAGGCTGGAGCGATGAGCATCTGGTGGTCACTCCATTTGCGGCGCGAGGCTGCGAGCGTGCCGCTGGCCCGTCGCCTGCTGCTGGGCACGATGGAGACCGCGGGCGTGGACCCGGACATCTGTTACGACCTGTCGGTGGCCCTCTCCGAAGCCTGCGCGAACGCCGTGGAGCACGGGGGCGACACCACCGAGGACTACCGCGTCACCGCCTTCATCGACGGCGACACCTGCCGCATCGAAGTCACCGACTCGGGCCCCGGCTTCCACCCCCGCGCCGCACCCCCCGCGCCGCCCCATACGGCCACGGACCGCCCCCTCCCCCCGGCGGCCCCCGTGCCCACCCCCGCGCAGGCTCCCGAGTTTGCCGAGGACGGCCGGGGGCTCTTTCTGATCGAGGCCCTCACCGATCACGTCCGCTACCGCAACCGCGCGGGCCGCCCCGGCGCGGTGGTCAGCTTCGACAAGATCCTCAAGTGGCGGGAGGGCGCGGCGCTCCCGATGGCGTCGTGATCACCGGCCCTGATGACCGGACGTGATCACCGCCCCTGGTCTCCGACCCTGACCGCGATCCCATCGAGCACGCAGTCGAGCCCCGTCTCGAACTGCCAGGCCGCGTCGTCCTTGCGCCTGGCCCCGAGGGCGTAGCGCCGGTAGGTCGGGTAGCGGCCGGTTTCCATCAGGTAGGTCATCTGCGGGGCGAGTGCGCGGCGCGACTCGTCGCCGCTGGCCCAGCCGTTGTCCTCCATGTACTGGCGCAGCGCCACCTCGGACTGCGTCGCGCCGTGCACATAGGCGTTGACCGCGCGGAAGGCGGCCATCATCGTGTCGGTGTCCATGCCGTGGCCGTCGAGCGCGGCCAGCTGGCGTTCCGCGGCCGCCATCCGGTTCGGTGTCAGGACGAAGTGCGGTGCGGGCAGTTGGGCCAGCCAGGGGTGCCGCAGCATCATGGCGCGGCTGCCCAGCGCGTAGCCGCGCAGGACGTCACGCCAGCCGGTCACCTCGTCGGGGACGGTGAGTTCGGTCATGACCTGGTCGACCATCAGCGCCCACAGGTCGTCCTTGCCCGCGACATGGCGGTAGGCGGCCATCGGGGCGACGCCCAGCTCGGTGGCGAGGCGGCGCATCGTGACGGCGGCGAAGCCCTCGGCGTCGGCCACCCGCACGGCCACGGCGGCGATCTTCTGCGGCGTCAGTGCGGCGCGGGGAGCCGCGGTGGGGCGCTCCAGGCGCTCCCACAGTACGGGCGCCTCCGCACCGCTGCTCTTCTTCCGGGCTGCCATGCGTGAGCTCCTCTCCGGCCGACTGTTCGTGTACAGCGTATCCCCAGTAGACGGCGTACACACCGACGTGTACGTTGTACGCGTCTGGATACGTCGTACACATCAGGGGGTTCCATGAGCAAGCAGCAGCTCCGCGTCGCGGTGGTCGTCGGCAGCACCCGGGACGGCCGCTTCGCGCCCGTCGTCACCCAATGGATCAAGGGCCACCTCGACCAGCGCGATGACATGGGTGTCGACGTCGTCGACCTGGGTGAGACCCCGCTGCCCACCGTCTTCCCGGCGTTCGGGCAGCCGCCGGCGCCCGGCACCGGGGAGGCCCTCGCCGCGGTCTCACCGCGCCTGGCGGCGGCCGACGCCTTCGTGTTCGTCACGCCGGAGTACAACCACAGCTTCCCGGCGTCCCTGAAGAACGCCATCGACTGGCACAACGAGCAGTGGCACGCCAAGCCGGTCGGCTTCGTCTCCTACGGCGGCATCTCGGGCGGCCTGCGCGCGGTCGAGCAACTCCGGCTGGTCATGGCCGAGTTGCACGCGACAACTATCCGCAACACGGTCAGCCTGCAGCACGCCTGGGGCCTGTTCGACGAGGAGCACACGATGAAGGACCCGGAGTGCGACGCCGCGGCCAAGGCGATGCTGGACCAGCTCGCCTGGTGGGCCCAGGCGCTTCGGGATGCCAGGACCGTCCGTCCGTACGCCGCCTGACGCCCCGCCGAAAGCCTGGGAGAAGTCATGAATCAGCGGACGGAAGCAGCCGTGACCGGGGCCGCGGAGCCCGGTATCCACCACCCGCCGGACCCGGCGCCGCCCTCGCGTCTCGCCATCCTGGGGCTGCTGCTCGGCATCATCCTGGCGACCCTCGACGGCACGGTCGTCGGCACCGCACTGCCGGTCATCGTCGGTGACCTGGGCGGCATCAGCCACCTCTCCTGGGTGGTGACGGCCTACCTGCTCACCACCGCCGTCGCCACCCCGATCTGGGGCAAGCTCGGCGACCTCTACGGCCGCAAGGGCAGCTATCTGGCCTCGATCGCGCTCTTCCTCGTCAGCTCGGTGCTCTGCGGCCTCGCCCAGGACATGGGGCAGTTGATCGCGTTCCGCGCGCTTCAAGGGCTCGGCGCCGGCGGCCTCTTCGTGGGCGCGCTCGCCCTGCTCGGGACGCTCCTGCCGCCCGCGCAGGCGGGGCGCTCGCAGTCGATGATCGGAGTGCTGCTGCCGATGGCCATGATCGGTGGCCCGCTGCTCGGCGGCTTCCTCACCGACCAGCTGGACTGGCGCTGGGTCTTCTACGTCAACGTGCCCGTCGGCGCCGCCGCACTCCTGATCGTCGGGCACCGCATCCGGCTGCCCGCCGTGCGCACCAGGGCCCGCATCGACTACAGGGGCGCCGCACTCCTGACCACCGGCATCCTGGCGCTCACCCTGATCGGGACCCTGGGCGGCACGGCGTACGGCTGGGCCTCACCGCAGATCGCGGGGCTCGCCGCGCTCTCGGTGGCCGCACTCGGCTGGTTCGTCCGTGTGGAGCGGCGGGCGCCCGAACCCCTCATCCCGCCGCGGCTGTTCCGCGACCGCAACTTCACCCTCGCCCAGGTGCTGAGCTTCCTGGTGGGCGCGGCGATGCTGGCCGCGGCGAGCTATCTGCCGCAGTACATGCAGTTCGTACGGGGCGTGTCGTCGACGGAGAGCGGGCTGCTGCTGCTCCCGCTGATGCTCGGCATGATGGGCGCGCAGCTGTTCATCGGGCGGGCGGTCGGCAACGGCGGCGGGTACCGCGGGTACCCGCTCGCGGGCGGCGCGGTCGCCACGGCGGGTGCCCTGGCTCTGCTCATGGTCGGCGCGGACACGCCCACGGCCGTGACCTCCGCGCTGACGCTCGTCCTCGGTGTGGGCCTCGGCTGCCTGATGCAGCCCTCGATGCTCCTCACGATGAACAGCGCGGAACCCCGCGACATGGGCGCGGCCAGCGGCACCACCACGCTCCTGCGCACCATCGGCGGCTCGCTCGGTGTCGCGGTGCTCGGCTCCGTCTACACCAGCCGCATGACCGCCACCCTCACGGACCGGCTCGGCCGGACCGGCGAACGCCTCGCCGGCGGCCGCGACCTGACGCCCGCGGTGCTGCGCGCCCTGCCCGAGCCGGTACGGGACGCCGTCCGGGCCGGGGTCACCGGCGGCCTGCACGGCGTCATGCTCGGCACCGCCGCGCTGTGCGCCGTCACCTTCGCGGCCGCCTGCCTGATCCGCGAGGTACCGCTGCGGACGACTTCGGGGGCGGCGGCGGACCAGTGACATGGTGCGCAGGACAGGCCTCAGGACGGGTCCACGAAGTCCCCTCGCCCGCTTGGCGGTCGGGGCGCGTGAGTACCGGGACGTGATGTGTCAAACTGGGCGAACGTCGGCAGTGGGGTAACTGGCCGGAAATCACCTATCGGGGACGATGGGCAGCGCGGTCTCGCGGTGGGAGGACCTCCCCCGCGGCGTCCCCTGTCCCTGCGAGACCAGCGCGCACCATCATTAACGCGAAGTTGCTCGCGTTAACTCGTCTTGGACAATACTTGGCGTGAACCCGCACTGCAATACGGAGCCGCCGTGACGACAGCGCGCCAATCCCCGGGCGAGGCCCGGCCCGGGGGGCGGACGGCCCGTACCCGCCAGGCCGTACTGGCCGCCGTTTTCCAGGAGTTGGACGAGGGCGGCTTCGCCGGGCTGACCATGGAGAAGGTCGCGCAGCGCTCCGGGATTCATGTGGCGACGCTCTATCGCCGCTGGCGCTGCATCGAGGGCCTGGTGTGCGAGCTGCTGACCGAGCTGAGCTCCGATGTGCCGCTGCCGGACACCGGCAGCCTGCCCGAGGACTTGCGGGCGCTGGCCCGGTCGGTGGCCGCCTTCTTCGGTGAGGTGCGGATGAGGGCGCTGATCGAGGCTGTGGTCTCCGCCGCGGCGCGCGACCCGCAGGCGGCGGCCGTGCTGCGGTCCTTCTTCGGCGAACGGCTGACGCTGGCCGGCCAGATGGTGCGGCGGGCCGTCGACCGCGGCGAACTGCCCGCGGACACCGACCCGGAGGAAGTGATGTCGGCGCTCGGCGCGCCGTTCTACTACCGGATCCTGATCGCCCGCCGGCCCGTCGACCGGCGCCTCGCCGAGTCCGCCGCCACCGCTGTCTGGGCGGCGGCCCGCGCGGGCGCCTACGGGACGAAGGGCGGCTGCGACGTCGCCGGCGACACGTCCCCCGGTGGCGACGCCGCCGACGGCACGGCCCCCGGCGCGGGCGTCCCGTCCAACGACACGTCCCCCGGCGGCAGTTGATGCCACCGGGGGACGCAGGCGTACGCGCTCCGCGCTGCTACTTGCCGCCGCCGATCAGCCCGGCCATCCAGGCCTCGACCTCGTCCGACCGCCGCGGCAGGCCGGCCGACAGGTTCCGGTTGCCGTCGGCCGTCACGAGGAGGTCGTCCTCGATGCGGACACCGATGCCCCGGTACTCCTCGGGCACCGTCAGATCGTCCGCCTGGAAGTACAGTCCGGGCTCGACGGTCAGCACCATGCCGGGCTCCAGCGTGCCGTTGACATAGTGCTCGGTGCGGGCCGCGGCACAGTCGTGGACGTCGAGGCCGAGCATGTGGCCGGTGCCGTGCAGGGTCCAGCGGCGCTGGAGGCCCAGCTCCAGCACCCGCTCGACCGGGCCCTCGACCAGGCCCCACTCGACCAGCTTCTCGGCGAGCACCCGCTGCGCCGCGTCGTGGAAGTCGCGGTAGGCCGCGCCCGGCTTGACCGCCGCGATGCCCGCCTCCTGGGCCTCGTACACCGCGTCGTAGATCTTGCGCTGGAGGTCGGTGTAGCGGCCGTTGATCGGCAGGGTGCGGGTGACGTCCGCGGTGTACAGGGTGTGGGTCTCCACACCGGCGTCCAGCAGGAGCAGTTCGCCGGAGCGGACCGCGCCGTCGTTGCGGACCCAGTGCAGGGTGGTGGCGTGCGGGCCGGCGGCGCAGATCGAGCCGTAGCCGATGTCGTTGCCCTCGACGCGGGCGCGGAGGAAGAACGTTCCCTCGATGTAGCGCTCGCTGGTCGCCTCGGCCTTGTCCAGGACCTTCACGACGTCCTCGAAGCCGCGCACCGTCGAGTCGACGGCCTTCTGGAGCTCGCCGATCTCGAACTCGTCCTTCACCGCGCGCGCTTCGGAGAGGTAGACGCGCAGCTCCTCGTCCCGCTCGGCGGTGACCTTGTCGGTCAGCGCGGCCTCGATACCGGCGTCATGGCCGCGCACCACACGGACCGGGCCGGTGGCCTCCTTGAGCGCGTCGGCCAGCTCGCGGACGTCCTTGCAGGGGACGCCGAGCAGCGCCTCGGCCTCCTGGAGGCTGTGGCGGCGGCCGACCCACAGCTCGCCCATGCCGTTGAGCCAGAACTCGCCGTTCTCACGGTTGGAGCGGGGCAGCCGGTAGAGCGTCGCCTCGTGCGCGTCGCCCGTCGGCTCCAGGACCAGGACGCTGTCGTCGGTCTGGTCGCCGGTGAGGTAGACGTACTCCGTCGAGGCGCGGAACTGGTACTCGGTGTCGTT
The DNA here is from genome assembly GCF_008704855.1 of Streptomyces platensis. Classification (NCBI taxonomy): domain Bacteria; kingdom Bacillati; phylum Actinomycetota; class Actinomycetes; order Kitasatosporales; family Streptomycetaceae; genus Streptomyces; species Streptomyces platensis. The sequence continues at coordinate 4,570,195 of NZ_CP023691.1, forward strand.
GGAGCGGGTCTTCAGATTGCCCGCCGGGATCACCAGCCGCTCACCGGGGAAGCGCGCGGACAGCGCGGCCCGGCGCCGGGCGGCGTTCGGGGCCTGCTCGATCGGCTCCAGACCGTGCAGCTCGGTGTCGGCCCAGCCGCTCTTCATGTTCTCCGCGAGCTCGTCCGAGACGCCCGGGTAAAGGCCGTTCTTGCGCTGCTTGATCGGCTGCTCGTCCTCGTCCGGGGTCTCCGGAGTGAGCTCGTCGGTCACCATGCCTCCTTGAAAAGACTGAACCGCATTCCATCGTATGTGCGGATCGAAAACGGTCCAGGGGCAGGAAGGTGTGACCTCTCCGGCACTCCGGCCATAGGAGGCATGGCGCCCGGCGCGGGCGTGAACGGGCGCGCGGGCGGTAGGTCCGCCGCCCTGGGGGGGCGTGCTCAGGGCCGGCCCCGCGACCAGGGCCGGGGGCCGCGGTCCGGCCCCGAGCCGCCGGACCGGGGCGAGGGCGTGTCTTTCGGATCACCCCGGGGCCGCGACGTCTGGCACGGCACCTCGCGGCGTTGTCGCCTCACCCGAGTACGCCCAGTACGCGGCAGAGGCTCCGCCTTGCGATGCACCGCACCAGACGCCGCGGCCTGATCCGGGCTGATCCAAAAGACACGCCCTACTCCTCGAAGTACGCCGCGAGCAGCACGACGTCCTCCTCCGACAGCGGGTCGTCCAGACCCTGCGGCAGCATCGTGCGCACGATGTGGTCGACGACCGCCTCGGGATCGTGCCGGGCGGCCCTGGGGACGCCCGCGGCGGCCGCGTGCAGCCGGGTGAAGGCGCGGTCCATGGGCTCACCGGTGCGGTGCAGCAGCCCGTCGCTGTAGAGCAGCAGGGTCTCGCCGCCGGCCGGTTCGATCTCCACGCTCGGCGCTTCCCAGCAGGCCAGCATGCCCAGCGGCGCGGACAGCGAGGTCTCCACGTACTCGGTCCGCAGATCGCCGAGGATCAGCGGCGGGCAGTGGCCGGCCCCGGCCAGCACGATCTTGCGGGCGAAGGGGTCGGGGATACCGCCCGGCATCGGGGGTGCGGGCGGCCCGCCCGGCGCGCCGGGCGGCGGCTCGGTGAAGGCGAACAGCGCGGTGGCGCTGCGGGCCGGCTCGGTCAGCCGCAGCAGCAGTTCGAGGTCGGAGAGGACCGCGACCGGATCCTCGCCCTCCATGACGGCGTAGGCACGCAGGGACGCCCGCAGCCGCCCCATGGCCGCCACCGCGCTCGGCCCGGAGCCGGTCACCGAACCGATGGCCAGTCCCAGCGCGCCGTCCGGCAGCGGCAGCGCGTCGTACCAGTCGCCGCCCCCGCGCGGCCCGCTGCTGTGCCGCACCGCGAGGCGGACGCCGGGGACCCGCGGCAGCCGGTGCGGCAGCAGCTCCTCGCGCAGGATCCGGACGGCCTGCCGGGTGCGGTGCAGCTCCAGGAGGCGGGCGAGGTGTTCGGCGGCGTGCGCCCGGTAGAGGCCGATGAGATGGCGCTGCCGTTCGGTGGGCGCGGCCGGTTCGTCGTAGAGCCAGACCGCGGCGCCGGTCCGGCCGATGGGGTCGGCGGTGAGCGGCACCGCGTAGCTGGCGGCGTATCCGAGCCGGGCCGCGACCTCGCGCAGGCGCGGGTCGAGGTCCTTCTCACCTGGGATGTCGGGTTCGGAGATCTCGGTGCACGGTCCGGCCGCCGCGCCGCGGGCCCCGGGGGGACGGCCCGCGTCGCCCGCCGGGTGCCGGGTGTCGTCGAGCGGTCCGGTCCGGGTGTCGTCGCCGGTGGCGCCCGGCTCCGGGAGGCCGTCCAGTATCCGCGCGTACGCCAGGGCGCGGCGCGGGATGGTCTCGATGGTGCCGATCTCGGCGTGGCCGAGGCCGAGGCCGACCGTGGTCTCCGGGCCGAAACCGTCCGCCGGGGCGAGGACGACCAGCCCGCGCCGCGCCCCGACCAGGGAGGCGCCGGCGCGCAGCAGCTCGTGGAGGGCGTCCTCCACCGTGCGGGTGCGCGCGAGCTGTCCGGTCAGCTCGTGCAGGGTGCTGAGGTCGGAGATCCAGCCGGCCAGCCGGTCCTGCACGGCAGCGAGGTGGTCGACGACGGAGACGTCGGGGGCGTCGCCGGGGGCGGCGTCTGACGTGGTGTCGAGTGCGGGGTCCCGCAGGGCGCCCTCAGGGGTGGGGGGCGAGCCGTCGGACGGGGGGCCGGCGGTGGGGTCCGCAGAGGCTTTCCCCACGCGCGCGTCGACAGTGTGCGTGGGGGCGGGAAGAGATGGTTCGAATCCAGCCACTTTCGGTACGTGCGGGGCGGTCATGGCTGGCGGCTTTCGGTGCGCCAGCTGGTGCCCCAGGTCAGGCCGCTTTTTGGTAGGGAGTGCGGCATTTTGTTGAGTGACGTTGTGCGGTGCGGTTGGCCGCCCAATTTCCTCAATAGCATCGCAAACCCCCATGTCATGCTGCTCCGCTATCAATGCTCCAGATGTACACGCATCAACGATGTGATGTCCAGCACTCTCCCCATGGGGTTTGTGGTGTCCGCGAGGTCTGTAGATTGGCCTGAAAAAAGCCCCCCAAGCGTCAATTTGAGGTCGACTGACGGCGATCAGCAGCGCGTCTTCACCACAGTGGCGGGTACGTACTCGGAAAGGTGCGGGGCCAGTTGGGGCCGCACCGGAACTCTCCGGCGGACACCGGCGTCTAATACGGCGACGACCGCGACGCACTCCCAAGAGGCGGGGGCTGCACCACAAAGGCGCAATCGCCATGTGCGCGCCACCCCCCGCCATGTTCCACGCTCGGCGTACGGCGTGATGCGCTGCCTTGTACACGCGGTGAACCAGTGATCCACGTGGCGTGATCGAGATGCGATCGACCCCGGGTTGCACGGCCGGGCCGCAGGAAACGCCCCACCACGGCTTGAAGCGGCACGGCACGGACAACGGCGAACCGGCAAGAAGTGCCATGTAGTGCGATGGACGAAGCCCTCGGCGTTAACGGAAAGGAACGAGCGCTCATGCGCGAGATCCTCGGAAGGCGACGCAAGCTCCTGTTCCGGCGCGGCGGAAGGTCGGCGCTGCTCGGTGCGGCGCTCCACTGCGCCACCGAGTGGCAGTGGCCCGTACTTCCCGGTGTGGGGATCAGGCCCGCCGGCCGGCAGGCGGCCGGCGCCCGGCTCGGCCTCGGCGAGCGGACCGGCCGCCGGTGCAGCTGCCCCGACCCCGATTGTGTGGTGCCCGGCGCGCACCCCTTCGACCCCGGCCTGATGGCCGCCACGACCGATGCCCGGATGGTGCGTTGGTGGTGGACGAACCGCCCCGATGCCCCGATCGTGCTGGCCACCGGCGGCCGCGCGCCCTGCGCGGTGAGCCTGCCCGCCGTCGCCGGCGCCCGCGCCCTGGCGGCCCTGGACCGCTTCGGCGTACGCCTCGGCCCCGTGGTGGCCACGCCCACCCGCTGGTCCCTGCTCGTATCGCCGTACGACCTCGCGGAGTTGGGCGAGCTGCTGCACTCCCAGGACTGGGTGCCCAGCTCGCTGCGGTTCCACGGCGAGGGCGGCTATCTGGTGCTCCCGCCCTCCCAGATCGGCGCGGGCCGGGTCCGCTGGGAGCGGCCGCCGGCCTCCCCCAAGCTCTCGACTTCGTTCCAGCAGGGGGGACCCCCATCCTCGGCCGCGCCCTGGCTGCCGAAGGTGAGCACGATCGTGGACGCCCTGGTCATGGCGAGCACCAGCACTCCCGACGGCGGCAGCCGGCTCGCGTACTGACCTCCGCGGATGCGCCCGTGTGCCCGTCCCGCCCGGTCGGCGGATGAGCGGAAACAACGCGCGGGCGGATCACCCGTTCGGGTGTGACCGGCCCGGACAACTACGGGGAAGCAGCGTCCGGGTGCCCGGCGGCACCTTCACCGCCCGATAGGTTCGGCCCACCGTCAAGCCGCCGTCAGCGGCATCTCAATCGCAGGTGGGGGCCATGCAGCGTGCGCAGAAACTCCGCATGACCGGTCTCGCCGGCGTGGTGATGCTCGCCATCGCCGTGCCGCTGGGCACCGCAATGGCCGGTCCGGCCGACCTTGCGGCATCGGGGACGGCTGGCACGTCCGAAAACCGCTCTACGGCCAAAAGGGACATCGCGCTTGATAGTGGCGCCAAGTCGGACATGCGCCCTGCCGTCGCCCGCGCCCGGACCGCCACCGGCTCCCCCGCCGGCCCCGGCCTGCCGCCCCGCTCCGCCCGTACCTCCCGCTGCGGCCCCCAACTCACCACTCCCCAGCGGATCGAGGCCCAGACCTGTGTGCTCGCCGAGGGCGGTCTGACCTGGGGGCGCACGTACTATCGCAACCGCACCGGCGGTCCGCTGCGTGCCGCACTGACGCTGCTGCGGCCGGACGGCACGACCGTCCAGGTGAACTGCGAGGTCTCGGCGGCCGACGCGCCGGGGTTGTGCGAGACGCCGACCGGGGCGACCGTGCGCCGGGGCGGGCCGTACCGCGCGGTGGCGGAGTTCTCCGACGCGGCGGGGGAGCGGCTGCTGCTGCGCTCCGGCAGCAACTCGTCCGTGGGAGGCAGGGGTTCGGGCCGCTGAGGACACCGGGCCGCAGGCGGCCGGGGCCGGCCAAGCGGAGCACCTGACTCCGGACATGGAAGCGCCCGGTCGCTGGCGACGGGGGATGCACCAGCGACCGGGCTTCTAGAACCGTAACAAGAGATCGGCGGTTCGCAAATTCGATCGTGGAATTCCGGACGCCTATTTACCGGCAGGTACGGGGAGTTGTGACAGGCGTCACGCCTGAGGTCCCCGGAGGCGTCCGGTCCGCACGGCCGACGGGTCCGGTCAGCTCAGGGTGACCTGGCGGTTGGTGAGCCCGCCGCGCGCCCGGCGCTCCTCGGGGGTCAGCGGGGCGTCCGTCGCGAGCGCCTCGGCCAGCCGCTCGGCGAACGCCTCGGCCGGCTTGGCGACGTCCTCGGCGCTCATCGACGACGGCAGGTCCCAGACCGGCACGACCAGGCCGTGGGCGCGGAAGGAACCCACCAGCCGGGTGCCTTCACCGAGCGAGGAGGCGCCCGCGGCGTGCAGCCGGGCGAGCGCGTCCAGCAGCCGCTCCTCGGGGTACCCGGTGACCCAGCGCAGGTGGTTCTTCTCCGGGGCCTCGCACCAGTACGCACCCTCCAGGCCGGGGATCCGGGCGGTGGGAATGGCCGCCGCGTTGGCCCGCTCCAGGGAGGCGGCGACCTCGCCGGTGGCGTTCTCGGCGTTCTCCATCCAGAACTCGAAGCCGGTGTGGACGGCCGGTTCGAAGGCCGCGTCCGGGTCGAGCAGATCCTGTAGCCGCGGACCGTCGGGGGCCGGGCGGCCGGCGGCGACCGGGGTGCCGGGCTCGGCGACCAGCGCGCGCTGGAGGGTGTCGGCGAGGTCGCGGCTGAGGTCGCCGGAGGCGGTGTCGTTCTGGAGGCCGAGCATCACCGCGCCGTTGTCGCGGCGCAGCGCGGGCCAGGCCATCGGCAGCACGGTCGCCAGCGTCACGGACGGGACGCCCTCGGGCAGCCCGGCCTTCAGCGTCAACTCGGCGGTGGCGGCGGGCACCAGCTCGCGCAGTGCCACCCAGTCGGGCTCACCGGGCAGGCCCTCGAAGGGGCGCTGCACCAGCTCGGTGGCGGCATGGGCCGCCTGACGCCCGTGACAGGCCTTGTACCGGCGGCCGGAGCCGCACGGGCAGGGCTCACGGGCGCCGACGACCGGCACCTCGCCGTCCTTGATCTGCGATGCTGCGGCCTGGGGCTGGGGACGGCGCTTCTTGGCCATGGCGACGGTGTCTCCTGGTCGATCCTGGGCGGTACGGACGCGTTTCGGCGCGAGCCTAGAGGATTGCGTACGAGGTCGCGCTCGGCCGCGCGCCCGCCGTGTCCCGTCGTGCCGCTATGGCAGTTCGTCGAAGTCCGGGAAGCCCGGCAGCGGCAGCCTCGTGCTCAACCCGGCTCCCGTGGTGAGCGAGGGCGGCAGATCGGGCGTCAGTTCCACGCGCGTAGCGAATGCGCCTTGCAAGGAGAGGGCCGCCCAGACCGTGACTTCGCCGACGACGGTGTCGTGGACGCCCCAGTCCTTGGCGAGCGAGCGGATGATCGCCAGCCCGCGGCCGCCGCGCGCCGTGACCGAGGGAGTGGCCGGAAGTGGCCGGGTCGGGCCGCCGCCGTCCGTGACCGCGACGGTCAGTCTGCCCTGCGCGTCGATACGCCAGGACGCGCGGACGGAGGCCACCGGAGCCTCGTGTGGCTCGGTCGTTGCGGAACCCGGTGATCCGTTTTCGTATATCGGACGCGCATGGCGACACGAATTGCTCAGCAGCTCCGAAAGAATGAGGACCGCGTCATCGACGACTGTGTCCTGAACTCCACTTGCCAACAGCTCTTCTCGCATGCGCCGCCTGGCCATGCCGACACCCACAGGACCATGGGGTACGGCCATGATCGACGACGCCGGCACCTCTTGTGCCACCACCAACGCCACCCCCGAGACCTCCTTTGCCCCACGCCACGGGATGGATGCCCCAATGGACTGGACCGGAAACCGGCCAAGCGGCACATGGTGACGCATTGGACACGATCGAATACGGGCCGAATGCGCCGGTGCACACCCTGTGAGGGGCTCTACCCAAGGCCGAGTTGGATTCGTACCTGCTTGGGGCGATTCGTAATCACCGCATCCACCCCCAACTCCTGGCACAGCTCGACATCGGCGGTGTCATTGACGGTCCAGACGTGGACGCGGTGGCCCGCGCGATGCGCCTTGGCGACGTAGTCGGGGTGCGAGCGGAGGATGCGTATCCCCGGGCCCGCGATGCCGACGCCGGGCGGGAGCCGGCCGTCGCGGTGCCGCGGCGTGAGGAATTGCATCAGGTAGACGCCGGGGATGCAGGGCGCCGCGGCCCGTACGCGGTGCAGTGAGCGCGCCGAGAAACTCATGACCCGGACCGAGGGCGTCCAGTCGGGGCGCATGGCCGGATTCGTGTGCCCGAACCGGGTCAGCAGCTCGACCAGCCGCTCCTCCACCTGTCCGGCCCAGCGCGTCGGGTGTTTGGTCTCGATGGCCAGCTCGACCCGGCGGTCCGCATCGGCGACCAGCTCCAGCAGCCGCTCCAGTGTGAGGACGGAGGTCCGCTCGGGGTCCTCGTGCTGCCGGTCCGGCGCCTCGTTCGCGAACCCGTCGTTCGCGGAGCCGTCGCCCTTCCAGGAGCCGAAGTCGAGCATGGCCAGGTCGGCGAGCTCCAGGGCGGAGACCGAGCCGCGCCCGTTGGACGTGCGGTTCACCCGTCGGTCGTGCACGCAGACCAGATGCCCGTCCGCGGTCAGCCGGACATCGCACTCCAGGGCGTCCGCCCCGTCCTCGATCGCCTTGCGGTAAGCCGCGAGGGTGTGTTCCGGGGCGTCCTCCGAGGCGCCGCGATGGGCGATGACGGAAATGGCGGGACGGCCCGGACGGGCGTCCTGAGCAGGGCGTGCATAGGTCACCGCGTTATCGTGCCATCCGCCACCGAGGGGCCGCCGGGCGCTTACCCAAGGTGCCGGAACAGGGGATGCGCCGGTTTTGTCCGGCATAAAGGATGAGGGGACAGTCACAGCCTCGGCTTACGGTGCTCTGACGCGCAGTGGGAAAGGGTGGTAGGGAGACTCCGCCCGTGTCGCCCCGCCCGGATCACCGGACGGGCCCGCGGTCGGGGCTCGCGCAGGCCGGGTGTGCGGGACGGGACCCGCGGACCACGGCCGGCGGCCCCGGACCGGCGGACCGGGACTCGCCCGTATCGCCGGGATCCTTGATCCTGGAGTACCGGGTTCCCCGGCCACCGGCACGAGGAGCTGTACGACCCGGAGGGCCCCGGCCCGCCGGACCGGAACAACCGCATCACCCGGCGGACCGCGAGGCCCGCCGGCCCAGTAGAACCGCACCACCCGGACGCACCCCCAGGGTCCGGCCGACCTGCAAGCCCCGGAAGAAACGGCCCGCCCCGGACCTCGGGCATGGATGAGATCCGAGGCGACAGGGAAGCAGCCTGCCAAGGCCGTGGGAGCCGACCGTCATGAAGCTGAGGAGAGAGCTGTGAGCACCGAGAACGAGGGAGCCGCCGTCCCGTCGGAGGCCAAGCCGCCGACCGGGCCGCAGCCGGACAGCGCCCCCGCGTCCGCCTCCGGCGCCCAGGCTCCCGACGCCCCGTACGCACCGCCCCCGCCGGGCTTCGCCCCGACCGCCGGCTCGGCCCCGGGCGCCGGACACCCTCCGCAGCCCGGCTTCGGCCACCCCGGCGACGCCCCCACGACGGAGCAGACCACCCAGCTCCCGCCGTACCCCGGCCCTGGCCAGGGCACTCCCGGCGCGGGCGGCGGCTGGGGCCAGCAGCCCCCGTACGGCGGCGACCCCTGGGGCGTCGGCAGCCCCGCGCCCAAGCGGCGTAACGGCGGCCTGATCGCGGCCGTCCTGGTGGCCGCGCTGGTGGCCGGCGGTGTCGGCGGCGGCATCGGCTTCTGGGCCGCGGGCCAGAACGACAACGCCTCGACGACGGTCTCCGCGTCCGGCGACCCCGGGGCGCTGAACCGCAAGCCCACCTCCGTCTCCGGGATAGCGCAGAAGGCGCTGCCGAGCGTCGTGACGATCGAGGCGCAGGGTGCCACCGGTGAGGGCGGCACCGGCACCGGCTTCATCTACGACAAGCAGGGCCACATCCTCACCAACAACCACGTCGTCGCCAGCGCGGCCGGCGGCGGCAAGCTCACCGCGACGTTCTCCAACGGCAAGAAGTACGACGCCGAGGTCGTCGGCAACGCCAAGGGTTACGACGTCGCCGTGATCAAGCTGAAGAACGCCTCCGGCGCCCCGCTCAACCCGCTCCCGCTCGGCAAGTCCTCCAACGTCCAGGTCGGCGACGCCACCATCGCCATCGGCGCCCCCTTCGGCCTGTCCGGCACGGTCACCACCGGCATCATCAGCGCCAAGGACCGCCCGGTGGCCTCCAGCGACGGCGGCGGCAACAGCGCCTCGTACATGAGCGCCCTCCAGACCGACGCCTCGATAAACCCCGGCAACTCCGGCGGCCCGCTGATGGACGCCGCCGGCAATGTCATCGGCATCAACTCCGCGATCCAGTCGGCGGGCAACGGCGGCGGCCTGGGCGGCGAGTCCCAGCAGTCCGGCAGCATCGGCCTGGGCTTCGCGATCCCCATCGACCAGGCCAAGCGGGTCGCCCAGGACCTGATCCGGACCGGTAAGCCGGTCTACCCCCAGATCGGCGTCCAGGTCGGCATGCGGGAAAGCGGCGACGGCGCGACCATCGCCCAGACCGGCAACAACGGCTCCAAGGCCGTCACCCCGAACGGCCCCGCCGACAAGGCCGGCCTCCGCCCCGGCGACACCATCACCAAGCTCGACGACACGGTGGTCGACAGCGGCCCCACCCTCATCAGCGAGATCTGGCAACACAAGCCCGGCGACGACGTCACCCTCACCTACAAGCGTGACGGCAAGGAGCACACCGCCCATGTCACCCTGGGCCAGCGCACGGGCGACAAGTGACGCGCTAGTCTGATCCCGCGACACCCACGCGCCCTGCGCACGGGTGCCGCGGGGAGGCTTGCCCGAGCGGCCTAAGGGAACAGTCTTGAAAACTGTCGTGGCGGCAACGTCACCGTGGGTTCAAATCCCACAGCCTCCGCAGAGGTAGGAAAAGTGCAGGTCGGAGCGGGTTCCGGATTTACCGGAGCCCGCTCCGACTGCGTTTGCTGTCTCACCTCATGCGCCCGGATCTCAGTCGTGACCAGGGCGTGTGGCCAGCCTGTGGCCAGGATTCGGCCGGTGGCGCGACCTCACTCTGTGGTGGCGGCTTCCTCCGACACCCCCAGGGCGTCATCGATGAGCTGGTTCGCCCGGTGCTCCTGGCCGCGGAGGATCTTCGCGTAGAACTTCCACAGCACCGCGATGCTGTGCCCGGCCCGCCGAGCGACTTCCACCGGGTCCACTCCAGCCTTGATCCAGAGCGATACCCCGGCATGCCGCAAGGAGTACGGCACTTCTGCGAGGGGGCTCGCCGCGTCCTCGGCAGATAACGCCTTCTCCCTCGCCTTCTGCCAGACCTCGGCGTACTCGGTGGATCGCACCCGGCCCCCGCGGGTCGCGACGAACAGCCGGCCATCGGGAGCGGTGCCGTACGTCTCCACGTGCCGACGGAGCATCACCACCAGGACGGGCGGGATGGGGACCGGCCGGGTGGTCTTGCGCGCACGGCGCTTGAGCCCGCGGAGCTCGTACGACTTGCCGTCGTCCGTCCAACCCGCGCCGACCTCTGGACGACTCCTGTTGAGGACGAGCTCGCCCCAGCCGGTCGCGGGCAGCTTGCAGTCCCGTTTGCTGAGCTGGGCCACCTCCGAAGGGCGCATGGCCGCGTAGTACATGCAGCCGAAGAAGCCGTACAGGTGCTCTCCCCGCTTGCCCTGGTCTCGCACCGATCCCAGCAGGGCCCGCGTCTGCGCCGGGTTCGGCACGTAGCGGAAGTCCACCTCGTCGTCGGTTGCCGGCGGCTCCCAGTCGATGCGCGAGAGCGGGTTGCCGGTCAGCAGATCCCGTTCAACGGCGTATCGCAGAGCGTTGTTGAAGGCGGTGCGCTTCCGCCGGACCGTGTTCTCCGCTGCCTTCTTGCCGTCCAGCTTCAGGGACAGGGCCGTAAGTGCTCGCCGCAAGGTGTCTGAGTCGTTGAGGTCGGCGACCTTCAGGGAGTGCTTGGCGACCCATGCGAGTGCTGCCGAGATTTCGGCTGGTGGTTCTGTCGCGTCCTTGCGGGCGATCGGTTCGCCTTGGTCGTTTCGGATCAGCTCTCCCTCGCCGTTCCTGGCGGCCTGGAAGGCCCAGGAGTGCAGCGCGTGGCGAAGGGCCTTCGGATCCGGGCGGGTGCCCTTCGAGGGCGAGACCAGCACCGGCGTAACGGTGGCGAGGGACTCCGCGATGTTCGCGCGGTGCTTGGCGGCGATGTGGGGCCACTTCATCAGCGCGTATGAGCAGGCATGGTCGTACCAAGTGGGCGACTTCAGCTCTCGCAGCTCGGAGAGCGGGAGGCCAGTCTCGGTGTCGAACTGTTCGCCGCTGCGTACTGCGGCCATCAGCTCCGAGCGCCGGCCGTCGGCCTGGGTCCTGGACATGAACGGCTGCTGCTGCTCAACCCCGCCGACCAGCCAGCGCAGTTGAAACGGAGCGCTTTTGCTGTTGCGCTTCCGGATCCCCCAGATGCGCACCTCGTAGGTATGCAGTGTCGTCTCCTCCAAAAGGGAGAGGGGCCTGCCGATTTGGCAGGCCCCTCGTGGCGCGTTCGAGCGGAGTTAGGCGGCTTCCTCGCACTTGGCCCACCAGGCGTCAAGGTCCGCGCGGCTGATGCGGATTTCGCCGTTCGGGAGCTTGCTGTGCTTGGGCGCCTGGCCGCGGGCCCGCATCCGGTAGAAGGCGGCGCGGCTCATGTTGATCTCACTGAGGACTTCGGGAAGCTTGAGCCTCTTGCGGCTGGACACTGAGATGTCTCCTCTAAGGCAGGTCGAACGTGCTGCGTGGCCACGCAGCGTGAGAGTGGTGTGGTCCGGACGCCGTGTTGGCGTGGAAAGTGTCAGCAGTGTCAGCGAAAATCGCTGACCTGCAAGAACGTTGGTGGCAGTCCCGTCAGCAGGTGTCAGCAGTGTCAGCAAAAACCGGCTTGCTGCTGACGCTGCTGACGGCCGCTGACGCGTGTCAGCGGGGTGAAGAAGCAGGTCAGCGATTTCTGCTGACATTGCTGACGTTCTGCGGGGCTACGGAGTGTCCAGCGACGCCTTCAGGGCGGGGTGGACACGAAACGTGACGCTGGCACTGCGGCCCTTCCCGCCCTGGACCGGCGGCGTGTCGGGGCGGAGGTAGCCGTGTTCCTCCAGGAGGCGCAGCGCGGGGTCGATGGCGTCGGTGCGTCCGCGGAAGCGGCGGTGGGCAGCTACGACATCGCGGCGTTTGACGGTGGTTCGGTGGGTGCCGTTCTGCTTGGGGCGCTGGAGCCAGGTGAGGATGTGGCGGGCGTCTTCGGTCGCGGGGTCGGCCGCGATGAGGTCGAAGACCGCCAGGGCGTGGGTGGTGTAGTAGGCCGCGATGACGGCGGCGCGTTCGACGCACTCGGCGCTGACGGGGTCACCCCAGCCGTTGGTGATGCGGTCGGCGAGGTGGAGCAGGCAGGCGATGCGGACGGTGGCGCCGACGAGCTTTCCGGCCCAGTCGGTGACGTGGGACAGCGGCTGGTCGGGACGCAGCTTCTCCTCGACTTCCTCCTGGAGGCGCTCGACGACCGCGTCGGCCTGTGCGGACAGGGGCACGGTGACGGGGTCGGGGAGGTCGGTGAAGGTGCGCACCATCGCTTCGAGCCGGGCGTCGTAGATGCTGCTGACGGCCTCGGGGATGGGGTGGGTGCGGATCTTGCGGTAGCCGAGGTTGGAGGGCGGCAGGGCGAACAGGAAACGGGCCAGGAGCCCGCGGTCGCGGGCGCCGGGGGTGGCGGCCAGGTCCTGGAGGACGGCGGGTTGGGGCGTGACGCCGATGGTCAGGGCGGGGCGGTCGATGGTGGGCTGGTCGCGGGTGATGCGGTCGGTCTGGAGACGTTCGCCCTTGTGGGCCTGGAGGAAGACCCCCAGGTTGGGACGGGCGCTGTAGCGGCCGGCGATGATGTCGAAGAGGTCGCCTTCGGGGGAGAGGGCGGCCAGGCACCGGTGAGTGGCCAGCAGGTGAGTGAGTGGTTCGGGGGTGATGTCTCCGGAGACCGTCAGCCGCGGGGCGGGCGGTACGTGGATCTCGTCGGCGAGCATGCGGGCCGCGGAGGCTTCGGCGACGAGCTGCTGGCGGTCGACGGTGTCGCTCTTGCGGGCCTTGGACAGCAGGGCGTCGACTTCGGCTTCGGCGGCTTCCTTGGCGGTCTGTGCCTCGATGATGCCGGGCTTGGCCTGCTGGGCGAGTTCGTCTTCGATCCGGTAGATCGGCGCGGTCATCGCGGAGAAGACGTCCGACTTGCGGGAGGCGGGCGGCATCGCGCAGACCAGGTAGAGGTTGGACTGCTCGGTCCAGCCGGGGCGGATCTGGACGTGGACCCGGCCGCCGGCGGCGGTGGACAGGGCCGCTAGACCCATGGTGGCGGCCATGTCCGGCGGGGTCTGCGTGAACTCCGCCAGGGCTACTACCTGTTCGCGCAGCCAGCCGGGCAGCGCATCGACGGGGAAGTGGGGCAGCAGAGCGTTCTCCCCCAAGGGAGTCGGCTCGATCCAGGTCCGCTGCTCGGCGCCTTCAAGGGCGGCCAGAGCTTCGGCGCGGGTGGCATCGGCGGTCAGTTCGCCGGCGCGGGCGCGCTGGCTCAGACGGAGGCCGGTGGCCTCCAGACGCCGGTTGTCGGCCGCGTCGCGGGCGATGGCGGCGTAGTACTCGCCGTTGCTGGCGGTGGGCACCTGCTGGACCAGGGAGTGGAGGTAGGAGGCACCTCCGACGCGGTTCAGGTCACCGGTCGTGCCGAGGTAGGCAGTCACGGTGATGGGGTCCACGGGTTCGTCACGCTCGTGCATGGTGATGATGGCGCGATGGATCGTTTCGTGCGCGGGACGGTAGTAGTCGCTCGTGTCGAGAACGGCCGTGATCTCTGGAATCACGGCGGAGGAGAGCAGCATCGCTCCGAGCGCTGCTTGTTCGGCCTCGATGGCGTGGTCGTGCGGTCCCTCCCTCAGCGGGTGGACGCTGGCGAACCCACCACCGGAGTGGTGCGTTTCGGGGGTCGGTTGGGTCATGCTGAGTGTCTCCAGTTCTGTTGTGAGGGCTGGGAGACCAGGGCGGGCCGTTTCTCGCCAAAGACCGCGGCCCGCCCTAGCCATGCCTAGGGGTGGGAGGGTTCCGGGCAGGCGCCCTGCTGGGCTCCCCGGTCCATCACCGGGCTCCCTTCGGGGCGCCGGGGACGGGGCGGGTGGAGGGGTTGCGGGTCCACCCGCCGTCACGCTCGCTGTACTCGCGTACGTCCTCGGGGCGTTCGCCGACGCGGCCGGGGTCGCGGGTCGGCATGGTCTTGCGGAGTGCCACGATGGGCTCCTGTCTCTTCGGAGATGGGCCCCGGGCCGGGCGTTCTGTTCTTGGTCGGATGAGACGACCGGTCCGGGTTTTGCTTTTTGGGCGAGTTGGGGCTAGCTGTCCTCGAAGCGGGCGGTCGCGCACGGCGGGCAGAGGCGCATGAGCTCAGCGCCCTCCTCGCCCTGGCCCTCGACGAACGGGTCGGGCATCCGCTTGACGTCTGGGCGGCGTTCGCCGCACTCCTCGCAGCGGTGCGGGATGAGGGGCATCGGTGATCTCCTGTCTGGCTGTGGGGCCTTCTGGCGGCTCCCCGCCCGTCCCGGCCGGGGGTGGCCCGGGGCGGACCGGGCGGCCGTCAGTCCGGGATGCAGTGCCACCGGGCGGGGTTGTCGGGGTCCTGGACGAGCCGCTGCCGCCGCTCCCCGCCGCTCCCCACGGGCTCCCCGCCAACTCCCCGCCGCTCCCCGCCACTCCCCGCGATAGGGCTCTGACCTGCGTCCCCACCCGTGGGGAGCCCTGTGGGGTGGGGAGTGGGGAGGTCCGCGGGGGAGGGGAGGGGTGGCATGTCGTCGCGGTGCACGCCCGCGTATCCGCCGACCTTCCCGACGCGCACCTTGGGGCGGGTGGGGATGTGGTGGTCGGCGAGCACCTTCTTGAGGGCCTCTGAGCGGGCGTCCTTGCACCCCTCCAGCCGCTCCCGCATGAGGGGCAGCAGCACCTTCAGGTGGACCCCCTTCTCAGCCCCGATCGAGGCCCGCACCAGGGCCACGACCGGGTGCTCGACAGGGGCGCCGGCAGAGGGTGCGGCGGGAGCCTCCGCGGGGGTCTCCTCCCCCGCCTCCTCGCCGTCCTCCTCGGTGCCCTTCTTGCGGGCCGCAACGCGGGCCTTGAGGCAGGCGACGCACCACCCGGCGGCGAGCGGCCACATGACCCCCGGGTGAGCCTCCAGCAGGCGCCACAGGCCGTACCCTGCACCGCCCAGGACACCAACCCGCGCCCAGACCCCGAGGTCTGCGGAGATGCCGTCCAGGTCGCCCCGGTGTCCCCGGCGGCACCAGGCCCATGTGCCGGGCCCGATCTGCTTGGCCAGCTCGGAGTTGCCGTCCGCGAACGCCTCGATGAGCCGCCCGACGGAAGCGCCGGCCTTCTCCGCGACCTGCTCCGCCTTCTCGACCCGGGCCTTGAGGCCGGTGTCCTCCGTGCCCGCCTCGGGCTCCTCGGCAAGCGGCTTGTCCAGGCTGATCGTCACAGCGACCACCCGCCGTTGAGCGCGTTCGTCAGCCACGCACCGCCGGTGTTGTAGAGGTCCGGCACCCACTGCATGAGGGACGCGAAACCGGCCGTGGCGCACAGGGTGACGCCCACGAGCACGCCGCCGAGCATCCGCTTCTTGTCCGCCTTGCCCGACGCCTTCAGGACGATCCCGCCGACAATCGTGCCGATCAGCACCATGCAGGCCCCGCCGTACGTCAGCGTGGCCATGCTGCCGTGAGCGAGGGTGGTGGGGCCGTGCGCGCCGGTCGCGACGCCCACCGCCTTCTCCCCCACCTTGTTCGTCATCTCGGTGGCCTGGACGGCGACGGCGCCCAGGAGCCCGCCGACGCACAGCGTCCAGCTCGACCCGGTGATGATCCCCCCGGCGTACGGCATCAGGGACTTGATCTCCCGGTTGCCCTTCCACCAGGTCCGCGCGCTGAGCACCAGCACGGTGGTGGCCACGGTCCCGCCAGCAATGGTCAGTGCGGTGTTCATGCTCGTACTCCTGTCAGGAACTCGACCGCATCCGGGACGAGCACGCCCCAGCTGCCGCCGATGAGGGTGGTGGCGACGCCGAATGCGTCGAGCCAGTTGAGGCGCCGGACGAGATCTCCGGCGAGGGTGGTGCGGAGGCGGCAGGGCCGGTGGATGCGCGCGGCCACCACCGCCACGGCGACGGCGGCCGCGACGTGGGACACCGCGGGGTGCGCGTCCGCGCCGATGTGGTGCAGCAGCGAGCCCCAGACCCGGCCGGCGCCGTACCCGAGGTGCGGCAGCGGGACGATCGCGGCCGCCGTCGCGGTCACCGCCACCAGCGGGGACACCCGGTAGGGGACCGCCCGCGCGAGGCGCTGCCACCAGGTCAGGTCCGGCTCGACCGGGACGGGCTGGTGGATGGTGACGTGGATGTCGATCTGCTGCGGCTGGGTCGGGGCCGGCGGCTGCGGCGGCAGCCACGGCGCCATCCCTCCACCGCCGGGCGGAACGGGCGGGGACGGCGGCAGGCGCCACAGCCAATCGCCGGACCCGCCAGCGGCGGTGGCCACCTCGGGGACAGGCGACGCGGCCGGGGTGGACACCGGCTCCTCAGCGGTGGACGGCGAGCCCGGACGGACCGACCACGCGTCCGCCGGGATCACCCGGCTCGGGGTGATCGCCTGGGCCTGGACAGGCAGGTGGACAGTCGGCGCGGACTCCGGCAGCGGGGGGACGGCGGTCATCCGAGACCCCCGATCCGGTGGCGCAGCCAGGCCCGCACCCGCAGTTCGTCACCGTCGGGACCGGCGACCACCGGCCGCCGGGCGGCCACGTAGCCGGGCGGGAGGCTGGTCGGTGCGGGCTCAACGTCCCGCCACCACCCCTGGACGGGCAGGATCGTGCGCGTCAGCACAATGGGCTCGCTCATGCCGCCTCCCCCAGCGACATGGCCATCTGCCCTGTGAAAGAAAGGCGTTCGGGGATGACGACGAACGGCTGGCGGGAGGGACGCCCACGGCGCTGCCGCTGGGAGGCCCAGGTATCAGTGCGCATTGTTCCTCCTCCTTGAGGCTGGCGATGTCAGCTCGCGATGGCGGTGGGAAAGGCGGCCAGCTGGGGTTCGCGGGTGCGGACTCGGGCACGGGCGGTGCGGGCTGTGGACTCGGAGGCGCCGAGGCCGACGGCGGCCATGGCTTCCGTCATCCGGGCGGTGTTCGGCTGGGTGAAGTCCGTGCCGTACAGGGCGCGGATCAGTTGGTCGACGCGATTGGGGTAGATCACCGGCGTGCACAGGTCGACGGGCGTCGAGGTCTCCTCGACGGGTTCGGCCGGTGCGTCGACGGGCATCGACGGCGCCTCGATGTCGGCTACCTCCAGGAGCGGATCCGGTAGCCGGATGTCCGCCGCCGGGGCGGACTCGGTGAGCGGTTCTGCGGTCTGGTCGGGGGCCTCTTCGACGGGCGTCGACGGGCGGTCGACGGTGTCGGCATCTGCGTCGACGGGGGTCGTGATGCGGGCGGCGAGGTAGGCGTGGACTTGCCGCATGAGGGCACCGAAGGCGAGGAGGGCGGCAACCGGCGGTACGGCGGCTACGACGTAGTCGAGGCCTTGGGCGTGGTCGCCAACGCCTGCCACGTTCAGGGCGATGGAGCCGCCGGACCCAGCTGCGGCCAGGAGGATTGCCCATCCGTCGACTCGGTGGGCCAGGGAGGCTCGCAGGATGAGGAGTTCGCCGATGACGATGAACAGGTCGACGGTGGCGGGCCAGGCCCAGGAGCGGGCGGTCGCGTCGGCCATGCCGTGACGGGCGGCGACCTCCTGCAGGTGCTCGTAGGACAGCCAGAACGCCGCGGCGGTCAGGAGCACGGTCAGGGCGCCTGCCAGCACGGCGATGGCGTAACCGATGTCGACGGGCGTCGAGGACCCCTCGACGCCCGTCGACCGGCCGTCGAGGGGCTTCGACGCACCAGCATCGACGGCGGAGACTTCGTAGCTCATGCCTCGGTCTCCTCAGGCTCGTAGACCATGCCCAGGTGCCACAGGTGACTGCTGGCCTCCTGGAGATGGCCGCGCAGCTCGTCCAGGGCGACGCGTGCATCCGCGAACGCCGCCTGGGCCCCGTAGGCGTGAATCCCGGGCACGGTCCCGTCGTCCGGGGACAGCAGTCCGGCGGCCAGGTCACGCAGCACACGCCCGTCCATGTGGTCGATCGCCTGCTGCAGGCGCGCGGACATCTCCACCAGGGCGATCACGGCGCGGCTGGCCTCGGGCGTGCTGTCGTACCCGCCGTCCATGGCGGCGTGGTTGTGCCGGCGCACCGCCTCCGATGCGGCCTGCAGGTGCTCGGCGGGAGGCAAGGACTTGCTCATGCCACATCCCTCATCCCGAAGGCGCTGCCGGAGGGACGGTGGGTGCGCAGCGGGAGGACGGCGGCGGGGGCGTCATCGTGCCCACGGCGGAAGGGGCCGCGAGCGGTGCGCTGCATGGCCGTCAGTCGGCGGGTCCGGTCGTCGCGGAGCGCTGTGGCGGCCGTGCGCAGGGCGCGGTCGTAGAGGCCGGGGGCGTCGGCGAGGATGTCGCGGGCCGCGTCCAGGCGGGCCGCGCGCTCCTCGTCGCTTTCGTCGTCCTCGCCGAGCCACAGCTCCAGCGGGGTGCCGAGGGCGAGTTCGAGGGCGTCGGTATCGGTGAGGACTTGATGGCGGCCGATGTACGTCTTCATCAGGGGTACTCCGAAGTCGGGGTTGGAACGAAGGCCGGGGCGCCCGCGACGGCTCGTGGCCGGCGGGCGCCCCGACGGGCGGTGCTACAGCGAGCCGCCGGGCTGGCGCTGGGGCAGCGGCGGCATCTGATCGGTTGTGTCCGGTGCGCGATCGTGCTGGGGCTCGGGCTCGCTCATGAGCTACCGCCCTTGAGGGCTGCGGCCTGAGCGGCGGCCGCGGCCGCCGCAGCAGCTGCTCGTTGGGCTTCCTCGATGCGCTGCCGGGCGAGCGCGTCGGCGGCCTGCTGCTCGGCGATCTCGCTCACCGGGATCCACCCCCGGAGCGCGTCGCGTCGGCCTGCCGGGCGCGACGCAGGAACTCATTCATCTGATCCGAATCGCTGGACTCAGCAGCGATCAGGAATGCGAAACTGGGAACCACAGGACTGCCTCCAACTAGGTGGCCTGTGCGCGGGTCTCGGGGCTGCAACCCCGGGGCCCGCACCTGTTTCGGTCGCTCGTCACGAGTGACCACGGCCCTTGCCACCACCAGCTCGATGCCAGTGGTGGCGGGGACCGTGAGCACTGGTGCTCAGGTGGCGATGCCCGGCCGCCGAAGAGAGGTCGGCGAGACCGTCATCGCAAGGGACGCGGTGGGCGAGCTGCGGTGCCGGTCCAGCACGGCAGCGGCCTAGGTATGTCGACGACCCATGACGGGTTCTCCTGTCTATAGATCGGACTCGGGTTGTCCGTAGCCGTCGGACGCCGCCGGCCGGAAGGCCGGGGTAGCGACGACTCCCGCCCACTCCCGAAGGTCAGTGGGCGGCGCTCCTTTTTTCACCCCGGGGAGGTGAGTGGCCCCGGGCCGCCCTGAGCAGGGGACGGCGTCCTGTTGCCCGGATCGCTCCGAGCTACCTCCCGAGCCTTGCGAGGGCTGGAGGTGGCCTCCCGGGCCCCGTGCTGCTGGGCCGAAGGCGGCCCCATCGACCACCTGTGCAGGTGGCTGGGACGGCACGCTGTTCACTTCTGAAGCAACGACCGCTTCCTTTCGGCCCGTGTCACGGGGCTGTCCGGGCGGCACAGATGGAGCTTTTGCGCAGGTCAAAGCAATGTCCTGCTGGTTGCTGATCGCCCTGGACGGGATGACCAGCAGTGAGACTGTTCTAGCACGACTGATACAACCGGCACAATGTGTTGTGTTGTGTTGTGTGTGCCGGTTGGGCTGGTTCAAGGGGCGGATAGCATCGCGGTATGACGCCCACCGCCGATGCCTCGCGCAGAGTGAACGAGCAGATCGCGGACGCCCTTCAGAGGGACATCGAGTCAGGCAAGCTCAAAGCAGGTGAGAAGCTGCCGGCGGTCCGGTCGATCGCGAGCGACTTCGGGGTGGCTGCCGGCACCGCGACCAAGGCGCTCCAACTGCTCGCCCAGCGCGGTGTCGTACGCCCCGACTCGACGCGTGGCTACTTCGTGAACAGCCAGGCGGAAAAGCCGGAGGGTTCGGAGCCCAGTCCGGAGTTCGTAGCGATCATGAAGGAGATTGAGGCGATCCGGGCTCATCTGGCGCGCCTGGACGACCGTCTTCATCAGCTGGAGGAGACGAAGCATCCGGAGTGATCCCCTCAGGCAGACGTTGTGCCCTGCGGGACAGTGCGTCTACCTGCGCGGTGAGCTGCCTGATCTCCGCGATGACCTGCTGCCGCTCACGTGCCGTCAACCCCACGGCTGAACCCCCTAGTTGCTGTCTCAGCGCGTCTCACCCTGTACGCCTTCGACGCTATGGCGCGTGGCTCGGAACACCCCGGAAAATCCTTCCGGGGACCCGTGCCGAACTGAGCTGAGGCTGTAACCATGCGAGGAATGACGCAGCACCTAACGACCGGCGAGCGTGTTGCCTGGTACCGCCATCGCCGCGGTCTGTCCCAGGACGTACTGGCCGGCCTTGTCGGCCGCACTGCCGACTGGCTCGGGAAGGCGGAGAACAACCGCATCGAACTCGACCGCCTCTCGGTGATCCGGGCGCTTGCTCACGCGCTCGACGTGTCCATCGGCGATCTGCTCGGTGAGCCGACCCTGCTGGAGTGGTCGAAGGACAGCGGCCGGCGCACCCTGCCAGCGCTCCGCGAAGCGCTCATGGACTACCGGCAGCTCGCCCCGCTCATCGGGACGCCGGACGCCGGCGAACCTCCGACGCTGGCGGCGCTCCGCTCTGATGTGGGCGAAGTCTGGGACGCCTACCAGGACTCGCGGTACGGATTCGCTGCCCGACAGTTGCCTTCGCTCCTGTCCGACGCGCTGCTCGCGGCCCGGTCCAGCTCCGGTGACGAACGGGAGGAAGCGAACGGCCTGCTCGCCATGACCTACCAGGGTGCCGCCCTGGTGCTCGGCAAGCTCGGCGAGAACGAGCTGGCCTGGATCGCCGCGGACCGAGGACTCGCCGCAGCACAGCTGAGTGGGAACAAGGTGATCATTGGGTCGCTGTTCCGCTCCGTGACCCACTGCCTGCTCTCCGCGGGACGCTTCGAGACGGCCGCGCAGCTCGTCAAGGATGCGGCTGGCTACCTGGAGCCGGGCCTCGGCGAACCGACGCCGGCGTACTTGTCCATCTACGGCACGCTGTTCCTCACCGGGGCCATGGCCGCGGCCCGAGCGGAAGATCGAGCGACGGCTCGGGAGTTCCTCCAGGAGGCGGAGACCGCCGCGTCCCGGCTCGGCGCCGACGCCAACCACATGTGGACGGCCTTCGGCCCGACGAACGTGGCGATCCACCGCGTAGCCGCTGCTGGCGAGCTGGGCGACGTACAGGTTGCGCTGGACCTCGGCCCGCAGGTGGACACCCGCGCCCTCCCGGTGGAGCGGCGGGTCCGGCACGGCTTGGAGGTCGCTCGGGCGCTGAGCGCCTGGAACCGCACCGACGACGCGCTCGCCGCCGTGCTGGAAGCCGAGCAGCTTGCCCCTGAGCAGGTCAGGCACCACTACATGAGCCGAGACCTCGTCCTCGGCTGGGTCCGCGGCACCCGAGGACGCCCGAGCCGGCCGATCGCAGACCTGGCCGAGCGGCTACGAGTGGTGTGAGCTGGTTAGGCTCGGTCGTATGAGCGACAACGAGCACGAGGCGAAGATGGCGCGCCCGAGGATGGCCTCGGGCGCGTTGTTCTTTGACGAGCAGGGTCGGGTCTTGATGCTGGAGCCGACGTACAAGGACTACCGGGAGATTCCTGGGGGCTACGTCGAAGCTGGCGAGTCACCGCTGCAGGCTTGTGTCCGGGAGGTCCGCGAAGAACTGGGTATCTCGCCTGAGATTGGCCGTCTCCTCGCCGTGGACTGGGCGCCCAGCTCAGCTGAAGGCGACAAGGTTCTTTACCTCTTCGACGGCGGCGTGCTGCCTGTGGAACTCCGGGAGCAGATTCAGCTGCAAGCCGCGGAAATCGGAGCGTACGACTTCCACCCGCTGGGCGCTGTCGCTGACCTCACGATCCCGCGGCTGGCGCGGCGAATCGTCGCAGCGGCAGCGGCACGGACCGAAGGGCGGGTGGCGTATCTGGAGCACGGGCACGCTCCTTGGCCTGGTGGCCCAGTGTCACGTCACCGGCCGTGACGCGTACCTTGTGGCAATGACCTGAATTTGCACTCCATGGGCCCTTGTTTGCTCCGCCATCTCTCAAAGATCGCAATGGCGGAGCGCAATCAGTTGCCGTCGTTCACGTAGCGATTAATCGCGTCAATATCTTCGCGGTCCTTCTCCCTGTCGAGCCGCTTTTTCCACTCTAAGACCTTACCTAGTGGTGCGAATCTTATGCCGCAGAAAAGTTCGAACTCATCGATCACTTTGTCTGCGTCGTAATCGAACCAGCCGTTTAAGATTTCGATTTCTCCGGAATGGAGAACGATATGATCGACGTACCCGAGGGGGGCTGGCGAGGGGGTGCCCAGAGTCAGCGCTTTCGCCCAGGCCGCTCCTCGGGCTACGACGTCGAGGTCTCCGAGGGTTGACCTAATGCCGTGCGCCAGCATGGGGCCGCTGCCGGCGATGATGAAGTCATCGGCTGGAAGGTCCAGTGACGCCAGACTTCTAAATAGGGGCTGCTCATCAAGGTTCATGGCGACTCCTAGATTGGCGGCAGCCCGAGGGCGAGTCTGGTTGCGCACGATACCAGTAGCGCTGATGCCACACTTGCTAACGTGCCCACCAGGTAGTAATCGGCAACAAGTCTCCCTCCTTGGCTAATGGCAGTGGATCGCGTGAATGATTTCGCGGCGATCACTAGGGCAGCAGCCTCAGGCTTCCCGGAAGCCAGGAAGCCAAATAAGAGGACTCTTTCGATCCATCCGATATGCGCGGCAGAGGAGACGAATTCCGTAATTTCGGACGCAAGTATGCCGGTGGCGACATTGCTCTCGATCTCGTCAACGAGGGGCTTGACGATTTTGGCAATAATGTTGCCGCAGCCGACTACGGCGATGAGGCAGCCGGAAATTACAATGAAGATGCGATTGCTGTCGGATAGTTCAATCACTCGCCGGAAGGTGGATCCTGCTCCAATGTAAGCGTAAACGGCACCTGCGATAAGGAGCATTGCTAACGCGATACGCTTACCTGTGTTTAGTGCTGTGAAAGATGCAATCCTTTCAAAATTAATGGAGAACCGTTCCCAAGGTCTGCAGAGGAGAGCTGCCGAAACGCTGGTCATGACAACCGCGCCTAAGGTTAACCAGCCTCTCTCGCCAAGAGGAAGTGGAAGTAATCCAAAAGAGGCGTAAGCGGTAGAGAATGGAACTGCGTACCATGGCTTCTTGTGCCACGACAGTCCCATTGGCACGACTAGCGCAGCTACTACTGAGAAGACCGCTCGGTAAAACTCCACGCTTACCTCATATTTAGGGACAAGTGACGCATTGTGTGTGAATTCGACCAGCGTCATTCCTGCAACTCATGCAGTTTCCTCAGTTACCCAGTATCAAAGGTCATATAAACGTCTACTGGTGACGTGCTGGCGCCGAACTCAAAGCCTGCCCCGCAACTGCTGGTCAGGCTGATGTGATCTGGATCTGGCTGGTGTGCCCATGGCGTCAGCGCCGAGCTCCAGCCACGTCAGCGGTTCCGCAAGGACACTGTGCTCGTCATAGAACCAACGACGGCGAACAGCAGCAGGACCGAGCAGCTCTGGACGGCACCACTGGTCTCAAGAGCGAACTCAAGAGCTGCACCCGGGTCGAGTTGGGCGCCCGCGGGGGGCAGCGCTACCTGGTGTGCGGCCAACCTGCGGCCAAGATGCATACCCGGGGCAGGGATACCGCGGCTCCGTCGCAGGTCGGAGCAGGTGTCGTGCCGGGAAGCTCAGCGGTCTTGAAAACTGTCGTGGCGGCAACGTCACCGTGGGTTCAAATCCCACAGCCTCCGCAGAGGTCAGCGAAGTAGCTGGTCGGAAGGGGTGCCCTGCTTTGGTGGGGCACCCCTTCTGTGTTTGTTCTGTCTTGGCCGGGGAGTGCGGCGCTCTCACCCGGCCGGTTCCTGCACTCGAGCGAGGGGCATGGTCGCGCAGGCGCGCACCCTTTGCGGGGGATGGGGCTTATGTCAGATGCTCGATCGAGACGTCGCCCCACTGTTGCGCCATGTATTCGGCAACTAGTCGGCGATGGCAATTCCCCGCACCGTCTTCGCTGCAAAGCAGGACTGCGTTGTTGAGTAGTTCCTGAGGGACGGTGCTCTCGACGCGTCGATTCTTCATCAATTCCAGGAAGCGTTCTTCGTAGGATGCCCAGCTGGCGCCCCGCTTCTTGTAGTCATCGAGCATGGACTTGGTAGGTGCCAGATCGATGCGATGGGCGTACTGCACGTCGCAAATCTCGCTGAGGAAGTACTTCAGGTCATCGCGCTTGGCGAAGCCAGACAATTGTGAGACGTTGTTCAGACGGACATCGACCAACGTTGTCACCTCGGCTTCGCGCAATAGCCCGAAAAACTTTGCTGCGGACTTCTTCGTAAAGCCGATTGTGTATAGTTTCATTTTCCCGGCGTCCCGTTGATGCGAAGCTCCTCGTTGACGTACGCAATCCGGTGCTCCTGGCGGCTGAGAGCCTCCTGGAGGCGCTCAGCCGGCGTGCGGAATAGTTCTGGCTGGTCCAGCCCGAAACTGGCCATCAAGCGTTGCATTGCCATGGCATGGCTCTCGATATGGCCGTCGCCGTGAATGTGGTCGATGGTGATCCCGTGTTTTTCGAGCGTTCGCGCGACGAGGATGCAGCGATGGCAGTCGAGTGGTTCTTGTTCAGTGCACATGACAGCGATCCGCTCGTTCTGTGCACCCTTCAGCAGGCGGTTGATGCCGCTGACGAAAGCCGGGGTCTGGGCGAGACGGCTGTACTGCACCTGCCCGTCGACGTAGCAAGCGGCGTCCTTCGTACGCGCTCCGAGTTCCTTGCCCAGGAAGGCGTACTTGATATCGACCTCGTGCAGACTGCGAGTCACTGCATCTCGGTTGAACTGGGGGGTGAACCGACTGGCGGGCGTCGACCGCACATCGGCGACCGCCGTGATGTCGTGCTTGTGAAGTAGGCTGAGGAAATGTGAAACACTGTGCGTGGAGTGGCCGACGGTAAACACGGTATTCAGTGTCATTGCTTGCTGCCTGCTTAAATCTTTGCTCGCTCTATGATGGCTGCCACTAATTTGTAAGCGTAACCTTCGTGCGGTTCGCCGAGACTCACCGTAAGGAAAGATTCGCTCAGTTTGTAGGACCCTTCCGGCTTGTTCACGTACGCCTTTTCATACTCGGGATCGGTCACTCGCAGTATGTATGGGCATCCGGCATGGTGAAAATGTGCGTCCACGACCTTCCTCGTGGCGCCGAACCTGTCACCAGGCGTGTGCACCTGTAAAGTTACACAGTCAACGCGGATGAGCTTGAGCGAGTCCGGCAAAGTGTGTGCTTGCTCAATTAACACCCGGTTGTTGTTGCCGTGATATGTGCTGTGTCCGTTGGTCCATAAGGTTTTTGGATGCTGCTCCAGCGTGAGCAGGGTGTCCCACTCGGCCCTGCCGGTCTTCTGCCAGTAGTAATGGGGATCAAGGAGCCAGTTTTCGCTGTGGTAGCTGCGTGCCTGAGGGCGGAGGAGTGGCACGGCGATAATATCGAGGACTCGCGGGTCAGTGCTGTCTGCATATTGGCGCTCGTCTTCGGATACTTCACGGTTCGGGCGGGCGCT
This sequence comes from Streptomyces platensis, assembly GCF_008704855.1. Lineage (NCBI taxonomy): Bacteria > Bacillati > Actinomycetota > Actinomycetes > Kitasatosporales > Streptomycetaceae > Streptomyces > Streptomyces platensis. The sequence goes on from NZ_CP023691.1 coordinate 4,595,910, forward strand.
GACTGGGCGTATCCATTGCCCTGAACCCTCGTCAACCATTCCCGCCACGCATCGACCCTTAATCTTGCGCGAGTTTGCTAAGCACACGAGCGTCTTGACAGTTGCCATGTGTCCCCCAATGCTGATGTGCTGGCCCGTTCGTGACGATAACGCGGCGCACTAACACAGAGCGATGGTTGCCAGTGAAGTAACCACCGCAATCAGCCAGGCTCGGGTCGAGAAGTCACGCCTGGAAGAAGAGCCTCGTCGAGCCGCCCGTGGCCCATAACCCTGGGCTGGCCCCTCTTTTTCGATCATGGCGGACTTCCATCTCGCAGGTCAGCCACAACTTTCTGGTCAGCCGCACCCCTGAGAAGCTTGTGCAACAGGCAGGCGCCTCCCGGTCAGTTGGGGGCGGTGGGCCAGTTCACGTGGGCCATCAACTCTGCCGGCCCACCACAGGGCCCGCATAACAATGGCTCAGATCTTGTCCCGCACTCGATGTTGGGGGGAGGGGGCTGAGGGGGGCTGCCGTCTCACCTCGGCCTTGCCGCCCACGTGGCGTCAAAAGAGCTGGTTTCGCTCGGTGTTCCGACCCGTAGGCGATTCGCCATGACCGACGGTCGCGACCTGTTCCGGGGTGCCTACCTGGCACTATGTGGCCAGCCGGGTGCTGGGTGAGGCGGCAGCGCCAGGCGCGGCGCCGCGGAGCTTGGCTGAAATGCGATTGGCTGTGCCGATCACGCGCTGGGATGCTCGTTCCCGACCATGGTCAACAGGGGAACAGGAGTACCACCCATGAGGACGAAGCTCATCGCGCTCGGTGGCGCCGCGCTTATCGCGACGCTGCCGCTCGCCACCGCCGAAACCGCATCCGCCTCGTCCGTGTGCCGGAAGGGCTCGGTCTGCACGTGGTCGAAGAATGACTTCGGCGGTACGAAGAGCACCAGCGGCTTGAACCCCTCGTCGGGCTGCTACCCGTGGAGCGGCAAGACCGTCTCCAATCAGAGCAAGAGGACGATCCGGGTGTACAGCGGCGTCTCGTGCTCCGGCAAGCGCGTCGACATCAAGAGCGGTCACTGGGGGCAGACCAAGCCGGGGGCGACGATCAAGTCCATCGCGGTCATCGGCCCGTGATCTCCGGCTAGGAGCTACTGGCACCCGCAGAACCGAGACACGGTCCCGGCCCTCGCATCCCGGCCCGGGGCCGTGTAGGTGCGGGGGCCGACTGCTGCGCGGTTGGCGTCGAGTCAGCTCCGTACCGCGCCGGGGAGCTCCGTCGAGTCGGGGTGGAACTGCCACCCGGTGCCGAAGTGCCGGTTGTGGACTTCCCCGACGTACCAGGAGGCGGTCTGGAGGAAGTCGCCCCCTTCGTCCTAGTGGGCCTGCTCGACGGTGGCGTAGCGGCTGCGGATGAGGTCTTCGACGCGGGCGAGTGAGTCGAGGCTGAAGTCCCATGTGCCGGGGGTCTGTTCGGCCCAAGCGGGGAACTCGGAGTGCTGGATGGTCAGCCAGGCATTCAGGACCGAGTTGTCGGACCTGAGCCGGTCGAGCCGGCGCAATTCCTCGTACTCGTTGTCGGTGATGTCCACCGCTGCGACCGTATCGGTCGGTCGTGAGAGGGGAGTAACCGCGGTGCGCAGGTGGGGAGTTGATGCCTCCTTCACGGGAATTCGCTGATTTCGAGGGCTCGGTGCTGCGATGCAGCGGTTCGTTTGGCGGGGAAGCGGAATGGGGGGCTTCTCTGCCGAATGGCAGATGTGGTGGGGCCTGGGGCGGGTCGAGACTGCGGATGCGCCTCGGGGGAGCGGTCGACGTCGGCTTGCTGTGGTGGTCGAACCGGGCGCGTTTGCTGGCGAGGGGAAGCGAGCGGTCTATGGGTGTCTTTCGGGGCGTGCCGGCTGCCAGGTGTGGGGTTCCTGGGGTGTCGCGGCTGGTGGCGATGGTGGTGGTGACGGTGCTGGCGTTGATGGGGGTGGTGGTGCCGGTCGGGGGTGGGGCCGGGGGTGAGGCGTACGCCGCTGGGGAGCGGGGGGCGCGGTGGACGCAGGGGTGGGGTGCTGCGGTGCAGCAGCCTGTTGAGGGGGATGTGGATGACGTTCCTAACTGGTCGAGGCGGGGGTTTCGTCATCAGTCGGTGCGGCAGGTCGTGCGGGTCGGGGTCGGCGGGGAACGGGCGCGGATCAGGCTGTCCAATCGGTACGGCAGGACGCCGCTGCGGGTGGACGGGGCGGTGATCGCGCGGTCCGGGGGAGGGGCGCAGGCGTGGCCCGGGACCGCGAAGAAGGTGACCTTCCGGGGCGCCCGTTCGACGGTGATCCCGGCGGGCGGGGAGGCGGTCGGGGATGCGGTGACGCTGTCCACGTCCCCGTTGGAGAATCTGGTGGTCACGCTGTACTTCGCCGGTGCGACCGGACCGGCGACCTTCCACCGAGTCGGGCTGGCGGCCTCCTACCGGGCTGACGGGAATCACCTCGACGATGTGTTGGCCCAGGCATTTCGTGAGTCCTCGCAGTCGTCTTACTTCCTCGACGGGGTTGATGTCTCCGGGCCGTTTCGGGCGCGGCGGAACACGGTGGTGGCGTTGGGGGATTCGGCTACCGATGGAGTGGGGGCCACAGCGGAGGCCAACGGCCGGTATACGGATGTCCTCGGCGAGCGGCTGGTCGCCGGGCGCCGGAACCTTGGTGTGGTCAATGCCGGTATTGCCGGGAGCATGCTGTTGACCAGCAGTTCCTGCTTCGGGGAGAAGGGCATCGCGCGGTTCCGGCGGGATGTTCTGGACCGGCCGGGGGTGCGAACGGTGATCGTTGAGTTGGGGGCCAATGACGTCGGGGCCAACTGGTCCACGGGCCCCTGCTTTCCGTCGTCGCACAAGCCGGTCTCGGCGCGCCAGATCACCGAGGGATACCGGGCGTTGATCCGTGCCGCGCACGGGCGGGGGATCAAGGTCATCGGGGCCACGCTGGTGCCGTTGAGCGGGTATCCGGGCTACCCGGGCCCTGCCGGCAAGGTTGAGCGGCTGCGTACGCAGGTCAACCAGTGGATACGGACCAGCGGGGCGTATGACGCGGTCGTCGACTTCGACAAGGCCCTGGCGGATCCGGCCCATCCGGAGCGGCCACGGCCGGGCTACGTCTACGAGGACGGGCTGCACCCGAACGACGCCGGATACCAGGCCATTGCCAACGCCTTTGAGTTGTCGGTTCTTTGACGATCAGTGGTCGCGGCGGTCGCGGCGGTCACGGTGATTGCTGTGACCGCGGCGGCCACGGTGGTCGCGGCGAATGCGGTGGTCGTGGCGGTCGCTGGTACGGATCGCCGCCTGGCTGGATTGGTTTATGGCGCCACCTTTTAAGGTGCCACCTTTTATTGAGGCATTCTTTCTTCTTTTGTGGGGTGGGGTCGCCTGGAAGGCTGTCATGGGCGGGACTCGGCTGGAGGGAGAGAGGGGGATGGGAATCTGCCATGCAAGGGGTGTGCGGTGGCGGTAAAATTGCGCCGGTGAGGTGGGGAGTGGGGGAGGGAGTTGGGTGGTCGGGGGCTGCCGTGGGAAAACATGCGGGTGTCTGGAAACGCTTCTAGCGTGAGTGTCATGGGTACTCAACAGACAACACAGGACAAGTACTACGTCGTGGTTGCCGGTGACACGCTTTCCGGTATCGCTTCCCGTTTCCGTACCACTGTGAAGCAGCTTCAGATCTGGAACAACATTTCGGATCCGAACATCATCAAGGTGGGCCAGCGGCTCCTTGTCGCCAAGGCCACGGCGGGAGAGCCGCAGCCGGGCGATCCCAGCTTCGTTCCGTTCCCTGGCGGCGAATGGTTCAAGACCCTGCCGACCAGCCCGATCATCGAGATGATGGGGCTGCGCCTCGTGGAGGAAGGGTGTGGCGCCGCTTACGGGTTCAGCGGTCCCGGGCCGAAGTGGAATGACAAGCACCGTCAGGCCTATGCCTGCTTCCAGAGTGCGCTGGGATACTCGGGCTCGGATGCGGACGGGTGGCCGGGGCGCAAATCCTGGGACCAACTGCGTGTTCCGTTCCCGGAGGAGGGCTGTGACGCCCAATGAGGCGCGCCAATGAGGCACTTCGGTTTGCCGGTCTGCTGGATTTCTTCTCTTCGTGGTCCCAGCCGGTATGCCGGTCAAGTTGGCTGGAATAGCGTGGAACCACTTGGAATCCCTGCCGTGTGGCTGCCGGGAAGAAGAATGGCGGCTGCGGGGCGGGGATTGCTGTGAGATGGGGATTGTTGCGGGGAGTGTGGGTTGCTGTGGGATTGCCGTGCGAGGGGCCGGGGCGCGGTAAAGTGGTGGTGGAATCTGGAATTAGCTTCGCGGCATGATGCGGAAAGTGGGCAGGGGTAACGGTGGGTGCGCGGAGGGCGGGGGAAACGGACGGGTCCCGGCAGAGGGCTGTGGTGATTCGGCGGGCCGAGGGGCGGGATGCCGGGCGGCTCACTCGGCTGGTGCGGAGTTCTCGCGCGTACGAGGGCCGGTACTCCTCGATGGTCGAGGGGTATCGGGTGGGGCCGGACTACATCGCGGCGCATCGGGTGTTCGTTGCCGTGGAGGAGGCCGCCGGCGGTGCGGGCCCCGGTGAGCAGGAGCGGGTGTGGGGCTTCTACTCGCTCATGGTGGAGCCGGCCGAGCTGGATCTGATGTTTGTGGCGGACCAGGCGCAGGGGTACGGCATCGGGCGCCGGCTGGTCGCGCACATGCGGGACGAGGCGCGGCGGGTCGGCCTCGACCGCGTGCGCGTGGTGGCGCATCCGCCCGCCGAGGGTTTCTACCGGAGCGTGGGTGCCCGGCCGGTCGGTACGGTGCGGGCCAATCCACCCGCGGTGATGTGGGACCGGCCGGAGCTGGTCTTCCTGGTGGAGCCCGGCGAGGAGCGCTGACCCTGTGGTCGCGGGGCAGGGCGCAGTGCGTTCGGGGCAGGGAGGCGGGCCTGGCTGTAGCTCGCGGGGGCGTGGGCCTGGGCGCGGGGCGCGCGGGGTGGGATGGCAGGCTGCGGGCTGGGCGGGGAAAATCGTTGGCGGGGTAGGTCTCTTGCGGTGATTGTGGCGGTATGACGCGATCATTTGAGGACCTGGTGGCCGAGGCCGAGGCCGTATCGGTCGAGGGCTGGGATTTCTCGTGGCTGGCGGGGCGGGCCACGGAGGAGCGGCCCTCGTGGGGATATCAGCGGGCGATGAGTGAGCGGTTGGCGAGTGCGTCGGCCGCGCTGGATCTTCAGACGGGCGGCGGTGAGGTGCTCGCCGGGGCGGCGAAGTTGCCGCCGGTGATGGTGGCCACGGAGTCCTGGCCGCCGAATGTCGCCAAGGCCACCGCGCTGCTGCACCCGCTCGGTGCGGCGGTGGTGGCCGATGCGGATGAGCCGCCGCTGCCGTTCGCCGATGAGGCATTCGGCCTGGTGACGAGCCGCCATCCGGTGACGGTGTGGTGGGAGGAGATCGCCCGGGTGCTGCGGCCCGGGGGCACGTACTTTTCCCAACAGGTCGGTCCGGCCAGTGTGTTCGAGCTGGTGGAGTACTTCCTGGGGCCGCAGCCGGAGCACGTACGGCGCGGCCGCCATCCCGAGGACGCGCGCCGGGCGGCGGAGGCGGCGGGCCTTGAGGTGGTCGATCTGCGCGCGGAGTCGCTGCGGACCGAGTTCTTCGACATCGGGGCGGTCATCTACTTCCTGCGGAAGGTGGTGTGGATGGTGCCCGGCTTCAGGGTCGGCCAATACCGGGATCGGCTGCGGGAGTTGGATGAGCTGATCCGCGAGGAGGGGCCGTTCGTGGCACAGACGACCCGGTTTTTGATCGAGGCGCGGAAAGACACCCCCTAAGGCTCGCCGGGCCGGCTGTCCGGTCGGGGGCTCTGGATGGCGTGTCCGGTAGGCCTGCTCGTCTGCCCGCCCCGTCTTGCCCGCCCCCTGCCTTTCCCGGCCGGGCTGCTTCTTCGGTCCGCCTACGGTCGGCTTCTGCGGCCTGCCTCTGCGTCCGGCTCTTCGGACTCTCCCCTCAGACTCTGCCCTCGGACTCTCCCTGCGGACTCTCCCCTCGGGCCGATGCCTCGGTTCGCCTCCTTGGGGCGCCTCCTCGGGCCCGCTCGTTCCGGGACGGGCCGTCGGCCGACAGGTGCCGCCTAACCGCGGCGGGTCGCCGAGGCGATCGTCGCTCGGGCCTCCTCTGCGGGCAGGCCGGTGTGGCAGGCGGCCTCGGTGAGCCTGGCGGCGAGTTCCTGGACGAGGCCGGATTCCTGGGCGCGGCAGGCGGCCCAGAAGAGGCGGGCATTGCGTTGGCCGCGCGGGGAGGCCCGGACGAAGCGTATGAGCGCCGCGGCGGGCTGGGGCGGGACGCCGTAGGGCGGCTCGCGGTGGGCGGGCGGGGGCGGGGCCGTGAGGAGGGTGAGCAGGGTGTTCGGCACGGGGGCGGGGCGGGGTGGTGTGTTCGTCGCGAGAACGTACCGGCCGTGGGTGGTGAGTGAGCCGGGGCCGACGAGATAGCCGCCCGCGCCGCGGACGTCGATGCCGGGGGCCAGTCGGCCGACCGAATTCGGTATGGGTGGGGACGGCGGGCCGGTGAACCAGAGGTGGCGGCCGCCGCTGGGGGTCAGGACCGTGACGGTCGGCGGGAGCGGGAAGCCGTGCTCTTCGGCGAGGAACCGGAGGGCGGTCAGGCCGTCGGCGCCGTTCTTGGTGTCGAGGTCGATGCCGATGAGGTGGTGCGGGGGCCGTCCGCAGGCGATGCCGTAGCCGGTGGCCCAAGGCGCGGCGGCGAACATACGGCGGACGGTGAGCGGGTCGGTGCTCGCGTCGTGTACGCCGTGCCCGAGCCAGCCGCAGGCGCCGCGGCAGGTCGGGACCTCGGGGTGCCCGCGGTGCGGGGACCGGATGGCGGGGAGCTTGCTGCGGGTCAGCGGCATGACGGGGTAGCCGGCCTCGGCGGCGAGCAGCGCCTGGGTGAGCGCGGCGGCGGGCGGGTCTGTGAGCGCGGTGGCGGATGCGTCCACGGGGGCGGCCGGGTCCATGGGCGCGGTGGGGGGCCGGTCCCCGGGCGCGGTGGTGGGCGCCTCCGTGGGTCGGGCGGGGCGCAGGTCGGCCCACGGGTCGGGCTGCCGGTGGGCCCTCGGGTCGGGCTTCTGCTCGGCCCGCGGATCCGGTTGCTTGCCGCCCGACGGGTCGGGTCTCGCGCCGCGCCATGGGTCAGGCGTCATGCCTCCCCGTGGTTTTGGCCGGCTGTCGGTCCATGGGTCGGGCGGGTGGTCGGTCGGTCTTCCGGCATGGCGGCGGTGCATGGCCATGGCTCTATTTTCGTACGGATGTTCGACAAAGGGAAGGGGGGCGTGTGCGCATTGACCCGCGCGCCGGGTGCGTCGATGCGCCGGGGTGGGTTCGTCGGCCGCGCCACGGACGGGCCGCCGCGGGACCCTGCGTCGCCGCGGGGGGTGTGACCGGGGGTACGCGTGCGACAGGGGTTTACTCGGGGTTCCTCATGCTTGCGGGGGAATCGCCGCCTCGCGACGGGTTCGCCGGGCGTTCGTGGGCAAAGCTGAGTTCGCGACGTTGAGGTAGGTGTCGGGGTGGTCGGCCAACTGACCGATGCATCAGCGGAGTTCAGTCATCCAGGGTCGGTGGTCGGCGCCAGTGCCGGCACTGGGCAACCAGCGTTCGCACCACCAGCACCACAGGCCCGCACCACCGCAGGCCCGCGCCACCGCAGGTCCGCACGACCACAGATCCGTAACCGCAGACCCGCACGACCGACCCGTAAGGCAAGCCCGCCCGGCAGTCCACCTGGCAGCCCGTCCGGCAGCCCGTCCGGCAGGCCCGCGGGTCGGATGATCCAGCAGTTGTGTTCCGTAGGAGGAAGAGACATGGCAAGCACCCGTACCGCCCGCGTCCTCGCCGTTGCCGCCGCGCTGCCCTTTGCGGCCACCCTTTTCACCGGTGTCGCGCAGGCCGACAACGGCGGCTTCGCGACCAGTGGGTCGAGTTCGGCGGCGACGAGCCAGACGGGGACCGGTGTCGGTGGTGACAACCTCGGCAATTCGACCACCGGCCAGCAGGTCGCCAACGGTGCCGGCGCCTCCAACCAGAACAACACCGCGAGCGTGAACGGCTCCTCCGGCCCCATGGACATCGACCAGACCAACTCCACCGTCACCTTCAACAACTTCGAGTGATCCCGCCCGCCGCCTAGGGGACGCGGCGGCCATCCGGTGGGGAGACGTCAGGGTCGGCACGGAGGGAATGGGGCTTCTCCGGGGTTCACTGCGCCGACCTTGACAGCGAGCGGGTTTCTGACGGACAGTCAGAAACCCGCTCGCTCGTTCGTGTGTCCGGACCCAGCGCACCGGGCGTACGGCCACCAGAAGGGGAGGCCGCCGACGTGCACCTCGCCCCCACCGCGCGCCAAGAGCGGCTGCGTGCCGCACTCCGTTCGTACTTCCGGGAGCTGCTGCCGGACGGGCCGGTCGAGGACGCCGCGGCGCAGCGTGCGGTACTGCGCCGGATCGGCGCCGACGGCATGCTGGGCCTGGGCTGGCCGACCGCGTACGGCGGGCAGGGGCGCGGCCCCGACGAGCAGTTCGTGTTCTTCGACGAGGCGTACCGCGCGGGCGCCCCGGTCTCGATGGTCACCCTCAACACCGTCGGCCCGACCCTGATGAAGTACGGCACCCAGCAGCAGAAGGACTACTTCCTGCCGCGCATCCTCAGTGGCGAGCTCGTCTTCGCGATCGGCTATACGGAGCCCGAGGCCGGCACAGACCTTGCCGCACTCCGCACCCGCGCGGTGAAGCGACCGGGCGCGGGTCGCGCCACTAAGGGAGCCGAGGGCTTCGACGACGCCTCGGGCCCCGGCAGCACCACCGAGGGCGCGGGTGCCAGTGGCATCACCGACGACGCCCACTGGCTGATCAACGGCACCAAGAGCTTCACCAGCAACGCCCACCGGGCCGACTGGATCTGGCTCGCCTGTCGCACCGACCCCGACGCGCCCAAGCACCGGGGGATCTCGATCATCCTGGTGCCGACCGACGCCCCCGGTTTCTCGTGGACGCCCATCGAAACCGTCGGCGGGCTGACGACCACCGCCACGTACTACGACGGCATACGCGTCCCGGCCGGGAACCTCGTAGGGGAGGAGAACGCCGGCTGGCAGCTGATCACCAATCAGCTCAACCATGAGCGCGTCGCGTTGGCCGCCCTCGGTATGCAGGCCGAGGACGCCCTGGACGCGGCGCTGGCGTACGCCTGTACGCCGGACCGGGAGACCGGCGAGCGGCCCGCCGACCGCCCCTGGGTGCGGTCCCGGCTCGCCGAGGCGCACGCCCGGCTGGCCGCCACCCGGCTGCTGAACTGGCGGCTGGTCGACGAGGTGGGCGCCGGGAGGCTCAGCCCCGGGGACGCCAGCGGTGTCAAGTTCGCGGGGACGGAGAGCACCGTCGAGGTCTACCGGATGTGCCAGGAGGTGGCCGGGGACGCCGCCCTGGTACGGGCCGGTTCGCCGGGCGTCCTCGGGGACGGGGAGCTGGAGCGGATGAACCGTGCGGCGCAGATCAACACCTTCGGGGGCGGCGTGAGCGAGGTACAGCGGGAGATTGTCGCGACGATGCGGCTGGGGATGCGGAGGGGGCGGCGATGAGCCCGGTGCAGCTCGCATACGAGCAGCTCAAGTCCTATGAGGGCCGGCCGACCTCGGCCCCCGGCGTGGGTAAGGATCTGGTCAACGAGCCGATGATCCGGCACTGGTGCGAGGCCGTGGGCGACGCCAACCCCGCCTACCGGGGGCCGGACGCCGTCGCTCCGCCGACCATGCTTCAGGCCTGGACGATGGGCGGCCTCTCCGGCCACGCGGACCGCTCGGGGGCGTACGACGAGCTGTCCGGGCTGCTGGACGGCGCCGGGTACACCTCCATCGTGGCCACCGACTGCGAGCAGGAGTATCTGCGGCCGCTGCGGCCCGGTGACCGGATCACCTTCGACTCGGTGATCGAGTCGGTGTCGGAGTGCAAGACCACGAAGCTGGGGGTCGGACACTTCATCACGACGCGGATGGATATCCGGGCGGACGGCGAACCGGCCGGGACGCATCGCTTCCGGGTCCTCAAGTACGCGCCGGCGGCGCGGCTTCCCAAGACGGAGGAGCGGCCTCAAGAGGCGGTGGACCAGTCCTCCAAGACGGCGGAGCGGCGTCCCCAGGCGGACGACCGGCCCTCCAGGACCGACCAGCGACTGACGCCACCCCAGCAGCCCCAGCCCCGTCGCCCCCGCCCCGTCATCAATCGCGACAACGCCGGCTTCTGGGAGGGCGTCCGTGGGCACCGGCTGCTGATTCAGCGCTGTACGGGCTGCCGGACGCTGCGCTTCCCCTGGTTGCCGGGGTGCAACACCTGTGGGTCACCGGAGTGGGACACCGTCGAGGCGAGCGGCTCGGGGACGGTCTTCTCCTACGTCGTGATGCACCACCCGCCTTTCCCTGCCTTCACGGCGCCCGACGCACCGCCCGGCGCACCGCCCGACGCACCGGCCGACGGGACGGGCCCGGACGGGACGGGCTCGGGCGCGACCGGCCCGGACGCGACGGCCCCTGGCGCGGCAGGTGCAGCAGGGTCCGGCACCGCGAGCCCCTACGCGGTCGGGCTGATCGAGCTTGCGGAGGGGGTGCGGATGGTCAGCAACATCGTCGGCGTCCCCTACGACAAGGTGCGGATCGGGATGGCCGTACGGCTCGAATTCCTGCGCGCGGATGAGGAGTTGGAGCTCCCCGTCTTCCGGGTGACCGAAGGCGGTGAGGGGTGAGATGGACTTCACGCCCACCCCGGAACAGACGGCGGCCCGTGAGCTGGCCGCGGAGATCTTCGGCGACCTGTCCACACCGGAGCGGCTCGCCGCAGGCGGCAGCGGTACGGACGCCGCCCTGTGGAAGGCGCTGTGCGCGGCCGGCCTACCAGGCGCCGCGGAGGAGACCGGCCTGCTCGGACTCGTCCTGATGCTGGAGGAGCAGGGCCGTACGACGGCGCAGGTGCCGTTCGCCGCGACCTGTGTGTACGGCCTGCTGGCGATCGGCGCCCACGGCAGCGCGGAGCAGCGGGCACGGCTGCTGCCGCCGCTGCGGACCGGCGAGGCGGTCGCCACCGGGGCCTTCCCGGCGCGACACGGCGGCGTACGGGCCGAGGGCACGGCGGACGGGACGGCGGACCTGACGGCGAACGGGACGGCAGACGGGACGGCGGACCCGACGGCGAACGGGACAGGGCGGCTGACCGGCGTCGTGCCCGTGGTGCCGTGGTTGTGCGCGGCCACCCATGTGCTGGTGCCGGACGGGGCCACGCGGACGCTGTGGCTCGTACGCACCGACGCCCCCGGTGTGCGGCGGGATCCGGTCGAGACCACCGCACCGTGGTCGGCGGGCCGCCTCACCCTGGACGGTGCCCCGGCTGAACGGCTGGGCCCGGACACCCCTGCCGAACCCCTGGCCGCAGACGCCCCTGCCGAACGTCTCGCCCCGCCCGCCCCTGCCGAACGCCTGGTCTCGGACGCCTACGCCTACGCCTACGCCGACATTCTGGCCCTCGCCCGGACGGCCTTCGCCGGGCTCCAGGCCGGGGTCGCGGCCGGCTCCCTGGCCCGCGCGGTGGCCCACACCACCACCCGCGAGCAGTTCGGCCGCCCGCTCTCCACGAACCAGGGTGTGCTGCTGCGCGCCGCCGACGCCCACATGGACATCGAGGCCATCCGGGTCACGGCCTATGAGGCGGCCTGGCGCCGGGACGCGGGCCTGGACGCCGGACCGCATGCGCTGACCGCCGCCTGGTGGGCGTCCGAGGCGGGCACCCGTGTGGTGCATACCGGCCAGCATCTGCACGGCGGCATCGGCGCCGACCTCGACCACCCCGTCCACCGGCACTTCCTCTGGGGCAGACAGCTCGCCGGATACCTCGGCCCGGGCGCCGAAATCCTGGAGCAGTTGGGCGAGTTACTCACCGGGGAGCGCCCGGCGACGACCGGCAGCGCGGAGCCTGCCGACCGCCCGGCATTCGCCAATGACTCAACCCCCGCCCCCCGCCCGACCCCATCCCCCCGGACGGAGGCCCCATGACGCCCAGCAACACGAAACCGAGCCACACGAAACCGAGCCCCACCAACCCCACCACCACCCCAACCCCCGGCGAAACCCTCCCCGCCCTGACCATCCCCCTGACCCGCACCCTGATCGTCGCCGGAGCGCTCGCCTCCCGCGACTACCAGGACGTGCACCACGACCCCGAGGCGGCCCGTGCGAAAGGCTCCCCGGAGATCTTTATGAACATCCTGACCACCAACGGGCTGGTCGGCCGCTACATCACCGACCACTTCGGCCCGCGCTGCACCCTGCGCAAGGTCGCCATCCGCCTGGGCGCCCCCAACTACCCGGGCGACACCATGGTGTTGCGCGGCACCGTCACCGAAGTGACGGACGGTACGGCGGTGGTGCGGGTCGTCGGCACGAACGGCATCGGCCACCACGTCACCGGCACGGTGACCGTAGACATCCCGGAAGGGATCCCTGAACCGGAAGGGATCCCTGAAGGCGCCCCGGAGGGCATCCCCGAAGACGTCCCGGACGGCGCCCCGAAACGCGTCCCGGACGGCCTCCCCAAAGCTCTCCCCAAAGCTCTCCCCGTAGACCCCCCGGAGGCCACGGCATGAGCGTCCGCCGCCCCGACTCTCTAGGTGGCCGGGCCGCCATCGCCGGTATCGGCGCGACCGAGTTCTCCAAGGACTCCGGCCGCAGTGAGCTGCAACTGGCCGTCGAGGCGGTACGGGCCGCGCTCGACGATGCCGGGCTGACGCCCGCGGACGTCGACGGGCTGGTCACCTTCACCATGGACACCAACCCGGAGATCACCGTCGCCCAGGCGGCCGGTATCGGCGAGCTCTCGTTCTTCTCCCGGGTCCACTACGGGGGCGGCGCGGCCTGCGCCACCGTCCAGCAGGCAGCTCTCGCGGTCGCCACCGGAATCGCCGAAGTCGTCGTCTGCTACCGGGCGTTCAACGAGCGCTCCGGCCGCCGCTTCGGCTCCGGCGTACAGCAGCGGGAGCCGTCCGCCGAGGGCGCGGCGCTCGGCTGGAACCTCCCCTTCGGCCTGCTCACCCCGGCCTCCTGGGTCGCCATGGCCGCCCAGCGCTACCTCCACACCTACGGGCTGACCCCGGACGCCTTCGGCCCGGTCGCCGTCACCGACCGCCGCCACGCCGCCCGCAATCCGGCCGCGTACTTCTACGGCAAGCCCATCACCCTCGCCGACCACGCCGCCGCCCGCTGGATCGTCGAACCCCTGCGGCTGCTGGACTGCTGCCAGGAGACGGACGGCGCCCAGGCGATCGTGGTGACCTCGCCCGAGCGGGCCCGTACGCTGCCGCACCCGCCGGCGCTGATCACGGCCGCGGCACAGGGCGCGGGCCGCGCCCAGGAGCAGATGACCAGCTTCTACCGCGACGGTCTGACCGGCCTCCCCGAGATCACCGTGGTAGCCCGCCAGCTCTGGCGCACCGCCGGCCTCACCCCCGCCGATATCGACGTCGCGATCCTCTACGACCACTTCACCCCGTTCGTGCTGATGCAGCTGGAGGAGTTCGGCTTCTGCGCGCCCGGCGAGGCCTCGGACTTCGTCGCCGCGGACCTGCTCCCCCTGAACACCCACGGCGGCCAGCTCGGCGAGGCCTACCTGCACGGGATGAACGGCATCGCCGAGGCCGTCCGCCAGCTCCGCGGCACCTCCGTCAACCAGGCGGGCACCCCCGCGCATGTGCTGGTCACCGCGGGTACGGGCGTGCCGACCTCGGGGCTGGTCCTCGGCGCGGACCGCTGACGGGGCGGCCGGGAGCCGAATCCGTGGCCGCAGGTCTGACGGGTACGACCTGGCTGTCCCCCTAGAGGAGGTGGGGTGGGGACCACCCGTACAACTTCAGGCGGATAGGGCTTCGGCACCTGGGGGCGATCCGTCCACCCCACCCTCGCTCTTAGCGTGGTGCCCATGACCACGCCAGTGTGCACCAGCGCTTCGACCGCCGCTGTGTTCCCGACGTTCTCGTCCTATGTACGGGCCCGGGGGCCGGTCCTGCTGCGCGCCGCGCGGTCGATGTCTCCCAACCCGAACGACGCCGAGGACCTCCTCCAGACGGCGCTGACCAAGACCTATGTGGCCTGGGACCGGATCGAGGACCACCGCGCCCTGGACGGCTACGTCCGCCGCGCGCTGATCAACACCCGTACCTCCCAGTGGCGCAAGCGCAAGGTCGAGGAATTCGCCGTCGACGAGATCCCGGAGCCGGACCCGCTGCCGGCTCCCGACCCGGCCGAACTCCAGGGACTGCGCGACGCGATGTGGCGCGCCGTGATGCGACTGCCCGCCCGTCAGCGGGCCATGGTCGTCCTCAGGTATTACGAGGACCTCAGCGAGGCCCAGACCGCCGAGGTCATGGAGGTCTCGATCGGCACGGTCAAGAGCGCCGTCTCCCGCGCCCTGGCCAAACTCCGGGATGACCCTGAGCTGGCGATGCTCTCGTCCTGAACCGGCTGCCCCTAGGGGCCCGATCGGGCACACTCGGCGCATGCACCCTCCGCGCCCACCGGCCCCGGAGCCGACTCCGCCGCCGCAGCCCGAGCAGGCTCGTTGACCTCGTATCCGGCCGCCCCTGACGAAGCCCTCGGCGATCTGCTGGACCGGATCGCCGGGCAGCTCGGCTCCCCCGCCCCCGCTCACCTGCGGGCCGCCCTGCGTGCCGTACCCCGCCACCTCTTCCTGCCGTCCACACTCTGGTTGCGCGACGGGAACGGCGGCCACGAGCCCTGTGACCGGGAGAGCGCCCCCGACCAGTGGTGGCGCGCGGCATACAGCGACGCCCCTCTGGTCACCCAGTTCGCGGAGGGGCCCGACGGCGACCGCGTCCCGTCCTCCTCGGCGTCGATGCCCAGTGTGGTCGTACGGATGCTGAAGGCGCTCAACGTGCGGCCGGGGCACTCGGTGTTGGAGATCGGTACCGGCACCGGGTTCAACGCGGCCCTGCTGTCCTTCGTCTGCGGCCCGGAGAACGTGACCTCGCTCGACGTCGACCCCGAGCTGACGCGCCGCGCACAGCGGGCCCTGAAGGCCTGCGGCCGGCAGCCCGAGGTGATCTGCGCGGATGGCGCGGGCGGCTGGCAGCCGAACGCCCCCTACGACCGGATCATCGCCACCTGCTCCGTCCGGACCGTGCCGCTCGCGTGGCTGGAGCAGACCGTGACCGGCGGTCTCCTCGTCATCCCGTGGGACACCCCCTGGTGCAACTTCGGGACTCTCCTCGCCACGAAGCAGGCAGACGGAACCGCCGAGGGGACGCTCGCCCCCTACGGGTCCTTCATGCTCCTGCGCGCCCAGCAGGTCGACGCCGAGCTGCGAGCCGGCGTCCCCTTTGCAGGCCAGGAGCCCGAGTGCTCCACGACGGCGGTGTCCCCCTGGGCCGTTGCCGGGAACGACCTCGACGCACAGATGTACATCGGCCTCCGCGTGCCGGGAGTTTGGCACGTGTGGGACACCGAAGTGGACGAGGCCCATACGCGGCTCTTGCTGGCCGACGGCCGGACGTCCAGCTGGGCCTGCGTGGACTACGACGGACAGCAGACGTCGGCCTTCGCCGTGGCCCAGTACGGCACGAGGAAGTTGTGGGACGAGGTGGTCCGGGCCTACGAGGAGTACGTGGCCGCCGGCCGTCCCGGCGTGCACCGGCACCGGCTGCGGATCACCCCGGACGGCCGGAGCACGCGCCATGAGGTGAGCGTCCCGGCCTGAGGGTCCCGGGCGTGAGCGTCCGGTCCCCACCGCGAGCAGTGCTCACGACGTGTGGGCCGGTCTCGGATCCCGGGTCGGGAGGCACACCCGCGCTGAGCGTGGTCAACCACGACGGCACCATCGAGACTGTCTCCCTGAACAACCTTGCTGATCCGTGATGACAATTACTCACAGGAAGGTTCCTCGGCATGACTGCCAAGTACGACGTCAAACGCCACTTCAAGCAGTGCTACGCGCCCAAGAACACTGACTGGGAAATCGTCGACATCCCCGAGCTCCACTTCCTCGCCATCGACGGGCACGGCGATCCAAACACCAGCGGCGCGTACCGCCACGCGGTCGAGGCGCTCTACGCCGTCGCCTATACCGCCAAGTTCGCGAGCAAAGGAGACCTTGACAAGGACTTCGTCGTGGGCCCACTGGAGGGACTGTGGTGGGCGGATGACATGGATGACTTCCTGGCCAGACGCAAGGACAACTGGCGATGGAGACTTCTCATCAGCGTCCCCGATTGGATCACTGGCGGCATGATCGAAGACGCCAGGGACACCGCCCTGACCAAGAAGAAATTTCCGGCCATTACGGATGTGCGGTCAGAGACGCTGCACGAGGGCACCAGCGCCCAGGTCCTCCACATCGGCTCTTACGACGACGAGACACCGATTCTGACCAGGCTGCACCACGAATACCTCCCCGCCAACAACTTGCGGGAGGCGGGATTGCACCACGAGATCTACCTCAGTGACCCACGCAGGACCGACCCCGCCAAGCTCAGGACGATTCTGCGGCAACCAGTGGAAGCGCGGTCGAGCCGGCCCGGCAGTTGACGAAGACCCGCGACGCCTTCATCGACCAGCTGCGACGGGCAGACGGGCAGACGGTCCGACGGGTTGTCCTGAGGGTGCGGTGCCGTTCATGACGAGCGGCGCCGTGGCGTGGCCGCGTAGCGCGCCGGTGTCGTGCCCACGTGGCGGGTGAAGTGGCGGTGCAGATGGGCCTGGTCGTGGAAGCCGACGGTTGCCGCGACCTCGGCCGGGCGGCGGCCGTCGAGCAGGAGCCCCCGGGCCCGCTCGATGCGCTTGCCGGTGAGGTAGGCGTGCGGCGGCAGCCCGTAGGTCTGCTTGAAGCAGCGGATCAGGTGGGTGGGGTGGGCGTGCAGGGCGGCGGCCGCCTCCTGGAGGGAGAGGCCGGCCGGCAGCCGGGCGTCCAGCAGCTCGCGCAACGCGCTGGCCAGCCGGTTCGCCTCCCTGCCCGGCGTACGCGTCGGTCGCCGCGCGTCCAGGTGCCCGTGCAGCCGTTCCCGGATGAAGGCCAGCCGGGACTCCGCCTCGAACCCGTCGCCCGCGTGCCCCAGGGCCGTGTGCAGCTGGTGGATGCGGTGCCGTAGCAGCTCGTCGCCGAAGACCGGGCCGTCCACCGCCCGGCCGGTCAGTTCCTCCGGGAGCACGGTCGCGTCGAGGTAGAGCACGCGCTTGCGGAAGCCGTTCGCGGTGACCGTTCTGCCGTCGTGGGAGACACCGGGCGGCAGCAGGACAACGGTGCCGCTGCCGGTCGCGTCATGACGGTGGCGGTCCAGGGCGAAGTCGACCGCTCCGTCGTTGAGGATCATCAGGGCCCACGTGTCATGGGTGTGGGACGGATACGCGTGCTCGGTGAAGTGCGCGTGGAAGACCTCGGCGATTCCTGGCACGGACGGGCGCCATGCGCTGATCGTCGTACGGGGCGGGCCGTCTGTCATGCCAGGAACGTACAAGACCCCCGGATACCGGGCACGGCAGTCTCAAGGCATGACCACTCACCCCGTGCCCGTGAATCTCGTCGACAAGTTTGCGCAGTTCAGCGACCTGTGGTCGCAGAAGACGATCGCCCGGCTCAACGACTACGAGGTCAAACTCGCCAAGATGAAGGGCGAGTTCATCTGGCACACCCACGACGACACCGACGAACTGTTCCTGGTCGTCCGCGGCCGGCTCACCCTCCAGCTCCGGGACGGCGATGTGGTGCTCGGCCCCGGCGAACTGTTCGTGGTCCCGCAGGGCGTCGAGCACTGCCCGGTGGCCGACGAGGAGACCGATGTCCTGCTCCTCGAACCGACCGGCACGCCCAACACGGGCGACGCGGGCGGACCGAGGACCAAGGCCCCCGAGCCCCTCGCCTGACTCAGCCCGTAGTGGCGGCGTACGCGACGAAGTCGACCCAGGCGGCGGGCTGGAGGTGCAGCTGCGGCCCGTCGGGGTTCTTGGAGTCGCGGATGTGGATGGTGGAGGGGGTGGGGGCGACCTCAACGCATGCGGGGCCGTCGTTGCTGCTGTAGCTGCTCTTGATCCACACGAGTTGGGGTTCACTTCCGACAGGAGGGTTGCGGGTCATGTCTCTGCCAGCACTTTCTCGACGAAGGCCAGTGACTCACGAGGGGTGAGAGCCTGCGATCGGATGATTCCATACCGCAGCTCAAGGATTCGGAGTTCCTTGGGGTTAGAGATCACGCGGTTGGTCAGCTGCCCCTCCCAGTGGCCCACCGCTGAGCCGTCACCTAGCTTGAGCAGTTGAAGCTCGCCGCTCATTCCGGCATGGTCTTCGCGCTCCGTTGGCATCACTTGGATCTCCACGTGGCGTAACTGGCCCATCTCCAAGACCCGTTCGAGCTGTCGACGCATCACCATTCTGCCCCCGAGGGGGCGCCTGAGCGTCACCTCTTCTTGGACGAACGTGAGCGTGGTGAGCGGCTGACGCTCGAAGATCTTCTGCCGCGCCATGCGGGCCGCGACGTGTCGCTCAATCTCGTCCTGCGAATAGGAGGGCCGCCGCATGTCATAGAGGGCTCGTGAGTACTCCTCTGTCTGCAAGAGGCCGTTGATGTTGTGATTGCCGTACGCGCCGAGCTCGACCGCCTTGGTCTCCAGCTTCTCCAGGTCCCGGACCTTCTTCGGGTACCGGGCCCGTTCCACGTCCTTCTTCATCGCGGCGATCTTGCCGCCCGCGTCCAGCACCTCATCAGCCTTGTCGAGAAGCTCGGGGCGGGGGATACGTGCACCGCGCTCGATCTTGTAGATCAGGTTTTCCCCGTACCCAAGGGCCTTCCCGAGCTCGGCGGGTCGTAGCCCGGCGGCCTCGCGCCACAGCTTGAGCTGCCGCCCGACAGCTTCGACGACGGCCCGCGTCTCGTCTTCCGGATCTGGCTCCCAACCTGCCTCGTCCGTGCCGTCAATACTCATCCACTCCACCTCCTGGACCGTAGGGGACGTCCCTGGACACTTAGGGACAGTGACCGTACGTATCGGCGCAATCACTTCTCAGCGTAAGCACGGACGACCACGCTGAGTGACATGAATCAGGAAATCGTCGAGCGCAAGCTCCACTTCCACGTTCAGCTGTCCGCCACCCGTCGGGGCGCCCGTCTTGCGCGGCTGCTCGGGACCGAGCAACTACGGTCCTGGGGCATGCCGTTCGAGGTTCCGACTCAGGTTCTTGCCGAGCTTGCCGCGAACGCCGCGTCCCACGGCCGGGTGCCGGGGCGGGACTTCCGGGTCGTGATGTTGTCTGACGTGGACACGCTCCGTGTCGAGGTGACCGATGCGCGCGGTGACCGGCTTCCGGCGCCGCAGGCCATGGGGCTACGGGAATCCGGGCACGGCCTGATCCTTGTCGACGCGCTCGCCGACCGCTGGGGCACCTGTCGGGGGCCGTTCCCTTGCAAAACGGTGTGGGCGGAGTTCGATCTGCCGATGTGGGGGCGATGAGGGGAGAGGCGCGGTCGGACGCCCGTCAACCGGAGGCCGGTAAACCGGGCGCCGGTGTGCCGAACGCCGGGGTTTGGGCCCGTAAAAGACCCATAACCCCAGGCAGAGAAACCGATCCCACCCAGCCCAGCCTGCCCTGGTGCACCGCGCCGTCACTCGCTCGGGTGATCCATGACCGGAGGACTGGCTTCCGCAGCCGCCGTGCATGCACCCTCGGCAACAACAACCCCAAAAACCCGCACACATGCGACGGCCCCCGGCCGGGACTGGCATCCCGATCGAGGGCCTGACCGCCGAGGAAGAAGAGCCCTTCCCGATGGCTGAAGAGAAGCCTAATGCGCCTGCGCGCGCTCAGTACGCGATTCGCCGATCACCGTCGCCGCACCCGTCCGGCGTCCAGCAGGTCACCGAGTTCCAGGACCCCGGCTACACGATCGTCGGCAACCACCTCACCCAGCACCGTTCGCTGTCGGGCCTGGCGATCGGGCTCGCCGCGTACATCCAGTCGCTGCCCGAGGGCGCGCCGGTCGACATCCGTACGCTGGCGAAGCGCTTCCCCGAGGGGCGGGGCCGGATCGCCGCCGCCTTACGGGAGTTGGAGGCGCACGGCTACCTGGAGCGGGTCCGGCGGCGTACGGACGACGGGCGGATGGTGACGCTCACGCTCTCGTACAACAACCCGGCAGCCACCCGCGCCCGCCGCGCCCGCGAGTCCGCCGAGGAAGCCAAGCGCCGCACCGCCGTCACCCCGGCCCCGGTCGCCTCGGCCCCGGTCACCCCGGGCCCTGCTGCGCCGCCGCCGGTGGCCCCGGGCTCGGTCGCCCCGACACGCGCCTCCCGCACACCCGCACCCACACCCACACCGGCTCCGGCCCCCGCGTCTCCCCACGGCCGTACCGACCCGCCCCACGCACGACCCGAGCCCCCGCCCCCGCCGCCCGAGCCCTGTACCCGTGCGCAGCACACCCCGGCCGCCGCCCTCCTCGCGAACCTCCGGTACGAGGATCCCCGCCTGCTGCTCTCCGTACGGGACGTCCACCGGCTCACCCCGGCCGTCGCCGCCTGGCTGGAACGCGGGGCCTCCCCGGAGGCCGTACGCAACGCCCTGACCACCGGCCTCCCGGCCACCCTCCGCCACCCGGCAGCCCTGCTCACCCACCGCCTCACGGAACTGCTCCCGCCGCCCCTCCCGGCCGCGTCACCGGCCGCCACCACCCGCGCCCGCCCGGCCCCGCTCCAAACCTGCGACGGCTGCGAGCGCGCCTTCCGTGCCTCCACCCCGGGCCGCTGCCGCGACTGTCGTCACCCAGCGGCAGCCGAGTGCCTCCCTACTGGACCCGGATGAGCGGCTCGTGCCGGATGGGAAAGTTCACCGAGCGGGCGATGAAGCACACCGCGTGCACCTCGCCGTGCAGGGCGCGAGCCGTGTCCACCATCGACGCCTCGGCAACGGTCACCTCGGGGCGGAGCACGACCTCGGTGAGCTGGCCTCCGCCGCCGGTCGCGTCCATGGTCATGACCCCGTGAGCGCGGTCCTCATAGTCGACGACGGTCACTCCGCCCACCGCGCAGAGGTGGAGGTACCAGAGCATGTGGCACTGGGCCACCGAGGCCACGAGCAGTTCCTCGGGATTCCAGCACGACGGGTCGCCGCGAAAGGCAGGGTCGGAGGAGGCCGCGATGGGCGGCTTTCCCGTCGCCAGGACTTCATGGGCACGGCTGAAGGAACGGTAAGTATCCGTACCCGAGCCGAGGTTCCCGGTCCATTCGATCGCTACGTCGTAAGTGTGCGTCTCAGTCATGCGGCCAGGATAGGGAGAGCCGGACCTCACCCGACTTCCGAACTCCGGCTCCAATGCGGCCCGTTGGGCGATTGATGCGCATGGTGATGAAGACTGTGGGCATGGAATTCTTCTGCTATCACCGCGACCGGTCCGATTCCCTGGCGCTGCGTGACGAGCTGCTGGAAGAGCACTGGTCCTATATGGACGGGTACGGGGCGGAAATGATCGCCCGTGGGCCGACCATGGCCGGCGACGGCGAGACGCCCACCGGCAGTGTGCACATCGTCGACCTGCCGGATCCGGCCGCCGCCCGTGCGTTCGCCTTCGACGAGCCCGGCTATCAAGCGGGCGTGTACCGCGATGTGATGCTGCGCCGGTGGCGCAACACACTGGGGCGCACCATGTGGGACTTCCCCGGTGGCGAGACCGACGGCAACCGGTACCTGGTGCTCGGCCTCGGCGCCGGGCCGGCCGCTGACCTCGACGTGCCGCCCGAGCAGGACGAGTTGATCGCGTACGGGCCCCTGCTGTCCGACGACGGCGCCGACTGGCTGGGGACGGCGGCGCTGGTGCGGGCGGCGGACCCCGAGACGGCACGCGCCGTCCTGGCCCAGGACCGGTACACCGACATCGAGGTGCACAACTGGCAGTTCGGCGGGCGGTCGTAAGGGACCGGGGCCATCCTTCATGGATGCCAGCGAGCGGGGGGAGGAACCGTGGAACGCCCATGAGCGTTGGGCGAACATGATGATGCTGGCGAGCCTGATGGCCATTTTGGTGCCTGTCATTGGTGGATTCTTACTGGCCGCGGCGCGGCAGGTGGTGCTCAGATCGGGACATCCGAAATGGCTGCGCCGCCGCCTGACCGGCCGTACCTCAGCTGGTGGAGTGGGCCTGGGTGCCACCATGACCGAGGAATTGCACACGATGTGGAACGGCAACAAGCACATACAGCTGGAACAGCGCCGCGTGGATCTGACCTTGCAGGACAACCAACATGACGGCGCTCCGCCCCGGACGGGCGTCGACCTGGACGCGGGCAGAGCAGTGATCCGTCGGCCTCGCTGAGCCACCCCCACGGGCCGCTCCTGGTCCCCGCTTCACAACCGTCCCGCGTCCGCAGATATTTGGACATTGCGTATCAGTCGACCGAAACGCGAACATCGATTGCCGCGGGTGAGTTTCACAAAATCGTCAAGCTCAAGATCGGCTCAATGGGGTTTCCCCGAGTGCATATCGGCAACTACGTTTGTGAGCGGCAAAGAGAGCGCGGTATCTGACCCATATCCGCGCCGCATAAGAACGTTGAATCGGGGAAATTCAATGAAGAGCCTTGTCTCGGGTGCGATGTCGGCCGTCATGGTGGGAGGCATCGTCCTCGCCAGTGGCGCCGGTGTGGCCCACGCCGAGTCGGACCCGCGGCCCGCGGTTCAGTCGAGCATGGTGAACCCCATCGAAGAAGCCCGTTCGATGTGCACCATGTCCAAGAGCAAGGACGACTGCGCCTACCTCATGCACCACACCAAGATGCAGAAGATGGTGAAGAACTGCCTGATCAAGGGGGCGATCGGCGGAGCCGGTGCGCTGATCGTCGGCCGCTACGTCAGCAAGGACGCGGCCTCGGACATCGCGAAGAAGACCGTGGTCGCCGGAGCCACCGGCTGCCTCGCGTCGCTCTCCTGACGGCTTAGGGAATTCTGATGGCCAAGATCGTATTCACTCTTCTCTGGGCCGGTGTGGTCGTCGCGGTGAACAGTGTGCTCGATGACATCACCTGGGCTCAGTATCTGGCGATATTCGTCCTCGGGGGAATGTACGCCTTTACTGTCAACAAGGTTCCGGGGATCCGGGGCGAGAGCGCCCAAGAAGGTCCGGAAGCGTAGCGTTCTTGGCGTCACGCGTCAGCGGGCCGAAAGGGAATAACTGGTTGTGTCGGCGGTGTCCACCGGGCGCCGCCGGCACGGCTGTACGGGGCGGGGTACGGGAATTCAGGTGCCCCGGCTCACCAGGAGCCTGCCCACCGCCTGTTCCAATTCCGCGATGCGGTCGGCCAGGCGTGCCTTGTCGGTGCCCTGGGCGTCACGCAGGAGGAGTTCCACCTCGGCGAGCTGACCGGCGATCTCCGCCAGCCGGGAGGCGTCGCCGGCCCCGGGGGAAACGGGCGGCGGGGGAGGCTCGGAATGCGCCCGGAATTCCTGGCTTTCGGGGGGTGCGGCGGGGGGTGTGACAGGGCGCGCGGTGGCCTCCCCGGGGGTTCCGGCCTCTCCGGGCGCTACGGCCTCCCCGGCTTCCCCAGCCTCTCCGGTTTCCCCGGCTTCTTCGGCCTCCCGGGCGCCTTCGGTTTCCACCGGCGGGTGAGGGGCGGCCGAGGCGGACACCGTCGTCGCGGGCAGTGGTGCGTGCGCGGCGCCCGGCGGCGGGGCGGGGGGTGTGCCCTCGCCGCGGGGCTGTTCGTCCGAGGTCAGCAGGCGTTTCAACTGCTCTGCCTGGGCGGCCAGTTGACGGTTCTTGCGGTGCAGGTCCAGGAAGACGTTCACCTTGGTGCGCAGCAGCCAGGGGTCGAAGGGCTTGATGAGGAAGTCGGCGGCGCCGACCGTGTAGCCGCGATAGGCGTAATTCGGGTCGACCGAGGCACCGGTGAGGAGAATGATCGGGACGTCCTTGGTCTGGTCGAGGCCCTTGATATTGGCGGCGGTCTCGAAACCGTTCATGCCCGGCATCAGCACATCGATGAGTACCACCGCGAATTCCTCGCGGAGCATGGCCTTGAGGGCCTCTTCGCCGGATCGCGCACGGACCACTTTCTGGGTGAGGGAGCCAAGAACGGCCTCCAGCGCGACGAGGTTCTCCTCCATGTCGTCGACGATGAGGATGCTGGATGAGGTGTCGGGTGTGGTCGTCATGATTCCTGCCCCGTCATTCCCTGGTCGTCCTGGCCGATGCCGCCGCTGCTTTCGGCGGCATGGGGGATATCGGGGTCACCGGACTCGGGGTGCGGCGACGGCTCACCGTGCTCCGGGTCGAGAAGGCGGCAGATCACGGTCAGCAGCCGGTCCACATCGACCGGTTTGGGGATGTAGTCATTGGCCCCGCTCTCGATCGCCTTTTCCCGGTCGCCGGGCATGGCCTTCGCGGTGAGGGCGATCACCGGCAGATCAGCGAATCGAGGCGCGTGCCGGATCGCCTTGATCATCTCGTAACCATCCATTTCCGGCATCATGATGTCCATCAGAATCAGCGAGACATCCGGTGTCCGGTCGAGGACTTCCAGGCCCTCACGGCCGTTTTCCGCGTACTTCACGCTGATACCGACCCGGCCCAATACGTGCGTGAGCGCGAAGACATTGCGGATGTCGTCGTCGACGATGAGGATCCGGCGCTGGGCCAGCACCTGGCCGGCGCGTCCGCTGAGCCAGTCCTTGAGGCGGGTGGTTTCGGGCCAGGTGACGGCGGCACCGTCGGGGGAGTGCCCTCCCGTGGGGGACGTCAGCTCCTGGTCCGCCGCCGGGGTGGGGAAGAGGTCACCGGTCGGCGCGCTCCGCTGCGGCTCGGGCTTGGCCGTGAGCTGTTCGGCCAGGACGGGGCCGGACTGGGCGGTGCTGTCCGCGGGGCGGGTGGCGGCGGTGGGGCTCGGGGCGGGGAACGGGCCCGTATAGCGGGCGGGCACGTACAGGGTGAAGGTGGAGCCGACGCCCGGCTCGCTCTCGGCGATGATCCGGCCGCCGAGCAGTGCGGCCATATCGCGGCTGATGGACAGGCCGAGCCCGGTGCCGCCGTATTTGCGGTTGGTGGTGCCGTCGGACTGCTGGAACGCCTCGAAGATGCCGTCGAGTTTCTCCGGCGAGATGCCGATGCCGGTGTCCTTGACGGAGAGGGCGATGACATCGTCGGCGGTCCGCAGGGACTCCTCCTCGAAATCCGAGCCCGGAACGCGCTGCACGATGAGTTCCACGCCGCCGGAGGAGGTGAACTTCACCGCGTTGGACAGCAGATTGCGCAGGATCTGCTGGAGGCGCTGTTCGTCGGAGAACAGTTCCTTGGGGACGTTCTCGCCGACCGTGACATCGAAGGTGAGACCGCGGTCGACGGTGAGCGGCCGGAAGGTGGCGCGGACGTAGTCGAGGAGTTTGATCAGCGGCAGGGTCTTGGGGTGGACGTCCATCCGGCCGGCCTCGATCTTCGACAGATCGAGGATGTCGTTGATGAGCTGGAGCAGGTCGGAGCCCGCGCGGTGAATGGTGACGGCGAACTCCACCTCCTGCGGGGAGAGCCGGCCGTCGGGGTTGTCGGCGAGCAGCCGGGAGAGCACCAGCAGGGAATTCAGCGGGGTGCGCAGTTCGTGCGACATATTCGCCAGGAATTCCGACTTGTACTGCGAGGAGGTCGCGAGCAGGGCCGCCTTCTCCTCCAACTCGGCGTTCGTCAGCTGGAGTTCGTCGGAGCGCTGACGGAGTTCGGCGGTCAGCCGCTGGGATTCCGAAAGGAGGGATTCCGTACGGGAGTTGGCGATGATGGTGTTGATCGAGACGCCGATGGTGTTCACGAACTGGTCGATGAAGGCGAGGTGGACCTCGCTGAACCGGCTGAACGAGGCCAGCTCGATGACGCCGAGCACCTGGTCCTCGAAGAGGACGGGCAGGATGACGATGCTGGCCGGGGCCGAGGCGCCGAGTCCGGAGCTGATGGTGATGTAGTCCGGCGGGACGGCCTCGACGACGATGCGCTTCTTCTCCGTGGCGGCCTGGGTGATCAGGCCCCAGCCGGGGGTGCCCAGCCGCAGCCGCGGCAGCGAACGGCGGCCCTCGGGCTGGCCGGTGCCGTAACCGGCGATCAGCTCCAGGCCCTCGCCCGGCTCGGCGCCCGCCTCGGCCAGGAAGAACGCGCCGAACTGCGCGTTCACCAGCGGGGTCAGCTCGCGCAGGATCAGGTCCGCGACCTCGACCAGGTCGCGGTGGCCCTGCATCAGGCTGGCGATACGGGCCAGGTTGGACTCCAGCCAGTCCTTGGCGCGGGTGGTCTCACGGAGGTTGGCGACCATCAGGTTGATGTTGTTCTTCAGGGCGGCGACCTCGCCCTGGGCGTCGACGGTGATCGAGCCGGACATATCGCCCTGGGTGACCGCGCTGGCCACCTCGGCGATCGCCCGGACCTGTGTGGTCAGATTCAGCGCCAGCTCATTGACGCTGGTGGTCAGCCGCTTCCAGGTGCCGTAGACGCCCTCGACCCGGGCCTGGCCGCCGAGCTGGCCCTCGCTGCCGACCTCGCGGGCGACGCGGGTGACCTCGGACGAGAACGAGGACAGGGTGTCGACCATCGTGTTGATCGTCGTCTTCAGTTCGAGGATCTCGCCGCGGGCGTCCACATCGATCTTCTTGGACAGGTCGCCCTTGGCGACGGCGGTGGCGACCTGGGCGATGTTGCGGACCTGGGAGGTCAGGTTGTCCGCCATGGAGTTGACGTTGTCGGTGAGGTTCTTCCAGACGCCGGAGACGCCATGGACCTGGGCCCGGCCGCCGAGCCGGCCCTCGGTGCCGACCTCGCGGGCGACGCGGGTGACCTCGTCCGCGAAGGCCCGCAGCTGCTGGACCATCGTGTTCACGGTGTCCTTCAGCTCCAGGACCTCGCCGCGGGCGTCCACATCGATCTTCTTGGACAGGTCGCCGTTGGCCACCGCCGTGGTCACCTGGGCGATGTTGCGGACCTGGGACGTCAGGTTGAGCGCCATGAAGTTGACGCTCTCGGTGAGGTCCTTCCAGACCCCGGAGACGCCTCTGACCTGCGCCTGACCGCCCAGGTTGCCTTCCGTGCCGACCTCGCGGGCGACGCGGGTGACCTCGTCGGCGAAGGCGGAGAGCTGGTCGACCATGGTGTTGATCGTCGTCTTCAGTTCCAGGATCTCGCCCTTGGCCTCGACGGTGATCGTCTTGCCGAGGTCGCCCTCCGCGACGGCGGTGGCGACCAGGGCGATGTTGCGGACCTGGGACGTCAGGTTGTCCGCCATGAAGTTGACGCTCTCGGTCAGGTCCTTCCAGACGCCGGAGACGCCCCGCACCTGGGCCCGGCCGCCGAGCCGGCCCTCGGTGCCGACCTCGCGGGCGACGCGGGTGACCTCGTCGGCGAAGGCGGAGAGCTGGTCGACCATGGTGTTGATCGTCGACTTCAGCTCCAGGATCTCGCCCCGGGCGTCCACGGTGATCTTCTGGCTCAGGTCGCCGTTGGCCACCGCCGTGGTCACCTGGGCGATGTTGCGGACCTGCCAGGTCAGGTTGGACGCCATGAAGTTCACGTTGTCGGTGAGGTCTTTCCAGACGCCGGAGACGCCGCGCACCTGCGCCCGGCCGCCCAGCTGGCCTTCGGTGCCGACCTCGCGGGCGACGCGGGTGACCTCGTCGGCGAAGGCCCGCAGCTGGTCCACCATCTTGTTGACGGTGAGCTTCAGCTCCAGCAGCTCACCGGTCGCCTCGACCGTCACCTGCTGGGTCAGGTCGCCGGTGGCCACCGCGGTGGTGACCACGGCGATGTCCCGGACCTGCGCCGTCAGCCGGGACGCCATGGTGTTGACCGCCTCGGTCACATGCAGCCAGTCGCCGGACAGCCCCTGGACCTTGGCCCGGCCGCCCAGCCGGCCCTCGGTGCCGACCTCGCGGGCGACCCGGGTGACCTCGCCGGTGAACAGCGACAGCTGGTCGACCATCCGGTTGACGCCGTTGCCCAGGCGGCGCAGATCGCCGCGGAGCTGGCGGTTGCCGTCGTGCAGATCGACCCGCTGGGTCAGATCGCCGTCGGCCACCGCGTCCAGCACCCGGGTGGCCTTGGCGAGCGGGACCACCAGCGCCTCCAGCACGGTGTTGGCCGCCTCGATGTTCGTCGTCCAGGTCCCCTGGCCGGGGCTCGCGGAGATCCGCTCGTCCAGCCGGCCCTGCCGGATGATCTCGCCGCGGACGCGCTGGAGCTCGGAGGCGAGATGGGCGTTGCGGGCGACGATCTGGTTGAAGACGCCGGCCATGTCGGCCAGCACCCCGTCCGTGGAGCCGCCGGCCGGCGGGCTCTCCACACGCGTGGTGAAATCCCCGTCGCGCACCGCGTTCATCGCGGCGAGCAGCGGCCGCAGCTCACTCGTGCGTACCCACTGGCCGTCGGACGGGGGCGCGGCGGGCGATACGGGCCGGACATACGCGGCGGGCCCGGACTGCTCGGACGGCGGCTCGGACGGATCGGAGGGCTTGGCGGGCTGAGCGGGCTCGGGAGGCTCGGGCCGGGCGGGGTCGAGCGCCATGGCACACCATCCCCCAGTGATCGAAGCGGGGAAATCCCATCGGGCAGAGTGATCCATTTGGGCAGGTATGACATAGTATAAAGCGCTTGTAATCACTTTTTCCCGGCATATCCAGGGGGCGCAGTGGTACCGCTGTCCTCCCCGCACACGACGGAATCCGTGTCCCGGAAAGGCCTGCCCGCGAACCAGCTCGCGGCCGCCGGCGCACGCAAATTCGTGCGCGCGCTGCTCACCGAACGGGCCGCCGCACCACCCGCCACCGCAGGGCCCGGCTCGGCAGCGATCAACGCGGAGCTCATCCACGACGCCGTCCTGCTCACCAGCGAGCTGGTCACCAATGCCGTGATGTACGCCGGTACCGAGATCGATGTGACCTGCCGGCTGGAGCACCACCACGACCCCGCCGAGGGCGACGGGGAACGTCGCCGGGCCAAGCTGGGTCTGGTCATGGAGGTCTCCGACCGCCATCCGGCCCGGCGTGTACGCGGCGGGGTGGACGCCCGTACCGGCGAGCCGGGATACGGCCTCCAGCTGGTGAGCGCGCTGGCGGAATCGTGGGGCGTGACCTACCGCAAGTCGGTGAAGACCGTGTGGTTCCGGCTGGAGGCCACCGAGGGCGAGCCCGGCACCATCGGCTCCGTACCCCGGCCCGAGACGAGGGCCGTCGCGCCTCCGGCCCAGCCCGCCGCCCAGCGCCGCCGTCCGCACGGCTACGCCGCCGAGTGGGCCGACCGCGGCGGGCCGTCCTTCCTCGCCGAGACCAGCGAACTGCTGGCCGGGCAGCTCGACCAGGACATGGTCACCGCGCTCGCCGCCCAGCTGCTGGTGCCCCGGCTCGCCGACTGGTGCGCGATCTGGCTGACCACCGACAGCGGCACGATGCAGCTCTCCCGGGTCTGGCATGTCGATGAGCGGCGGATCGCGCCGCTCCGCGCCGACCTGGAGCTGGACCCGCCGGCCGACCTCATCCGCACCGCCGGGACCCCCTGGCCCTGGCCGGAATGCGCCGGCGCGACCTCCTCGGGCGGGTCCGCGCTGGCCTTCCCGCTGGTCGCCCGGGACACCGACCAGGGCATGCTGCTGCTCGGCCGGGCGGGACACCTCCAGATGACCGACACCGTGGTGCGGATGGTCGAGGATGTGGCGCGCCGGGTCGCGCAGGCCGTGTTCACCGCCCGGAAGTACACCCGGCAGACCACGATCAGCCTGGCGCTCCAGCGGCGGCAGCTGCCCGCGACGCTCGCCAGCATCCCCGGCGTCGACACGGCGATCGTCTACGAGCCGCACGGCGAGGGCCAGACCGTCGGCGGCGACTTCTACGACGTCTTCCCGATGGGCGACCGGCGCTGGTGCTTCCTGCTCGGCGACGTCCAGGGCAAGGACCCGGAGGCGATGTCCGTCACCGGCCTGGCCCGCCACCTGGTGCGGCTGCTGGCCCGCGAGGGGCACGGCGTCGAGTCGGTGCTCGACAGACTGAATCTGGCCATGGCCGAGGAGAGCGCGGAGGCCGTGGAGCTCGGCGGCGAACAGGCCAGCTCCCGCTTTCTGAGCCTGCTGTACGGCGAGCTGGAGGTCGATCCGGGCACCCCCGGGGCCCGCTGTACGGTCGCCACCGCCGGCCATCCGCCGCCGCTGCACATGTTCGTGGACGGCAGGGTCGAGGCGGCCTCCGACCCCCAGATGCTGCTCGGCATCGACGAGGGCACCGAATTCCAGGCCAGCTCCTTCGCCCTCGCCCCCGGCGAGACGCTGCTGTGTGTGACCGACGGGGTCACCGAACGCCGGTGCGGCAACTGGCAGCTGGACGACAACGACGGTCTGATCGAGGTACTGCGGGACGGCACCGGGCTGGGCGCCAAGGCCCTCGCCGAGCATGTCCGGCGCGCCGCACACGACTTCGGCACCGGCCCGGTCGAGGACGATCTGTCGGTGCTGGTCCTCCAAGCGGTGACCCCGGTGGCCGATCGGCGCCCGTGAGCGGCCGGCCGGCCCGCCGGTGGCCGGCGGTCAGCGCCGCGGCCTCACCGCCCGCCGCCCGCCTGGGTGGCCACCGGCCGCCCGCCACCGGAGATCACGCCGCCGCCCAGCCCGGCGACGCTGTCCAACTGCCCGCCGAACAGCGGGCGGCCGAGGGAGGGGCCGTCGACGGAGGCCCGCGGGGCCGGGGCGGCCGAGGGCGCCGCCTGAGCGGTGCCGCAGGCCAGGACACCGGCACCGCTCAGGGCGGCAACGACGAGGCAACGACCGAGGTGGGGGCGCATAAGACGCTCCTGTCAGAAGAGGAAACCGGGAAAACCGGACGCTCGTCAGCGTGCTGCTCCGTCCGGACGCCGCACAAGCAACGTGCCGTAAGGGCCATCCCTCCGGGTGAACGGCGGCCGCCCGCCCTTTGACCTGGGGGAACGGGGGCGGGGCGGCCGGGTGGGGCGATGGCGCCGGAAAACTGCCGGGCGGGGCGGCGCGGCCCGCGGCGGCCCGCCCCGTGCCCCGCCCCGCTCCCGGCCATATGCCTCCATGAGCGGGCAAGAACACACCCCTGGGGGCGTGACATACCAAGCGGTATGCATCGACAATCTCAGCACCATTACCCGCCCGTATACAGCGGAGGCACCCGGTGCTCAGCACGATGCAGGACGTACCGCTCACCGTCTCGCGAATCCTGACCCACGGGTCGACGGTTCACGGTGAATCGCAGGTCATCACCTGGACCGAGGGGGACCCGCACCGGCGCAGCTTCGCCGGGATCGGCCGCCGGGCCGCCCGGCTCGCCCATGCGCTGCGCGACGAGCTGTCGGTGGCCGGCGAGGAACGGGTCGGCACGCTGATGTGGAACAACGCGGAACACATGGAGGCCTATCTCGCGATCCCCTCCATGGGGGCGGTGCTGCACACCCTCAATCTGCGGCTGCCCGCCGAACAGCTGGTGTGGATCATCAACCACGCCG
Organism: Streptomyces platensis; assembly: GCF_008704855.1. NCBI lineage: Bacteria > Bacillati > Actinomycetota > Actinomycetes > Kitasatosporales > Streptomycetaceae > Streptomyces > Streptomyces platensis. Next base: position 4,627,439 of record NZ_CP023691.1, read on the forward strand.
AGGACCGGGTCGTGCTCGTCAACGGCACCCTGCTCCCGCTGCTCGCCCCGCTGCTCCCGCAGCTGCCGAAGCTCCGTCACATCGTCGTCGCGGGCCCCGGCGACCGGTCGGTCCTCGACGGTGCGCAGGCCCGGGTGCACGACTACGAAGAGCTGATCGCCGACCGCCCGGAGAGCTACGCCTGGCCGGAGATCGACGAGCGGGCGGCCGCGGCGCTCTGCTACACCTCCGGCACCACCGGCGACCCCAAGGGCGTCCTCTACAGCCACCGTTCGCTCTACCTGCACTCGATGCAGGTCAACACCGCCGAGGCGTTCGCGCTCAGCTCCCGCGACATCACCCTGCCGGTCGTGCCGATGTTCCACGTCAACGCCTGGGGCCTGCCGCACGCCGCGTTCATGGCCGGCGCCTCGCTGCTGATGCCGGACCGCTTTCTCCAGCCCGCGCCGCTCGCCGAGATGATCGAGACCGTCCGGCCCACCATCGGCGCCGCCGTCCCCACCATCTGGCAGGGCCTGCTCGCCGAACTGGACGCCACGAAGCGGGATGTGGCCTGTCTGCGGACGGTCGTCATCGGCGGCTCCGCCTGCCCGCCGGCCCTGATGCGCGGCTTCGAGGAGCGGCACGGCATCCGCGTCGTACACGCCTGGGGCATGACCGAGACCTCCCCGCTCGGCAGCGTCGCCCACCCGCCGGCCGGCGTCAGCGGCGACGAGGAGTGGACCTACCGCGCCACCCAGGGCCGCTTCCCCGCCTCCGTCGAGGCCCGGCTGATCGGCCCCGACGGCGAGCAGCTGCCCTGGGACGGCCGGGCCGCGGGCGAACTGGAGATCCGCGGGCCGTGGATCGCGGGCGCCTACTACGGCGGCGCGCAGGGCGACCCGCTGCGCCCCGAGGACAAGTTCAGCCCCGACGGCTGGCTGCGCACCGGCGATGTCGGCACCATCACCCCGAACGGCTACCTCACGCTGACCGACCGCGCCAAGGACGTCATCAAGTCCGGCGGCGAATGGATCTCTTCGGTCGAGCTGGAGAACCACCTGATGGCGCACCCGCATGTCGTCGAGGCCGCGGTGGTCGCCGTCCCGGACGACAAGTGGGGTGAGCGGCCGCTGGCGACGGTGGTGCTCAACGACGGCGCGACCATCGGCTACGAGGAGCTGAAAGCGTTCCTCGGCGAGCGGATCGCGCGCTGGCAGCTGCCGGAGCGGTGGGCGGTGATCCCGGCGGTGCCCAAGACCAGCGTGGGCAAGTTCGACAAGAAGGTGCTGCGCAAGCAGTACGCGGAGGGCGAGCTGGACGTGACGCTGCTGGCGTAGGACATCCTGCGGTGGGGCCCGGGCGTCCGGGCCCCACCACGGGTCAGTTCGTGCCGATCTTGGCGAGCAGGTCGACGATCCGGCCCTGCACCTCGGCGCTCGTGGAGCGCTCCGCCAGGAAGAGCACCGTCTCGCCGGCCGCCAGCCGGGGCAGCTGCGCCGGGTCCATGTCGGCGGAGGTGTAGACGACCAGCGGCGTGTGGTCCAGCAGCCCGTTGGCGCGCAGCCAGTCGACGATGCCGGCCCGGCGGCGCCGCACCTGCATCAGATCCATCACGACCAGATTCGGCCGCATCTGCGACGCGAGAGTGACCGCGTCGGCATCCCCGCCGGCCCGGGCGACCTGCATCCCGCGCCGCTCCAGCGACGCGGTCAGGGCGCCCGCGATGTCGTCGTTCTGCTCGATCAGCAGCACCCGCGGCGGGTGCACGTCACTGTCGCGCGGGGCCAGCGCCTTGAGCAGCACGGCCGGGTCGGCACCGTACGCGGCCTCCCGGGTGGCCTGCCCCAGACCCGCGGTCACCAGGACGGGGACCTCGGCCGCGCCCGCCGCCTGACGCAGCGACTGCAGCGCGGTACGGGTGATCGGCCCCGTCAGCGGGTCGACGAAGAGCGCCGCCGGATACGCGGCGATCTGGGCGTCCACCTCCTCGCGGGAGTTGACGATCACCGGGCGGTAGCCGCGGTCGCTCAGCGCCTGCTGGGTGGCGACATCCGGCGCCGGCCAGACCAGCAGCCGGCGCGGATTGTCCAGCGGCTCCGGCGGCAGCTCGTCGTCCATCGGCATCGGCTGACGGTCCACCACCTCTATGGCGCCGTTCGGGCCGTCCAGCGGCTCGGGGCCCTCGCTGCCCTCATCGGGCGCGGAGATCGCAAAGGCCCGGCCCTCACTGGCATCCATCAGATGCGGCTGCGGCTGCGGCTGAGGCTGCGGCGGGGCCTGCGGCCGGGCCGGGGCCTGCGGCTCGGGCTGCGGGGCACCGGGGTGCGCGGGCGCCTCGGCCGGCGTGGGCTCGGCGCCCGCCGCCCGCCGGTCCTCCTGCGGCGCGGCGAGCTTACGGCGGCGGCCCGAACCGGCGGACGTACCGCCCGGCGGGGTGCTGCCGGGCGGCACCGGCGGGCGCTGCTGGTCGGCGATCTGCTGGGCGAACGGCACCCCCTGACCGAGCGTCCGCACGCTGAACGCCCGCCCCTGGGAGTGCCCGGCGGCATGCCCGTCGTCCTCGGCGGCCGGCGGCAGCGGCTGCCGGTGCGCCGCCGCGGCGGGCGTGCCCTGCGGCGGCACGGGCGGCGGGCCCGCGGCCTCCTCGGCAGGGCTGGGACGGCCCCGCCGACGGCCGGTGGGGGCCTGCGGGGCCTGCGGGCTCTGCGGGTCCTGAGGCGCGACGGGAGCGGGGGACGGCTGCGGCGCGGCGGGCGCCTGGGCCGGACCGGCCTCCGGCGCGGGCGCGATCCCGGGCGCCGTGCCACCGGCCGTACCCGTCGCCTCGGCCGCCTCGGTGGGCTGCGCCACGAGCCCCTCCGGGCCCGCGACAAAGGTGCCGGACGACTCGGCGTCGGCCATCGCGGCCGCCGCACGCTCCTCGGCCGCGGCCCGCCGGGCCCGCCGTCTGCCGGTCGGCTCGCCGTCCCACTCGCCTTGCGGCGCACCGGAGCTGACGGCCCCTTCGGGCTCGTGGCCCTGCTGAGCGCCGGGCACGGACGCGTGCGGGCCGCCGGGCAGCGCGGCGTTCGGGCCGCCCGGCACCGACGCCTCCGGACCGCCGGGCACCGCCGTCTCCGGCCCGCCGGCCACCGGCCGACGCGCCCTGCGGCGTCCCGTACCGGCGGCCTCCTGCGGACCGGCCGACTGCGCGGGCACCTGGTCGGCGGTCGCGGGCAGCGCCGGCACCGACGACTCCGGGGTCCGGTCCGCGGCGGCGGGCGGCAGCGCGAAGGCGGTACGCGCGCCCGTCTGCTGCTGCGCCCCGGAGGCCGCGGCTGCCCCGGTCCGCTCACCCGGGGCGGTCCGCTCGGGCGCCTCGGCCAGCGCCCGGCGCGCCCGTCGGCCACCCGCCTGGACGGGCGCGAGCCCCTGGGGACCCGGGGGCGGTGTCTGGCCGGGGCCCGTGGCCTGCCCCGGAACATGCGGCCGGCCCGGCGCCGGAGACTGCCCCGGAGCCGGGCTCTGACCTGGAATCTGCGGGCCGGTCCGCCTGGGTGCCGACGCGGAGGCCGGCACCGGCGCCCCGTTGGCCGACGGCGCCGCGGGCCCCTGCGGACCGACTGCCGGTCCCTGGCCCTGCGGTGTCCGCCCCTGCGGTCCCGCCGCGGGCCCGTGCGGCTGCTCCGGAGCCGGGCCGGCCCCGGGGGGAAGCGCGGGCAGTCCGCCGCCCTCCGTCGCGCCCTGCCGGGCCCGGCGCCGTCCCGTCGGCGGTACGGTCTCGGCCCCCGCCATACCGGGCGGCAGCCCCCGGCCGTCCGTGACAGGGCCACCCTGGGCACCCTGCGCCGCGTCACCCTGCCCGGGACGAGCCCCCGGGCCGCCGTCCACCGAGCCCGGGCCGGTCGCACCCTGCGCACCATCGGCGACGACACCGTGCGGCACACCGGTCTGCGGCACACCGGTCTGCGGCACCCCGGCTTCCTGGCCGCCCGGATGCGCGCCCTGCTCCGCACCCGAGTGCCGCGCCCGCCGGCGACCGGTCGGCTGCGCCCCGCCCGTCTGCTCCGGCACCGCCAGGCCGGTCCCGGCACCACCGCCACCGAGCGGCGCACCGGACCCGCCGGAACCGCCCGGCCCGCCGTCACCCCCGGACGGCCCCTCGCCGCCCTCGTGTCCTTCGTCGTCCGGCCCCTGGCCGCCGCCGGCCGCGCCCGCGTCCGCCGCGTTGCCCTGGGTGCCGCGCGCACGGGCCGCCGGTACCGGCATCACCGTCGTCTCGTTGCCGGTCGGCACGTCCGCCCCGGCCGTCCCACCGTCCGGGGACGTGCTGTCCGGGGACGCGCCGTCCCCCGCCACCGGCAGCTCCAGCACATACGCGCTGCCGCCCGCACCGGGCCCGCCACCGGGCACCTCGTGCGTCTGCATCAGCCCGCCGTGCTGCCGCACGATGCCGCGGACGATCGGCTCATGGACCGGGTCGCCGCCACCGAACGGGCCGCGCACCTCGATCCGTACGACATCACCGCGCTTGGCCGCCGCCACCACGATCGTCGAATCGCCCGGGACGGGCCCCGGCCGCCCGCCCAGGGCGGCCTCACCGGCCGGCATCCGGCCCGTCGAATCGACCCCCGCGACATCCGCGATCAGATGCGACAGCGCCTGTGCGATCCGCTCCGCGTCGACCGTCGCCTCTATCGGCGGCGCATGCACCGCGAACTGCGCCCGGCCCGGACCGATCAGCTCGATCGCGCCCTCCACACCGGCCGCGACCACACCGTCCAGCGAAACCTTTGTGCGGTTGAGCTTCTCCTTGCCGGAGTCCAGCCGCTGATAGCTCAGGACGTTGTCCACCAGCGTCGTCATCCGGGCATGGCCCGCCGCGAGGTGGTGCAGGATCTGGTTCGCCTCGGGCCACAGCTGGCCCGCCGGGTCGGACGCGAGCGTGCCCAGCTCGCCCTTCAGCTCCTCCAGCGGCCCGCGCAGCGCCTGGTCGAGCACCGCCAGCAGCTGGGTGTGCCGGGCCGCCAGCGAGTCGAACGCCCGGCGGTCGGTGAAGGTCATCACCGCGCCGACGAGCTGATCGCCGTCCCGCACCGGCGCCGTCGTCAGATCGACGGACACCGCCCGGCCGTCCTTCGCCCACAGCGCCTGCCCGCGCACCCGGTGCTTGCGCCCCGACTTGAGCGTGTCGGCCAGCGGGGTGTCCTCCCACGGCAGCGCCGAACCGTCCGCCCGCGAGTGATGGATGAGCGGATGCAGCTCCTTGCCGCCCAGCTCACTCGCCCGGTACCCGAGGATCTGCGCCGCGGACGGATTGACGAGCACGACCTTGCCGTCGGCGTCGACCCCGACCACGCCCTCGGCCGCGGCCCGCAGAATCATCTCGGTCTGCCGCTGCTGACGGGCCAGCTCGGTCTCGGTGTCCAGCGTCCCGGTCAGATCACGGACGACGAGCATCAGCAGCTCATTGCCCGTATAGCCGTTCCGGTGATCGGCGTACGCGGCCTCGAAGGCGGACTCGTACGGCGTCCGGCCGTCCTCAAGATTGGCGCTGGTCACCTCGACCAGCAGCTCGGTCCCGTCCGTCCGCCGCGCGACCATCCGCGTCGGCTTCGTCCGGGTCCGCTCCTCCTCCTCGTCCATGCGCCGCATGGACCCCGGGATGCGCTTGGAGTCGAAGGACGGCAGCAGATCGAGCAGCCCGCGCCCCACCAGGGCCGTGCCCGGTGCCTCGAAGGTCTCCAGCGCGATGGTGTTGGCGTTGACGACGGTGCCGTTGCAGTTGACGAGCAACAGCGCGTCGGGGAGGGCGTCGAGTATGGCTGCGAGGCGAGCAGCGCCTCGGGATGGCCTGCTGCTCACGACGACGCTTCCTCCCTGTTACCGCACCTTGCCGACCCACCGTGGCGGATCGCTGGGATGGAGTCTACGGGCACTTGCCCGGGACGCGGAGGCGGATGACGAGGAGGTAATGCCACGGCCGTGTGCGACTCGCCGCACGCCCGACATCTGCCGCATCGTCCTGACCTGGCCCGCTACTAGGGCATGAACCGGGTCATGAACTGGTCGACGGGAGCAGGGGTTCGAAGCTGCTCCAGCGGCTGATCTCACACCCATTGGTGCGCCGGAAATCCGCGTTGACGGGCCGCCCCGCCCAGGTCCCGGTGATATGCGCGGTGGCCGGGCCGCCGTAAATCATCGTGCAGTTCGCCCCCTGCGGCACCGGCGCGAACGGATCCCGCCCCCACCGCGTCATCCCGTCCAGCTTCGTGCAGGCCTTCTTGGCATGGGGGTGGTTGCCGCGCGCGGGGTGGCAATACAGCTCGAACGTCCCATCGGTCCGCGCCGAACCGGACCCACGGACGGTGACGGTGAGGTGGTCCACGGAGGCGGGGGCGGGGGCGGAGGGGGCGGCTGGGTTGAGGGCGGGGGTGTCCTTGTCGCCGGGCGCCCGGTGGCCGGTGGGGGTGGGGCGGTCGGCCGGGATGAGGCGATCGACGGGGAGGCCGTGATCGGACGGGCGGTGCCGGCCCCCGGCCGAGATGTGGTGGCCGGCCGGGCTGCGGCGGTCGGCCGAGGCGGGGTGGCCTGCCGGGCGGCGCTGATCCCCGTCAACGGCGTGGTGATCGGCACCGCCCGGCAGGCCGCCCTGTCTCCCGGCCGGGGCGTGGTGGCCGGCGCCGGTGATGCCGTCCACGGTCCGGTAGTGGGGCAGCGGGATCGGGGCGGCCGACGCGGCGGGCGCCGCCAGGGCCAGCGCGGTGGCGGCGGAGACGACGGACACGGCGGCGGAGAGCACGGCCGTGGTGGTGGCGGTGGCGGCAGTGGTGGCCGCGGCGAAGAGGGACGACGTCCGGCGGTACGGCATCACAGGCTCCAGAGGCGAGTGCGGGGCGGTACGCGGTACGTACACGCCGGGGGCGCACGACAACGCGCGTCGTCGCGGCCCCGACACCTCTAACGCGCTGCCGCCCCCGACGTTGCGCTGCAAAAACGTCTTTGCCGGGTGGCCCGCGCGCCTAGTACCGTAGGGGGCGATTGGTGACAGCCCTTGGAGCTGTGCCATCATCTGGACACACCACAGCGTGCATGCGCGCGTGGGGTGTGTGGAGGCGTCGCCTAGTCCGGTCTATGGCGCCGCACTGCTAATGCGGTTTGGGGCTTACCCCCCATCGAGGGTTCAAATCCCTCCGCCTCCGCTCCTCTTCGTTCAGGCCCCGATCTCCCAAGATCGGGGCCTGAACGCGTTTTGGGGCGCCTCTGGGCGCAGGCCGAGATCAGCCGGCCGGGTTAGAGCTGGTCGGCCGGGCCTGGCTGCGTGGTGGCTACTGGCGAGACGGGGCGGGCACGCGACCGGATCTCCCCTACGGGGTTCCCCGGCTGCCTCGCTCCTGGCTGCCTCGTCGGTCGCTGGGGCGGCGCCGGTCGGACGACTGGGTGGCCCGGTGGTGCGGGGGCCGGGATAGTGCGGGGCCTGGCGGCGGCCTGCCGGGCAGCCGGGGTTCTCGGTGACCGGCGTCGCGGGTGGGCTGCCGGCCCCCACCACGTCTGGGAGGCCATCGCCCTGCACGCAACCCCGGAACCCCCAGACATCCGAAGTGGCCCGCGTCACATTCGAAACCCTCCCTGCGGAAACCTGCGAGGCCATCGTCTCCGCCCGTCCCCGCCTCCGCCCCGACTTCAGGCGCCGAATCCTCCACGCCTTCCACGCCGACCCGGCCCACCGTCCCCAGTCCACCTTCGGCAATACGAAGGCCGATGCCCCAGACCGCTGCGAAGACCACTACACCCGCCCGAACTTCGTCCGGATCATCGAGGGCTCCCCCTGGCCCGAGTAACTCCGCAACCCCCGCCACAAGGGCGTTTCCGCAGGTCAGAGGCGCTACGGGCAATGGATTTCGCCTCACGCCGCAGGTCATGTAATGTTGTTCCCGCAACGCCGACCGGCAAGAAAAACCGCCGGAAAGCCAAGCGCTCGTAGCTTAACGGATAGAGCATCTGACTACGGATCAGAAGGTTGCAGGTTCGAATCCTGCCGAGCGCACAGCAGATCAAAGCCCCCGCCGGGTAATCCGGGCGGGGGCTTTGTCGTGCCGTACAGCCGCGAAGTACAGCAACCGGGCCAGTCGGCGCCGCCCATCGCTTCGGACAGCCGGCGGGGGGCTGAGCGCAGCTTCCCTGGTCTTCCGCCGCCGGCCGGTGGGAGGCGAGGAGCGGACCTCCGGTGAGTCGAGAGCCGCATGGGACGACGACGGTGAGTATCACGCGGCGGTTGGGCGTTCGTGGGTCATGGTGGGCATTGCGGTGATGTGCGTTCTGGCCCTGGTTGGTGTCGCGCTCGTTGGCTTGCTCGGTGTGTTCGGCGTTTCTGAGGTGTTGTCGATCGTCTCCGGCTGACATCAACGGCGGTGAACCGCAGAGGGCCTGAGCGACTCGTGGCGATGCCGGTGCGTTACGGCGCGGGGCCACGACAGTCGGGCCGGGTGAACTTGTGAAGCGGTGGTCGCTCCATCCGTTGGCGTACGCCTGTGCATGCCACCATCCCGCCGCCGGCCCCGGCGGGGAAGAGCAGGGAAAACCCCGTCAGGGCAGACGGTGCGCTTCTATGGTGGGGCGTGGGAGTGGTGGCGATGGAAGGGGCCGGTCGGGTGGAGGTCACGCTGTCGTTCGGGGGTGGGGCGGAGGATGTCGAGGGGCCGGTGTCCTTGTACCGGTGGCTGGTGGCCGAGCCTGAGTTGCGGGGGCAGGTGAGGGTTTCGCTTGGGGCGGAGCCGTCGGAGCCGGGGCATATGGGCGGGGGGCTGGACCTCGTCAATGTCGTGGTCGCCAACAGCATTGCTCTGGGCAGCCTGATCACCGCTGTGGCCACCTGGCGGGGCTCGCGGCCGCGGCCGCCGCAGGTCCGGCTCGAGCGGGACGGTGTGGTGGTGACGCTGCACGACAGCTCTCCCGAGGCGGTCGAGCAGATTCTGCGGGTCTGGAACGAGAGCGGTGCGCCCGCTCCGGTGGCGACGGACGGAGACAGCGAGTAGCCGTGGCGGTCTTGTCGGACCCGGCCCGCTCGGAGGCCGTACTGGTGGGCGTTCATGACTACGTCTACCTGGAGAAGCTGCCCGCGGTCGCCCGGAATCTGGCGGGGCTGCGGGACGCGCTGACCGATCCCGCGGTGTGGGGGCTGCCGGCCGAGTCGTGCACGGTGCTCTCGCAACCCCTCAGTATCGGCCAGGTGCTGGATACGGTGCGGGATCGGGCCCGCAAGGCCCGGGACACGCTGCTCGTCTACTACGCCGGGCACGGTCTCACGGACCTGTACACCGACGAGCTCTACCTCGCCATGGCCGATTCGGACCCCGGTCGTGAGCACACCTCGCTGCGGTATGAGTGGCTGCGCAGGGCGGTGCTGGATCCGCAGGCCGGTGCCCAGCGGACCGTGGTGATCCTCGACTGCTGTTACAGCGGGCGTGCGCTGCTGGGGCGGATGAGTGCCAGTGCGCACATCGCGGACCAGGCCGTGGTCGAGGGGACCTGCCTGCTGACGGCCTCCGCGGAGACCCGGCCCGCGCTGTCGCCGCCCGGGGAGACGTACACGGCGTTCACCGGTGAGCTGATCGCGACGCTGAACGAGGGCATTCCGGGCCGGCCCGATCCGCTCGACATGGACACCCTCTACCGGCATCTTCGAGGGAGGCTGGCGGCCAGGTCCCGGCCGGTGCCCCAGCAGCGCAATCGCAATACCGGTGGCCGTATCGCGATCGCGCGCAACCGGGCCGTATCGGAGGGGGCCGTATCGGACGGGGCCGCGCCGTACGCGGGCGTGCCCGACCCGGCGAGCCTGGCCGACCGGCAGAGTGAAGCCGAGCAGCGGCTGGCGGAGATGGAGCGGCGCGCGGAGCTGTTACGTCTGGAGACCGAGGCGCTGCGGCAGGAGGCGGAGCGCCGCGCCCTTCAGACGCTGGAGACCGCGCAGCGGCTGGCGCACGCGCTGGCCGCCTCCCCGGACCGGGGTGTCCAGCCGTTCTGGTTCGCCGTGCCGGCCACCCGTCCGCTCATGGGACAGGACGGTTCGCTGGAGCCGGCGGGGGAGTTGGTGCCGGGCACCTGGTACCTCGCCGTCGAGCAGCGGGGCAAGGCGCTCGTCGTGCAGACCCAGGACGGTCGCAGGGGGCTGCTGCTCGACGCGGACGGCATCCAGCGTGGGATTTACGTGGACTGCGGGGCGGCTGAGGATCCGGGTTTCGAGCCGTTCTGGTTCGCCGTCCCGGTGGCTCGCGAGATGTTGAGCGAGGACGGTTCGCCGGAGCCGGTGGGGGAGTTGGTGCCGGGCACCTGGTACCTCGCCGTCGGGCAGAGTGACGGGGCGCTCGTCGCGCGGACCGAGGACGGTCGCAGGGGGCTGCTGCGCGATACGGACGGCATCCAGCGCGGGGGCAGTGACGTGGCGGAGAGCCATGCCCGGCAGACCCTGCGCAAGGCCGAACGCATGGCCGGTGCCGTGGTCTCCGAACCGGAGCCGGGTTTCCAGCCGTTCTGGTTCGCGGTCCCGGCTGCCCGCGAGGTGCTGAGCGAGGACGGTTCGCTGGAGCCGGCGGGGGAGCTGGTGCCGGGCACCTGGTACCTCGCCGTCGAGCAGCGGGGGCCGGCGCTCCTCGCGCAGTGCTCGGACGGTCGCCGGGGGTTGTTGCTCGATACGGAGGGGATTCAGCGGGGCTGAGGGGCGGGGCGGACTGCGCTTTGCCCGCTGGAGCGTGGGGGGAGGGTTGGCTGTCGTCCGGCCGGGCGCCGCCCCCGGGACGTGGCGGGTCTCTCGGCTGTCGTCCGATCGCGCGTGTCCGGCGATGGCTGCGGGGCGTGGGCGTGCGGCGGCAGGGCTGCGTCGGCCATACGCCGTGCGTACGTCCTCAAGCGGTGACGTCCAAGAGCGCGGCCAGGTGACGGCGGACGTGCTCGGCCGTCTGGTGGGCGTCGCGGTCGGTGAGGTCCACGGGGAGGACGTTCCAGGGGGTGGTGGCCAGTAGGCGGCGGGTCAGGGTGGCTTCGTGGTGGAGGTGGGCGGCGGCTGAGGGGAGGTCGTGGACGGAGCGGGTGCCGGGGGAGGCGGCGAGCTTGGCGATGTACCAGGTCTCCCAGGCGGCGCCCTCGCGGTCGACGGCGCGACGGAGTGCGGTTGCGGGGTCGTCGTGGAGGTAGACGACGGTCACCCGGGCCGGATCGACGGCGGTGGCCAACTCCCGTAGGACGCCGGTGATGGCGGGCTCGTCATGGCCCCAGGCCATCAGGGACGGGATGAATGGGAGGAGGGCGTCGGTGACCAGGACGTCGGTGCCGGCGGCGCGGGACTCGGTGACGTAGGCGCGGGTGGCGGCCACCAGGGTCTCGGGGCGGACGCTGTGGGCGCCGTCGGCGAATTCTTCGGCCACGGCGCGGAAGGCGGGACGGGTGAGGATGTCGGCCTCTTCGAAGTGGTCGACGGTGGCGCCGGTGCTCCTCAGCCAGTCGGCCAGGGCGCGGCAGAGGGTGGATTTGCCGACCCCGGGGCTGTTGCCGACGACCGCGATCAGGTGGGTGGGGCGTGCGGGGCGGTCGGGGTCTGTGGGGTGGTGGGTGGGTGCCATGAGGGGAGTTTTTCATAGGGAGCTTCAACGGGGGTGCGCCTGGCGGTAGTTGGGTGTGGGCGGGGTGGTGGTCGGAAAGCGATTAGGTATTGGCGGGGGAGTCGCGTAGTGTTCATTTCACCGACGCGGGGTGGAGCAGCTCGGTAGCTCGCTGGGCTCATAACCCAGAGGTCGCAGGTTCAAATCCTGTCCCCGCTACTGACGCCGCAGGCCCGGTGGATTCATTTCCACCGGGCCTGCGGCTTTTGTGCGTGTGGTTCATCCGTGGACCGGTGGCGGCGGGGCCGTGTAGTGGACGGCCGGGCCCGTGCGGGGCGGGGGCAGCCGGGCCAGGTCGGGGTGGAGCAGGAGCTCGTCGTCGTAGTCGCTGCTGTTCTGGTGGCGGAACGGGAGCGGCTCGGTGGTGGGAAGTGTGCGCAGGCGCTCGCGCAGGCGGCTGGCGGCGGTCGCGTAGGCGGTCGGGGTGGTGCGGTCCGCGCCGGGGATCAGAAGGGGCGGGACGACGGACATCCCCGTGTACCAGAGGGTGCCGTGCTGGAGGGGGAAGAGGAGGTCGTTGAGGTCCCCGTTGACGCCGCGCGGGCCGAGGGTGGCGGCGCGGGCGCCGGCGGTGGTGATGACCATGGCCCGTTTGCCGGTGAGTCTGCCGTCGCCGTAGCGCTGGGGGCGGCCGGTGGCCGGGTCGGTGAGGCCGAAGGCGAAGCCCTTGACGAAGACGCGGTCGAACCAGCCCTTGAGGATGGCCGGCATGCCGTACCACCAGAGGGGGAACTGGACGATCAAGGTGTCGGCCCAGTCGAGCTTGTCCTGTTCGGCGCGGATCTCGGGGGCCAAGTGGCCGTCCGTATAGGCGCGTTCGGAGGCCGCGCCGATGAGCAGGCGGCCGGCCGGGTCGTGGCCGTAGTCGGCGGCGTCGACCACCGGGTTCCACTTCATGGCGTAGAGGTCGGAGACGCGGTGCTGGTGGCCCTGGGCGTCGAGGGCGCGGAGGCCCTCGTCCTTGAGGGCGCCGCTCAGGGAACGCTGGTCGGGGTGGGCGAACAGCCAGAGGACCTTCATGCCCTCCACTCTCCGTGGGGGCGGGGAGCCGGACGAGTGGCCCGATGGCCATAGTGTGCAAGGATCGGGCCATGGGTGTAGTGGAGAGCGGAAGCCGTAGCGGGGGTAGTGGTGGGGCCGGGCCGGTGCGGGCCGTGCCGGGGAGCGGGCGGCGGCATCGGGTGGCGGTGCTGGTGCGGGACGGGATGCTGCCGATCGAGGTGGGCATCGTGCACCGGATCTTCGGGGAGGCCCGGTCGGCGGCCGGGGAGCCTCTGTACGAGCTGGTCACCTGCGCGTTGGAGCCCGGTGAGGTGCGAACGGACACGGACTTCACGGTGAATGTCGCGCACGGGCCGGAGGCTCTGGAGGAGGCCGACACCGTCGTCGTACCGGCGTCCGGGACGGACTACGACCTGGGGGCGGAGCGGAGCGCCGGGCGGCTGAGTCCGGCGATGGCCGGTGCGCTGGGCCGGATCCGGCCCGGGGCCCGGATCGCGTCCATCTGCACGGGCGCGTTCGTGCTGGCCGCGGCCGGGCTGCTGGACGGGCGGCGGGCGACCACCCACTGGCGGTCGGTGGAGCACTTCCGCCAGTTGTTCCCGGCCGTCGACCTGGACGCGGATGTGCTGTACACGGACGAGGGCGAGGTGCTGACGGCGGCCGGGGTCGCCTCCGGGATCGATCTGTGTCTGCACATGGTCCGGTGCGATCACGGGGCGGCGGTGGCCAACGATGTGGCGCGGCGGACGGTCGTGCCGCCACACCGGGAGGGCGGGCAGGCGCAGTACATCCGGCGGCCGATGCCGGAGCCGCAGATCTCGTCCACCGGGGTGGCGCGGGCCTGGGCGCTGGAGCACCTGGACCGGCCGCTGAGCCTGCGGGAGCTGGCGGCGCGGGAGTCGATGAGCGTACGGACCTTCACCCGGCGGTTCCGGGAGGAGGTCGGTATCTCGCCGCTCCAGTGGCTGACGCAGCAACGGATCGAACGGGCCCGGCAGTTGCTGGAGGAGACCGAGCTGACGGTGGACCGGATCGCGGCCGAGGCGGGCTTCGGGACGGCGGCCTCGCTGCGGCAGCATCTCCAGTCGGCGCTGGGGGTGTCGCCGCGGGCGTATCGGAGCACGTTTCGGGGGCCGGGGAGTGGGGGCGGGCTGGTGGCTTGAGGGGGAGTCGGTGGGGTGAGGGGGCGGCCTGAGGGGAGTCGGTGGGCTGAGGGGCAGGTGAGGGGCGCGGGCCGGGTGGGTGCGGGGCCGCGCGTGAGGGTGCAGGCCGGGGTGCGGGCGTGCGGGCGTGCGGGGCCCGGGGGCGACGGCGGGCGGGTGGCGTTGTCAGTGGGTGGTCGTACGCTGGCGGTGTGTGGCGATGTACGGGACCGCGCTGGTCGGGCGGCGGGCCGGGGGCGGGGCCGGCGGGGCGGTTCGGGCAGCGGCTCGGCTGGTATTGCGCCGAGCGGGGCGAGGCGCGGGTGAGCCTGCTCCCCGCGGGCAAGCGGCTGGCCTTCGCCGCGCGGGGCGAGCGGTGGTGTCTGGGGGTGTGGCGGGCCGGCCGCTGGATCGTGTGCCCGTACGGTGCGGTGCTCGACGGGGCGAGTGCCAGGGATCAGTGTGCGCGGTGCGCCCAGTTGGACCGGTCGCGTTCGGTGGCCGCGGACACCATGGCCGACGATCCGCGGCCGTACGGCGTCTACCTCGCGTACTTCGGTCCCGGGCTGCTCAAGGTGGGGATCACGGCCGCCGAGCGCGGCCCGGCCCGGCTGGTGGAGCAGGGGGCGGTGGCGTACGCATGGCTGGGGCGGGGGCCGTTGATGGCGGCGCGGCGGGCGGAGGCACTGCTGGGGAGTGCGCTGGCGGTGCCCGACCGGTTCACGAAGGCGGCCAAGCGGGCGGCGCGCGGGGCGCTGCCCCCGGTACCGGAGCGGGCCGCCGAGCTCGCTCAACTGCACCGCACAGCACGGGAGTTGGCGGGCTGGCCGGAGACGCTGGAGCCGGTGGAATTCGCCTGTACTGACCATTCGGAGCTGTTCGGCCTGGACCGGATTCCGGGTGAGGTGGCCGAGCTGGGCGGGATGACGGCCGGGGCGGAGATCGTGGGGGAGGTGCTGACCGGGGTGGGGGCCGATGTGTATCTGCGGTTGGCGGGGGCGGGGGATGTGGCCGGGGAGAGGGGCGGAGCCGGGGGTGAGGGCCGGGGCGCGCACGGGGGCGGGAAGCGGGCGGGCGCCGGTGGGTTCGGTGGGGGTGCGGGGCCGGGTGCAGGTGCTGAGGCGGGTGTGGTTGCGGTGATGGATGCGCGGCTGTTGTCCGGGTGGGTCCTGGGGGCTGCTGCGGGGCGGGTGACGACGGTGCCGGTGCGGGCCGTGGGGCGCGGGGTGGGAGAACGGGAGCGGGAGGGAGCGAGAGGGCAGGAGGGGTTGTTCTGAGGAAGTGGGGGCGTTTAGATGCTGCGTGCAGGTAGATGCGCAGAGGGATGTGCGTGCAGGTAAATGTGTGCGGTGGATGCAGGCTGGTGGCTCAGCGGGCCGAGGGGCCACGGGGCCGTGCCGTGCCGGTCGGGGCCGTGAGCGAGGCCGTAGGGGCGAGGCCGTAGTGGGTCGCCCGTAAGGGAGGGGCCCGGCGTGGCGGACGGGGATGAGCGGGTCGGCGCGTTCTGGCGGGAGTTGGGGCTGCCGGGGCTGATCGATGTGCATACGCACTTCATGCCCGAGCGGGTGATGGCGAAGGTCTGGGCGTACTTCGACGCGGCCGGGCCGCTGGTGGGGCGGGCGTGGCCGATCACGTACCGGTTCGAGGAGGACGAGCGGCTGGCGGTGCTGCGCGGCTTCGGCGTACGCGCCTTCACCTCGATGATCTATCCGCACAAGCCGGGGATGGCGCGGTGGCTGAACGGCTGGGCGGCCGACTTCGCGTCCCGTACGCCGGACTGTCTGCGGACCGCGACGTTCTTCCCGGAGGACGGTGCAGCGGAGTATGTGCGCGCCGAACTGGCCGACGGGGCACGGGTTTTCAAGGCGCATGTGCAGGTGGGCGGGTATGACCCGGCCGATGCGCTGCTCGACCCGGTGTGGGGAGCCCTCGCGGAGGCCGGGGTGCCGGTCGTCATCCACTGCGGCTCGGGCCCGGCGCCGGGCAAGCACACCGGGCCCGAGCCGATCGCACGGCTGCTGGCCCGCCACGCCCGGCTGCGGCTGATCATCGCGCACATGGGGATGCCGGAGTACACCGACTTCCTTGACCTCGCGCAGCGCTATCCGGGCGTGCATCTCGATACGACCATGGCGTTCACGGACTTCGCCGAACGGATCGCGCCGTTCCCCCGCCCGGAACGCGGCCGGCTCCGGGACCTCGGCGAACGGGTGCTGTTCGGCAGCGACTTCCCCAACATCCCCTACGGGTACGCACATGCGCTGGAGGTGCTCACCGGGCTGGAGCTCGGGGAGGACTGGCTGCGCGGGGTCTGTTACGGGAACGCGGCGCGGTTGTTCGGCGTGTGAGGGGGATGGAGGGCGGTGTGGGCTGCCGGCTTCATGGTGTGGTGAGCGGGGCGGTGGCGGTGGCTGTGGCTGTGGCTGTGGCTGTGGTCGCGGCTTCGGCCAGCTGAGCCATGGCCAGGCCCAGATCGGTGAGGGTGGCCGCGTCCTTCACCTGTTCCGTGGTGGGGTCGACCTTCGGTCCGATGGCGGGGATTTCGCGGCAGGCCGCCGTCACGACCTCGCCGGACATCATGCGCAGGACCTCGCGCAGCTGGGCGTTGGCGTGGTCACCGCCGGTGGGGAATGGCGAGGCAGTGATCACCGCGACCGGTTTGCCGCCACATTCGCCGCTGCTGACCAGCCAGTCGAGGGCGTTCTTGAGGACGCCCGGGACTCCGTGCGCGTATTCGGGGCTGACGACGAGCAGGGCGTCGGCGGTCGCGGCGGCGGTGCGCAGGGCGGCGACCGGGACCGGGGGCGTGGCGTCCTCGCCGTCCAGGTCGGGGTTGAAGTGCGGGAGCGCGCCGATGTCCGCGGTGGTGGCCGGTCCGTCCCAGAAGGTGAGTGCGGAGCGCAGCACCGCACCGTTGGAGGAGCGCGCACGCAGACTGCCGGAGAGGGCGAGGAGTCTCATGGGGCGACGGTACGCGGTCGGGGTGGGGTGGGGCGCGCGGCCCGGGGCAAGGAAAGTGCTGGTCAGGGTGATTGTCAGTGGCAGGTGCGATGCTTAAGAAGTGGTGATCGACCTGGACCGCGCGGGGGGCGGCCCAGGTCGGTTACGGCCGTCGGGCGCGGGGGACGGTCCGGCTCGGGCGGCGGCGAAGTACGGGGCGGGGGCGGCCGGTTCAGGGGCCCGGGCGCTGGAGGGCTGCCGTTGGCGGCAGATGGTGGACAGCTATTCCGACCCCGGCCGAGCGAGTTCCGTCGGCGTCACTCTCATTTCCTTGACCGAGCCTCACCGAGGAATTCAACTCTCCACCGAATTCCTCCGTGGCGTCTTTCTTGCCGCACCGGACAGGCGCAGTGAAAACAGGCGAAGGCTGAATTGAAGTGAGCTTCAAGAAGTCCGCCCCGGCGCCCCGCGCGCTCACGCAGCCGCTACGGAAGCCGCTGCCTAATCCGCTTCCGTAGCCGAAGAAGGACCCCAAGGGGCCCTAGGTGTCGCCCGATCGAGCGTGCGGCCCTTGGGGTATGCACAGGCTCCGCTGATCCCGCTCACAGAAACCCCTCCTAATGTTTTCCACGTCGAAGCCGAAAGGCGAGACATCAGAAAAGAAACAACTGAAAGAGAATCGCCATGAGCATCCGCAAGGTCCTTCCGGTCAAGCCCGCCTGCAAGCACGAGGAGAAGAGGAACCGGCACCGGCACCCGAAGCCGGCGCACAAGAAGCACCAGCGCCGTCGCCCGATCGGTTTCTGAGCCACAGACCGGAGGCGGGCCCGTGGCACTGTGCCGCGGGCCCGCTTCGGCCATGTCCGAGCCCGGCACGCCTCCGGCAGCCGGACGATGCCAGAGCGGAAGAGACAGCGACCGTGACCTCGACAGTGCCCTCGGTGCCCACCGCACGCACAGGGCCCACAGCGCCCACAGCGCCCACAGCGCCCACAGGGCTCAGCCACGGCGACTCGCCGACGACGCAGCTGCGGGCGGTCGGAGCCGAGTCCGCCCCCGGCCACGGGGGCAGCAGGGGCCGCGAGGGCGAGCCGGCCGCCCCGCACCTGCCGGCGCGCGTGGCCTTCCGCCGCTTCTGGCCGCTGGCGCGGGGCGACCGCCGCTGGCTGGTGCTGATCTGCCTCTGTGTGGTCGCCGCCGCGCTCGCCGAGACGGCCGCGATCCTGCTGTTCTCGAACCTGACGGACCATGCCCTGCAGCAGGGCTCGCTCAGCGCCTTCTGGTCTCCCGCCGGACAGTGGTTCGCCGTGGCGGTCCTCGGTGCGACAGTCGGGTACACCGGCAACTCGCTCGCGGTGTGGACCGCCGAGCGCTTCGTCCTTCGCCTGCGCGCCCGCGTCTTCGGCCATGTCCAGGACCTGCCGCCGCACTTCTTCCAGCGCCACCGCCAGGGAGACCTGGTCGAGCGCCTCACCGGGGACGTCGAGGCCATCGAGCAGATGGTGGTCTCCGGGGTTGTGGGAACCGTGTCCGCCCTGTTCAGCACGGTCTTCTTCGCCACCGCCGCCTTCTGGCTGCGCTGGGACCTGGCGCTGGCCACCTTCGTGCTGGCGCCGCTGTTCTGGCTGGCCGCCCGGCGCTTCTCCGGCCGGATCAAGGCCGTCGCGCGGGAGGAGCGCGTCGCCGACGGCGCGATCACCTCGGTGGTCGAGGAGTCGCTGGGCAACATCGTGCTCACCCAGGCCTACAACCGGAAGGCCGCCGAGGAGAAGCGGCTGCGCCGGGAAGCGGGCGCCTGGATGCGCGCGTCGGTGGCCGGGGCGCGGATGAGCGAGCTGTACGAGCAGCTGGTCCAGGTCATCGAGACGCTGTGCGTCCTCGCCGTCATCGGGCTCGGCGCCTGGGAGATCTCCCAGGACCGGATGACCATCGGCCAGCTCCTGGCCTTCGCCGCCTTCCTCGGCTACCTCTACCCGCCGATCCGCAACCTCGGACAGCTCGGCCTCACCCTCACCGCCGCGACCGCGGGCGCCGAGCGGCTGCTGGACATCCTCGACGCCGAGCCCGCCGTGGCCGACCCGCCGCCGGGAGCGGCCGTCGCGCCCTGGCGGGTGCACGGCACGGTGGAGTTCGACCAGGTGGGCTTCCGCTACCCGGGCGCCGAGAAGCGCACCCTGGCCGGGGTCGCGCTCACCGCCGGCCCCGGGGAGTTCGTGCTGATCACCGGCGCGAGCGGGGCGGGCAAGTCGACCGTGTCGAAGCTGCTGCTGCGCTTCTACGACCCCGCCGAAGGCTCCGTACGCCTGGACGGGGTGCCGCTGCACTCCATGCCCCTCGCCTTCCTCCGCGAGAACGTCACGCTCCTGCCGCAGGAGACGCTCATCCTGCACGGCACCCTCCGCGAGAACATCGCCTGCGGGCGGCCGGGAGCCACGGACCACGAGATCGTCCAGGCTGCCCGGGACGCGGCGGCCCACGACTTCATCACCGCCCTCCCCGAGGGCTACGACACCCGGATCGACCCGCACACCGCGCAGCTGTCCGGCGGCCAGTTGCAGCGTGTGGCGATCGCCCGCGCCATGCTGCGGAACGCGCCCGTCCTGGTCCTGGACGAGCCCACCACCGGTCTTGACGCGCTGTCCGCGCGGCAGGTGATCGGACCGCTCAGGCGGCTGATGTCCGGCCGTACGACGATCACGATCACGCACGATCTGAACCTGGCGCCGGACGCCGACCGCATCCTCGTCCTCGACCACGGGCGGGTGGTGGAGAACGGGACGCACCGGGAACTGCTGGCCTGGGGCGGGGCGTACGCGCGGCTGCACGGCTCACAGAACGGCACGGGAGTCTCCGGCTCAGGTCACTAGTGGCGCGCGGCCGGCGGAGGGGGCAGGAGTGGGGCCCCGGGGGAGGGAGAGCGGCATGGGGGATTCTCAGGAGATTCACAGGAAGGCGCAAGGGAGCTCTCACGGGGGCGGGCCAAGCTCCGTGGCATGACCGTGACTTCCTCGTCCTCAGCGTCGTTTCGTCTGCCGGCTCCGGCGTCGTCCTCCAGAGGTGCGCCGGGGAAGCAGCCGGAGCTGTTGCGGGCCGACGGGAGCCCCGTGCGGGTGCTGGTCGTGGACGATGAGTCCTCGCTCGCCGATCTGCTGTCGCTCGCGCTGCGCTACGAGGGCTGGGACATCCGCGCGGAGGGGGACGGCGCCGGTGCGCTGCGCTGTGCCCGTAGCTGGCGGCCGGACGCGGTGCTGCTCGATGTCATGCTGCCGGACATGGACGGGCTGACGGTGCTCGGGCGGCTGCGGCGTGAACTGCCGGATGTGCCGGTGCTGTTCCTGACCGCCAAGGACGCGGTCGAGGACCGGATCGCCGGGCTGACGGCGGGCGGCGACGACTACGTCACCAAGCCGTTCAGCCTGGAAGAGGTGGTGGCCAGGCTGCGGGGGCTGCTGCGCCGGGCCGGGGCGGCCGCCGCGCGGAGCGAATCGCGGCTGACGGTGGGCGATCTGGTGCTCGACGAGGACAGCCATGAGGTGTGGCGGGACGGCCAGGAGATTCATCTGACGGCCACCGAGTTCGAGCTGCTGCGCTATCTGATGCGCAATCCGCGGCGGGTGCTGAGCAAGACCCAGATCCTCGACCGGGTCTGGAGCTATGACTTCGGCGGCCAGGCCAATGTCGTGGAGCTGTATATCTCATATCTGCGGCGGAAGATCGACGCGGGGCGGGCGCCCATGATTCACACCCGCCGGGGCGCGGGCTATCTGCTCAAGCCGGGCGGGTAGCGGGCCATGAGCGGGAAGCCCGCGACGGCGCCCGAGCGGCCTGACCGGCCCGAGCAACCCGAGAGGCCCGCCGGGCCCGGTCAGGCCCGTCCCCAGCAGCCGCCCGAGCCGCCCGCCCCGCCCGAGCACCCGAACCAGCCCGGACCCCCGACCCCGCCGGAAGCCCCCCGGATGCGGGGCCGTCGGCCCCCCGCCCCCCGTCGCCGCTGGTCCCTCCGGACCCGGCTCGTGGTGTCCGCGGTGGCCCTGATCGCCGTCGTCGGGGCCGTCATCGGGACGGTGACGACCATTGCGCTGCACGCCTATATGCAGGGGGAGTTGGACCGGCAGGTCCAGGGGTTCGTGATGCGCGCCCAGATGCCGCGCCCCCATGAATCGAGGCGTGCCCAGGGGGGCCTGGACTTTGTGGCGATGGGTGGTCTGCCCTTGGGCACGGTGGGGGCGTGGGTCGGGCCCGGGGGGACTGCCGAGGCCGGGGCAATGCTGGCCAACCCGACCAGGGGGCCCGAGGAGAAGCTGGCGGACCTTACCGCCGCGCAGGTCGCGGTGCTGAACAGGGTGCCGAGGGACGGCCGGCCACACACCGCCGAGCTGCCCGGACTCGGTCACTACCGGGCGGAGTCCACCAAGGACGGCTCCTTGGTGCTCGGTCTGCCGCTCGGCTATGTGCAGAAGACCGTCGGCAGGCTCGTGCTCATCGAGGCGTGTGTGACGGCCGCCGGGCTGGCGGCGGTCGGGCTCGCGGGCTCCGCCATGGTCGGGATCGCGCTGCGGCCGCTGCGCCGGGTCGCCGCCACCGCCACCCGGGTCTCCGAACTCCCGCTCCACCAGGGCGATGTGGCGCTGCATGTCCGGGTGCCGGCGTCCGAGTCGGACGGGCGTACGGAGGTCGGGCAGGTCGGTGCGGCGCTGAACCGGATGCTGGGGCATGTCGGTTCGGCGCTCTCTGCCCGTCAGGAGAGCGAGACGCGGGTACGGCGGTTCGTCGCCGATGCCAGCCATGAGCTGCGTACCCCGCTCGCGTCGATCCGGGGTTACGCCGAGCTGACCCGGCGCGGGCGGGAGCAGCCGGGGCCGGAGACCCGGCACGCCCTGGGCCGGATCGAGTCGGAGGCGGAGCGGATGACCGGGCTGGTGGAGGATCTGCTGCTGCTCGCCCGGCTGGATTCCGGGCGTCCGCTCGCGTACGAGCGAATAGATCTGTCGCCGCTGGTGGTCGACGCGGTGAGCGACGCCCGGGTGGCGGGGTCCGGTCACCGGTGGCGGCTGGAGCTGCCCGATGAGCCGGCGGTGGTGTACGGCGATGCCGGGCGGCTGCATCAGATCCTGGTGAATCTGCTGGCCAATGCCCGTACGCATACGCCGGAGGGGACCACGGTGACCGCCCGGGTGCGGGCCGCGACGGGCGCCGCCGCCGGTGACGACGGGGGCGTCCAGCTGGAGGTGCGGGACGACGGGCCGGGTATACCGGCGGAGCTGCTCCCGCATGTCTTCGAGCGCTTCGCCCGGGGTGATGCCTCGCGTTCACGTGCCGCCGGGAGCACCGGGCTCGGCCTCGCCATCGTGCAGGCGGTGGTGGCCGCGCACGGCGGCACGGTCGAGGTCGGCAGTGTGCCGGGGCGGACGGTCTTCACGGTGACGCTGCCGACGGCGGCCCCGTCGGAGGCACGCGATACGGCAGGACGGACGGCACCGGGCACGGGCCGGTAGAGGCCGTCACGAGGCGGTAGGCACCGGACAGGGGCCGGGGACGCGCGCCGGCCAGGGCCCGCGAGACGTCCCCCGCGCCCCAGCCCCCCCGCCGAGACCCCGGCCCCTGCCGACACCCCGGCCCCTGCCGACACCCCCGCCCCACCAGCCCCACGACCCCCGGCCCCACCCCTCCCCCCCCACGTACTCACAGCCCCGCCACAGGATCAACACATCGCCATGACAGTGGGGTTGGCGAATGTCGTGGGCATGATGACGACACCGCCGCCCACCCCGCTGGGCTCCCTGCCTCCACGCGAGCATCTGCGGCTCGGCCAGAGCGCGACCGTCCTCGATGTGGTGATCCCCGTCCACAACGAGGAGCGCGACCTCGAACCGTGTGTGCGGCGGCTGCGCGAGCACCTCGCCCGCACCTTCCCGTACGGGTTCCGGATCACCATCGCCGACAACGCGAGCACGGACCGTACGCCGGATGTCGCCGCCCGGCTCGATGACGCGCTCGACGAGGTCACCGCGGTACGGCTGGAGCAGAAGGGGCGGGGGCGGGCGCTGCGCACCGTGTGGTCGCTGTCCGAAGCCCCGGTGCTGGCCTATATGGACGTCGATCTGTCCACCGACCTCAACGCGCTGCTGCCGCTGGTGGCGCCGCTGATCTCCGGGCACTCGGATCTGGCGATCGGCTCCCGGCTCAGCCGGAGCGCACGGGTGGTGCGGGGGCCGAAGCGGGAGTTCCTCTCGCGGATGTACAACCTCATCCTGCGGGGCTCGCTCGCCGCACGGTTCTCCGACGCGCAGTGCGGGTTCAAGGCCATCCGCGGCGATGTCGCCGAGCGGCTGCTGCCGATGGTCGAGGACACCGGGTGGTTCTTCGACACCGAGCTGCTGCTGCTCGCGGAGCGGGCCGGGCTGCGGATCCACGAGGTGCCGGTGGACTGGATCGACGATCCCCACAGCACCGTGCATATCGTGCGGACGGCCGCCGATGACCTCAAGGGCGTCTGGCGGGTGGGGCGGGCGCTGGCGACCGGCGGGCTGCCGCTGGACCGGCTGGCCCGGCCGTTCGGGGACGATCCGCGGGACCGTGAGCTGACCGGTGTGCCCGGCGGGCTGGCCCGTCAGCTGGTCGGCTTCTGTGTCGTCGGCGGGCTGAGCACACTGCTCTACCTCGCCCTCTTCTCTCTCTTCCGCCTCGGGACGGGCGCCCAACTGGCCAATGCCGCCGCCCTGTTGGTGTCGGCGCTCGCGAATACGGCCGCCAACCGGCGACTGACCTTCGGAGTACGGGGCCGGGACCGGGCGGTCCGCCATCAGGCGCAGGGGCTGGTGGTCTTCGCCGTCGGACTGGTGCTGACCAGCGGCTCGCTCGCGGCCCTCGACGCCGCCGGGGGCACCGCCTCGCACGGCACCGAACTCGCGGTGCTGGTGGCCGCCAACCTCGCGGCCACGATGCTGCGTTTTCTGCTTTTCCGCGCCTGGGTCTTCCCCGACCGCGAGCGCCGGGACGACCTCACCGCGCCGCCGCACCCTTCGCATGACCGGGACGATCTCACCAGGAGCGCACGATGACCCCGCAACAACGGCCCGGCACCCCGGCCCCGCCGCCGTCCGCCGCACAGGAGGGCGCGGCGGCGTCGCTCACCGACCCCCGGACGCCCGTGGCACCGGAGCCGGCGGCCCGCTGGGAGCGGCCCGCACTGCTGGCGTTGTTGCTGGTCACGGCCGCTCTCTACCTCTGGAACCGGTCCGCTTCCGGTTACGCCAACCAGTTCTACTCGGCCGCCGTACAGGCCGGCAGCGAGAGCTGGAAGGCCTTCTTCTTCGGTTCGTCCGATGCGGCGAACTCCATCACCGTCGACAAGCCGCCCGCCGCGCTGTGGCCGATGGCGCTGTCCGTACGGCTCTTCGGGCTCAGCTCCTGGGCGATCCTGGTGCCCGAGGCGCTGATGGGTGTGGCGGCGGTCGGGGTGCTCCACGGGGCCGTACGGCGACGGTTCGGTGCGGGCGCGGGGCTGCTCGCGGGCGGCGCGCTGGCGGTGACGCCGGTCGCCGCGCTGATGTTCCGTTTCAACAACCCCGATGCGCTGCTGTGCCTGCTGATGGTCGGTGCGATCGCCTGTGTCCTGCGCGCCCTGGCGGACGGCCGGACGACGTGGCTGGTGCTGGCCGGGGTCTGCTTCGGGCTCGGGTTTCTCACCAAGACGCTCCAGGCGTGGCTGATCCTGCCGCCGCTCGCCGTCGTCCACGCCTGCTGTGCGCCGGTCGCGCTGCGCCGGCGGTTCGGTCAGCTGCTGCTCGCCGGGCTGGCGATCGTGGTGTCCGCCGGCTGGTGGGTGGCGCTCGTCGAACTGTGGCCGGCGGCCTCCCGCCCGTATATCGGCGGCTCGCAGCACAACAGCTTCCTGGAGCTGACCTTCGGCTACAACGGCTTCGGGCGGATCACCGGCAACGAGACCGGCAGCGTCGGCGGGGGCGGCGGCCGTCCCGGTGGCGGTGGCTGGGGGGAGACCGGCATCACCCG
The DNA here is from genome assembly GCF_008704855.1 of Streptomyces platensis. NCBI lineage: Bacteria > Bacillati > Actinomycetota > Actinomycetes > Kitasatosporales > Streptomycetaceae > Streptomyces > Streptomyces platensis. The sequence continues at coordinate 4,652,151 of NZ_CP023691.1, forward strand.
GCTGTTCTCGTCCGACATGGGCGGGCAGATCTCCTGGCTGCTGCCCGCGGCGCTGATCCTGCTGGTCGCGGGGGTGACGGTGCTGTGGCGGGCGCGGCGGACGGTGGCCGCTGAACAGGCCGGTCAGCGGGCGGAGTTCCTGGTCTGGGGCGGCGCGCTGCTGATGACCTTCACGACCTTCAGCTTCATGTCCGGGATCTTCCATCAGTACTACAACATCGCGCTGGCCCCGTATATCGCGGCGCTGGTCGGGATGGGCGCGGCGCTGTTGTGGCGGCGCGGCGGGCGGTCCGCCGCGCTCGTCCTGGCCGGGACGGTGGCGGTGACGGCCGGATGGTCGTTCGTGCTGCTGAACCGCTCGCCGGACTGGCTGCCGTGGCTGCGCTGGACGGTGGCGGCGCTCGGCCTCCTGGCGGCGCTGGGGCTGCTGCCGGCGGTACGGGCGGGGGCGGCGGCCCGGAAGGAAGCAGCGGCGCCGGAAGGCCGGGCGCCGGTACGGGCGAGCCGGCGGGTGGCGGTGCTCGCGGCGGGGCTCGGGGTGGTGACGGCGCTGGCCGGGCCGGTCGCGTACACCCTCGATACGGTCAACACGCCCAAGGGCGGTTCGATCATCACGGCCGGCCCCACGGTGCGGGGCGGTAGGGGCGGTCCCGGTGGCGGCTTCCCGGGCGGCCGGATGCGCGGCCGCAACGGCGGGGTGCCGGGCGCCGGCCAGGGCGGGGCCCCCGGCCAGGCCCTTCCGCCGGGCCAAGGTGGCCAGGGCCGGATGCCGGGCGGCACGCAGGGCGCCAACCCGCCCCCGCAGCGGGCCGGCCAGCAGAGGCAGTTCCCGGCGCCGGGCGCCCGGGGGTGGCAGGCCGGCCGACCCCGGTTCCCCGGCGGCAGGGGCGGCTTCGGTGAGCGCGGCGCCGGCCGGATGGGCGGTCTGCTCAACGGCAGCAAGGTGAGCGACCGGGCCAAGGCGCTGCTGGAGAAGGACGCGGACGAGTACACCTGGGCCGCCGCGGCCATCGGCTCCCAGAACGCCGCGAGCTACCAACTGGCCACTGAGAAGCCGGTGATGGCGATCGGCGGCTTCAACGGGAGCGACCCGTCGCCGACCCTCGCCCGGTTCAAGGAGTATGTCGCGGCCGGGAAGATCCACTACTTCCTCGCGGGCGGGCAGGGCGGGCAGGGCGGGCCCGGCGGCGACCGGGGCGGCTCGTCGCAGATCACGTCCTGGGTGGCGAAGACCTTCCAGAAGGCCACCGTCGGCGGCGCCACCTTCTACGACCTGACGCGGAAGGGGTGAGCGGGAGGGGTCATCCGTAGGGGCGCGCCCCGACCGTCCGTCGGGGCGCGCCCCTACGGACAACCCCTCCCGAGGCGCGAGGCGCCCCCTCACCCGACCGCCGCCCCCACCCGCCCGTCACCCGGCCGAAATCAAATGTACGGCGTATAACACTCCCTGTACGGTGTAAATCAACGACGCCCACCCCGTACAGGGAGCCCGTATGTCCCCCGTGGCCTCCGACGCCACCACCACACTCCAGCCGCCGGGCCGGACCGCCACCCGCTGGCTGATCCTGGCCGTCATCTGCCTCGCCCAGCTGGCGGTCATCCTCGACAACACCGTCCTCAACGTCGCCATCCCCTCCCTCACCGAGGACCTGGGGGCGACCACCGCCGACGTCCAGTGGATGATCAACGCCTACTCGCTGGTCCAGTCCGGTCTGCTGCTCACCGCCGGCAATTCCGCTGACCGCTACGGCCGCAAGAGGATGCTCGCCATCGGCCTGGTGCTCTTCGGCGTCGCCTCGCTCGGCGCGGCGCTCGCCCAGTCACCCGGCCAGCTGATCGCCGCCCGGGCCGGGATGGGGGTCGGCGGCGCGCTGCTGATGACCACCACCCTCGCCGTCGTCATGCAGATCTTCGACGACGAGGAGCGACCCAAGGCCATCGGGATCTGGAGTTCGGTCAACTCGCTCGGGTTCGCGGCCGGGCCGCTGATCGGCGGTTCGCTGCTCGACCACTTCTGGTGGGGCTCGCTGTTCCTGGTCAATCTGCCGGTCGCCGTCGTGGCGCTGCTGGCCGTCGTCGCCCTGGTGCCCGAGTCCCGGAGCCACGGCGGCGAACTCCCCCAAACTCTCCACGGCGTTCGAGCAGGGGGGACCCCCATGGACCTGCCGGGCGCCCTGCTGTCCATGATCGGCATGGTCGGAGTGGTCTTCGCGATCATCTCCGGGCCGGTCACCGGCTGGCTGTCCGGGCGGGTGCTGATCTCCGCAGCCCTCGGCCTGGCCGGTCTCGCGGTCTTCGCACTGTGGGAGCTGCACGTCCCGTATCCGATGCTGGACATGCACTTCTTCCGCAACCGCCGCTTCATCGGGGCCGTCTCCGGCGGCATCCTCGTCGCCTTCGGGATGGGCGGCTCGATGTTCCTGCTCACCCAGCATCTGCAACTGGTGCTCGGCTACGGCCCGTTGGATGCCGGACTGCGGATGGCGCCGCTCGCCGTCACCGTCATACTGATCAACTTCACCGGCCTCAGCGCACGTCTGCTGCCCCGGCTCGGCACCCCCGGAATGATCGTCTCGGGGATGTCGCTGCTCGCGGCCGGTCTCGCCGCCATCTCCCTGTTCGGTGGCGACAGCTATGGCGGCATGCTGGCCGGTCTGCTCGTGATGGGTGTCGGTGTCGCGCTCGCCATGCCGACGATGGCCAACGCCATCATGTCCGCGATCCCGTCGGCCAAGGCCGGAGTGGGAGCGGGCGTCAACGGCACGCTGATGGAGTTCGGCCAGGGGCTCGGCGTCGCCGTGCTCGGCGCGGTCCTCAATTCCCGCTTCGTGGCGCTGCTTCCGCTGGTCGCCGCGGGCGCCGGTTCACTGCCCGCGGCGCTCGCCAGGACCCGTACGGACGCCGAACGCAGCGCCGTGCAGGACGCCTTCGCCACCGGTATCGGCACCAGCCAGCTGGTCGGCGCGGCCGCGGTGTTCCTGGGCGGGCTGGTCGCCGCCGTGCTGCTGCGCCGGGCGGAGCGCACCGGCCGGGACCCGGAGGTGCCGGCCACGCCTGCCGGTGCGGAGCCGGCGGCCGCCGGGGCGGAATAGCATCGGCGGGTACGTGATCGTGAACGGCATGTACCGACGGCACGTATGACCACGCGTACGTGCCGTGCACCGAAAACGACACCGACGACACACCGACGACGACCCCCTGGCGTCGCAGACGTTCAGGGCAGGGAGGGGCGCCATGGCAGCGACGGACGGCCGCACCGGGAAGCGGCCGAGCAGCGTCTGGCTGACCGAACGCCCCCCGCTCAAACGCAAGGCGGACCAGCCGGCCGGACTCGGCCTCGACAAGATCGTCGCGGCGACGGTCCGGCTGCTGGACGCCGAGGGCCTGGCGAAATTCTCGATGCGCCGGCTCGCGGCCGAGCTCGGTGTCACCGCGATGTCCGTCTACTGGTACGTCGACACCAAGGACGACCTGCTGGAACTGGCCGTGGACGCGGTGGCCGGCGAGATGGCGCTGCCGGACGAGTCGGACACCGGCGCCGACTGGCGCGACCAGCTGCGCGCCCTCGCCGTCGGCTACCGCGACATGCTGCTGCGCCACCCCTGGGCGGCCCGGCTGCTGGGCCGGCTGATGAACATCGGCCCGCATTCGACGGCCTTCTCCAACGCCACCCAGCGGGTGATGCGGCGCAGCGGCCTGACCCCGGACCGCACCTCCGGCGCGCTGGCGTCGCTCTTCCACTTCGTCTACGGCTTCGCCACGATCCGGGCCACGCACGAGGAGCGGTGCCGCGCCGCGGGCATGACCCTCGACGACTACTTCGAGCAGGTCCTCGCCGCGCTCGCGGAGCGGCCGGAGTTCGCCGAGACGCTGGAGCTGTCCACCCGCACCGGGTACACACGCCAGGGCCAGAGCGTCGTGGAGATGCTGGACCGGGACTTCACCTTCGCCCTCGATCTGCAGATCGCGGGGATCGAGGCGATGCGGGACCGGGCGGCGGACTGACGCCCGGCCCGGCCGTGCCTAGGGGGTGTCTTCCCGATCATGCCGGGCTCGCGGGGTGTGGCACGCACTCCCCCACGCCTGAACGGCGCGGGGGGACCCCCATCCGCGTTGTCGTCACTCGCCGACGCTCCGCGTCGACTCCCTCCTCCGCCTTGCGATCGCACGCACCACACCCCGCTCCCTGATCCGGCCTGATCGGAAAGACACCCCCTAGATGATCTATTCCAAGGGGTGCCTGGGTGGTGGTGAAGCGGGCCATGTCGCCGCCGGTCGCCGCAATGATCACCTCGACGGTGGCCCGGTTGACTTCGGGGATGGAGTCGAAGAGGTCGAGAGTGGAACAAAAGCGGGCCGCTCAGTCGAAAGTGCTGGCCAGGTAGGCGTTGCGGATTCTAATGAGGTAGGGCATGTACCGGCTCAGGAGGAGTCTGTCGACGATGCGTCCGACGGTCCCCAGTGGTGAGGTGAAGTCGACGACGTCTCGCATTATGGTGCCGCCGGCTCCGTCCGGCTCGAAGTGGTGGGCGTGACGCCATCGCTTGAAGGGCCCGGACTCCTGCTCGTCCACGAAACTTCGGGGCCGATCGTATGAGGTGATGCGGGCCTTGAGTCGCCAGGTCAGGCCGAGATGGCGAGCCTGGAAGGTCACCGTATCGCCGAGCGACAGCTCGCCCCGGGTCTTGCCGCCAACCGCTCGCTCCGACGAATCAGCCATCGAGCGGGTATGCGCCTCCACGTCCAGGCAAACCGCGAACACCTGGTCCGGGGGTGCGGCGACGGCTGTCACGACCTCGAAATGCGGCATAAGCTCACCCTAGATGATCATTTCCAAGGGGTCTGTGGTTAGTGATCGTAGGCGGTCAGTGAGCGAAGGGCGGGCTGGCCGGTGTGGTCGTTGTGCCAGATCGCGGCGGTCAGCGCGAGGATGCGCTGCATGACACGGGCGATCACGCCACCCGGTGTACGGCCTCGGTGCTGTTCAAGGTTGAGCTGCCCCTTGAAGGTCTCGTTGACCGACTCGATCACCTGCCGCAACGGCTTGAACAGCAAGGCGCCGGGCCGTTCCGGCTCGCCTTTGCGGGCCGGCCGCAGGAGCCGGAGGTCCTGCTCGGCCAATTGGTGCTCGAAGTCGCGGCCGAAGTAGTTCTTGTCGCCGATCAGTGTCTGTCCGGGCCGGGCGGTGGTCAGGCCCGGTTCGGCGGCGAGCAGGTCCAGCAGGCTCTCGCGTTCGTCGACCTTGGCTCCGGTCAGGGCAAAGGCGATCGGCAGGCCCTGCAGGGTGCACACCAGGTGCAGGCGCAGGCCCCAAAAGAAGCGGCTGTGGCTGGCGCAGTACCCGTACTCGGCCCATCCGGCCAGGTCGGAGCGTTTGACGGTCTCGCGGGAGCGTCCGCACTCCACGGGCGTGGAATCCACGATCCACACGTCGTCGCTCCATACGGAGGTGTCGGTGGCCAGCAGCCGGGTCACTCGCCGCAGCAGCTCGGCGGCCTTGCGCAGGCGCTTGTTGTAGCCGGGCTGCTTGGGCAGGTAGGGGAAGAGATGCCGCAGGTGAGAGTGGGCGTAGCGAAGCCACTTGGCCTCGGAGGTGAAGCCCAGCATGGCCTGCATCATCGCGAGCGTGACCAGCTCAGCATCGGTCAGTTGCACAGCGATCCCCATGGCCGGACGCCAGGGAGCCAGATGCGGTGATGCCTTCAGCAGGTCGTCGGTCTTCACATAGAGTGCGGTGGCGAGGGAGTCCAACTCTGTCTTCACACACCGACGTTGGACTCCCTTCCCTTGTGCGCACAGCCGATCCCTTGGAATCGATCGTCTAGGGGACGGGGCCTCACCCCATCGGCAGGCTCTCCCCCTGCACGGCCTGGATGTCCAGCTCGACCTTGAGCGTCGTCCCGATGGCCGCGACACCGGCCGCGACGACCTGGTTGTAGTTCATCTTGAAGTCCTCGCGGCGCAGTTCAGCGGTGGCGCGGAACGCGGCGCGCACCCCGCCCCACGGGTCGGGGCCGGTGCCGAGGTAGCTCAGTTCGAGGTCCACCGGCCGTACGACACCGTGCAGCGACAGCTCACCGTGCACGGTCCAGCGGTCCGGGCCGGCCGGGGACAGGCCCGCACTGCGGTAGGTGAGCTCCGGGTACTCCTCGACGTTCAGGAAGTCCTCGGAACGCAGATGGCCGTCGCGCATCCCGTTGCCGGTGTCGATGGAGGCGGCCTTGATGTCCGCCTCGACCCGCGAGGCGGGCAGGTCCTCGGCGATCTCGATCCGGCCGCCGAACTCGGTGAACCGGCCGTGCACGCTGGAGATCCCCAGGTGCTGGGCGACCGCCGCCACCGTCGAGTGCATCGGGTCGATGGTCCAGACACCGGGCGGCGGCAGCTCGGCCCCGCCCTGCCGGGCCAGGACGACGCTGCCCACGTCCATCCGGCCGCTGGCCGTCACGATCGCGCTGGAGGCGACCGGCGCGTAGCCGACGGCCGTCACGATGACCGTGTACGGGCCGGCCGGCAGTGGCTCCGCGCTGCGGATGGCGCCCTCGTCGTCCGCCGCGGCCCGCAGCACCTGCGCGCCGGTCATATCGGTGACGGTCAGTACGGCGTGCTGGACCGCCCAGCCGTCCCGTGTGCGGACCTGCGCCCTCAGTCCCGCAGCTCCCGCGCCCGTCGAAGTCATTGCCTCTCCCGTTTGTTGCCTGATGGTGCCCCCTGCTCATGGGGCCCGTGCGAGCCGGGCCGTGAGCGGGGGGAAGTGTCGGGTCCGGCGGCGGCGTGCAGGCCGTCCCCTGCCTGTGCGCAGCGCCGCCGCCGGAGCCCTTCGGTCCGGTCCGGGACGCGCCTCCGCTCAACGCGCGCCCCGGTCCGGGGTATTGCTCCCGGGTGAGATCCCCGGGCCCGGGTGGTTTCAGTCCCCGGGATGTGCCAGCTCGACGTCGTATCCGTCGACCCCGCGCGCATCGACCGCGAGGCCGGTGGCGACGGGCGGGTAGCCGCTCGCGATGACCGTGTAGTCGCCGGCGTCCAGGTCGGTGAAGGCGTAGGCGCCGTCCTCCCCGGTCGTCGAGGTGGCCACGACATTGCCGGCCGCGTCCACCAGCGTGACCCGTGCGTCGGGCAGCGGCCGGCGGTGCGCACCGGCCCGCACGACGCCCTGCACCCGCGCGCCGGACAGCAGCTCGATCTCGATCCTCGTGGTGCCCTGGCCGCCGATCTCGACCGGCAGTGCGGCCGGGCGGTGGTTCGGGGCGTTCACCGCGACGGTGAAGGTGCCGGGCGCCAGCTCGTCGAAGGCGAAGTGGCCCTCGGCGCCGGTCTTTCCGGTGGCCAGCACCTCGCCGCGGACATCGGTGACGACGACCATCGCCCCGTCGACCGGTGCGCCGGTGGCCGCGCTGCGGACCTGGCCGCCGAGGCCGCTGGTGCCGCTGAGCAGGATGTCGTAGGCGTGCGGCGCCTCGCCGATGACGACCGTGGAGGCCTGCGGCTGGTGGCCGTCGGCCGCGGCGATCAGCACATACGAGCCGGCGCCGGGGGCGCTGAGCGCGTACGAGCCGTTGGCCTGGGCGACCGCGCGGCCCAGCTGCCGCCCGCTGAGCGAGATCAGCGTGACCGCGGAGCGCGGTACGGGGCTGCCCTCGGCGTTGCGGACGAAGCCGTGCACCGACGGGCCGGACGGGGTGGCGTCCCCGCCGCCGGCCGAGGCGTACGCGGCCAGCGGCTGGGTGGCCGTCGCCACGGCCGGGCGTGCCCACGAGGGCGTGTGCGCCTCGTCGTCCGGGGCCACCGGCGCGGCACCCACCAGGGCGGGCTCCCGCTCCTCGGCCTGCGCCGGGATGACGGCCTCCGCGGAGGCGGCCGACGGGGTGGCCGCGGCCGGTGCGTCCTCGGAGCTCTGGGCCAGTCCGCCACGCGTCTTCAACGCGACCTCCTTGATGAACAGGGTCAAGACGAAGGCGAGCAGCGCACAGGGCGCCGCGTACAGGAAGACATCGGCGACACCGTGGCCGTAGGCGCTCTCCATGACGGTGCGCAGCGGCGCCGGCAGGGAGTCCAGGTCGGGGATGCCGCCGCCGCTGTTGCCGGCGGCGTGTGCGGCGGCCTTCGCGCCCTTGGGGCCGAGCTCGGCCAGCCCGTCCTTGACGTAGTGGGTGACGCGGTTGGCGAGCACCGCACCGAGCGCCGAGACGCCCACCGCACCACCGAGGGAGCGGAAGAAGGTCACGACGGACGAGGCGGAGCCGAGGTCCTCGGGAGCCACCTGGTTCTGCGTGGCGAGCACCAGGTTCTGCATCATCATGCCGATGCCCAGACCCATCAGCGCCATGAAGATCGCGATGTGCCAGTACTCGGTGTCGTAGCGGATGGTGCCCAGCAGGCCCAGACCCGCGGTCACCAGCACACCACCGGCGACCAGCCAGGCCTTCCAGCGGCCGGTCTTGGTGATGACCTGGCCGGAGACCGTCGAGGAGATGAAGAGTCCGCCGATCATCGGGATCGTCATGACCCCGGACATCGTCGGCGACTTGTCGCGCGCCAGCTGGAAGTACTGGCTGAAGAAGACGGTGCCGGAGAACATCGCGATACCGACGAACAGCGAGGCCACCGACGCCAGGGTGATCGTCTTGTTGCGGAACAGCCGCAACGGGATGATCGGCTCCTTGGCCTTGGTCTCCACGAAGACGAAGATCGCGCCGAGTACGACCGCACCGCCGACCATCGCGGCGGTCTGCCACGACATCCAGTCGTACTTGTCACCGGCCAGCGTCACCCACACCAGCAGCAGCGAGACCGCCGCGCTGATGAAGAACGCGCCCGCCCAGTCGACCTTGACGCCCTCGCGCTTGACGACGGGCAGCTTCAGGGTCTTCTGGAGCACGATCAGCGCGATGACGGCGAACGGGACGCCGACGTAGAAGCACCAGCGCCAGCCGAGCCAGTCGGTGTCGGTGATGACGCCGCCGAGCAGCGGGCCGCCGACGGTGGCGACGGCGAAGGTGGCGCCGAGGTAGCCGCTGTAACGCCCGCGCTCCCGCGGGGAGATCATGGCGGCCATCACGATCTGGGCCAGGGCGGACAGCCCGCCCACGCCTATGCCCTGCACGACCCGGCAGGCGATCAGCATGCCGGTGTTCTGCGACAGCCCGGCGACGACCGAGCCCGCCACGTAAATGATCAGCGCGATCTGCACCAGCAGCTTCTTGCTGAACAGGTCGGAGAGCTTGCCCCACAGCGGGGTGGTCGCGGTCATCGCGAGCAGCGAAGCGGTGACGACCCAGGTGTAGGCGCTCTGTCCGCCGTCGAGGTCATGAATGATCTCGGGCAGCGCGTTGGAGACGATCGTCGACGACAGGATGGCGACGAACATGCCGAGCAGCAGCCCGGACAGCGCCTCCATGATCTGACGGTGCGTCATAGGGGCTCCGTCGGAGGCGTGCTGTCCGCCTCCGTGCCTGGCGTGGCCGCCCCGCACACCGGCTGGTGTGGTCGTAGCCATGTAGTTCCTTTTCATCCTGCGGGTGTACGGGTGGTGAAGTCGTGATGCGCTCGGGTACGGCAGTCGCCGAAGCTCGTGCGGAGCCTGGCGAGGAGTTCGGTGAGCTGCCCGACGTCGGCGTCGGACCAGTCGTCCAAGTACCGGGCGAGCGCGGCCGTGTAGCGCTCGGCGAGCTCCTCCAGGAGCTCCGTCCCGCTCGGGGTCAGGCGCAGCAGTCGCGACCGCTTGTCCGCCGGATCGGGCTTCCGCTCGATCCAGCCGCGCTCGGCGGCATGGGCCACGTGCCGGCTGGTCACCGACATATCGATCGCCAGCAGCTCCGCGAGCTGACTCATCCGCATCTCACCGTGCCGGTCGAGAAGGGTGAGCACCCCCGCCGAGGCGGGCGGGCACTCCTGCGGCAGCATCCGCCCCATCTCCCGCTTGACGGCGCCGATGGCACTGAGCTGCCTGGCCAGCTCCTCGTACTGACTGTGAGCTGCCACCGGCTCCTCCACGCATCCACACACATCTTTTGTTGCTTGGGGCAACCATAAGCAGGTTGGTTGCTGAAGGCAAATGATTCGTCCAGGCTTGAAGTAAAGGCAGCCAAAAGTCTCCACCGGGCATTGGTCAACGACCCGATGGCGATCCGCAAACCCGCAGGTCGGAGCCGGTATCGCGAGCGCCGGCCAATACCGGCCGGTAACGGGACACCCCTGGACGGCCCGCCCACGCTCCCGCCCACGCGCCGTACCCGGCCCGACCCCGCTGCGTAGGCGCCTTCACGGGCGCTCCACACGCGCCCCAACGGTGCCGCTCCGCCCCCGGTTCGCTAGGGTCCTTGCCCATGGCGACCAACCCGCAGAACCAGGCCGGCGGCAACCACGACCCGGCCGGCAGCACGCAGATGTTCCGCGCCTTCGTGGACGAGGGCGGCACCCCCCAGACCGGCGGCCGCCGCGCCCCGGCCCCCCAGCAGTCCGCAGGCCCCCGCGTGGGCCTCATCGTCGGCGTGATCGTCGCCCTCCTGGTCGTCGCGGGCGCGGCGTGGCTGGCGCTGGCCTAGAAGCTTCCACGTCGTACGGGGCCCGGCATCCGTGATGCCGGGCCCTTGATCGTTCCGGCCCGCGGGTTACGTCGCCCGCCCGCCCCTGCTTTCCACGATCCGCAGCATGTCCCGCAGTGCTTCACGCAGCCTGTGGACACAGAAGCGCAGCTCCCCGGCGGTCACCTCCGCCGACCCGTTCAGCAGCTCGTTCGTGTGCCGGAGCAGCTCCTCGGCGGTGTCGAGCTGCGCGGCTTCCATGTCGTCGGCGAGCCGGGACAGATATCCGCCACCCTCGTCAGTGGAGAGGTAGCAAGGCTTCCCGTCCGGCCCGTTCCAGGGCAGCAGCCGCATCCCGTCGCTCATGAGGTGACCGCCCTCGCGCGGTGGGTCCGGTGCTTCCTTAACCGGGTGAGAAGGCTGTGCATAAGGTTTCGCATGTCGACCTGCTTTCTCCAGGTTGGCCATGCCCCGGGGGTGTTGGCGCACCCGCCGGGGTCTTTGCGGCAGCGAGTCTAGTGCACTCTGGTACACCCTGGCACACCTTAGTACCTCTCGCCTGGCATGGTGTGGCGTGCCTAACTTGTTCACGTGATCGAATTTGCCCCGGACCGGCCTCGATGGCGCCAGGTCGCCGACGTGATCCGCCAGCGCATTGCCGACGGCACGTACCAGCCCGGCACCCGCGTCCCGTCAGTGGTCGAGATGCTGGAGGAATTCGGCATCGCCACGACCACGGGCCAGAAGGTGCACCGCGGGCTGCGGTCCGACGGGCTGATCTACACCGAACCCGGCATGGGGTCGTTCGTCGCGAAGAACGCCGCCGAAATCCTCGAACCGGCGGCCCGGCCTGCCGACGACTCCTGACGCCGTGGAGTTCGACCTGACGCTGCCCAAGCGGACAGGCTGACGCTGCTCAGCCCGTGGCCACCAGTCGTTCCGCCGTCCGGTGGGCCGTGTTCAGTACGTGGCCCAGGTCGCCGTACAGCAGTTGGCCGTGGCGTTTGACCGGGCGGCCGTCGACCAGGACCGTGTCGATGTTTCCGGGGTGGGCGGCGGTCACCACGGCGCCGATCGGGTCGTGGGCGACCGGGGCGAGGTTGAGGGCGTCGGCGCGCAGCAGGACGAGGTCGGCGCGTTTGCCGATGCCGAGTGAGCCCACCTCGTCGGCCAGGCCGAGGGCCGCGGCGCCCTCCGCGGTGGCCATCCGCAGGACATCGGCCGCCTTGACCGTGGGCGCGTCGGCCTCGCCGTCGCCGTTGCCGTCGAAGTGACTGCTCATCAGCGCGGCGCGCATCTGGGAGAACATGTCGCCCGGTGCCGAGGTGACCGCGTCCGCGCCCAGGCCGGTCGGGATGCCCGCCCGGCGCAGCCGGCCCGCCATCGGTGCGCCGAACCGCATCGATGCCTCGATCGCCGGCGTGATCGCCACCGCGCCGCCGGACTCGGCGATCAGCCGAAGCTCGGAGTCGGGCAGTGAATTGCCGTGTACGTAGAGGGTGCCGGCGGTGAGCAGCCCCTGCTCCTGGAGGGCGGCGATCGGCCGCATCGCCACCGGCCCGGCGGTCACATGCACGGCGATCGGCAGCCCCAGCTCACGGGCGAGCAGCCAGTCCTCCCGGACGGTCTCCGGTGGGGCGAAGGAGGGGCCGACAGGGGTCAGCGCCATCGTGAGCAGTGCCTCGCGCGAGGGGAAGTACTTCGTGCGGACGTCCCGCACCCAGTCGGCCCGCCGGGCGGTGTCGTCGAAGACGGGGTAGCCGTAGCCGAAGACGGCGCGGATACCGGCCTCCTCCAGCGCCTCGACGGCGGCCGCGCTGTGCTCCGGCGTGTACTGGACGTGCGAGAAGTCCTGCACGGTGGTGACGCCGGTGTCCAGGCACTCCAGTGCGCCGAGGAGGTTGCCGGTGTACACATCCGCGGGCGTGAAGCGGCCGGAGAGGTCGCCGAGGATCCGGCCGAGATAGCTGTCGAGGCTCTCGTCGACCGCGGCGGACCGCAGCACGGCCTGCCACATGTGCCGGTGGGTGTCGACGAAGCCCGGCAGCACGATCAGCGCGCGGGCGTCGATCACCTCCAGGCCGGTATCGGCCTCGTCGAAGGGCAGACCGCGGCCCACGGCGGCGATCCGGCCCTCCTCGACGAGGACATCGGTGTGCGGGTGGACGACGGGGTGGGGGGCGGTGTCGATGACCAGGCCGCCGCGCAGAAGCAGGCGCGGTGAGTGGTGGCGCTCGATTCCCATGGCAAGTCACCCTCTACACGTTCGGAAGAAAGCTTTATAGAAAGCTATCATGATGCTGATCTATCCTGCCGACGTGACCGCACCACCCGGACCGCGCCCTGACCCCGTCGACGCGCTGATGGACGCCTGGCACGCCGAGCTGCCGGACGTGCTCCGCCCGACGACGGAGCTCTCGAAGCGCATAGCCCAGCTCGCCCGCGCCCTGGACCAGGCCACCCGCGGTGTGCTGCCCGAACTCGGCCTGACCGTCGCCGAGTTCGACATCCTGGTCGCCCTGCGCCGGGCGGGCGAGCCGTACCGTATGAAGCCGAACGAACTGGCCCGCGCCCTGCTGCTGTCCTCCGGCGGCATCAGCAACGTCGTCAACCACCTCGCCGAGCGCGGCCTCGTCCGCCGCGAGCCCTCACCGGACGACGGCCGGAGCACCATGATCAGGCTGACGCCGGACGGGGTGCGGACGGCCGAGCACGCCGTCCGCGCCAACGCCGACGCGCATGAGGCCGTCTTCGCCGAGGCGTCCCCCACGGCCGTGGACGCGGCCACCCGGGCCCTGCGCGACGTGGACATACGCCACAGCCCCGCCCCGCGCCCGATACGGACCGGACGGAATCCCAGCCGCTCCTGAGGCCACGACCCACCGACGCGGCGACGGGCCCCGGACCGCGCCCGGCCCGGGGCTCCGATACGCCCGCGGAAAGTGCCGGGAAGGCGCCTCAAGCCTGGTCGGCCGCCGCCTGGAGCGCCGCGATATCGATCTTCTTCATGCCGAACATGGCCTTCATGGCACGGGCCGCCCGCTCCTGGTCCGGATCGTTGAGCAGCTCCGTCATACCGCCGGGCGCCACCTGCCAGGACAGCCCGTACTTGTCCTTCAGCCAGCCGCAGGGACCCTCTTCGCCGCCCTCGGAGAGCTTGGCCCAGTAGTAGTCGATCTCGTCCTGGTCGGCACAGGTGATCATCAGGGAGATGGCCTCGGTGAAGGTGAACTCCGGGCCGCCGTTGATCGCGAGGTACTCCTGGCCGTCGAGCTCGAACTCCACCGTCAGTACGGTGCCGGCCTCCCGCGGGCCCGCCGCGTTGTAATACGTGACGTCGGTGATCTTCGAGTTCGGGAACACCGAGCAGTAGAACTCGGCGGCTTCCTTGCCTTGGGTGTCGAACCAGAGGTTGGGGGTGATCTTGGGCATGGTCTTCTCCCTGGGACGGTTCGCGGCCGGTGGCTGCGTCTGTGCCTCTCTAGACCGTCGCACCGCTGGGAACTCATCGCTATTCCGGGAGGGGTTTCCCCGCGCTGATGGGGAACGGAGCGGCCCGGCCGCCCGCGGGACCCGGCGGCCCCGCCCGGCTCCCTCACTTCCAGGTGAAGGCCACATCCTTCGTCTCGATGTGCATGCCCGCCGGCACCCGCCAGCCGTCCACACACACCCGCCAGCTGCCGGTCTTCTTCTTTCCCGGCGCCAGCGGCAGCGGCAGCTTGTGGGTGGAGTGGAGGGTGGCCCAGTCGATGCCGAGGCCGCCGATGATGTGCGTCCCGAAGGTGACCGTGCCGGACGTGACGGGCCGGTCGCCGGTGTTGAGGAACTCCAGGGTGACCCGCTCGCACCAGCGGACGTCGGTGCCGGACCGGTCCGGCACACCGATCAGCAGGCCATCGGGGGTGTCCGGGCCGCCCGGGAGGGTGGGGGAGGGCGGTTCGGGAGCGGGGGTGCCGTGCGGCGGGGTGGGATCGCCGGGGTGCGAGGGGGAGTTGGGGGAGCCCGGAGACGCCGGGGGCGTGGTGGCGCCGCCGTGGCCGGGGTGCGCTCCTGTGGTGGGCGCGGAGGAGCCGTGCCGGGCACCGGACGCACCGGGGCTGCCGGAGGGCCGTGCGCCGTCGGCCGTGTCCTCCTTGCCGGATCCCTCGGGCGCCCCCGTACCGGGCCGCCCGGACTCCGTGCCGCCGCTGTCGTCCTTGCCGCCGTTCCGTGCCTGGCTTCCGTCGCCGTCCAGAGGCGTCAGCTGGACGCCGTCCCGGGGCGGGACGGCCTGAGTCGGCACCCGGCCGTCGCCGGGCCCGGCCGCGCCCACCGCGGCATGGCCCGCACCGGCCGCGCTCCCACAGCCGGTCAGCAGGACACCCAGGCACAGCACGGCCGCGGAAGCGGAGGCCACAGTCGTCGTCCGTCGCATCGGGTCAGTGTTGCTGACGGTGCGTCAGGTGTACAGAGGCCGGACGCCGGGGGTGCGGAGGGCGGTTCGACATCCGCCACCACCGGTTCGACGGCCTCTACTTGGCGCGGGCCGGATCTTCGTCGACCCCGACCTCGACCTCGACCTCCACGGCGTCGGCCGGCGGACGGCACGGACGGCGGAGGGTACGGACGCGGAGGGCAGGGACGACGGACGGGCGGCCACGGCCCGTATCAAGTCCCGGTTCGACGCGGTACGTTCAAAACTTCGGGAGGACCTCACGAAGGGGCCCACGAGCTGCGTACGGCCGCGTACGGCCCGTCTGCGGCTCTCGTGCGCCGCTGTTGCGGCTTTCGGGGATGCGGCTGCCGGGCAGCCGGGGCGCGGATCTCCGCGCGCTGCCCCGCCGTCCTCCTGGCTCCTCTTGTGACTGTCCGCCGAGCGGCACGAAGCACCTGCAGCCCCCCGGCGGACCGTTCCTCAGTCGGAGATGAGGCCCTCGCGCAGCTGCGCCAGGGTGCGGGTGAGCAGCCGGGAGACATGCATCTGGGAGATGCCGACCTCCTCGCCGATCTGGGACTGCGTCATGTTGGCGAAGAAGCGCAGCATGATGATCTGGCGCTCGCGGGCCGGGAGTTTGGCCAGCAGCGGCTTGAGGGACTCGCGGTACTCCACGCCCTCCAGGGCGGTGTCCTCGTAGCCGAGGCGGTCCGCGAGGGAGCCCTCGCCGCCGTCGTCCTCGGGAGAGGGGGAGTCGAGCGAGGAGGCGGTGTAGGCGTTGCCGACGGCGAGGCCGTCGACCACGTCCTCCTCCGACACTCCCAGGCACAGGGCCAGTTCGGGAACGGTCGGGGAGCGGTCCAGCTTCTGGGAGAGCTCGTCACTGGCCTTGGTGAGGGCGAGCCGGAGCTCCTGGAGGCGGCGCGGGACCCGCACCGACCACGAGGTGTCGCGGAAGAACCGCTTGATCTCGCCGACCACGGTAGGCATCGCGAACGTCGGGAATTCCACGCCGCGTTCGCAATCGAAACGGTCGATCGCCTTGATCAGACCGATCGTGCCGACCTGGACGATGTCCTCCATCGGCTCGTTGCGGCTGCGGAACCGGGCCGCCGCATAGCGGACCAGCGGGAGGTTCAGCTCGATGAGCGTGTCGCGTACGTACGTACGCTCCGCGCAGTCCTTGTCGAGCGAGGCCAGCCGCAGGAACAGGGAGCGGGAGAGCGTGCGGGTGTTGATGGCGTCGTCGTCGTGCACGTGCGGTGCGGGCGCGGGAATCGCGGGAAGCACCTTCGAGCTGCCCAGTTCTACGGACATGCCACCCCCTTGAGGTCGCGGTCGGGTCGCTGCGGCGTCCTCGGACCGGGGTGGACCGAGGAGTGATACCTCCACCTGAATACCGGAGGCAGCGCCGTGGCAAACGCGGTTCCAGCAGAATGTCACATGTCGGCAACACGCTGTAGCGCCATGTCGACATATCTGTGCCGGATCGGGTCGCTCGTCCCGGCTACGCGTCGATCCTGTTTGCGGATCGCAGCCGAGCGAAGCTCCGCGACAGTAGCCGCGAGACATGCATCTGCGACACCCCTAGCTCCGCACTGATCTGTGACTGCGTCAGATTGCTGTAGTAACGCAGCAGAAGGATCCGCTGCTCGCGCTCCGGCAGCTGGACCAGGAGGTGCCGTACGAGGTCCCGGTGCTCGACGCCGGCCAGCTCCGGGTCCTCGTATCCGAGGCGGTCGAGCAGGCCGGGCAGGCCGTCGCCCTCCTGTGCGGCCTCCAGTGAGGTGGCGTGATACGAACGGCCCGCCTCCAGGCAGGCCAGTACCTCGTCCTCGCCGATCTTCAGTCGTTCGGCGATCTCGGCGGTGGTGGGGGAGCGGCCGTGCAGCACCGTCAGATCCTCGGTCGCGCCGTTGACCTGGACCCACAGCTCGTGGAGACGGCGTGGCACATGGACCGTACGGACATTGTCTCGAAAGTAGCGTTTGATCTCGCCGACGACGGTAGGCATCGCGAAGGTGGGGAACTGGACGCCGCGATCTGGATCGAACCGGTCGATCGCATTGATCAGGCCGATGGTGCCGACCTGGATGACATCCTCCATCGGCTCATTGCGGCTGCGGAAACGCGCCGCGGCATAGCGGACCAGCGGCAGATTGGCCTCGATCAGTGCGGCGCGGACCCGGGTGTGCTCCGGGGTGCCGGGCTCGAGGTCCGACAGCTCCGCGAACAGCACCTGCGTGAGCGCCCGCGTGTCCGCGCTTCGGCTCTCGCGGGATGGAGCCTTGGGCGCAGTACGGGCCGTCACGGTCACGCCACCCTTCACAGTGCATGTATCCGGCAAAAGCGGTCATAGCATCACAAGACATGTGCACTGTGTGCAAGCACCTCATAACGCCGTGTTGAACAGAGAGTTGAGTGGCTGCGGGGTGGCGTGAGGCGGGTGGGTGGCGGCCGGGGCCGGGGTACGGCAAAGCCCCCCACCCACGAGGGGTGAGGGGCTCGGCGGAACGGGCCGGGGGAGTGCCGCGGCTCAGAATTCGTAGTCGGCGATCACCCAGGTGGCGAATTCACGCCACTGGGCAGCGGTCGCCTGGTGGGCCGGGTGCTCGAGATAGCGCTTGAGGGCGTCCTTGTCGGCCACCGCCGAGTTGATCGCGTAGTCGTAGGCGATCGGCCGGTCGGTGATGTTCCAGGCGCACTCCCAGAACGCCAGCTCCGGAATCTCGTCCTCCAGCGCCGCGAACGCGCGCACGCCGGCCTGCACCCGCTCCTCGTCGCGGGAGACACCTTCATTGAGCTTGAACAGGACCAGGTGGCGGATCACGGGAGCCTCCGTGCGGCGGACGGGGCGCAGCCGGTCCGGTCGTCGGGCGGGCTGGGCCGGGGCTGGGGTGCCGGCCGACCGTGGGCCGGTCCGGTCGCGGGCGGCCCCAGGGTTCGCCGGCCGGGGCGGGCGGTCCCTACTTGATCAGCTGGGTCATGAACTCGCCGACGCCCTGAGCGGCGGACGAGATGCCCTCGAAGCCTATCTGCACCATCTCGGCGGCCCGCTGCGGGGAGGTGATGATCGTGTACAGCACGAAGACAATGATCATGTACAACGCGATCTTCTTCGCCTGCGCCATCAGTCCCGTCTCCCCTACACAGGCCCCCACGGCGGTGCCTGCACTTTCCCGGTTGCAGTCGGGCGAGTGTAACCACAGGTGTTCGATCCCGGGAGTCGAGGTTGTGGGCCGAGTGCATCCGCTCCAGCCCGGCACTGATCCGGACTTTATGGACCAAAGGCCCGCCAAAGGGGGCCCTTCGCCTGCCTGTTGGGACGGCTCCCGGGAGGCACCCTGAGAGACGTGGGCCGGTGATCCTGGCAGGAATCCCGGCCCCTGGACCGGAGCCTCGCTGCGGGGTTCATGTCACGACCGCCCCCGGACAGTGACGTGGACTCGAGGTGTGGTCCTCCTCGGAGGATGCGGCCGTCCGCGGACGCCGCTTCTCCTGGACGGGAGCCCTGTCGCCGAGCCACCCCTGGTGACCACGGGGGAACCCAGGAAAGGGCCCGGCGGCGGGGCTCCCGTCGTGTTCGGCGACAGGCGCCGGGCCGCGGCACATAATGGCGGGACGCTCGTCCCAAGGGGGAACCGAAGATGCCCATGAACTCCGCCTCGCCCGCGCCCGATTCGTCCTGCCGAGCCGCCCGGCCCGCCCGGAGCGGCGCCCGCCCGCCCCTGACGCGGCGGCGGCCGGCCGTCGTGCTGGCCCTGCTGGCCGGTCTGCTGGCCGCGGCCGTCGCACCGGCAGCCGCGGCCGGCCGCAGCACGGGGGACACCACCCGGCCGGTCGCCGCCGCGAGCGCTCCGAGCCGGGGCGCCGACGCCTCCGTACGGCTCGCCGCCGCTCCCGCGCAGCCCGTGTCGTACCGCCACCACCGGGCACACCACGCGCCGCACTTCACCACGGTGTCCAAGTCCAAGGTGTCGAAGTGGAAGAAGAAGGCGAAGAAGAAGGGCAGCTTCTTCAAGAAGCTCGGCATCGTGCTGATCGTGCTGTTCGTCGTCTTCCTGGTGCTGGTGATCGTGGCGATCTGGCTGCTCGTGCGCTTCGTCCGCGCACGCAGCAGGCGTAGCGCCCAGTAGGCGCCGGCCGGCCCCCCCGGCCCAGTGGCGCGCTCGTCCCGGCGGGTGCGCCGCTTTCCTGTGGCGATTTTTCGGTGGCGGGTGCCGGGCGCGGAACCCGCGCCGCGCCGTCGGTCGTCGCGGCCCCGGACATGACGAAGGCCCCGATCCTGGTGGGGATCGGGGCCTTCGCCCTCTGAGCGGTAGCGGTGGGATTTGAACCCACGGAGGAGTTGCCCCCTCACGCGCTTTCGAGGCGCGCTCCTTCGGCCGCTCGGACACGCTACCGAGAGAGAGCTTAGCCCAAGGGTGGCCGTGCGCCGAAATCGGATTCCGGGCGGCGGCCGCCGCGGCCTCCGGACGCCGGTCAGCGCTCGCGGAAGAAGTCGGTGAGCAGGGCCGCGCACTCGGCTTCGAGGACGCCGGTGATGACTTCGGGCCGGTGGTTGAGACGCCGGTCACGGATGACGTCCCAGAGCGAGCCGGCCGCCCCGGCCTTGGCGTCGCGGGCGCCGTAGACCACGCGGTCGATCCGGGAGAGCACGATCGCCCCGGCGCACATCGTGCACGGTTCGAGGGTGACTACCAGCGTGCAGTCGGTCAGCCGCCATTCTCCGAGGGCCCGGGCCGCGGCGCGCAGCGCGAGGACCTCGGCGTGCGCGGTCGGGTCGCCGGTGGCCTCGCGTTCGTTGTGGCCGGTGCCCAGGACCGTGCCGTCCGCGGACAGCACGACGGCGCCCACCGGGACGTCACCGGTCCCGGGGGCGCGGGCGGCCTCGCCCAGCGCTTGCCGCATCGGCGCGGTCCAGGGATCGCGCAGCGGGTCGGGCGCGGGGGAGGGAAGAGAGGCGGATGGGGGGACGGTCATGTCCCCAGTGTCGGGGACGTGACCGGGGCGGGGCCGCAGGCCCCGGGGCAGGAGTCCGGCCGGGCCGGCTCAGCGCACGGCTTCGAGGACTTCCGTGCAGCCCAGCGAGTCCGCGATGGTGCTCAGCGCATCACCGTTGAGGGCCAGCAGTTCCTTGTCGCTGACCCCCAGGTCGGCCAGCAGGGCGGCATCGCCGAGCGGGCCGTGCGGCGGGCCGTCCGAGCCGTTCACCGCCTCCAGGGGGTCGTCGTCCACGTTGTTGTCCGATTCGGGTTCGCCGTCCTCCGTGCCGTCCAGGTCGAGGCTGTCGAGGTCGTCGGTCGCGTCGTCCTCGTCGCGGCCGAGCAGCTCGTCGGTCAGCATGGCGCCGTACGAGCTTCTGGCGGCGATGGCGGCGTTGGAGAGGAAGACCCGCGGGTCTTCCTCGCCGTCCACCCGGATGACGCCGAACCAGGCGTCCTCCTGCTCGATGAAGGCCACCACCGTGTCGTCGTCGACCGCCGCCTCTCGGGCCAGATCGGCCAGATCGGTCAGCGTCTCCACATCGTCGAGCTCCGTATCGCTCGCTTCCCACCCGTCTTCGGTGCGCGCGAGCAGTGCGGCGAAGTACACCGTGACTCTCCCACTGGTCATAGGCGTGCCGGGCCGGGCGGGGCGGCGCTGCACGCCGTTGGTCCCGCCCCTTCGGAATCGTGGCAGAAACAACGCGTTCGCGCGGGGTCTTCGACGCTGCGTCGTGCGGAGGTTGTGAGAGATGTCGCTCACGTGCCGCAGCGCGAGCCGGGGCGTGAAGGCGTTCCGCTACCGGCGCACAGGGCTCCGCTACCAGCGGAATGTGCGCATCCGCACGGCCTGGCGCATCCGCTCGGCCCGCGCGCGGCGCGGCTGGACGCGGGCCCGCAACTCCTTGGCCTCGTGCAGTTCCCGCAGAAATTGTGCACGGCGCCGTCGGCGCGCCGCTTCGTTCCCGGCGTCCGGGGACGGGCCCTGGCTACCGGAGACGGCGTCGTTCGTGTCATCGGTCCGCTTACGGTCGGGCACACGCACACCACCTCGGGCGAGCTCTTCGCCCGAGGACGGAACGGCTAATCGGGCGTACGTGCCCCCTTTCCCTCCTTTCAGTGGTTTGATGCCGGCCACCTCGCACGGCCGCCTGCTTCCGCCGGGCACTGCACGGCGGGCGCCGGGGCCTTCCGGCTCGGTTAGTGTCGATGTCATGCGGATCCACGTCGTCGACCACCCGCTGGTGGCGCACAAACTCACCACTCTGCGCGACAAGCGCACCGACTCCCCCACGTTCCGGCGGCTCGCCGACGAGCTGGTCACCCTGCTCGCGTACGAGGCCACCCGCGATGTGCGCACCGAGCAGGTCGACATCGAGACCCCGGTGACGGCGACCACCGGTGTGCGGCTCTCGCATCCCCGCCCCCTGGTCGTGCCGATTCTGCGGGCCGGTCTGGGCATGCTGGACGGCATGGTCCGGCTGCTGCCCACCGCCGAGGTCGGCTTCATGGGCATGGTCCGCAACGAGGAGACCTACGAGGCGAGCACCTACGCCACGCGGATGCCCGACGACCTCTCGGGCCGTCAGGTGTACGTCGTCGACCCGATGCTCGCCACCGGCGGCACGCTGGTCGCGGCGATCCGTGAGCTGATCAAGCGCGGTGCGGGCGATGTCACCGCGATCTGCCTGCTGGCCGCGCCGGAAGGCGTCGAGGTCATGGAGAAGGAGCTGGCCGGGACGCCGGTGACGGTGGTCACCGCGGCGGTCGACGAGCGGCTGAACGAGGCCCGTTACATCGTGCCGGGCCTCGGCGACGCGGGTGACCGGATGTACGGCACGGCCGGCTGACCGGCCCCGCCCCTTCCCACCTGATCATGGTTCGGGCCCTGCACCACGGTTGGTGCAGGGCCCTTGCTCATGCGGTCAGCACTTGGCGTCGCCGGCGGCGGGGGCCGGGGACGGATGGGTCAGCACGGAGAGGGACTTGGTCGCGGCCTGCTGGGTGGCCAGCGCCTTGAAGGTGTCGCCGATGATCAGGTCGAGCTCGGCGCCCTTGCGGTCGTCGGTCTTCTGCTGGGCGCCGGCGAGCTGGGTGGCGAGCACCTTCAGCGGGCCGTCGGCCGCCCTGGGGCCGAGCAGTATCCCGGCGCCCTTGATCTTCTTGTCGTAGGCGGCGGGGGCGTTGCCCACCTTGCCGATCTTGAAGCCGCGCTTCTGGAGTTCGTCGGCGGTGCGCTTGGCGAGGCCGGAGCGCGGGGTGGCGTTGAAGACATTGACGGTCAGGGTGCCGGGCGCGGGCAGCTTCCGGGCGGCGGTCTTCGCCTGGGCGGCTTCCGTCTTGGCGCCGTCCTGGCAGTGCTGTTTGTCCTGGGCGGCGTGGGCGGTACCGGCCCGGCCGCCGAAGACGTCGATGAGCTGCAAGGTGCCCCAGCCGGCCAGGCCGAGGGCGCAGGCGGCGGCGACGAGGGTGAGAACGATCCGGCGACGGTGGCGGGGACGGCGCATCCGCGGATACCTGTCGCCCGTGATGCGGTACTTCCTACCGCCCATGCCTGGGGGCGTCAGCATGCTCATGGGCGCAGCGTAGTGCGGGTGGAGGTCCGTGCCTACTAGATGATCAACGCGTCGTGCGAGACCCAACCCAAAAGGGTCAATTCGGACGGGGTGGGTTGGGTGGTGTCAGGCGGTTAAGGGCGATTTCCGGCCTGTTGGGCTGTGCGGGCCGGGTGTCAGTCCAGTTCGAGCACGCGGGCGTGCAGCACCTGGCGCTGCTGAAGGGCCGCGCGCACCGCGCGGTGCAGCCCGTCCTCCAGGTAGAGGTCGCCCTCCCACTTCACGACATGCGCGAAGAGGTCGCCGTAGAACGTCGAGTCCTCGGCGAGCAGCGTTTCGAGATCGAGCTGCTGCTTGGTCGTCACCAACTGGTCGAGGCGTACCGGGCGCGGGGCGACGTCCGCCCACTGGCGGGTGCTCTCCCGGCCGTGGTCCGGGTACGGCCGACCGTTTCCGATGCGCTTGAAGATCACACGGAAAGCCTACCGGGCGAGCGGCACCGGGCGCAGCCATGCCGCAGCAGTGCAAAAGGATCATTGGCGGCAAAGTTGGATCTTTGGGGAGTGGAGGCCCCGCGGATATGGCCGGATGCGACCCGAACGGCCTACCGCGGCGGGCCCCGGAGCGCGGGACGCCGGGGCGTCACCACTTGCGGGCGGCCGCCAGGCTCGACTGCCAGTAGGTGACCCGGGCGGTGTGCGGGTCGACATGGACCGGGGCGCGGCCGTCCAGACCGACCTGGGTGGGGGTGGCCCGGGCCGACAGGGCGACGCCGAACTGGGAGATCTTTCCGCCCCTGTGGTGCGAGCCGTCCGGCCCGTGGGCGGCGGAGGTGATGATCAGGGCGTACGCGGTCCGGTTGGGCGCCAGCGAGATCACGCCCGGCGGTGCGCTGGCCCCGATTGCCGGGAGCGGGGCCCGCCGGCCGTCGCCGAAGTGCAGCAGGGGGTAGGGCTGGGCGGCGAAAGTGCAGGGCCGGTCGGAGAAGTTGGTGACCGTCAGCAGCATGCGGTGTGCCCGCCGCGGCATCGCGCCGGCCTGGAACTTGAGCATCTCGGGAGTGCAGGCGGCCCGGCCGTCCGGGCCGGTGGGCGGGGCGCCGTCGTCGTGCGAGGGCGGGACGGGAGCCGGCGACACGGCCGTGACGGAGTCCCCGGCTTTGTGGCCGGTGCCGTCGTGGCAGCCGGCGGTCAGGGCCAGGGTGGCGGTGACGAGGAGAGCTGCGGCGGCGGCCCGGCGGATGGTGGCGAGGGCGGTGATGGGCATAGGTGCTCCCCGGACGGTGGCGTGTATACGACCTTCGGCGCGGGTGCTGGCGATCGACTAACGCATGGCTAACGCCTACGGCGCTGCCCCCGGCGGGGTGTCCGCCGCCCTTGGGACCTGACGAAAGTCGGGGGTCGTCCCTGCCGAACGGCAGCGGTGACGAGGGGGCCACCGCCCCTAGCGTCCCGGTACGCGGCAAGCGAGGCGTACGGGGAGAGGAGAGCGGTGTGCTCGGCATACGGGAGCGCGGGAGAGCGGGAGCGCGTGGAGGGGGCGGGGAGGCCCCGGGGAGGGGGCCGGAAAAGAGGGCGCGGACGGCGCGGGACCGGCCGGCCGGGCGGTGGCTGTGGGGAGTGGGCACCGCGCTGCTGCTGCTCGCCGTGCACAGCAACTGGCATCTCGCGGCGGCCGCCTGGCTGTTTCCGGTCTTTCTGCTGCGCTACGCCCGGCTGCGGCCGGCCCGGCACGGGCTGCCGCGGGTCGGATACGCGCTGGGGCTGGCCCAGTTGGTGTGGCTGATCTCGACCGGGATGGTGTTCGTGCCGTCCGTGGTGGCGGTGTTCGCGGTGCTCGCCCTGGTGCAGACACTGCCGTTCGCCGCCGACCGGCTGGTCGCGGCGCGCGCCGGCTCGGTGTGCTCGACGCTGGTCTTTCCGGTGGTGCTGGTCTGCGGGGAGTATCTCTTCACGCGGCTCGCCGGCTTCGGCGACTACGGGGCGCTCGGCTTCACCCAGCACGCCTTTCTGCCGCTGGTCCAACTCGCCTCCGTCACCGGTGTGTACGGCGTCAGCTTCGTGGTGGCGTGGACGGCCTCGGTCGCGCACTGGGCATGGCAGCGCGGTTTCCGGTGGCCGGAGATCCGGCGCGGCGCGGTGGTGTGGGCCGGGGTGCTGGCGCTGGTGCTGGGCGCCGGTGGCGTACGGCTGGTGTACTGCGCGCCGACGACGGAGACCGTACGGGTCGCGGGCATCAGCGCCGGCCGCGCCGCGGAACGGGCCACCGAACGGGCGCTGCACACGGCCGGGGAGGAGCTGTGGCGGCCGCGGAATCTGGTGCGGGCCGATCCGCGACGGGTGCGTGCCGCGCTGGCGCCGGTGACCGACGATCTGGTGGCGGCCACCGACCGGGAGGCGCGGGCCGGTGCGCGGATCGTGGTGTGGCCGGAGACCCAGGCCCGGGTGCTCGCGAACGACCGGCAGCGGCTGCTCGGCCGGGTCGCCGGGATCGCCCGCAAGCGCCAGGTCTACGTCAACACCGCCTTCGCCCTGCACATCCCGCGGCCGCCCTATGTGCGTAATGTCGCCGCCCTGGTGACACCGGAGGGGAAGGTCGCCTGGACCTACGACAAGACGCACCCCACCCCGATGGAGCCGATGACGCCCGGCGAGGGGGCGGTACCCGTCACCGGCTCGCCGTACGGGCGGCTGGCGACGGTGATCTGTTACGACGCCGACTTCCCCGGGCTGATGCGGCGGGCGGCGGACCAGGGCACCGCACTGATCATGGTGCCCGCCAACGACTGGGCGGGCTTCGAGTCGCTGCACGCGCAGCGGGCCGTCTTCCGGTCCGTCGAGTACGGCTACGCCATGGTCCGGCAGTCCGTGCACGGTGTCGCCACCGCGATGGACCACCAGGGCCGCATCCGCGGACTCGCGGACTACTTCACCGCGGACCGGCAGACACTGGTCGCCGAGGTGCCGGTGCAGCCGCGGACGGAGACCCTCTACAGCCGGACCGGTGATCTGTTCGCGCTGCTGTGCACCGGCGGAACGCTGCTGGTGGCAGCGCTCGGGGTGCGGGGGCGGCGGGCCCGTGCCGGTGCTCCGGGGGCCGGTGGCGAGCGTCCGTAACATCCTCAACTCGCGGACGCGGTAGGGGAGGTGCTCCGGCCGCCGCCTTCCGGGGTCGGGGTGGGTGACGGGGGTGTGGAGGGCGGCGGGCTGGTCCCGGAGGGCCGGCCGTCCGGGCGGCCGGACGGCCGGGCCGTGGCGGGGGCCGTCGGGGCATCCCGCGGCGGCCGGGAGGGGGACGGCGAGCCGGAGGGGGCGGGGGGCCGGTGGCCGCCCGTCCGCGACGCGCTCGGCGACGGCGTGTTGCTCGGTTCCGTAGGCGTCGGGTCCGGTGACGGGTCGACGGAGTGCGGCGGCCGGGCAGGCAGCGGCCGGTCCGGCGGGCCGTCGGGGGCGGTCGCCAGATAGCCGAGCGCGACGGCGGCGGCCGCGGCGGCCGCCGCCAGCGGCAGCCCGAAACGGCGCAGCCAGGGCCGCCGCGGACCGAGCAGCCGAACGCGGCGCGGTGCGGGCCGCGGGGGCGCGGCGGGCCGCAGATCCCGGATACCGATGCTCTCGGCGCGGGCCGCGAAGGCCCGCCGCAGCCGGTCCTCCACGGGGCGCCCGGACGCCGTGCCGCCGAGGCCGGGGCCGGGACCGGGGCCGCCGGGCCCGACACCGCCCCCGCCGTCTCCCGGGCGGTCCTCCGGGGCGTCTCCGGTGCGGCCGTATCCCGTGCCGGGGCCGTTCATGACCGCGCCTCCAAGATCTTCTCCAGCGAGTCCAGGGCGCGGCTGGCGAGGGACTTCACCGCGCCGCGGCTGATGCCCAGTGTCGTCGCGATCTGCGCCTCCGTCAGATCACCCCAGTAGCGCAGCACGAGCACCTCCCGGCGGCGGGCGGTCAGCCCGCTCAGCGCGGCGAACACCTCCCGGTGCTCCTCGTCCAGCACGATCCGCTCCTCGGCGGACGGTGCGTCCGCCTCGTACGGCGGGGTGTAGTTGCGCGCGGTCCGCCGGCGCCGCAGCACCGAACGGGCCGCGTTGACCACCGCGGTACGCAGATAGGCGAGGGCGTTGTCGACCTCGTCGAGCTGTTCGCCGTGCCGCTTGTAGAGCGCGGCGAACGCGTCCTGGACGACGTCCTCCGCGGTGGCGCGGTCGTCGACGAGCAGCACGGCCAGCCGGACCATGGTCAGCCGGTGGGCGTGGTACAGCTCGCTGATCGTGGGCGCGGGTTCGGGCGGTGCGGCGCCCCCGCCGTCCGGCAACCGGGGCCGGGAGCCAGCGGGTTGGCCGTACGCGGCAGGCGCAGGCGCAGGGCTCGGGCGCGGTGTCTCGCGGTGGGCGGCCGTCGCACGGGCGGTGCGCAGCAGCCACCGCCACAGGGCAGGCCGGCGCCCCGGCAGGGCGAACCGTACCGGGGCGTGCGGGGCGGCGGAGTACTCCATCGCTTCCTTCGGCGGGGCCTGGTGCGGTGGTTCAGCCGCGCCGGCGGCGGACCGCGTAGACGGTGCCGCCGCCCGCGGCGATCAGGGCCGCGGCGGCGCCGCCGAGCGCCATGGTCGTCGTGTCGGAGGCGCCGGTGCGCGCGAGTTCCTTCCCGCCTCCCTGCCCGTTGGCGGGGGTGGGCTCGCCGGGGGAGGACGGCTCGGCGCCGGGGTGCGGCGGGGTCTGGCTCGGCCGCGGCGGCTCGGTGGGGCTCTCGGAGGGCCGCGGGGTGCCGGGGGAGGGCGGGGCCGTGGGCGGGGCGCTGGGTTCCGGGGTGACGCTGGTGCCGGGCGTGGGCCGCGCACTGCTGTCGGACGGCGGCGAGGACGGGGACGCCTGGGACGGGCGCGGGGACGCGTGGTTCTCGGCGTGCGCGGTGCCGGCCGACAGCGCGGCCAGCGCGAGCGCCGCGACCACTCCGGCGCCGGCCGCACCGCGCAGACGGGGGCGGGCGGCGGACGGCCGGGCGGCGGAGGGGGTGCGGACGGTACGGGTGGACTTCACGGTCGGCTGCTCCACGTTCTTCGACGGGGCGGCGCCGGATGGCGCCCTCACCCCTGACGACGTGCGGCGGGGGCCGGGGTTGCCGGGCGGTGCGAAAAAACTTCCGCCGGGCCCGCACCCGCCCGCCGGCGGGCCGCTCCCCGCCCGCCGCCGGGCCTCAGCCCACGCTCTGGAGCAGCTTCTCCACGGCCTTGACCCGGTCGCCCAGCTCGGCCAACTGCGCGCTCATGGTCTCCTGCTGGGCGGTGACCCGCTCCGCGAGCCCGCGGTACTCGGCGAGCGCCGCGGCGTCCGCGCGATGCCGCTGGAGCTTGAAGTACGACGCCACGATCGTGGTGACCGAGGCAAAAATGATCACCAGGACGGCGATCGGGATGATGATGCTGCCGTTCATGTACGCGTCCCCCTAGGGTCGTTCGGTCCCTTCGCGGCCGGCGGCTGCACCGCGCCGCCCGTGTCCCCGGTCTCTTCGGGCGGCGCCGCGGACCGGTCCTCCTGGAGGGCGGCGAGGACGGTGGCCACGTTCAGCTTCAGCTCGAACGGCGCCAGTTCGAAGTATTTCAGCGCCTTGCCGTCCTCGGACAGCTCCAGCCGGCCGACCACCAGTCCGGCCTTTTCCAGCCGGTCCAGGTGCATATAGAGCAGCGGCCGGGACATCTCCAGCCGGCGGGCCAGCTCGCTGACGTACAGCCGCCCGTCGGCGAGTTCGCCGATCACCCGCAGCCGCTGCGCATGACCCACGGCGGACAGCAGGGCCAGCAGCTGCTCGCTGTTCATGGCCCACCTTCTTGCTGTTCCGGACGTGTGTCAGCGGAGGTTTTCGTATGCCACGACGGACTGTCAAACAGCCCGGCGCCCTCCGGCCACCACAATTTTACGGTTGACGCTCTGATGTGACACCTGTAATTCTCGACTTACATGCGTACCAGTGGGGGCGCGACGCGATGCCGAAGGGGCGGGGCAAGTGAACGTGGCGGTACGAACGCGGCCGTGGGAGCCGCAGTCGAGAGAAAAACGGCCGGTCACGGTGCGGTTGGCGGTCTGGAGCGCACGGCATCCCTGGCGCGCGCTGGCCGGCTGGCTGGCGTTCGTGGTGCTGTGCCTGGGGGTGGGCCTGGCGATGGGCACCCACAAGGCCACCGGCGAGGACTACCGCGTCGGTGAGGCGGGCCGCGCCGAGACGCTGGCCGCCGAGGCCCGGCTGGACCGGGAGCCGGTCGAACAGGTGCTGATCTCCGCCCGGTCCGGCCCGCTGGAGCGGACCGCCGCCGACGCGGCCGTCCGCGACCTCACCGCCAGGATGCGGAAGCTGCCCGAGGTGGCGCGGGTCGAGCCCCCGGTCCGTTCGGCCGACGGGGGTTCGCTGCGGGTCGCGGTGGTCATGAAGGGCGCGGAGGCGGACGCCAAGGACCATGTGGCGCCGCTCGCCGCGCGGACCGCGGCGGTCCAGCGCAGCCACCCGGAACTACGGGTGGCGGAGACCGGCAGCCCGTCGGTCAGCGTCGGCGTCGACACCCAGCGCAGCCAGGACCTGGCGCTCTCCGAGGCCCTCGCGCTGCCCGTCACACTGCTGACGCTGCTGGTCGTCTTCGGGTCCGCGCTGATGGCGGCGGTGCCGCTGCTGCTCGCGCTGACCTCGATCGCGGCCGCCATGGGCCTGTCGATGGTGGTCTCGCACCTCCAGCCGGACGCCGGGGTGGGCGCCAACATCATCCTGCTGATCGGCATGGCCGTCGGCGTCGACTACACGCTCTTCTACCTCAAGCGCGAACGGGAGGAACGGGCCCGCGCGGGCGGCCGGCTCGGCGCCGAGGCGCTGGTGGAACTGGCCGCCGCCACCGCCGGCCGGGCGATCGTCGTCTCCGGCCTCGCGGTGATCGTCTCCACCGCCACTCTGTACCTGGCCACCGACGTGGTCTTCTCCTCGCTCGCGACCAGCACCGTCATCGTCGTCCTGGCCGCGGTCCTCAGCTCGCTGACGGCGCTGCCCGCACTGCTGGTCAAGATCGCCCAACGCGCCGAACGCCGCGCGGACCGCCGTGCGCGGCGGACCGGCCGCCGCCCGGCACCGCGGGAGCGCGCGGAGGGCACCGGCCGCCTCTGGCGCGCCCTGCTGCGTCCGGCGACCGAGCACCCGGCCCGCACCCTGTCGGTGTCCGTCCTGCTGATGCTGGCGCTCGCGGCACCCGCACTGGGCATGCAGCTGCGCGTCCTCAACAAGGACAGCCACTCCCGCGAGATCCCCGCCCTCCAGACCTACGACCGGCTCACCACGGCCTTCCCCGAGCTGCGCGTCCAGCATCAGATCGTGGTCCGGGCCCCCGCCGCGGAATCCTCCGAAGTGGCGGCAGCGCTACGGCAGTTGAGCGCGCGGGCGCAGTCCGATCCGCTCTACGCCAAGGGCGTCACCCCGCTCGTGAAGACCTCGCGGGACCACCGCACCACCACCATGGAGCTGTCGACGCCGCACAAGGTCAGCTCCCCCGAGGCGATCACCTCCCTCGACCGCCTCCGCCGGGACTATCTGCCGGACACCGTGGGCGCGGTGCCCGGGGCGGAGTTCGCGGTCAGCGGCGATGTCGCCCACGACACCGACTACCTCGCCCACCAGGACGGCAAGCTGCCCCTGGTCATCGGCGCCCTGCTGCTCTTGACCTTCCTCATGACCACGCTGGTCTTCCGCTCCGTCGTCATCGGTCTGCTCGGGGTCGCGCTCAATCTGCTCTCCGCGGCCGCGGCGTTCGGGCTGGTCGTGGTCTTCTTCCAGCACGGCCTGGCCAGCACCCTGTTCGGGTTCGACACCGCGGCGACCAGCGCCATCGGCTCCCGCGTACCGCTGTTCCTGTTCGTGATCCTCTTCGGCCTGTCGATGGACTACCAGATCTTCGTCGTCAGCCGGATACGGGAGGCGGCGCTGCGCGGGGTGCCGACCCGGGAGGCGGTGCTGCACGGCGTGGGGGCCTCCGCCAAGGTCGTCACCAGCGCGGCGGCGGTCATGGTGACGGTCTTCGCGGCCTTCATGTTCCTGCACCTCGCGGAGATGAAGCAGATCGGCTTCAGCCTCGCGGTGGCCGTCCTGCTGGACGCCTTCGTCATCCGGGTCGTGATCCTGCCGTCGGCGCTGACCCTCCTGGGGCGGGCCAGTTGGTGGCCGTCCCGGACGATGCGGCGGGCGCAGGAGGCGGTGCCGGTGCGGGGGGTGTCGTAGCCGGGGGCGTAGCCGGGCGGTGCCGTGGCCCGGGTGGTGCTCGTGCGCGCGGTGCCGTGGTCGGGCCGGGACTCGGCCGCGTCAGCCGGTGAGCGGCACCTCCGGGTGGTCCGCCGGGTGGTCGGCCGGGCTCTCGTGGTCGCAGAGGTCCCCGGGGCCGTGGACGTCCCAGGCCGGGAACGGGTCGTCGGCCCTCGTGGGCGCGGGCTCGCCGGGGACGAGGAGACAGGCGTCCAGGGCGGCGTGCAGCGGCCCCGCACGCAGACCGGTGCCGATGAAGACGAGCTCCTGGCCGTTCGGGCCCGGCTCCACATCACGGGCCGGGTCCGACTCCGGACCACGCCCCGGCCCCGGCTCCGTACGCCCCTCGTCCACGCCCGTCGGCTCGAAGCGGGCGACCGAACCGGCCTGGGACCACAGCCCGGTGACGCCGGGGCGGGTGGCCAGCCGGAAGAAGCCCTTGGAGCGCAGGATGCCGCCGAAGGCGCCGCTGTCGAGCTGCTCGGTGACGAAGTGCCAGAGGCGGGCCGGGTGGAAGGGGCGGTCGGCGCGGAAGACGGTACCGGTGATGCCGTACTCCTCGGTCTCCGGGACATGGTCGCCGTTGAGTTCCCGTACCCAGCCCGGCGCCTGCTGGGCGCGCTCCAGGTCGAAGCGGCCGGTGCCCAGAATCTCGGCGGGCGCCACCCTGCCGTGCCGGGCCGGGACGATACGGGCGGCCGGGTTGAGCCGGGCCAGCGTCGCCCGCAGGCGTTCCGCGGTCCCGGCGTCGACCAGGTCGGTCTTGTTGAGCACGAGGACGTCGGCGAACTCGATCTGGTCCATGAGGAGATCGCTGACCGTACGCTCGTCGTCCTCGTACTGGTCCAGGCCGCGTTCGGCGAGGCCGTCGCCGCCGGTGAGTTCGGGCAGGAAGCCGGCCGCGTCGACGACGGTGACCATGGTGTCCAGACGCGCGAGCTCGCCGAGCGTGGCGCCGTCATCGCGCGCAAAGGCGAAGGTCGCGGCGACCGGCATCGGTTCGGAGATGCCACTGGACTCGATCAGCAGATAGTCGAAGCGCCCCTCC
The DNA here is from genome assembly GCF_008704855.1 of Streptomyces platensis. Lineage (NCBI taxonomy): Bacteria > Bacillati > Actinomycetota > Actinomycetes > Kitasatosporales > Streptomycetaceae > Streptomyces > Streptomyces platensis. Next base: position 4,683,934 of record NZ_CP023691.1, read on the forward strand.
CGGGCCAGCCGGTCGACCTCTTCCAGCAGATCGTCCCGCAGGGTGCAGCAGATGCACCCGTTGGTCATCTCGACGAGCCGTTCCTCGGTACGGGACAGCGCCGCGCCGCCGCCGCGCACCAGGGCGGCGTCGATGTTGATCTCGCTCATGTCATTGACGATGACGGCGACGCGCAGGCCCTCCCGGTTGCCCAGGACGTGGTTGAGCAGGGTCGTCTTGCCGGCGCCGAGGAAACCGGAGAGGACGGTGACGGGCAGCCGGGGGTGCGCCATGGCCGGTCAGCCCTTCGGGTCGATCAGGCCGAGCCGGTAGGCCTTCGCCAGACGGCGCGGCACCTGGTACACGGAGCCGTCGACGGTGACCGGCACCAGCTGGGGCGTGGTCGCCTTCCACTGGGCGCGGCGGTGGCGGGTGTTGCTGCGGGAGAGCTTGCGCTTGGGTACGGCCATGGGGCGGGCCTCCTACGGGACGGGCGGGTGCCGGCACGGTGCACCGGCGGACGTCGTCGGGAGGCTATATGAAAATGGCTACCGTTTTCAATTGAGCCCGGGGGTGGGGGCGGGGGCGGGGCAGGGACGCGGGCCGTTCCGTCCGCCAACGCCCGCGCACGCGCCGGCCCGGGGCGGCCCGCAGCAGGCCACCCCGGGCGGCGGCCCGACCGGGCGGAAAACTCCCCGTTCCGGCGTCAGATCGTCGCGGTGTCGATCACGAAGCGGTAGCGCACATCGCTCGCCATGACCCGCTCGTACGCCTCGTTGATCTGGTCCGCGCCGATCACCTCGATGTCCGCGGCCAGCCCGTGCTCCCCGCAGAAGTCGAGCATCTCCTGGGTCTCCGGGATGCCGCCGATCATCGAGCCGGCGATCGACTTGCGCTGCGGTATCAGCGCGAACGGCGCGACCGGCAGCGGGCTTTCCGGTGCGCCGACCTGCACCAGCGTGCCGTCGGTGCGCAGCAGCCCGAGGTAGGCGTTCAGGTCCAGGTTGGCCGAGACGGTGTTGACGATCAGATCGAAGGTGCCCGCCAGCTCCTCGAAGGTCGCCGGGTCGGACGTCGCGTAGTAGTGGTCCGCGCCCAGCCGCAGCCCGTCGTCCTTCTTGCGCAGCGACTGGCTCAGCACGGTGACCTCCGCGCCCATCGCATGCGCGATCTTCACACCCATGTGGCCGAGGCCGCCCAGGCCGACGATCGCGACCTTCTTGCCGGGACCGGCCTGCCAGTGGGCGAGCGGCGAGTAGAGGGTGATGCCGGCGCACAGCAGCGGGGCCGCGGCGTCCAGCGGGATGCTCTCGGGGATGCGCAGGGCGTAGTTCTCGTCGACGACGATATGGGTGGAGTAGCCGCCGTAGGTGGTCTCGCCGTCCCGGCCCGTGGCGTTGTACGTGCCGACGTTGCCGAGCTCGCCGGTGCAGTACTGCTCAAGCCCGGCACGGCAGTTCGCGCACTCCCGGCAGGAGTCGACGAAGCAGCCGACGCCGACCCGGTCGCCTGCCCGGTAGCGGGTCACCTCGGCGCCGACCTCGGCCACCACACCGGCGATCTCATGGCCGGGAACGATCGGGAAGGCCCCGCCGTCGCCCCACTCGGCGCGCACGGTGTGGATGTCGGAGTGGCAGATGCCGGCGTACTTGATGTCGATCAGGATGTCGTGGGCACCCAGCTCGCGGCGCGGAATCGTGGTCCGCTCCAGCGGTGCTTTCGGGGCGGGTGCGGCGTACGCGAAGACAGAGGTGTGCGTCATGCCACCGAGCATGCGTCGTGCCGCACGCCCCAGCCAGTGCCCCCTTCAACATATGCATGGTGTGCCTAGTACTGACGGAACCACCCTCCGGGGCAGGCCGGGGGGCGGCCGCCGGCCGTGCGCTCCGGCGGCCGGCGTCGGATCAGGCGAAGACCACCGAACGCACCTTCAGCCGCTCCGAGCCATGACCGCCGTTCGGCCGGAGGGTGAAGTAGTCCCCGGTGCAGTCGACGCCCGTGAACAGCGTGGCGACGGACGCGGTGTAGTTCTTCGGGGTGTGCGCGGGCGGTACGGCCGGGTCGGCCACCTCGGGCAGGGTGATGCACACCCGGCTCACCGGGTCGGGCAGCAGTCCCACGTGCGGGGTGCCGGTCTGGTCGGTGTAGACGTAGGTGAAGGGGCCGGTGGCCGCGCCCGCCGGGGAGGCGGGCAGGGACAGGGTGAGCGCGAGCGCGCTGACGGCGAGGGCGGTGGTGTGACGAAGACGCATACAGACATTCCTTCCGTTCCGGTTCTGTGCGGAATGTGTGCTTCCCGGCCTGCCGCCCGGTGATGTGCGTCGTCACACGAAGGAGTTGCGGCGAAACGATCCCTCGGCGGTTGTTCGGGCCGGGCGCTAGGGCTGCCGACCCCCGTCGTACCGCGCCCGCAAGATTTCGGCGCTCCGCTCGCACCAGTCGCGGGTCTCCCGTTCGAAAGCCAGACCGCGCAGACAGGTCAGATACGGGCCGAGCCGCGTGCCGTGGGCCAGGAAATCCGCCTCGTCCCTCCCGCCGCGCAGCCGCGCCGCCAGCTGTTCGAGGATCCCGGCCTTGGCGGCGGCGGTCCGGGCCCGCGCGGCCAGTTGCTCGATCACCGGCGCGGCCTCGATCCGGTCCACGGCCTGCACCTTGACCAGCAGATCGTCGCGGATGAACGACGGCTTGGCGGTGGCCGCCGCGAACCGCTCCAGCTCGGCCAGACCCTCCTCGGTGACATGGAACAGCCGCTTGTTGGGCCGGGTCTCCTGGATCACCTGGCGGCCGGCGATCAGCCCGTCCGCCTCGAGTTTGGTCAGCTCCGCGTAGAGCTGCTGCGGCAGTGCGTGCCAGAAATTGGCGACTCCGGCATCGAACGCCTTGGCCAGCTGATAGCCGCTGTACTCGCCGTCCAGCAGCGCCGCCAGCACCGCGTGCCTGAGAGCCATGGCCGGCCACCCCTTCCCATACTCAAGAATATGACTAATCATAGTCGTGACTATGAGGGCGAGGTCCATCGCCGCGGCCGGGGCATGGCCGGGGTCGCCCGGACCGCTGCCCGGCCGAGGCGAGGAGGAAAGTCATGGGGACGACCGCGGACCGCTTCAAGGCGGCGGTGGAGGCAAAGGAACTCGGCGCGGTGGAGGAGCTGTTCACCGAGGACGTCCGCCTCTACAGCCCGGTGAAGTTCACGCCCTTCGAGGGGCGGCCGATGGTGCTCGGGCTGTTCGGGGTGCTGCTGCGCACCTTCGAGGACTTCCGCTACGTCGGCGAGCTGACGGGCAGCGCACAGACGGCGGCGGGCCCGGACGGCGGCTCCGCCGACTCCACGGTCCTGATCTTCCGGGCCACCGTGAACGGCAAGGAGATCCACGGCATCGACCTGCTCCAGTTCGACGAGGCGGGCCGGATCAAGGAGTTCACGGTGATGGTGCGCCCGCAGTCCGCGGTGCATGCGCTGGGCGAGGCGGTGCTGGCCGGGCTGGTCGAGGACGGGCTGGTGCCCCAGGCGTAGGGCGGCCCGGCCGGACGGCCGCTGGGTGGAGGGGCGGCCGCGGCCGGACGGCGGCCCGCCTCGTGCACGGATGCCGTGGCAGGGCGGGCCGGAGAGCTCGGCTAGGTCGTTTCCTTCGGATCATCTGGCTGACCAGATGAAGATGGCGGCGAGGTGGAGTCCGGCGAGGTAGATGGTGGCGGTCTTGTCGTAGCGGGTGGCCAGGCCTCGCCACTGCTTGAGTTTGTTGATGCAGCGCTCGACCGTGTTGCGTTGCTTGTAGGCGTCGCGGTCGAAGGCCGGTGGCCTGCCGCCGCGGCTGCCGAGGCGTTTGCGGTGGGCGGCCTGGTCGGCGGGCTGTGGGATCACGGCCCGGATCCCGCGCCGGCGGAGATGGGTTCGGATCGCGCGGGACGAGTACGCCTTGTCGGCCAGGATTACCGTCGGCGTGATTTTGGGGCGGCCGGTCCTGCGCGGGACCCGTAAACGGGTCATGACTTCGGTGAACGCGGGTGCGTCACCGGCCTGACCGGGAGTGATGACGAAGGCCAGCGGACGGCAGTGGCCGTCGGCGGCGAGGTGGATCTTGGTGGTCAGTCCGCCGCGGGAGCGTCCGAGGGCATGGTCGACGGGCTCACCGGCCGGGGCCCCTTTTGACGGGCCCCGGCGGCGTGCTGGTGGGCACGGACGATGGTGGAGTCGACCGCGACGACCCAGTCCAGATCGCCTTCGGCGTCGGCCTGAGCCAGGAGGGCGGTGAAGACCTTCTCCCAGGTGCCGTCAGCGGCCCACTTCCGCAGCCGGTTGTGGGCGCCCTTCCAGGAGCCGAAGTGCTCGGGCAGGTCCATCCACGGTGTCCCGGTGCGGTACTTGAACGCGATCGCGTCGATCACCTGCCGGTGATCCCGCCACCGCCCTCCCCGTTTCGGAGTCCGGTCCGGCAGCAACGGCTCAATGCGGGCCCACTGGGCGTCAGTCAACGACACACCAGACCAACGATCAGATGATCTGAAAGAAACGGCCTAGACCCGTTCGGCCTGTTCGGTCTGCTCCACCGTGATCGCCGCGGCCGGGCAGATGGCCGCCGCCTCGTGCACCGCGTCATGCAGTGCGGCCGGCGGTTCGGCGTCGAGCAGCAGCACGATGCCGTCCTCCTCGCGCTGGTCGAACACCTCCGGCGCGGACAGCACACAGCTTCCGGCGCCGCAGCACTTGTCCTGGTCAATGGTGACGCGCATGGTTCTCTCCAAGATGGGCCGCCCGGCCCCTGACGGCCGTGGACGGACGGGCTGGAACGGGAGGACGGGAACGGCCGGGTCGGCGCTGCCGGGCGCGGGTGCTCACCACGCGACGGGCAGCGCGTGCACCCCGTAAATCCCCATGTCATGACGGAACGGGATGTCCTCGAAGGGGATGTCGAGCCGCAGGCCGGGCAGCCGGCGCAGCAGGGTTTCGAGGGCGATCTGGAGTTCCACCCGGGCGAGCGGCTGGCCCAGACACTGGTGGACGCCGAAGCCGAAGGCGACATGACGGCGGGCATCGCGGCCGACGTCGAGTGCGGCGCCCCCGGGGAAGATCTCCTCGTCGCGGTTGGCGGTGTTGAGCACGCACAGCACGCCCTCACCGGCGCGGATGGTGCGGCCGCCGATCGTGACGTCCTCGTCGGCGATCCGCGGGAGACCGTTGTGGACGATCGTCAGATAGCGCAGCAGCTCCTCGACGGCGCCCGTGATCAGCGAGGGCTCCGCGCGCAGCCGCGCCAGCTGATCGGGGTTGCGCAGCAGCGTGAGGGTGGACAGCGCGGTCATGTTGGCGGTGGTCTCATGGCCCGCGACCAGTAACAGCCGTCCCATGGAGGCGATGGCCGCGTTGTCGAGTTCCCCGCGGGCGACCAGTCGGCTGACGATGCCGTCATCGGGCGCACGCCGTTTGGACTCGGCGAGCCGGCTCAGGAAGTCCTGAAGCTCCTCCTGCGCGACGCGCACCTGCTCGACGCTCGACCGGAGGCTGAGCAGCACGCTGCTGCACTTCTGGAAGAACTCGTGGTCGTCATAGGGGACGCCGAGCAGCAGACAGATCACCAGGGACGGCAGCGGCAGCGCGAACTCCGCGACCAGGTCGGCCGCCTGCCGCCCCTCGGTCATCCGGTCGAGCAGCCCGTCGGCGATGCGCTGCACCTCGGGGCGCATCGCCGCCATCTTCTTCACCATGAAGTCGGCGGTGAGCATTCGGCGCAGCCGGGCGTGCTCGGGGTCGTCCTGGCGGATGAACGAGGGGTTTCCGGTGGCGAATTGCCGTCCGCCGGCGGTCAGGAACGGAAATCCCGGGCGGGTCGCATCGGCACTGAACCGTGGATCGCCGAGCACCTCCCGTACATCCTGATGCCGGGTCACCAGCCAACAGGAGGAGCCGTCCCACAGCGTGGCCCGGGTGATCGGCTCCTCACGGTGGGCCCGTGCGATCTCGGGGGCCGGGTCGAAGGGGCAGCCGGCGGCCCGTGCGGCGGGGACGGCGACGGGGGAGCGGCCGGTGTCCGGTCCGGTGTCCTGCTCCCTTGCGATGCGTTCTGTGGTCGTCATGCGGCTGGTCCTTCCACGATCGGGACACGGCGGTGCCGTGGCGAACGGTGCGGGTGGCGCCACTCCTTGACGGGACATACGAACTCGGCGGCCGATTCGGTGGTCGACTCGGCGGCCGCGGTGACCAGCGGAGATCACTGTCGGCGACAGCTAGTTACCTAACTTAAGCAACTAAGTTGTTTCTACGCTAACTCACCCTCGGAGGGGGCGGGAAGGGGAGAACGTGGTGCACACGAGGTTGGCTCAAACCGAGCCGACGCCCGTACGGAACGGGCAGGTCACGGGGCGGATCGCCGCGCCGCGCGGGCCGCTAAAGTGCCTGCATGCCGGACCCCGGAAGAGACCAGGATCCCACCGTCGCACTGCAAAGAGTGCTGGCCACGCTGTCCTACCTGCTCACCCGCTCCCGGGCGCACGAACGCCAGGCGGCCGAAGCGGGCGTCACGGCGGCCCGCTCCGATCTGTGGCTGCTGATGGCCCTGGAGGACAGCGGAGGCATCAGCAGGGTCGGTGATCTGGCCGCGCTGCTGATGGTCGAGCCGCCGCATGTCACCCGCCAGATCGGCCGGTTGGAGTCCCAGGACCTGGTCGAACGGACCCCGGACTCCCTCGACCGCCGTGCCCGCAAAGTGGCGATCACCCCGCACGGCAAGGCCGTCCTCAACCGTCTGCAACAAACCAGCCATGCCGGCCTCCACGAGGCCCTCGCCGGATTCGACGACACCGACATCGCCGCCACCGTCGCCGTCCTCAACCACCTGGTGGCCTACGCCCGCCGCAAGCACTCGGACGAGGAACGGCAGCGGGGGCGGGGGATGTGAGGAGGGCGGGGCGGAGCAGGGCGGAGGCGGAGTAGGGGGGAGTCTTCGGCCCGCCTCCGACTCCGCCTCTGCCCGGCCCCGGTTTCCGTCCCCGCCCCGTCGCTGCTACTCGATCTCGACGCGGCCGCTGTGGCCGTTGGCCGTTCCGGAGCCGCCGTTCTTGTCGGCGCCGGTGTCCTGCCCGTCGGGGGTGCCGAGGTTGCGGCGGACCGAGTCGAGGATGGTCAGGCCCTGGCCGACCAGGCCGGCGGCGATCTCACCGAGACCGTCGGTGCCGTTGAGGACATTGACGTTGGCGTTGGCCAGGCCCGCGGAGGCCTCCTTGACGATCTGCGGGAGCTGGTCGATGAGCATCCGGTCCAGGGCCACCCGGTCGTGCGAGGCGGCGGCCTCGGCCTGGATCTTCATCCGCTCGGCCTCGGCCAGCGCCAGCAGACGGATCCGCTCGGCCTCCGCCTCGGCGGGCTTGACCACCTCGGCCACCAGCTCCTGCTGACGCAACCGGGCCGCGCGCTCGGCGAGTTCGGTCTGCGCGGCGAGGACTTCCTGCTGGGCGTGGGCCTGGGCGAGCGGGCCGGCCTGGGCGGCGTGGGCCTGGGCGCGGTCCACCTCGGCGTTGTACTCGGCCTGGACCACGGCGGTCTGCCGGGAGTACTCGGCCTGATTACGCGCGGCCTCCTGCTGCGCCTCGACCGAGGCCTGGGTGGCCTTGGCCTGGGCGATCTGTGCCTGCCGCTGGATGGCGGCCTTGTGCGGGGCGGACATCGCCTCGATATAGCCGGTCTCGCCGTCGTCGATCGACTGGATCTGCAACGAGTCGACGATCAGACCGATCTTCGCCATCTCGGTCTTGGAGGTCTCCAGGACCTCGGTGGCCAGCTTCTGCCGCTCGGTGACGATCTCCTCGACCGTCATCGAACCGATGATGGAGCGCAGGTGGCCCGCGAAGATCCGGCCGGTCAGTACCGACATCTGGTCCTGGTCGGACAGGAACCGCTGACCGGCGTTGACCACGCTCTCGGTGTCGTTGCCGACCTTGAACGCGATCACGGCGCGGACCGTCAGTGCGATGCCCTGCCGGGTCACACAGGTCTCGGCGACCTCCGCCTCACACATCGCCAGGGTCAGAAAGCGGACCTTGCGAAAGACCGGCAGCACGAACTTGCCGTGCCCGGTCACCACTCGGAATGGTGCGCCCCCTTGTCCACGCCTGCCGCCCGAAATCAGCATGGCTTGATCGGGGGCAGGAACGCGGTAACCGAACATCCTTAGTCTCCTCAGCCTGCGTCGCCGGCCCCGCCGGTCAACGCGTCCAACGGATCGGCCCACTCCATGACGTCGACCTGGCGACTGCCACGGGACTCGATGACGAGCACGGTCGCCCCTACCGGAAGGGGCTCGGCGGACCAGGCGAGAAAGGCCTCTGAGCCGCCCCTGATCCGCACCAGAACCTCACCGGGGCCGGCAGCCCCACGAGTGCCGATCAGAAGCACTCCCGTACAGCCGATCACGGCATCGTCCTGTGCCATTGGCGGCTGCCCTCCCCCGTTTACGTTCCTGGAAATTCGACCTTAGCGCTCCGGTGTGCGGCGGCCTATGGCGGGAGGGCGGCGAGTTGGGATACCGGTCCGGGGCGATCTCCCGGTGCCGGCCGGGGTCTGGAACCCGGCCGTCCGGTCCGGGGAGGCGGCTCCCCTCCCACCCCCGAACCCACCCCCCGCCCCCTCCCCCCGAAGGGGGAGGAGGGGGAGGGGGCGGGGGAAGCGTTGCTCGGCCGCCGGCTTTGGCGGCCGCTGGCTCGGCGGGTTCCGGTCATGGCAGGCCCCGACGCCCCGACGCCCCGGGGGCACCGGACACGAGGCCCCCTGCGGGCCCGTCCCCCTGCGGGCCCGTCCCCCTGCGGGCCCGTCCCCCTGCGGGCCCGTCCCCCTGCGGGCCCGTCCCCCTGCGGGCCCGTCCCCCTGCGGGCCCCGCCCCACCCTCCCCCTACGGGTTGACCCCCACCGCCTTGAAGAAGGTGTAGTGGAAGGTCCCGCCCTCGTCGGCGGTCAGTCGTAGGTCGGCGATGCCGCGGTCCCAGTCGGCGGCGGTGGTCAGGCCGGTGCTCAGCGCCTCGTCCCGGACCGCTTCGACCATGGCGATGAAGGTCTTCCGGGTGAGGCCGTCCACCAGCGCGGGGCGGGTGGCGTCGGCGTAGGCCGTCCGCGGTCGGACCACCACCTGGTCGAATCCGGCGCCGGTGAGCAGCGGCTGCAATGCCCGTCCGAGCAGCGCGTTTCCGCCGGCCGCGGCCTGTAGCCGCACCTGGTGGCCGATCACCTCATGGGCGTGAATGCTGTCCGGGTGGAGGAGCACCGAGCCGTGATCACCTTCGATCACGGTCAGGGTGCCGCCGGGGCGAAGGACGCGCCGTAGCGCGGCCAGTGCGTGGTCCGGGTCCGGGAGGTGTTCCAGCACGAAGCAGGCGAAGACATGGTCGAACGCGGCCGTGTCGAAGGGGAGGTGGTGGAGGTCGGCGGTGTGCCACTCCACGTCGGCCCCGGGCTCTTGCGCCGTCACATAGGAGCGGGCCTGCGCCAGCGACTCCGCGGACCGGTCGATGGCGGTGATCCGCGCTCCGGGGCTGTTCCTGGCCAGATGTACGGTCTGGGCGCCCACCCCGCAGCCGACCTCCAGCACCCGGCTGCCGGCGGCGTACGCCGTACCCGCGTGCAGCAACGCGGCCAGCGTGTCCGCCTGGTCTCCGAGGCGACGTGCCTCCTGCGGTGAATAGCCGTGTACGTAGGCCGTGTTCGTCTTCATGCCTTCACCGTGGCGGGACAATGGCCCGGTGCACAGGTCCAAAGAGCACCCTGCCAACCGGTCCATAACCTCCTCGCGGCCCCCCACCCCTCCGCCCTCCTCGCCTGCGGCTGCGCCATCAGCCTCGCCCCCGCCAGCCCCAGCGCCCCCGGCTCCGCCGGCCCCCTCGCCCCCGTCCCCTCCGCCTACGGCTCCGTCACCCCCAGCGCCCCCGGACTCCCCGTCCCGTCGCGCGTCCCCCGCCCCCGGTTCCTCCGACTTCCTTCAGCTCGACCTCGGGGACGCGCCCGTGGGCGGCCGGTCGGACTGGCTGGCTCGGGAGTTGCGGCGGGCCGTCGCGGATGGCCGGCTGCCGGTCGGGAGCAGGCTGCCCGCGACGCGGACGCTCGCCGCTGACCTGCGGGTATCGCGGGGGGTGGTCACCGAGGCCTATCAGCGGCTGACCGAGGCCGGGCAGCTTGCCGGGCGGGGGAGGGGCGGCACGGTCGTTGTCGCCGCGCCCGTGACGGCCGTCGCGAGGACCACGGGAGGGGCGCGCGGCGTCCATCGGACGCCTGCTCCGTTCGCCGCGCCGCCCGGGCCGGAGATCTTCGACGAGCTGCGCACCGCACCCGCACGGATCGACCTCTCGCCCGGGCTGCCGGACCTGGCGGCCTTCCCCCGTACGGCCTGGCTGCGCGCCGAACGCGCGGTGCTGGCGGACCTCCCGTCGGCCGACTTCGGATACGGGGACCCACGCGGCACCGCCGCACTGCGCCGGGCCGTCGCCGACTGGCTGGCCCGTAACCGCGGGATCCGGGCGGACCCGGACGAGGTGCTGATCGTCGCCGGCACCGCGCAGGGGCTCGGGCTGATCGCCGACGTGCTGCACCGCGACGGGGTTTCGGCGATCGCGGTGGAGGACCCCGGATCGCTGGGCGCACGGCAGCATCTCCAGTACGCGCGGATGGCGACGCCGCCGGTCCCGGTGGACGAGGACGGGATACGGGTCGACGCGCTGCGGGCGAGCGGTGCGCGGGCCGTGCTGCTCACCCCGGCGCACCAGTTCCCGACCGGGGTGGTGCTCGGTGGCGCACGGCGTCGTGAGCTGATGCGGTGGGCGGCCGACGGCGGCCTGATCATCGAGGACGACTACGACGCCGAGCACCGCTACGACCGCGCGCCGGTCCCCGCCCTGCGCTCGCTCCTCCCCGAGCAGGTCTGTTACGCCGGGAGTGTCTCCAAGCTGCTGGCCCCCGCGCTACGGGTGGGCTGGCTGCTGCCGCCGCCCAAGTACCGGCAGGCGCTGATCGACGCCAAACGGTTCGCCGATCTCGGCAATGCCGCACTGCCCCAACTGGTTCTGGCCCGGCTGATGGAGTCCGGCGAACTGGAGCGCCGGCTGCGGCTGTCGCGCCACCGCCATCGCCGCCGCCGGGACGCGATGATCGCGGCGATCCGCGCCCATCTGCCGGGCGCGACCGTGCACGGTGCCGCGGCGGGCCTGCATCTGACGCTCACCTTCGGACCGGACGATTACCGGGGCTCCGATACGGACCTGGCGGCGGCCGCCCTCGCCCACGGCGTCAAGGTCCACCCGCTTTCCTGGCACCGCCAACGCCCGTCCCTACCGGGCCTGGTGCTCGGCTACGCCGCCCGCACACGGGACGAGATCACGCAGGGCCTGGCCGTCGTCGGCGAGGTGCTGAGCAACGGGTGACGGGCCGCGCGCCACCCTGCCTCCGGCAGCGGTCCGGGCCTGTACCGGCCTGGGTCGGCCGGGTACCGGCCCGCACCGGCCCGCACCGGCCCGCACCGGCCCGCACCGGTCCGCAGGCCCGCACCGGCCCGGACGGCCCCCGCCGGCCCGTGCGCTCCACGAACATGAGCACACGGACCGGCAGGTGGGGTCGGCGGCCCTGGCGGCGTTCGGCCCGGCAGTTGGCACCGCCCAGCCGTACCCACGCGGTCAGGGTTCGATGACCGGCGCGCTGGCGCTGGACGGGGACAGGGTGGCCGTCGGGGTGACCGCGCCGGCGAAGCTGACCTCGTAGCCGTGGTTGATGAGGATGAGGGTCAGGGTGAGCGTCTCGTTCACCCGGGCGACGCCCTGTGCGTCGGTGTTGGCGATGCCCAGGACGTTGCTGCCGGCCTTGAACAGGATCGGCTGGTTGGGCACCGGGAGGCCGGTGACCTGGTCGGTCAGCGTGGCCGTCAGGAACGGGAAGTACACGTGCGGCGGGAACAGCTTCGTCAGCGCCGGGGTCGCGGTCAGCGAGGTGGCGTGGACGGGGAGCACGTAGGTGAAGCCGCCCACCAGCGTGGCGCTGTCACCAGGGGTGGTGACGGTGACGTTTGCGGGACCGGCCACCCCGGGCGGAGTGATCGCGGTGAGCTGCGTACCGGTGGCGTTGACCATCACGCCGGTGGCGGGGTTGCCGCCGATGGTGACGGTCGCCCCGGTCAGGTTGGTGCCGTTGATCGTCACCGGCGTGCCGCCCGTGATGAGCCCGCTGTTGGGGGTGATGCCGGTCAGCGTCGGGTCGAACTGGATGACGCTGACATTGGCCCCGGCGATGTTGGTGACGTAGACCTTGTTGTTGGGGGCGACCACCAGGGCGACCGGCTGGCTGCCGACAGGGATCGGCACGCCGACGGCCATGTTGGTGACACTGTCGATCACCGTGACGTCGTTCGACCCCCGGTTGGCTGTGTAGACCTTGCCGTCGGCTGCGGCCGTGATGCCCCAGGGGTTGGTGCCGACGGGGATCGGGGCGCCCACGACGGTGTCCGAGACGGTGTTGATCACCGTCACGTTGCTGGACCCGATGTTGGCGACGTAGGCGTTGCCGTTGGGGGAGATCGCCACGAAGTTCGGCTGGGCGCCGACGGGAATCGTGGTGAGGACCAGGCTGGTGGCGGTGTCGATCACCGTCACGGTGTTCGCGTTCCGGTTGGCGACGTAGGCCTTGCCGTTGGTGACCGCGATGCCGACCGGGCCGCTGCCGGTGGGGATCGCGGCGCCGACGGCGGTGTTGGTGGCGGTGTCGATCTCCTGCACGCTGTTCGCCGTGAAGCGGCTGACGTAGACATTGCCGCTGGGGATGACCGCCGCCGCGGCGGGGCCGCCGCTGAGGGCGATCGTGGTGAGGACGGTGCTGGTGGCGGTGTCGATCACCGTCACGGAGTTGGAGACGTTGTTGGGGACGTAGGCGCTGCCGTCGGGGGCAACGGTCAGCCAGACCGGCGTGGTGCCGGTCGGGATCGCGGCGCCGATGACGGTGTCCGTGGCGGTGTCGATGGTCTGCACATTGTTCGATCCGGAGTTGGTGACGTAGAGGTCACCGTTGGGGATGAACGCCAGCCCGACCGGGTTGGTCCCGACCGGGATCGCGGTGACGGCCAGGAACGTCGTGGGTACCGCCGTGGCCCGCACCGGGCCGGGAGTGGCGGCCGGCTCCAGCAGACTCTGCGCCGACGTCGAGAGTTGAGTACTCATGTGGACCCCTTCGGTGGGGGCCGTCCAGAGATCCCGCTCCGGGGCGCCACAACTACAGGCCCCGCGTCGCAAAAAAAGCGATGGGCCGCGCATCCCCGAGGAGGGATGGGCAGCCCATTGGTCGGTCGCCTTCTTGCTTCCCGCGCCGCGGGGCGGGAAACCCCTGCCCTGACCGGCGTGTGGTGCCTTCTCGAAGGTTTTGCGGACGGGGAGTTCCCGCCGGCGCACGCCGGTCAGCGGAACGGGAGCGGCCGTCCGCGCTCCTCCTCCGGCCGGGGGCCGAAGATGCGCCGGTCCGCCTCCGCGATCGCGACATCGTGGATACCGGCCTCCCGGCGCCGCATCAGCCCGTCCGCGTCGAACTCCCACAGCTCGTTGCCGTAGCTGCGCCACCACTGGCCGGCCGCGTCATGGGACTCGTACTGGAAGCGCACCGCGATGCGGTTGCCGCTGTACGACCAGAGCTCCTTGCGCAGCGCGTAGTCCAGCTCCCGGGCCCACTTCCGGCGCAGGAAGGCGACGATCTCGTCGCGGCCGGTGAGGAAGGTGTCGCGGTTCCGCCAGACCGAGTCCTCGGTGTAGGCGAGGGCGACCCGCTCCGGGTCGCGGGTGTTCCAGGCGTCCTCGGCCGCCTGCACCTTCTGCTGTGCGCCCGGCTCGTCGAACGGGGGGAAGGGTGCGCGTGGCGCCATGGCGAACTCCCTTTCGCACAATCGGAGAACGATCGTTCTCCCTCGGTCGGCTAGTGTAGAGAACGACCGTTCTCCTGGAAAGCCCCGGAAGTGCCATGGACCTCGATGAAGCCCGTACGCGGATACTCGACGCCGCGGAGAAGCTGTTCTACGACCGCGGCATCCAGGCCGTCGGGATGGATGAACTCCGCACCGCCGCCGGGGTGTCGCTCAAGCGCCTCTACCAGTGCTTCCCCGCCAAGCACGACCTCGTCGAGGCGTATCTGCGCCGCCGTGACACCCGCTGGCGCGCCGCACTCGCCGAGTACGTAGACGCGCACGCCGACGGCCCCGCGGACCGGCCGCTCGCGGTCTTCGACTGGCTGGGCGCGTGGTTCGCGGAGGACGGCTTCCGCGGCTGTGCCTTCGTCCACGCGTACGGGGAGCTGGGGGCGACCTCCGACCGGGTCGGCCGGGTCGCGCGGGAGCACAAGGAGGCGCTGCTGGGGTACGTGGTCGGTCTGGTGCGAGCGGTGCCGGTGGGTGAACCGGAGGTGCTGGCACGGCAGTTGGTGCTGCTGATCGACGGGGCGATCGTGGGCGCCGCCCTCATGGGCGAGCCCGGCGCCGCCCGGCAGGCCCGTACCGCCGCCGCAGCGCTCATGGCGGCGGCGGGGAGCGCCGCGGGAACGGGGGTGGCGCGCAACGGAACCTGATGGCACAGGAGTTCGAAGACCGACTAAGATCAACTACGTGCACGCGGTACCCGCCACGCCCCATTCGTGGCGGGCTTTTCGCGTCTTCCGCCGGTATTTCGAGGAGAGGACTCCCCCCACACATGACCCGTTCGAAGCTGCTCCGCGCCCTGACCGTCGCCGGCACGATCGCGCTGAGCGCCGTCGCCACCACCCCGGCCGCGCATGCCGCCGCCTCCTCCTGCACCCACGACTGGTCGGGGCCGCAGATCTGCATCAAGACCGATGGCAGGGACGGCACGCCCCAGCCCGGCACCGTCACCGCGACCTGGACCAACCCGCCCAAGAGCCGGCAGTCCGCGACCGTCTACCTCACCGCTACGGACGGCGGGAGCAGCTACTCCTTCAAGGCGAAGCGGTCCGGTGACCAGATCGTCGGCCGCACCGCCCCGGGGATCCAGCCGAGCGGCAGCACGCTCTGTGTCCGTTTCAAGGGCAGCTCGCACAAGGCCTGCCTGGAGATGATCAACCGCAACGGCTCGTTCTAGCGCCACGCGGACACCACGCGGCCGCAGCTCACCCGAGCTGCGGCCGCGTCGGCCGTTCGGCGGGGAGCCGGGTCAGCCCAGCGCCCGCTCCAGGCTGTCCAGCGCCGAGGCCAGTTCCTCGGGGGTGATGGTCAGCGGCGGGGCCAGCCGGATCGTGGAGCCATGGGTGTCCTTGACCAGGACGCCTTCCTTCAGCAGACGTTCGCTGATCTCCCGGCCGGTGCCCAGGGCGGGGTCGATGTCGACACCGGCCCACAGGCCGCGGGCGCGGAAACCGGTCACGCCCTTCCCGGTCAGGACGGCCAGGCCGTCGCGCAGTACGGCGCCGAGTTCGGTGGCGCGGCGCTGGAACTCGCCGGTGGCGAGCAGCTCGATCACGGCCGAACCGACCGCCGCCGCCAGCGGGTTGCCGCCGAAGGTCGAGCCGTGCTGGCCGGGGCCGATCACGCCGAGCACGTCGCGGCGGGCGACGACCGCGGAGACCGGGACGATGCCGCCGCCGAGCGCCTTGCCGAGCAGCAGCATGTCCGGCACCACGGACTCGTGCTCGACCGCGAGGGTGGTGCCGGTGCGGCCCAGCCCGGACTGGATCTCGTCGGCGATGAACAGACAGCCGTTGCGCCGGGTCAGTTCGCGTACGCCGGTGAGGTAGCCGTCGTCGGGGATCAGGACGCCCGCCTCGCCCTGGATGGGCTCGATCAGCACGGCGGCCGTCGTCTCGTCCAGGGCCGCTTCCAGCGCGGCGAGGTCGTTGTACGGGACGGTGCGGAAGCCGGGGGCGAAGGGGCCGAAGCCGACGCGGGCGGTGTCGTCGTCGGAGAAGCCGACGATGGTGGTCGTCCGGCCGTGGAAGTTGCCGCCCGCCACCACGATCGTCGCGCGGTCCGCGGGGACGCCCTTGATGTCGTACGCCCACTTGCGGGCGACCTTGATGCCGCTCTCCACCGCCTCGGCGCCGGTGTTCATGGGCAGCACCATGTCCAGGCCGGTCAGCTCGGCGAGGCCCTCGGCGAAACCCGCCAGCCGGTCGTTGTGGAACGCCCGCGAGGTGAGGGTGAGCTGGTCGAGCTGGCGGTGCGCGGCCTCGATCAGGGCCGGGTGGCGATGGCCGAAGTTGAGGGCCGAATAGCCGGCCAGCATGTCGAGGTAGCGGCGCCCCTCGACGTCCTCGACCCAGACCCCTTCGGCGCGCGCGACCACCACGGGCAGCGGGTGGTAGTTGTGCGCGAGAACCGGGCTCTCGGCCTGGATGAGCTCCGCGGACGAACGGGGAGCGCCAACCTGGGCGGTACGGGTGGGAGCGGTCATGAGCGGATCTCCTGGGTGCAGCACTTGATGCCGCCGCCGGCCTTGTGGAACTCCGACAGGTCGACGGGGACGGGGACATAGCCGTGCGCGCTGAGCTGAGCGATCAGGCCGGATGCCTGCGGGGCGACGAAGACATGGCGGCCGTCGGAGACGGAGTTGAGGCCGAAGGCCATGGCGTCCTCCCGGGTGGCGAGCACCGCGTCGGGGAACAGCCGCCGCAGCACCTCACGGCTGCCGGACGAGAACGCCTCGGGGTAGTAGGCGATATGCGCCTCGCCCGTCTCCGGCGATTCGCCGAGGACGAAGAGCGCGGTGTCCAGGTGGTAGAAGTACGGGTCCACCAGCTGGAGGCCGATCGTCGGCACGCCGAAGAACTCCTGCACCTCGCGATGCGCCGCCGGGGTGGTGCGAAAGCCGGTGCCCGCCAGGATGAAGCGGCCGGCCGGGACGAGATCGCCCTCGCCCTCGCACGCTGACTCCGGCCGGTAGACGTCGTAGCCGGCCGCCTTGAACCAGGTCTCGTACTCCGTGGACTCCGGCCGCCGCTGCGGCGCGTGGAAGTGCGAGCCGAAGACCCGGCCGCCCACGACCAGCGCGGAGTTCGCCGCGAACACCATGTCCGGCAGGCCGGGCACCGGGGGCACCGTCTCCACGGTGTGCCCATGGGCGCGGTAGGTGCCCATCAGCGCCTCCCACTGGCGCCCCGCGAGCGCGGTGTCCACGGGCACGTCCGCCCGCATCCAGGGATTGATCGCGTAATGCACGGCGAAGTGTCTGGGCTCGCAGACCAGATAGCGCCGGGGGCGGGACTCACGACTCATCGGCACGGGACGATCCCTTCGCTTCCTCGGGCAATGCGGGGTGACCAGGGGTCACAGAGGGTCACCCCGATGGCTCCAAGGTAAGGAGCGAGGGATTCGGGCCACAAGCAACAAATGCTGCTGATCGGCGCAGCAATGCTGCGTGTTTCTGAGCTTTCACGCAGCTTTGCTGCGCGCTTTCCGTCCCGGATTCCGCTTCCCCGGAGGGCGTGCCCGGCTTCCGAAGGCTGTGACGGGCCACGCGCACCGGGCGCCTCAGCGGGCGGCTCCTCCGGAGGGCTGCTGGGCGCCCGCCTCCGGGCTGTCCGGCAGCAGATGGGACAGCACCATGTAACTGATCGTCTTGCGGATGAACGGCTCGGCCCGGATGCGTTCGAGCACCTCCTCGAAGTGCTCCACATCGGTCGCCCGTACGTGCAGCAGCGCATCCGCGCCACCGGTGACCGTCATCGCCGCCGCGATCTCCGGGTGGTTGCGCACCACCTCCGCGAGCCGGCGGGGCGGCGCCGCGCTGTCGCAGTACACCTCGACATACGCCTCGGTCAGCCAGCCCAGCGCGGCCGGCCGGACGGTGGCGGTGAACCCCGTGATGACGTTGTTCTCCCGCATCCGGTCCACCCGCCGCTTCACCGCGGTGGACGACAGCCCGACCGCCGCCCCGATCTCCGCGAAGCTCGCCCGGCCGTTGTCGATCAGCGCCGCCACGATCTTGCGGTCGAGGTCGTCGAAGGGCACGGCCTTGTGGGTCACTGGGCCTCCCGATCCCGTCCCGGTCCCGCGTCCTCGCGGGTGCCTCACGGTAGCCGTTCGGCGCGGGCCGCCTGCGTGGCCGGGGGAGGGGTCAGTCCACGTCGACGTGGTCGAAGAGTGCCAGCATCCTGGTGAGCACCCGCACGCATGCCGTGACCTCCGCGTCGGTCAGATCGCCGTCGACCTGGCCCAGCAGCGCATGCTCGCGCACGAGCACCGCGGTGATGGCGGCCCTGCCGTCGTCGGTCAGCCGGATCAGCGAGGAGCGCTGATGGGCGGGGTTGGGGGTGATCTCGACCAGGTGCCGGGCCGCGGCGTCGTGCACCATGCGCTGCACGAACTGCCGGCTCAGCGCCTGTGCGCGGCCCATCTGCGGGACGGTCATCGGGCCGTTCTCCCGGAGCAGATCCAGGACGGCGCGGACGCCGACGGACAGCCCCTCGATCGGGGCGGCCTGTTCGACCTTGCGCTGGACCCGTCGGTACAGCGGGCCCACGAGGTCGAACACCTCCGTGAGCCGGTGGGCGAGGTCATCGGGCGGCAGGGGCGGGGCGGTCTCGGTCACAGGACCATCATGACACCCTGGTTGCCAAGTTGCGAGAAGAATGACACCTTGGTTGTCATGACTGATGCCCTTGATGTGCGCACGTTAGAGACGCCGGACGGACTTCTCGCCTATCGCGAACTCGGCAGCGGACGGCCCGTGGTGCTGCTGCACGGCGGGTTCGTGGACGGCGGGATGTGGGACGACCAACTGCCGTACTTCGCACGGGACCACCGGGTGATCGTGCCGGACGCCCGGGGGCACGGCGCGTCCGCCAACGCGACCCGGGCCTTCCGCCCCGCCGACGATCTCGCCGCGCTGCTGCGCCACCTCGACACCGGCCCCGCGGTCCTGGTGGGACTGTCGATGGGCGCGGCTACGGCGGTGGACACCGCGCTGGAGCATCCCGGTCTGGTGCGCGCGCTGGTGGTCAGCGGCGCCGGGACCAGTGAGCCGGAGTACCACCACCCCTGGGCCCGGGGCGTGCTGGCCGCCCAGGCCCGCGCGATGGCCGCCGGCGACATCGAGGGGTGGATCGACGCCTTCCTGATGTTCGCGGCCGGCCCGCACCGCACGGTCGACGCGGTCGATCCGCAGGTCGTAGGACGCGTACGGGACATGGCGGAGCGGACGTTGGCCAAGCACACCGGCGCCGAACCGGACTGGCGGGTGCCGGTGGCCGATACCTGGGCGCGGGCCGCGAAGATCACGGTCCCGGTGCTGGCCGTCCACGGCGGCCTCGACTCGGACGACTGCATCGGTATGGCCGAACGCCTCGTGCGGTCCGTCGCGCACGGCCGTGCCGTCACCATCGACGGCACCGGGCACTACCCCAACATGGAGCGGCCGGACCTCTTCAACCGGACGGTGGGGGCGGCGCTGCCCGCCCTCTTCGCGCACCAGAACTGATGCGCCGGGCGGTACCCGGACCCGGGCGGACCGGCGGCGGCCCTGCCGTCCGACGGGCGGGCAGGGGAAACCAGTTGCTCCGCACTGACCCCGCTGACAAGGTACGCGGACCGCCACCCCGACCGCATCGGCAAGATGGCGCTGATCACGCCCAGCGTCCTGGCCGTCGGGCTCGACATCACCGGCGACCTCCGGTGCGAGACCGCGCGGCTCCGCCACGAGGAGCCGTGGTTCGCCCCCGCGTTCGCGGCCTTGGAAGCGCTCGTCGCGGGCAAGCCGGCGGACGGCTGCCGCGAGGCCATCGCGCCGTTCTTCTACGGCCGTTGGGACGCGGCGGCGCAGGCTCACCGGGCCGCGGAGGACGACCAGCGGAACGCCGCGGCCGCGGCTGTCTTCGGCGCGGAAGGCGCCTTCGAACCGGAGGCCACCCGCGCGGCGCTCGCCGGTTTCGGGCGGCCGGTGCTGCTGCTCGCCGGAGAGGCCGACCTGGGCGCCCCGCCGCCTGTGATGGCGGAGTTCACCGGCCTGTTCCCGCACGCCCGGCTCGTCGTGCAGCCGGGCGCCGGGCACTTCCCGTGGCTCGACGATCCCGGGCGCTTCACGGCGGCCACCGCGGCGTTCCTGGCGTAGGCGCCGGTGTGGGCGCGGCCCACCGGATGCGCCTCGGGCGGGCCGGGGCCCGGTGCGTGGGTGCACCGACCCCGGCGGACTCCGCATGGGATCCTGGTGTGTCGAGGATCTGCCGGACGGTCGGTGGACGTGCGGCGATGACGAGGGTGCCTGATGAGACTCTGCTTCCTGGTGGAGGAGCAGTACCGCCATGACGGCATGCCGCTGGAGGTGATCCACCAACTCCGCGCCTGGGGGCACCAGGTGGACGTGGTGTGGCCCGGCCGTTCGCTGATCCGGATATCCGAGGCGATCCAGGCGGGCAGCCACGATGCCTGGGTCCTCAAGACCGTCTCCGGCGGTCCGGGCCTGACGCTCCTGGAAGCGGCCGCTTCGGTCGGGCTGACGACGGTGAACGATGTCCGGGCCATCCGTGGCGTACGGGACAAGGCGCTGGCCGCGGTGATCGCCCGCGGCAAGGGGCTGCCGGTCCCGGTGACGTACGCGGCGGCCCGTCCCGAGGAGTTCGCGGAGATAGCCGAGGCGGAGTTCCCGCTCGTGGTGAAGCCCGCGGACGGCAGTTCCGGGCGCGCCGTACGGCTGGTGGCGACGCCGGACCGGCTGCTGGAGCCGGGCGGCCCGGCGGGCCCTGATGGACCGGTCGGCGGGCTGCTGATCGCCCAGCCCTATGTCCCCAACTCCGGTACGGATCTGAAGGTCTACAGCGTCGCCGGGGAGCTCTACGCGACCGAGCGGTGCTCACCGCTGCACCCCGCACACGCCGTACGCGAACGGCAGGTGCCGCTGACTCCTGAAGTCGCCCGGATCACCGCTGAGATAGGCGACGTTTTCGGCCTCGACCTCTACGGGGTCGACATCCTGCTCGGGCCGGACGGCCCGGTGGTCGTCGACATCAATGACTTCCCCAGCTTCCGTCAGGTGCCGGACGCGGTCGCCCGGGTGTCCGCCGCGGTCCTGGACCTGGCCCGGAACGGGGCGCGGGGACGGGGGCGGGAGGCGTGCGGGGGAGAGGCGTCCGTACGGGAGGACGCGCAGGACATGCCGGACGCGCAGGACACGCAGACGGCGGGCCGGACGGGTGCCGCGGCCGCGCCGGCCACGGCGCAGGCCGGCGCGACGGCCGCCCCGCCGTCCCCGTTCGCCGCGCCGTCCGTTCCCCGTCCCACCCGGCCCGCGGCGTCGATCGGCGGCGGCCGGTGAGGATCTGTCTGCTCACCGCGGACCCGGGGCATCCGCTGCTGGCCGCGGTCTCCGGGCTGCTGACGCCGGATCACCGGGTCGAAAGCCTGGACCCGGGCGCCGGGGGGCCGGGCCCGGACCTCTCCTCGCTCGCCGATGTCTATCTCCTCAAGGCCCGGACGCCCCGGGCGCTGGCGCTCGCCGCGCGCCTGGAGGAGCACGGCGCCCCGGTGCTCAACTCGGCTGCGGCGACCGCCCGGTGCCAGGACCGGGTGGCGATGGCCGCCGTGGCCCGCGCGGCGGGGCTGCCGTTCGCGGCCACCCGCTCCGTGGCCACCCTGGGGGAGCTGGCCGCGGCCGGTACCCCGGACGGCCCGCTGGTGATCAAGAGCCGGTTCAGCCGCCGCCGGGACCTGGTGACCCGCGCCGACAGCGCCGTACGGCTGCGGGAACTGGCCGCCGACTGGGCCGAGGAGCCGGTGGTGGTCCAGGACTTCACCCCCAACAGCGGCTGGGACCACAAGCTGTGGGTGGTCGATGGGCAGCTCTTCGCCGCACTGCGCCGTTCGGAGCTGGCCCCGGACGGCCGCGGTCCGAACGTGCCGCTGCCGGTCGGCGAACTGCCCGCGAGCTGGACCGCCGCCGCGCTCCGGGTCGGCGAGGTCTTCGGCCTGGACGTCTACGGGGTGGATCTGCTCGACGCCGGGGGCGGTGCGCCCCTCATCGTGGATATCAACGCCTTTCCCGGGATCCGCGGCCAGGCCGGTGCTCCGGAGGCGCTGGCGGCGCTCGCCCTGCGGACCGCGGAGCGCGGGCGGGCCGGCGGCGCGGACGAAGGAAGCGCGGACGAAAGAAAAGTGCCACAAGTCAGCCAGAAATGAACCCGGTTGGTGCCGCTCCGAACCGAAGGGGAGCGGAGCCGGAAGCTCCTCCTCCGTAAGGCCTAAGGCGCTCGGCCCCGGGGTAGCGCAGCCCCGTCAGGGGGGCGTGATCCACCGCGCTTCCTTCCGTACCTATGGGGAGAGGCCAGCAACGGTGACACAGCCCTTCGAACTGCCGCATTTCTATACGCCCCATCCGGCGCGCTTGAACCCGCATCTGGAGACGGCGCGTACGCATTCCAGGAAGTGGGCCCGCGACATGAAAATGCTGGAGGGCTCGGGCATCTGGGAGGAGAAGGATCTCGACGCCCACGATTACGCCCTGCTGTGTTCCTACACCCACCCGGACTGCGACGCCGACGCGCTGTCGCTGGTGACCGACTGGTATGTCTGGGTCTTCTTCTTCGACGACCACTTCCTGGAGAAATTCAAGCGGACGCTGGACCGGAAGGGCGGCAAGGAGTATCTGGACCGGCTGCCCGCGTTTATGCCGATGGACCTGAGCGCGCCCCGTCCGGAGCCGGCCAACCCGGTCGAGGCCGGGCTCGCCGACCTGTGGATGCGCACGGTGCCGCAGATGTCCGTGGACTGGCGGCGGCGGTTCGCCGAAAGCACCGAGCATCTGCTCAACGAGTCGCTGTGGGAACTGTCCAATATCAATATCCACCGGGTGCCCAACCCTGTGGAATACATCGAGATGCGCCGCAAGGTCGGTGGTGCGCCCTGGTCGGCGGGCCTGGTGGAGTACGCGACCGGCGCCGAGGTGCCCGCGTCCGTCGCCGCGTCCCGGCCGCTGCGGGTACTGCGGGACGCCTTTTCCGATGCCGTCCATCTGCGCAATGACCTCTTCTCCTACCAGCGCGAGACGGAGGAGGAAGGCGAACTGAGCAATGGCGTGCTGGTGCTGGAGAATTTCCTGGACTGCACCACCCAGGAGGCGGCGGAAGCCGTCAACGATCTGATCACCTCCCGGCTCCAGCAGTTCGAGAACACCGTCCTCGCCGAACTCCCCGCGCTCTTCCTGGAGAAGGGGCTCGATCCGGCCGCCTGCGCGAAGGTGCTGGCGTACGCCAAGGGGCTCCAGGACTGGCAGTCCGGCGGTCATGAATGGCATATGCGCTCCAGCCGCTACATGAACGGCGGCGGGGCGGCGGCCGGCAGCTCGCGGCCCTGGTCGCCGTTCTCCTTCGGCGGTCTCGGCACCTCGGCGGCGGACCTGAAGACCGCCCTGGCCACGGCCGGTGCGCTCCGCCTCCGCAGCGGTACCCACCTCCCGCACCAAAAGGTCGGACCCTCCCAACTCCCCGACTTCTTCATGCCGTTCACCGCCACCCTCAGCCCACACCTGGAAGGCGCCCGGTCGCGGCTCGTCGACTGGGCGCACCGGGTGGGCCTGCTCCGGCCACAGCCCGGTGTGCCGCTCTCCGACATCTGGGACGAGCCCGCGCTGATCCGGCACGATCTGGCGCTGTGCGCGGCGGGCATCCACCCGGACGCCACCCCGGAGCAACTGGACCTGGCCGCCGCCTGGCTGGCCTGGGGCACCTACGCCGACGACTACTACCCGGCGGTCTTCGGCCGCACCCGCGACCTCGCCTCGGCGAAGGTGTGCACCGAGCGGCTGTCGGCCCTCATGCCGGTCGACGCCGCCACGTCCCCGCCCGAGCCGGTCAACGCCCTGGAACGCGGGCTGGCGGACCTGTGGCCCCGTACGACGGCCGGGATGGCTCCCGAGGCGCGCCGGGCGTTCCGCGAGACCGTCGACACCATGACGGCCAGCTGGCTGTGGGAGATCGGCAACCAGATCCAGCACCGCATTCCCGACCCCGTCGACTACATCGAGATGCGCCGGGCGACCTTCGGCTCCGACCTGACCATGAGCCTGAGCCGGCTCGGCCACGGCCGGCGGGTACCGCCGGAGATCTACCGCACCGGCACCCTGCGCTCACTGGAGAACGCCGCCGCCGACTACGCCGGCCTGATGAACGATGTCTTCTCGTACCAGAAGGAGATCGAATACGAGGGTGAGGTCCACAACGGCATCCTGGTCGTGCAGACCTTCTTCGGCTGCGACTACCCGACCGCGCTGCACATCGTCCACGACCTCATGACCTCGCGTATGCGGGAGTTCCAGCATGTCGCGGCCCATGAACTCCCCGTCGTCTACGACGATTTCCAGCTGTCGCCGGAGGCACGCGCGGCGCTGGACGGCTATGTCCGCGAGCTGGAGCACTGGATGTCCGGGATCCTCGTCTGGCACCGGGACTGCCGGCGCTACCGGGCCTCCGAGCTGTGCCACCCGGTGGGTTCGCCGGGCCGGCTGGGTGCGCCGACGGGCCTGGGCACGTCCGCGGCCGGCCTCTTCCGGTCGGTCGCGCGGGTCGGGTAGACGGGCGGCGGCCCGGCCCGGCCCGGCTCGCTGCCGCTGCCGCCGGGGCCGGGCCCGCTGCGGACTCCCCGTGGCATGCGCCCGTGCCCCGCCCGTGCGCACTTCCGCGTCATGTGCCATCGACCTATGGTTCATGACCCATGTGCTTCATGACCCATGTGGTGCATGACCCATGTGGTGCATGGCCCATGCGTTCGGGGGCGAGCGGTGAGGGGGCGAACGATGGCGGCAGGGAGTGCAGCGGGCGGGTCGGCGGGTGCGTCGGCGGCCCGGCGGGCGCAGCAGGCCCGTCGGCAGGAGCGCCTGTTACGGGAACAGTGGCAGGCCGCCCGAGCGCGGGCCGAGCGCTGGGAGGCGGCGAGCGAGGGGGAGCAGCGGGTCGCCGCCCAGTTGCTGATGCTGGCCGAGCGGGGCTGGCGGCTGCTGGTGGACCGGCGCTGGCCGGGCACCCGCGCGGCCAATGTGGACATGCTGCTGATCGGCCCCGGCGGAGTCTTCGTCATCGACGTCAAGAACTGGCGGGCCGCCCCGGAGACCTCGGCCGGCCGGCTGCGGGCCGGTGGATTCTCCCGCGACGAGCACCGCCGCAAGCTGCTCGCGGTCACCAAGGCCGCCGAGAGCGCGGTGGCGTCCCTGGGGATGTCCCCGGTGGCGGTGCGCCCGCTGCTGGCGTTCGCGGGGCATCGGGTCGACGCGGAGCTGGGCCGGGTGCGGCTGCTGGGCGAGCGGGAGATCGGACCGGCGCTGCTGTCGGAGCGCACCCGGCTGTCCGCCGAGTCCGTCCGCGCCCTCACCGAGCATCTGGAACGGGTCTTCCCCGAGTACGAGGCGCCGCCCGCCGCCCCGCCCGCCGTCACCCCGCACGCCGCAACATCGGACACCGCCTCCCGAATACCGGACGCCGCGTCCGACGGCCTCTTCGACCTCGACGGACTGCGGGACGCCGCTCTCGACGAGGCTCGCCGGGCCCCCATCGAGCAGTGGATGACCTTCCTCGACCCCGACCAGCTCGCCCTCGTACGGCGCAACTGGGCGGGCCCGGCCAGGATCAGCGGCCCGGCCGGCACCGGCAAGACGGTCATCGCCCTGCACCGCGCCGCCTACCTGGCCCAGCGCACCAGCGGCCGCATCCTGTACGTCACGTTCGCCAACAACCTGCCCCGCGTCCAGGCCACCTTCCTGAAGGCGATGGCCCCGGCGGTGGCCGACCGGATCGACTTCCGCAGCCTGCACTCCTGGGCACAGGACTATCTGCGTGACCGGGGCGTCCCGGTCCACCTGCACAAGGAGAAGGCGGAGACGGCCTTCAGCTTCGCCTGGAAACACGTCGGCCGGAACAGCTGCCTGACCGAGATCGACCCGCTGCACCCGTATTGGCGGGAGGAGATCGACTACGTCATCAAGGGCCGCGGCATCACCTCCTTCGAGGAGTACGCCGCGCTGCCGCGCCGTCGCCGCCGCGCCGGGCTGCGCCGCCCGCACCGGCAGGCCGTCTGGTCCCTGTACGAGGCGTACGAGGCACAGCGCACCGAGCGCGCCGTCCACGACTTCAACGATGTGCTCTCCCTCGCGCTCGCCGAGGCGGCCGGCCGGATCGGGCACAGCGCCTACACGGCCGTCGTCGTGGACGAGGTCCAGGATCTGACCCTCGTCGGGGTGCGGCTGCTGCACGCCCTGGTGGGCGACACCCCCAACGGCCTCCTCCTGGTGGGCGACGGCCAACAGGCCGTCTACCCGGGCGGGTTCCGCCTCTCGGACGCGGGCATCGACATCCGCGGCGACCGCGGCCAGGTGCTGCGCGCCAACTACCGCAACAGCAAGGAGATCGTGGACACCGCGCTCTCCGTCGTCGCCGAGGACGCCTTCGAGGACCTCGACGGGCTGCGCACCCCGGGCCGGCGGGACATCGACCTGACCTACCACGACGGCGAGGTGCAGCGCGCCGTCCTGCCCACCCTCGCCGCGCATGACGAGGCGCTGCTGACCGCGCTGCGCGGCCTGACCCCGCAGGAACTCGCCGGTTCCGCCGTGCTCTGCCCCGCGAAGCGCGCCATCGAGCACTATCAGCGCCTGCTCACCCGGGCCGGCCTGCGGGTCTGCTCACTGGACCGCTACGACGGACACCCGGTGGAGGCGGTGAAACTCGGCAGCTACCGCCGTGCCAAGGGCCTGGAATTCAAGCGCGTCTATCTGCCGCAGCACGACACCCCGCCGCCCACGGGCGCCCCGGACGGCCGCACCCCCGCCGAAACCGCCGACGAGCGCGCCGAACTGGCCCGCAGTCAGCTCTACGTCGCCATGACCCGCGCCCGCGACGTCCTCTGGCTGGGCAGCGTCCGGCCGGTACGGGAGAACTGAGCGACGGGAGGCGGCCCGGCCCCGTCGCTCCCGCCCCCGCCCCCGAGCCTGCCGATGCCGCCCGTAATGTCCTGCTGCACGGTGAATCTCCCCTTCGGTGGGAATATCCCGGGAGGGCGTCGGGAACCCCACATGGCGACATCCCGCAAGGGCCTGAACCAGGACCGGCCCGCCGCCATGGCTGACAGGAGTTCCGACTGTGCGACGCAAGATCGCTTTCCTTGGTGCGCTGGCTCTCACCGGGGGGCTCGTCGCGTTCGCTCCCTCCGGCGCGCATGCCATCACCGGCGTCATCACGTACCACACCCGGCCCGACAACCGGCCGCACGAGATCCTCGACCCCGGCGACGACCACTGCTACGGAGTGGGGGACGGCTACGGCGAGGTGGACAACGACACCCCCACCGACCTCGTCCTGTACAACGGCCGCGACTGCACCGGCTCCGT
Source organism: Streptomyces platensis (assembly GCF_008704855.1). Lineage (NCBI taxonomy): Bacteria > Bacillati > Actinomycetota > Actinomycetes > Kitasatosporales > Streptomycetaceae > Streptomyces > Streptomyces platensis. The sequence goes on from NZ_CP023691.1 coordinate 4,711,216, forward strand.
GGTGACCGTCGTGCGCGCCCGCGGCTGGCTCACCGCGAGGTTCGGCAGCCTCCAGCTGAGCTCGGACGGCCCCCGCGAAGAGGTCCCCTCCGCCGACGAGGACCGCTCCGAGGACCCGGACCGCTCGGACAATCCGGACCGCTCCGACGACCGCGACCCCGCCGACAACGACCGGGACCCGGCCACCAACGACCGCCCGAACCGCTCCGACGGCCAGGACCCGGCGGACCGCCCGGACCGCTCCGACGCCCGGGACTCCTCCGGCAGCTCCGACCCCTCGGACGACTTGGACCACTCCGACCACCCGGGGGACACGCAGGACCCCGACCGTTCGGAGGACCGCGACCGGCCCGCAAGTTCGGCAAGCCCGGTGGACCCGGTCAACGCGGGGACCCCGGGACGCCATGGACGACCGGGCCGCCCGGGGGCGGCGGGCTGAGACGGGGCTGAGGGGGCGGGCTCGTGGGGCCGGCGCAGGGGTGATCGCGTAACGGGAGCGCCGGCCCCGGCGGGAGCGCCGGCCCCGGCGGGGGCGGACGCTGCGTCAGGGGCGGACGGCCTGAGGCCGCCGGGCCACCTCTGAGCGGGCCACCCCTGGGCCGGGCCACCCCTGGGCCGGTCTACCCCTGGGCCGGGGTGCCGGCCCAGTCGGTCAGGGCGCGGTGGCGCTCGATGCGGCGGTCCGGCAGGGAGGGTGCGCGGGTGGCCCAGGCGATATGGCCGTCGGGGCGGATGAGGATCTCCCGTACCCCGTCGAGGTCGGCGCGGTGGTCATGGCGGGTGACGGTCAGGGCGGTCACCCGGGGGCCCCAGCCCGGGGTGACGGTCTGCCGCAGCTGCTCGTCGCCCGCGAGGTCCAGCAGGACGAACCGGCCGGGCGGCAGGAGCTCGTGGACGCGGACGGCCGCGGAACCGGCCGCCGTCAGGGCGATATCGGGCATCCGCCGTCCCGCCAGGGGGTCGGCGTCGGCGGCGGTGGGCGGATAGGCCGTGTCGAGCGCGGAAATCCGGCCGGCCAGGCGGCGGTTGACCTCCTCGATGCCCAGGAGCTCCGTGAGCAGGGTGCGTAGCGCGGCGGCTGGGCGCTGATACGGGGGAAGCAAGGTCAGCTCCATCAGCAGCGTCTGGACCTCGGTGTTCTCGGTGACCGCTTGTCCGACCGGATGCCGCTCGGCGTGGTAGCTGTCGAGCAGTCCGGGCGGGGCCCAGCCGTTGATCTCGGCGGCGAGTTTCCAGCCGAGGTTCATCGCGTCCTGGAGTCCGGTGTTGAGGCCCTGTCCGGCGGCCGGGAAGTGGATATGGGCGGCATCGCCGGCCAGCAGGACGCGTCCGGCGCGGTAACGGGCGGCGAGGCGGGTGGCGTTGCCGAACCGCGACAGCCAACGGGGCTGCGCCACCCCGCAGTCGGTGCCGCAGAGGTCCACCAGGGAGCTGCGGAACTCCTCCGGTGTCAGCGGTTCGGCGGACGGTGTGCGCATCCGCCGCGGGTCGATGAGGACGAGGCGGGTGAGGCCGCCGGCCCGCCCCTCTGCCGGTCCGTCTGCCGGCCCGTCCGCCGGTCCGTCCGCCTCCAGCGGGGCGACCAGGACACCGGCGGCGCGCGCACGGTCGAGGGCTGCCGGGTCCACGACCGCGAAATCCCCCAGTACGCCGGTCAGGGTCTCGTCGGTGCCGGGGAACGCGATGCCGGCGGCCCGCCGTACCGCGCTCCGTCCGCCGTCGCAGCCGACCAGATACCGTGCGCGGACGGTCCGCAGGCCGCCCCCGGGCTCGCGGACGTCCACCTCGACACCGCCCGCCGCCGTGCGCCCGCCCCGCTCGCCGTCGCGGCGCGCGAGGCCGAGCCCGGTCGGCCCTGCGCCGTCACCGTCGGCGTCCTGGCGCAGCCCGACCACCTCGTATCCGCGCCGGACCGGCACGGCGAGTTCGCGGGCGCGCTCCGTCAGCAGCTGCTCGGTGCGGGCCTGGGCGAGGAACAGGGTGTAGCCGTGCCGGGTGTCCAGCGCGCTGAAGTCCAGCCGGGTGGCCAGTCCGGCGAAGTGCCACTCCGGTACGGCGCGTCCGCGGGCCAGGAAGCGTTCCACCAGGCCGCGTTGGTCCATCAGCTCGATACTGCGCGGGTGCAGGGTCAGCGCCCGTGAATCCCGCTGCGCCGCGGTCCGCCGCTCAAGGATCTGCACCCGTACGCCGCCCAGCGCCAGTTCGGCGCCGAGCATCAGCCCGGTCGGCCCCGCACCCACCACGAGCACATCGACCTCGTCGGCCACTTCGGTAGCGGCGTCCATCGGCTGCCTCCCGCCCTCTGCGTATTTAGTGAACGGTGTTCACGTGAACGTTGTTCACTATAATGAGGTTCATGAGCGCCGCGTCAACCCCCAGCCCGTCCAGCCCGCCCGGCGTCCGGCCCGCCACCACGGGGCGGGGCCGGCCCCCGAAGCTCGACCAGGCGCGGACCGTCGAGGTCGCCCTGGTGCTGCTGGACGAGGTCGGGCTGGACGCGCTGACCATGCGGCGGCTGGCCGAGGCCATGGAGGTACGGGCCGGTGCGCTCTACCGCTACTTCGCCACCAAGCACGAGCTGCTGACCGCGATGGCCGAGGTGCTGCTGGCCGACTGTCTCGACCGGCCGTTCCGGTCGCCGGACTGGAGCGAGCGCGTGGCCGAACTGGCCCGCCGGATGCGTACGGCGCTCCTGGGCCACCGCGACGGCGCGCGCGTCTACGCCGGTACGCACGCCACCGGCGCGCACACCCTCGGTTTCGCCGACGCCCTCATCGGCGTCCTGCGGGAGGCGGGCTTCACCGCCGACGACGCGGGCCGGGCCGCGCTCACGGTCGTCCACTTCACCCTCGGCCACACCCTGGAGGAGCAGGCCGCCCGCCAGGGTGCGGACGCCGGTCCGGCGGACCCGGAACGGCTGCGCGCGGCGGTGGCCCCGGGGCAGTACCCCCATCTCACCGCCGCGTTGCCGGTGGTGACGAGTACGGATTTCACCGCCCACTTCGAATTCGGGCTGGGGCTGCTGCTCCAGGGCCTGCGCGCCCTCGGACCCGGCACCGCGCAACCGGGGACCGGCGGGTGACGTCATGCCCGAGCTGCCCGACGTCGAGGCGTTCCGGGGGATCCTGGCCTCCTGTGTGCAGGGGAGGCGGATCCGGCGGACCGAGGTGTACGACGCGGGCGTGCTGCACGGGGTGAGTGCCGGGCGGCTGCGCCGGGAGCTGACCGGCCGCCGGTTCGCCGAACCGGAGCGGCGCGGCAAGTGGCTGCTCGCGCGCACCGACGGCCCCACCGTGCTGCTGCACTTCGGGATGACCGGGGAGCTGGTGTGCGCCGGCTCCGGTGAACCGGCGCACGCCCATGACCGGGTGGTGTTCACGGTGACCGGCGGACGGCAGCTCCGCTACCGCGACCAGCGCAAACTCCAGGGCCTGTGGCTGGTCGACGAGGCCGGGCTGGACCGGATGCTGCGCGATCAGGGGCCGGACGCGGCGACGCTGACCCGTAAGGGGTGCGAGGCGGTGCTCGCCGGACGGCGCGGCAGCCTCAAGTCGGTCCTCATGGACCAGTCGGCGCTGGCCGGGCTCGGCAATCTGCTCGTCGACGAGATCCTGTGGCGCGCCCGGCTGCACCCCGCCCGGCGGGCCGGTGCGCTCTCCGCCGACGAGCACGGCCGGCTGCACACGGCGCTGCGCCGCACCCTGCGGTCGGCGGTCCGCGCGGGCCGCGTACCGCCGCGCAGCTCCTGGCTCACGGGACGCCGCGACGACCCCGGCGCGAGCTGCCCGCGCTGCGGTGCGGCCCTGTGCCGGATGCGCCTCGCGGGCCGCGGCACGGTGTGGTGCCCCGACTGCCAGCCCGCCCCGACCGCCGGGGGCGAGACCTGAACTCCGGTCCGCCGGGGAGAGACCTCAACTCCGGCCCACCGCACGCCGCCTGGCACTGCGAACGCGGTCAGCGGAGCCGGGCGGCGACACGGCGGCCGGCGCGACAGGAGTGTGACGGGGCTCACCTGAAAACAGTGACAGGACGTTGTCGCGGACCGCTGCGAGCGTGGGCGGCATGACGCTCACCGATGAGGACTGCCTCGCCGAAACTCAGGCATTCAACAAGCAATTCGAGACCACTGCCGTGAGCCGCCCGGCGCGCGAAGGGACGCCGGACGCGGCCCTGCTGGCCGCCCTGCGGCGCAACCGGCTCGGTGGCGACACACCACCGGTGAGGCTGCCGCAGGGCCAGGACCGTGTCATTGAGGGCGGGGTGAAGGTACGGGTCTTCGTGCCGGACCACGTGGAGGGCGTGTACCTGCACTTCCACGGCGGCGGCTGGGTGTTCGGTGCGGCGGACGGGCAGGACGAGCGGCTGTGGCAGCTCGCCGAGCAGGCACGGCTGGCCGTGGTCAGCGTGGACTACCGCCTCGCGCCGGAACACCCGTACCCCGCCGGGCCCGACGACTGCGAGGCCGCCGCCCGGTGGCTGGTGCAGCACGCCGCGACCGAGTTCGGCACCCAACGGCTGCTGACCGGGGGCGAATCGGCCGGTGCCCACCTCAGTGTCGTGACGCTGCTGCGGCTTCGTGACCGGCACGGCATCACCGGCGCGTTCCGGGCGGCCCATCTGCTCTTCGGCCCCTACGACCTGTCCATGACGCCGAGCCAGCGCTCGTTCGGATCCAGGCGGCTGCTGAGCAATACGGACACGCTGCGGCAGACCTACGAGCTGTTCACGCCCGGCACGGGGCCGGAACAGCGCCGCGATCCCGAGATCTCCCCGCTTTTCGCCGACCTCGCCGGTCTGCCGCCCGCACGGATCGTCGTCGGCACCGAAGATCCGCTGCTGGACGACTCGCTGTTCCTGGCCGGGCGGTGGCAGGCGGCCGGCGCGCCCGTGCACCTCGGTGTCGTCGCCGGCGCCATGCACGGCTTCACGCTGTTCCCGCTGACCATCACCGAGCGGGAACTGCGGCGCCAGCGGGAATTCCTGTCCACCACGGGACGGTAGCGTCGCGCGGATGAACCGCACTGCCCGGCTCTATGCGCTGGTCGAAGAGTTGCGCGCGGCGGCGCCGCGGCCGCTGACGGTCGCGGCGCTGGCCGCGCGGTTCGAGGTGAGCGGGCGCACGGTGCAGCGCGACCTCCAGGCGCTGATGGAGACCGGTGTCCCGGTACGCACCACCCCCGGGCGGGGCGGCGGCTGGTCGATCGACCCGGACATGACCCTGCCCCCGATCCACTTCACCACCGAGGAAGCCTCGGCCCTGGCCGTCGCCCTCGCCGCGGCCGACGCCGCCGCCCCGTACGCCGCCGCGGCCCGCACGGCGGCTCAGAAGATCGCGGCCTCGATGTCCGGCCCCGCCTCGGCGGCCGCACAGGACCTCGCCGCACGGATCGTCGCGCTGCCCTCGCCCGCCCACGCCACGGTCCGCACCGCGGTGGAACAGGCCCTCACCACCCACACGGTGCTGCGGCTGTCCTACACCGACGCGGCGGGACGCGTGAGCGACCGCGTGGTGGAACCGGCCGGACTGCTCACCGCCAAGGGCAGGTGGTACCTCATCGCCTGGTGCCGCACGCGCCAGGCAGGCCGGGGCTTCCGGCTGGACCGCATCACCGCAGCGGCTCCCACTACGGAGCAGGCGCAGCCGCACGACCTGACGGAACTCCTGCGCGCCTCGGCGGCGGCCGACGCGGTGCGGCCCACCACGCTGGCTCCCCTCACCACCCCGCGGTGAGAAACCGGGCGCCGCTCCGGTGTCCGGTCACGGCCCCGGCCCGCTCGCCCCCGCCTGTGGTGGAGTGCGCTCCACCCTGAAGACGGGACCGTGCTCTCTCCTCCGGGCGCCCCGCCGTTTCTAGCGTCATCAGTGGCCCGGTGATCCATCCGACCCACTGAGAGGGCGTGCGTATGTTCCGGCGGCGGCGAGGTCCGGCGACTGCTACCGCAGAGCGGGTGGTGGTGGAGGGGGTGTCCGACGCGCTCACCCTGGAAGGGGTCGGCCGGGAGTACCGGCGCGGGGCGCTCGCCCTGCACCCCGTCGATCTCGCGGTGCCCCGGGGGCGGTTCCTCGCGGTCATGGGGCCGTCCGGCTCGGGGAAGTCGACCCTGTTGCAGTGCGCGGCCGGGCTCGACCGGCCGACGGCGGGAACGGTGCGCATCGGCGGTACGGAGGTGTCCGCGCTCTCTGAGGCCGCGCTGACCCGGCTGCGGCGCGAGCGCGTCGGGTTCGTGTTCCAGGCCCACCATCTCGTGCCGTCGCTGACCGTCGCGGAGAACGTCGCGCTGCCGCTGCTGCTCGGCGGCACGACCGGGACGGAGCGGGTGCGGCAGGGGCTCGCGGACGTCGGGCTGGGGGAGCGGGGGGACGCCGCGCCGGCGGAGCTGTCCGGCGGGCAGTGCCAGCGGGTGGCGATCGCCCGCGCGCTGGTCACCGGGCCCGACATCGTCTTCGCCGACGAGCCCACGGGGTCCCTCGATCCCGCCGCCGCGCACGACGTGCTCGCCCTGCTGCGCCGGGCCGTCGACCGGGACGGCCACACCGTCGTCATGGTCACGCACGATCCGGCCGCCGCGGCCTGGACGGATGAGGCACTCTTCCTCGCCGGGGGACGGGTCGTCGGGAGCGTGACGTGTCCTGATGCGGCACAAGTGAGCCGCATCATGCGGGGCTTGGGGCGCGGGGAGGGCGCGGCGTCGGACGGGGGAGACGTGCGGGTCGGAGGCGGGCGGCACGAGGCGTCGGACGGGGGTCGCGCGGCATGAGGGTGACCACGTTCCTCGCCGCCCGCGCCGCCCGTACGCACCGCAGGGCCTGGGCCGCCGTCTTCGCCGCGCTCGCCGTCACCTCCCTGCTGCTCGGCGCCCTCGCGCTCGCCCTCGCCTCGGCCGGGCTCGGGCATCCGCGGGTGGCGCGCTACGCGGCGGCGCCGCTCGTCGTGGCCGGGGACCAGCACACCCGCTTCACCGCCACGCCGTGGGGCAGCGAACCCCGGACCGCCGAGGCCGGGCTCACCGAGCGGGTGCGTGTCCCGGCGGCCGCCCTCGGGGTGGTGCGGAAAGTGCCCGGGGTGCGGGCGGCGGTCGCCGACGCGGTGTTCCCGGTGGGGCGGGCCGGGCGCGCCGCCGTCGGGCGGCCCTGGACTGCCGCGCGGCTGGCGCCCCGTGCCGTACGGGACGGCCGTGCGCCGCGGCGTGCGCACGAGGTGGTGGTGGGCGGCGCGGCCCGGGTCGGGGCGCGCACGGTGCTGCGGGTGCGGGGCATCGACACGGCGTACACCGTCGTCGGTGTCGCCGACGGGCCGCGGGACGCCGTCTACTTCACGGAGGGCGAAGCCCGCCGCCTGGCCGGGCATCCGGGCTCCCTGGACGCGATCGGGGTGCTCGCCCGGCCCGGTGTGCCGACCGAGGAGCTGGCCGCCCGGGTGCGGGCGGCGCTGGACGCGGCGGGGGCCCGGAGCGTCGGACCGCGGGCGGACGGGGATGCGGCCGGCCTGCGCGTACTGACCGGGAACGGGCGCGGCGCCGCCGAGTTCCTCGACGCCGGACCGGCCCGTGTGGGGCTGCTGGAGCTGCTCGGCTCGGTGGCCGCCACCGTCGTGCTGACCGCCTTGCTGGTGGTGTCGTCGACGGTGGTGCAGGCGCTGCGGCAACGCGCGGGTGAGCTGGGGCTGTTGCGGGCGGTCGGGGCGACGCCGCGGCAGGTGCGCGGGGCGGTGGGGAAGGAGGTGGGGCGGGTCGCGGTCGGAGCGGCGCTGGTGGGGGCCGTCGGCGCGGTCCCGGCGTATCTCGCGCTGCGCGGGGTGTTGGACGCCCGCGGCGCGCTGCCGGCCGGGCTCGAACTCCCCCTCCCGCCCTGGCTGTGGTCCGCGCCGCTGGTCGGCGCCGTGGTGACGGTCCTGATGGCGCGGCTCGCGGCGGTGCTCGCCGGGGCCGGGGCCGCCAAGCTGCGCCCGGCGGAGGCGCTGCGCGAGGCGGCGCCCGGCACGGCCCGCAAGGTCACCGGGCTGGTGCTGCTGCTCGCCGGCGTCAGCTCGGCGGGGACCGCGGCCCTCCAGAGCGGGGCGGCCGCCGGGGCCGCGGCCGGGGCGGCCGCGGTGACGATGGTGAGCGCCTGCGCGCTGCTCGGGCCGTGGATCGCGGACGGTGCGATGCGGGTGCTGGGGGCGCCGCTGCAGCGGTTCTGCGGTCCGGCCGGCCATCTCGCCGCCGCCAACTGCCGTGCGGCGGCCCGTCGTTCGGGAGCGGCTCTGACGCCCGTCGTGCTGGTCACCGCGTTCATCGGCGTCCAGCTCTCGGCGGGGGCGACGCTCACCCACGCGGGGGCGGCGCAGGCCCAAGAGGCGCTGCGGGCCGGCCTCGCGGTACGGGCGGACGGCGGGCTGCCGGCCGGGGCCATGGAGCGGATCCGCGGCGTGCCGGGGGTGCGGGCGGCGACGGACGTGGTGCCCGGCACGGTGGTACTGGCCCGGCGCGAGACCGGCGAGCCCCGGCTCGACCGGCTGCTGGTCCTCGGCGTCACCCCGCAGCGGCTGACGCGGACCCTCGACCCGGGGGTGCGCGAGGGGACCGTACGACACCTACGGCCCGGCACGGTCGCGGTCGGTGCCGACCGGGCGCGCTCGCTCGATCTGCGGCCCGGCGCGACGGTGAGTCTGCGCTTCGGCGACGGGGCCCCGGCCCGGCTCCGGGTCGTCGCGGTCTACGAACGGTCGCTGGCCCTGGGGGACTTCCTCTTCTCCCGGGACGAACTGCTGCGGCACGGGTCACGGCCGGACGGCGCACGGGTGCTGGTCACGGTCGCACCGGGCGGGGACCGCACGGCGGTCGCGGCGGCGCTGGCGGCGGCGGTGCCGGGGGCGCGGGTGGAGACCTCACCCGCACCGGTACGGGTCGCCGCGGAGGCCCAGGCGCTCACCGAAGTGGTCACGATGGCGGCGGTCTCGGTGATCGGGGGCTGCACGGTGATCGCGGTGCTGAGCACCCTGTCGCTGATCGCGTTCGGCCGCCGCCCCGAGCTGCGGCTGCTGCGGCTGGCGGGGGCGGGACGGCGCACAGTGCGGCGGATGCTGCGGCTGGAGGCGGCGGCCCTGGCGCTCACCGGGCTGGCCGTGGGAGCCGCGGTGGCCACGGTGCCGCTGCTGGCGTTCAGCCTGGGGGTGGCCCGTACGGTGCCGCATCTGCCGCCGGTACCCGCCGTGGTGATCGTCGCCGTGGTGGCCGCGACGACGGGTGCGGGGACGCTGCTGCCGGCGCGGGCGGTGCTGCGGGGGCGGTATCCGGGGAGCGGGGCGACGGGTGGGTGAGCGGGTGGACGGCCACCGGCGCGCCCGCCTGCCGGGGCGGGTCCGCCACACCCCGGACGCGACGTCCCGCCCCGCCCTACCCCCCGTTCAGATACGCCAGTACCGCCAGCACCCGCCGATGGCCGCTGTCGCCCGCCGGCAGGCCCAGCTTCGCGAAGACATTGCCGATGTGTTTGCTGACCGCCCGGTCCGACACCACCAGCAGCCGGGCGATGGTGGTGTTGTCCCGGCCCTCCGCCATCAGGTGCAGCACCTCCCGCTCGCGCGGGGTCAGCGTGTCGAGCGGATCGTCGCGGCGCCGGGTCATCAGCTCCGTGACGACCTCCGGGTCCAGCGCGGTGCCGCCCGCCGCGACGCGTTCCAGCGCGTCCAGGAACTCGTCGACCCGGCCCACCCGCTCCTTCAGCAGATAGCCGACCCCGCTCGCCCCGCCGCCCAGCAACTCCGCGGCGTACGCCTCCTCCACGTACTGGGACAGCACCAGCACCGGCAGCCCGGGGACCTCCCGCCGGGCCGCCAGCGCCGCCCGCAGGCCCTCGTCGCGGAAGCCGGGCGGCATCCGGACGTCCAGCACGGCGGCGTCCGGGCGGTGTTCGAGGAGCGCGGGCAGCACCTCGGGCCCGCTGGCGGCCACCGCGGCCACCTCGTGCCCGGCGGAGGTCAGCAGCAGCACCAGCCCCTCTCTGAGCAGGGCGTTGTCCTCGGCGATCACCACACGCACGGCAGCTCCACATCGATCACGGTCGGGCCCCCGGCGGGGCTGGTCACTTCCACGGTCCCGTCGAGCGCCGCGACCCGGCGCCGGATGCCGAGCAGCCCACTGCCGCCCGAGGCCCCCGGGGAGCCGGTCTCCGCGCCGCCGCGGCCTTCGTCACGTACCGACAGCGTCAACCCGCCGGGCCTGCGGGCCAGTTCCACCCGGGCCCGGTCCGCCCCGCTGTGTTTGGCGGCGTTGGTCAGGGCCTCGGCGACGACGAAGTACGCGGCCGCCTCGACCGCCGCCGGTGCGCGCGGGCCCTCCGCCAGCCCGTCCTCGCACACCGCCACCTCCAGGCCGCTGCTCGCCGCGAGCGCCCGCACGGCTCCCACCAGGCCCCGGTCGGTGAGGATCGGCGGATGGATGCCGCGGACCACCTGACGCAGCTCGGTGAGGGCCTCCTCAGCCTGGTTCTGTGCGTCGTCGAGGAGCGTGCGGGCGGCCTCGGGGTCCTTGTCGTAGGCCCGCCGGGCCAGCCCCACCCGCATCGAGAGCGCCACCAGCCGGGCCTGGGTGCCGTCGTGCAGATCCCGTTCGATACGCCGCAGTTCGGCGCCGTGCGCGGCGACGGCGCCGGCCCGGGTCACGGTCAGCTCCTCGACCCGCTCGGCGAGCCGGGCCCGGTGCCCGCTGTCCGGCGACGGCCGCAGCAGCGCATGGGACCAGGCCGCGTCGAGGTCGGCGAGGCGCCCGATCAGCGGCAGGACAACGGCCCGGCGCCCCAGCAGCCCGCACCACACCCCGTCGACGAGCAGTCCGACGGCCCACAGCGGCAGCGCGAGATACGCCAGCAGCCAGCCGTAGCCGAAGTGGGCGGCGAGCCAGCGCAGATCCCGGTACGTGCCGGGATCCGCGAGCGCGGTACGCACCCGTGCCGACAGCGCCCCGGTGAGCGGCAGATACGCCTCCGGCACCGGCACACCCGTCCACGCCGCCACCCGCCGCCGCTTGAACCCGGCCATCCTGCGCAGCAGCAGAACCGTCTCGGGCAGCACGCCCGCGCCGACCACGATCACCGTCACCACGGCGGTGAACAACAGCAGCCCGAGGAAGAGATACGACAGCAGCGCCAGCCCGCCCGCCGTCATCAGCTGAGCCGTGGCCCGCCCCGCCCGCCGCATCGTCTCCCCCATGGGGCTCAGGCTAAGGGACCGCCACCAGGGGCGCGGGCGGGTGTGCTCCCCGGCCGGGGTGTAGCGCGCTACACCCCGCATTCGGGAGGACGCTCCCTCGAACCGGCGGCCGGCGGCGAGCAGGCTGGGACGCAGCGATACCCGCCGCAGCCCGGTGCGGCGGGTGACCCTCCGGAAGGAAGAACTCCCATGAAGGCCCTGCTCTGGTGCGTGCTCGTGCTCGCCCTCCTCTTCAATGTCGCCACCAGCTTCGCCTTCGACGGGGTGCAGCAGGTGCTGGTCAGCGTCAGCAGCGGGGTCGTGGTGATCGGGTCGGGGGTGGGCCTGTTCCTGATGCGCACCAAGCGGTCCTGAGGTGGCGCGAGTGGCTCTGAGGCGCGCAGGCGGTCCTGAGAGGGCCGGGTGCGGCCCTGAGGCGGGCGGTGCCGGTCAGGTGCCGGTCAGCCGGAGCGAGACCCAGAGCGCCACGGTCGCCAGGGGCAGCGCGGCAGGCACCGTGAGCAGGCCGAGCACGGTGAATTCCCGCAGGGCGACGTCGTGTTCGTGGTGGTGGACGATGCGCCGCCACAGCAGGGTGGCCAGGGACAGGGATTCGGCGAGCACCATGCGCTGAATGATCCCGTCCGCCCGGCGGCCGCCGCGTCACCGGCCAGGCCCCTCGGGCGGCCCGGTCCGCGCGCTCGCCCGTACCTCTGGCGCTCGCCCCTACCGCTCGCCCTGGACCTCGCGGACCCAGCCCGTCAGGCCCGCCAGGAAACCGGCCCGTTCGCCCGGCGACAGCCCGTCCAGGGCGCGCAGCAGCGGCTCGGTCCGGCGGGCGACGAAGGTTTCGAGCGGCGGGCGGAAGTCCTCGGCCAGGGACACCAGGATCCGGCGGCGGTTGGCCGGGTCCTCGGCGCGCTCCACGATCCCGGCCCGGCTCAGGCCGCCGACCAGCTCGCTGGCGGTGGGCAGCGACACATGGAGCCGCCGGGCGATCTCGCCGACGGTCAGCGGCTGCCCGGCCAGCAGCTGCGGGAGGACGGCGCCGTGGCGCGGGGTCAGCCCGTTGGTCTCCATCGCCTCACGCAGCGGCGCCGGCATCAGCTCCCGCACCACTCCGCCACGGAAGAACGGCTCCAACAGCGGTACCAGGCCGACGATTTCGACCTCGTCGGGGGTCGGTACCCGGGGCGCCTTCCCGGCCTCGTGCGTGTGCGGCATACTGCGCAGTCTAGATGGTTTGGTTTTCCAAACTGTTGGGACATCCGAAAGGTGAAGCCCTATGCCGTCGATCAGCTACCACGAGGCGCTCAATGACGCGCTGGAGCGCATGGACGACCTCGGATACGAACGCGGGCAGGGCGTCGATCTCGCCAACCACGGCCCGATGGGCGCCGAGGCGCTCGCCCTGCTGGGGCAGGAGGACGCGGTCGCCTCCTGGGTCCGGCGCTACCGGCGGGCCATGGAGCACCATGCACCGCCCGCAGCCCGCTTCGCCCTGGACCCCGCGGACGAGTCCTCCTGGCGCCCCGCGCTCGGCGACTTCCCCCGCGCCGGGGACTGGGAGCGGCTCTTCGTCCGCGAACTGGCCGAGGCGCACTGGCGCGAGGTCCTCGTCCGGTGGTGGCCGCGCCTGATCCCGGGCCTGTTCGCCGGACTGACCCACGGCCTGATCCGCACCGCCCACGCGGTCCGGGGCCTGTACGCCGCCTCCAAGCCCACCCAGCTCCAGCTGAACGAACTCGCGCGCGGGCTGGCGTACTGGGCCGCCCGCTACACCGCGCTGCCCGGCCGGCCCCGGCTGCGCGGCCGCTACGACCTGCCGGCCGCGGTCGCCGCGCTGCCCCGGGTGCCGCAGGACGGCGGATTCGGGCCCGGCACCGCCCGCCACCGTCTGGACACCCTCGCCGAACTGCCCGGCTACCAGGACGCGCTGGAGTGGCCCGCCCAGGAACCGGCCCCCCGGATGCTGTCCGAGATGACCGTCCAGTTCGCCGATGTCTACCTCGGCCACCCGGAGGTGTACCCGGTCCCGCTGATCCACGGCGTCACCGCGCCCGCCGCCGTACGCCTGGTGCTCCCGCAGCTGCCGCCCGAGCTGCACGAACCGACGCTGGACCGGCTGTGGCAGGTACAGACGGCGTTTCTGCTGGCCTTCACCACCGACCGGCGTGACGAGGGCACGGCGGCCTGGCGGTCGTCGCTCGGCGACCTGCCACCGCTGGGCGAACTCGGCGCCCGCGCCGCCGACCACGGCGACGAGCACGTCATCAAATTCACCGAGGCCTGTCTGCGCGAATACGCCCTGCGGCCCGATCCGCGCTATCCCGCCGCCGCGTTCGCCGCCCAGCGGCGCATCCCCCGCCTGGATGGCGGCGGTGGCGTCGGCGGTGTGCGGGCCGGTACGCCGTAGCCCGGGGGCTTCAGGGCGCCAGGAACTGCTGGCACTGGTACGGCCCGGCGCGTCCCCGCTCGCCGACGATGGTCACCTGGACCTTGTCCGGACGGGTGCCGTGGAGGAGGACCTCGGCCCGGGCGAGGGTGCAGACCAACTGGCCGGTGCCCTGGTCCTGGGGGGAGGTGAAGCCGAAGCGCGGGGCGGTGACGGTGACATGGCCCCGGTGGGCGGTGGCGCGGTAGCCGACCTCCGGGAGGACATTGGTCAGCCCCTCGTCCCGCTCGGCCGGGGACGGTCCGCTGAACAACAGCTTGAAGACATCGTCGAGTTGATCGATTGTCCGGTCGGGCCGGGCCACTCCGCGCGGACCGCGGTCGGAGGCGAAGTAGATCCGCATGCCCTGCGAGATCCCCGAAGGGGCGGTGCCGCCGTCCGTGACGCCGGTGGGACGGATGCCGCAGCCGGTGGCGGCGAGGGCGAGCACACAGCAGGTGAGGGCGGCGCGCGCAGGCGTCATGAGGCGGATTCCGTACGGTGGGGGAGGCGGAGGACGAAGACGGCGCCGACATCCGGCGCCGGGGGCGCGAGTTCGATCGTGCCGCCGTGCAGCCGGGCGTTCTCCAGGGCGATGGCCATTCCCAGGCCGCTGCCCTCGGAGCGGGTGCGGGCGCTGTCGGCCTTGTAGAAGCGGTCGAAGACATGCGGGGCGGCCTCGGGGGCCAGCCCCGGGCCGTGGTCCGCGACCGCGAGGGTGAGCTGCCCGTCCGCCGCCCGCACGGTGACGGTCACCGGCGGGGCACCGTGCCGGAGGGCGTTGCCGACGAGGTTGGCGACGATGACATCGAGCCGGCGGCGGTCGAGCCGGGCCCGGATGCCCGGCGGGAGATCGGCCTCGACCCGGTCGGTCCAGCCGCGGGCCGCGAGCGTGCCGCGCACCGCCTCGGCCAGATCCACCTCGTGCACCGTGAGCGCCACGGCGCGGGCGTCGAAGCGGGATATCTCGATGAGGTCGTCGACCAGCCGGGCCAGCCTGGCGGTTTCCGCGCTGACCGTACGGGCGGCGTGCGCGGCGTCGGGGGTGAGCTGGTCGGCGTCCTCCTCCAGGACGCTGGAGACCATGGTCATGGCCGCCAGCGGGGTGCGCAGCTCATGGGAGACATCGGCGACGAAGCGGCGGGCCAGTGCCTCCTGTGCGCGCAGTTCGCCCACGGAGTGCTCCAGCGCACCGGCCGTCTCGTTGAAGGTGTGGGCGAGTTCGGCGAGTTCGTCGCGGCCCTTCTCCTCGACCCGGATGGTCAGTTCGCCGGTGGCCAGCCGGCGGGTGGCGCGCGCCAGTCTGCGCACCGGCCGCAGCACCGTACGGGCCGCGAGCAGCGCCAGGACCGCGGACAGCAGCAGCACGGGCACCAGGCCGCTCTGCACACTGCGCACCAGATCGGCGGTGTCGCGTGCCTCCTCCGCCAGCGACACGACCGCGAATACCTCGACCCCGGACAGCCGGCCGGCGCTGCCGCGCGGACCTGCGGAGTCCAGGCCGACCGGGGCGCCGAGCACCAGCCAGGGCTTCCCGCCGTGCTGCACCCGCTGGAGCGAGATCCGGGACTGGGTGCGCACGGCCGCGCGCAGCTCGGGGGTGATCCGGGTGCGGTCGGCGGACGGGTCGGAGGAGGCGGTGTAGTCGCGGTACTGGGCGACGACCAGGGAGCCGCGCAGGCCGGACGAGACATCGGACGCGAACCGGGCCATGGTGCGGGGGTCGGTGGGGACATCGAGCTCCGCCGCGAGCCGGTCGACGCGGTTGCGGAAATCCTCGACGGCGGCGCTCTGCGCCCGCTTGAGGACCGCGTCCCGCGATTCCTGGTACGCCAGCCCGGTGGCCGTGACCGCGCTGATCAGGGCGACCACGACGACGGTGATGACGAGCCGGCCGCGGAGCCCGTCGAGCCGCGGCAGCCGCGGACGGAACCGCGCAGCGGACCCCGCGGCCGCCGCCGCGGCGGGCTTCCCCCGGCTCCTCGTCCTCGTCCGCATCGCGCTCACACCGGACCGAAGCGATAGCCGAAACCGCGCACCGTCTGGATGTAGCGCGGTTTGGCGGGAAGGTCCTCCAGCTTGGCGCGCAGCCGCCCGACCGCCGCGTCCACCAGCCGGGAGTCGCCCAGGAAGTCGTGCTCCCAGACGGATGTCAGCAGCTGCTCCCGGCTGAAGACCCGGCCGGGGGCGGCCGACAGCTCCAGCAGCAGCCGCAGTTCCGTGGGCGGCAGGGGAACCGGGGTGCCGTGCTTGGTGACGCTCAGGCCGGCCCGGTCGATGACGAGCCCGGCGAAGTCGTCGGTGTCCGTGCGCGCCACCGGGCCGGCCCGTCGCAGCGCCGCCCGGATACGGGCCTCCAGCACCCGGCCGGTGATCGGCTTGACCACATAGTCGTCGGCGCCCGCCTCCAGCCCGCTGACCACGTCCAGATCGTCGCCGCGGGAGGTGAGCATGATGATCGGCAACTGGCCCCGGCCGCGGATGCGGCGGCAGACCTCGAAGCCGTCGATACCGGGCAGCATCAGATCGACCACCGCGATCTCGATGCCCCCGGCCCGCGGGCGGGACAGCAGCTCCAGACCCGCCTCGCCGGTGCCGACGGCATCGACCTCGTGGCCGTGCCGGCGGAGCACCAGCTCCATCCCGTCGCGTACGGAGGTGTCGTCCTCGATCAGCAGCACATGCGGCATAAGACCGAGTATGGGCGAGGGTTTGTGCAGCTCAGGGGTTATCCACAGGGTGAGATGCGGTCCGGCGGCATTGTTACGTTCTCATCATGCGGCGATGGAGCGGCCACCAACTCCGGCCCGGAAATTGGCCGCATGACGCAGAAGACCCGCCCCCGCTCCCGTGCCGCACGCCTCGCGCTGCTGCTCGCCGTCCCCGTCCTCGCCCTGACCACCGCCTGCGGTGGCACCGAGTCGTCCGATGACGGCGTCGCCTCCGTCAGTGACGCCCCCGCTGCCAGCCGCTCCAAGGACGGCGGCGACGCGTCCCCGGGCGGCGGGGCCCAGGGCAAGAGCGCGTTCTACGACGCACAGATGAAGTACGTCCAGTGCATGCGCAAGGAGGTCGACAAGGACTTCCCCGACCCCAAGCTGAGCGGCTATCTCGACTGGGCGAAGATCGACGATCTCATCGAGCGGACGGGCAAGGACGAGATATCCAAGGGCGGTGCGGAGGGCGAATGCACCAGCGACATGACGAAGGCCTCGAAGCTGGAGCCGCGCCGCGACACCCAGAAGGAATACGAGTCGATGCTCGCGCACGCCAAGTGCATGCGGGCCAACGGCGTATCGAAGTTCACCAACCCGCAGCTCCAGGACGGCAATGTCATCCCCGGCGGTGACCCCAACCCCGCCTCGCCGGAGGTCTCGCCGGATTCGCCCACCTACAAGCAGGCCCGCCAGGCGTGCAAGGACAAGCTGCTCGACGGCCTGGACGGCATGCAGTGAGCGAGCCGCGAAAGGGCCGCCGGTGGGGGATCGCGGTGGCGGCCGCGCTCACCGCGACCGCCGTCACCGCCGGTGTCATGATCGCCACCAATACGGGCAAGGACACCGCGGCCGCCGCCCGGAAGGCGAAGGCACCGGCCGGCACCACCGAGATCACCCGGACCGACCTCGTCCAGAGCAAGACCGTCGACGGACAGCTGGACTACGCACAGCGCCGGGCGGTGAAGTCCCCCGTGGAGGGCACCATCACCAAGGCCGCCGACGTGGGCAGGACCGTCGCGCTCGGGCAGCGGCTGTACGAGCGCGACGCCCGCCCGGTGGTGCTCCTCTACGGCTCGACCCCGATGTTCCGCACGATGAAGACCGGCGACCGCGGCCCGGACGTCCTCCAGCTGGAGCGCAACCTCCGCGATCTGGGCTTCGGTTCCGGCCTGTATGTGGACATCCGCTTCGACGCGGCGACCAAGGCGGCCGTCAAGGCGTGGCAGAAGTCCCTCGGCGTGATCGAGGCCAACGGTGAGGTCGGCAAGGGGGACGTCGTCTTCCAGCGCGGCCCCGTGCGGGTGGTCTCCGCCGACGCCGCCCTCGCCGACGGGATCGGTCCGGACAAGACGGTCCTGAAGGTCGCCTCCACCAAGCCCGTCGTGCGGGCCTCGCTCGACGAGGCCGACCGTGCGCTGGCGGCCAAGGACACCAAGGTGGAGATCTCCCTGCCCAGCGGCGGCACCCGGCGCGGCAAGGTCAGCGGGACCGTGGTGCCCGAGAGCGCCGGGGACGCCGAGGGGGGTGCCGTCGGCGGCTCGTCCAAGGACAGTGGCGTCGAGGTCGAGATCACCCTCGACGGCGGCGGCGAGCTCAAGGAGAAGGACCGGCAGGGCACGCTCAGCGTGAAGTTCGTCAGCGAGAGCCGTAAGGACGTGCTGACGGTTCCGGTGGAGGCGCTCGTCGCGCTGCGCGAGGGCGGCTACGGGCTGGACCTCGTCGACGGCGGCAAGAAGCGCACGGTGCAGGTCGAGGCGGGGCTGTCGGCCGACGGCCGGATCGAGGTCAGCGGTTCCGGTCTGCGCGAGGGCATGAAGGTCGGGACGGCCGAGCAATGACCCCAGCCGTGATCGAACTGCGCGCGGCCACCAAGACGTACCCGGGCGGGGTGCACGCCCTGCGGGGCGTGGACCTCCGGGTGGAGCGCGGCGAACTGACCGCCATCGTCGGCCCGTCCGGCTCCGGCAAATCCACTCTGCTCAACCTCCTCGGCACCCTCGACCGGGCCACCTCGGGCGAGGTCCGGGTGGCCGGGTACGACGTCAGCCGGCTGTCCGACGCCCAGCTCTCCGCGCTGCGCGCCCGGCACATCGGCTTCGTCTTCCAGCACTTCCACCTCGCCCCCGGCCGCAGCGCCCAGGACAACGTCGCCGACGGGCTGCTGTACGGCGGCACGGGCCTGCGCGAGCGCCGGTCCCGGGCCCGTACGGCCCTGGAAGAGGTGGGGCTCGGGCACCGCATCGGCCACCTCGCCCATCAGCTCTCGGGCGGTGAGAAGCAGCGGGTGGCGATCGCCCGCGCGCTGGTCGGCGAACCCGATCTGCTGCTCGCGGACGAACCGACCGGTGCGCTGGACACCGTCTCCGGCGCGCTGGTCATGAACCTCATCCGCGATCTGCACGCGGCCGGCCGGACGGTCTGCGTGATCACCCACGACCACGACATCGCCGACTCGCTGCCCCGCCGTATCCGCTTCCGCGACGGCGAGATCGTCGACGACTCCGGTGCCGTCCCGGCCGCACCCGGCTCCCCGTTGGAGCCCACCGAGGAGGTGACCCGATGAGCGGCCCCGCACTCCGCGCGGCCCGGCTCTCCCCGGCCGACGTGCTGCGGGTCGGCGCCGAGGGCCTGCGCAGCCGCCGTGCCCGGGTCGTGCTGTCCGCCCTGGGCATCGCGATCGGTATCGCCACGATGGTCGCGGTCATCGGGCTGTCCACGTCCAGCCGCGCCGATCTGCTCGACCGGCTGGACCGGCTCGGCACCAACCTGCTCACCGCCGAGGCGGGCCGGGACGCGATGGGCGACGAGATCAAATTCCCCAAGAGCGCGGTGGCGATGGTCGAACGGATCGGCCCGGTCGAGCACGCCACCGCCACCGGCGCGGTCGACGCCCGGGTGCGGCGCAGCGATGCCGTCCCGGAGGAGCTGGCGTCCGGTGTCACCGTCCAGGCCGCCCGCCCCGATCTGCTGGACGCCCTCAACGCCCGGGTGGATCAGGGGAACTGGCTGAACCGCGCCAGTGAACGGCTGCCCACGGTCGTGCTGGGCTCGGTGGCCGCCGACCGCCTCGGGATCACCGAACCCGGCGCCAAGATCCTGCTGAACGACCGCTGGTACGTCGTCACCGGCATCCTCGCCCCCATCGAGCTGGTGCCGACCCTGGACCGGATTGCCCTGGTCGGATACCCCTCCGCCGAGCGCTACTTGGGCTTCGACGGCCATCCGACCACGGTCTTCGAGCGGTCCACGGACGCCTCGGTCGAGGCGGTCCAGGGGGTCCTGGCCCGCACCGTCGCTCCGGGCAACGAGAGCGGGGTGAAGGTCTCCCGGCCCTCCGACGCCCTCGCGGCCAAGGCCGCCACCAACGAGGGGCTGACGTCACTGATGCTCGGCCTGGGCGCGGTGGCGCTGCTCGTCGGCGGGGTGGGCGTGGCCAACACCATGGTGATCTCGGTGCTGGAACGCCGTCAGGAGATCGGGCTGCGCCGTGCCCTGGGCGCGACGCGCGGCTCGATCCGGATCCAATTCCTCACCGAGTCGCTGCTGTTGTCGGCGCTCGGCGGGCTGGCGGGCGCGGCCCTCGGCGCCGCCGCCACCTTCGCCTTCGCCCGTGCGCAGGGGTGGACCACCGTCGTACCGCCCTGGTCCCTGGCCGGCGGTCTGGGCGCCACGCTCGTGATCGGGGTGATCGCCGGTCTCTATCCGGCCGTACGGGCCTCCCGGCTGCATCCGACGGTGGCGCTCAGCGCGACCTGAACCGACGGCGACGGTGCCGGTTCAGTGGCGCCCGGGCGGGCTTGGTGGGGCCGCCGCTAAGGGCGCCCGGACCGGCCTGTCGCGCTCTCCTCCCACGGTATCCGGAGAGTGACGATTCAGCACGCTTTGCCGTGATTGCTAAAAATCTTGGCTTATGTCTGAATTTTCACGCAAATCGCCTTGTTGGAGACAGGTGAGCGTCGTAGCTTGGGAGTTGTCGTAACCGGTAACGGTTCGACCAACAGAGAACAAAATCCTAGGAGGCGAGAATGAGCTTCCGGAATGTCTTCCCCAAAAGGCGTAGGCACGGCGACGACGACTACGACCACGACCACGACAACGGCCGCCGTCGGCGCCGCAGGAGGCGTGGACGCAGGTATCTGCGCAGGCGTCGTCACTACTGACTCAAAAACCTGAGTCCGAGGCAGGCTCGCGTACCGCGCGGGTCCGCCTCGTTGGTGTGCGGGGCCCCTCTCCGGTCCCGGCCAACCGCCCGAGCAGCGACGATTCGACGTAGCGACCATGCACCTTCGCAGCTCACGCCGGCGCCAGGAGCGCCGTGCAGCGTCGCCCCAACCCGGCACGGAGCCACCGCCTGTGGGACAGGGGTCCTCCGTATCGAAGCAGGACGGTGACGCGTCCGCCCTCTCCGCGGCCGGACCGCGGGCAGCGGCGCGGCCGCCCCTGGAGTCCGGCGCGGACCGGGTCCTGGGGAGCGGGCTCGTGGCGGATGCCCCGATCCGCACCAGGCGGGTGGGGTTCAAGGAATCGGTACGGCGCTTCTGGCCGCTGACCCGGGGCGACCGGCGCTGGATCCTGCTGGTCTGTCTGAGCGCCATCCTGGCCGCGTTCACGGAGACCGTGGCCATCCTGGTCTTCGCCCAACTCACCGACAACGCTCTTCAGAAGGGCTCGGTCAGCGCTTTCTGGGCACCGGCCGGTCTGTGGCTGGGCGTGGCCGTCGCCGGCGGGGTGGTGGGGTATCTGGGCAACTCGCTCGCCGCCTGGACGGCCGAGCGCTTCGTGATGCGGCTGCGGGCCCGCGTCTTCGCCCACCTCCAGAAGCTGCCGCCGCACTTCTTCCAGCGCAACCGCCGCGGTGACCTGGTCGAGCGGATGACCGGCGATGTGGACGCCATCGAGCAGCTGGTGGTCAGCGGGCTGGTCCAGGCGGCCACCGCCGGGTTCGGCGTCATCTTCTACGCCGGTGCCGCGTTCTGGCTGCGCTGGGACATGGCCCTGGTCACCTTCGCCCTGGCCCCGCTCTTCTGGATCGCCACCCGCCGTTTCACCGGCCGGGTCAAGGAGGTCTCCCGCCGGGAGCGCGCGGCCGACGGCGCCATCACCTCGGTGGTCGAGGAAGGGCTGGTCAACGTCGTCCTGACGCAGGCCTACAACCGGCAGCGCGACGAACAGGAACGGCTCGGCCGCGAGGCCCGCCGCTGGCTGCGGGCGTCGGTGACCAGCGCCCGCCTCAACGAGCTGTACGAGCAGATCGTCGAGGTCCTCGAGACACTCTGCGTCCTGGCCATCATCGGCCTCGGCGCGTGGGAGATCTCCGCGGGGCGGATGACGCTCGGCGAGCTGCTGGCCTTCGCGGCCTTCGTCGGCTACCTCTACCCGCCGATCCGCGACCTCGGCCAGCTGGGGCTGACGGTCACCGAGGCGACCGCCGGGTCCGAGCGGCTGCTGGAGATCCTCGACTCCCGCCCCGCCGTCACCGACCCGGACCCCGCCACCGTCCTCCCGGCACCGAGCCGCGCGGTCGGCGCGGTGGAAGCCTGCCAGGTGCACTTCCACTACCCCGGCAGCGAGACCGAGGTCCTCCAGGACTTCTCGTTCAGCGCGGTCCCCGGGGAACTGGTGGTGATCACCGGGCCCAGCGGCGCCGGCAAATCGACGCTCGCCGCCCTGCTGCTGCGGTTCTACGACCCGGATGCCGGCAGCATCCGGCTCGACGGCATCCCCGTGAACCGGATGCCGCTCGACCGCCTGCGCCGCAACATCACTTTGCTGCCCCAGGAGACCCTCGTCCTGCACGACACCGTGGAGGAGAACATCGCCTGCGGGCGGGACGACGTGACCCACGGCGATGTTGTCCGCGCCGCCCGCGCCGCCGACGCCGAGGTGTTCATCGCCGCCCTCCCCGACGGCTACCGGACCGTCATCGCGCCCGGCACCTCACGGCTCTCCGGCGGCCAGCTCCAGCGCGTCGCCATCGCACGGGCCATGCTCCGCGACGCCCCCGTACTCGTCCTCGACGAGCCCACCACCGGCCTGGACACCCTCGCCACCCAGCGCATCCTCGGGCCCCTGCGGCGCCTCGCCGAGGGCCGCACCACCATCGTGATCACACACGACCTGGACCTCGCCACGGACGCCGACCGCATCCTGGTCCTGGACGAGGGACGCCTGGTGGAGTCGGGCACCCACGCCCAACTCCTCGTCGGCCACGGCCTCTACGCCACCCTCTTCCACGCCCACCCCCCGCCCCGCAACGGCTCCCCCCACCCCCTCGCCCACCCGTCAAGCAGTCACTGGCGGTAACCAGAAGCGCCGCCGCGCCCAGTCCGCCGGGGCCCCGCTCCCACCCCGCGCTCCAGACCGGACAAGCGCCCACACGGCCCCGCGCCCGCCCCACAGCGCCCACCCACCCGGCACGGCCCACACGGCCCGACGAGGGAACTCCCCGCCCAGACCGGAACCTGACGCGCCACCGTGCGTTGACTCTCCGTATACGGGCGACGCGCCGCGCGCCGGCAGCGCGAGGCCCGCGTCCCAGGACGAAGCCGGCCCGGTGAACCAGGAGCGCGCGTGAGCAAGGCAGCCGTAGCGGGGAGCGAGAGCGCGGGCGGTGGCCGTCATCTGCGCCGGGCGGTCGGATTCTGGGGGCTGATGTTCCTCTCCCTGGGGTCGATCATCGGCTCGGGCTGGCTGCTGGGCGCGCTCACCACCGCCGTCATCGCCGGCCCGGCCTCGCTGATCTCCTGGGTGCTCGCCGCCGCGATGCTCGCCGTGCTCGCACTGGCCCACGCGGAGCTGGGCGCCACCTACCCGATCGCGGGCGGCACCGCCCGGTTCCCGTTCTTCGCCTTCGGCCCGCTGACCGGCTTCACCGCTGGCTGGATGTCCTGGCTGCGGTCGGTACTGATCTCCCCCATCGAGGTCGAGGCCACGCTCTCCTACCTGGACCGCATCGGCTGGATCCACGACCGGGTGCAGATGCTGCACCCCAACGGCACCCTCACCACCCCGGGCCTGCTGATCGGCACCGTCTTCATGATGCTCTTCACGGTGATCAACGTCCTCGGGGTCCGGCTGATGGCCGGGATCAACTCGGTCACCGCCGTGTTCAAGACGGCCGTACCCCTGCTGACCGTCATCGTCCTGATGACGCTGTCCTTCCACGCCTCGAACTTCACCGCCGGCGGCGGCTTCGCCCCCCACGGGGCACACGGTGTCTTCGCGGCCCTGCCCGCCGGAGTGGTGTTCGCCCTGCTGGGCTTCGAGCAGGCCATCCAGCTGGCCGGTGAGGCCCGCAATCCACAGCGCGACATCTCCCGCGCGGTGGTCGTGGCCATGGCCGTCGGCACCGCGCTCTACCTCCTCCTCCAGATCGCCTTCATCGCCGCCCTGGCCCCCGACGCCCTGTCCCGCGGCTGGGACAACCCCGTAGGGGCCGGCAACTTCGGCCCCTACGCCACCCTCGCCACCACCGTCGGCGCCGGCTGGCTGGCGACCATCCTCTACGTCGACGCCGTCATCTCCCCGGCAGGCACCGGCCTCGTCTACATGGCGGGCGCCGCGCGCCTCTCCTACGCCATGGGACGCGAGCGGGTGCTGCCGCAGCCCCTCACCCAGGTCGGCCGCAGCCGGGTCCCCGTCATCTCGACCCTGCTCGCCTTCGTGGTCGGCGAACTCGCCTTCCTGCCGTTCCCCAGCTGGCAGGCCCTGGTGGGCCTGGTCACCTCGGCAGCGGCGATCATGTACGCGTTCGCACCGGTGTCACTGCACGCCCTCCGCCTCCAGGACGGCGGCCGCAACCGCCCCTACCGGCTCCCCGCCGGACCGGTCATGGCCCCGCTCGGCTTCGTCTTCGCCAACCTGATCTTCTACTGGTCCGGCTACGAGGCCGACTGGAAACTCGGCATCGCCGCCCTGCTCGGCTTCGTCTTCCTCGCCCTCACCCGCCGCGGCATCCCGTCAGCCGAACGCAGCGGCCTGCGCGCCCGCTCCGCCCTGTGGGTCTGGCCCTGGCTGGCCGGCATGATCCTCATCGGCCGCCTCGGTCGCTACGGCGGCACCGAAACGCTCCCCGACTGGTGGGACCTGGCCATCGTGATCGTCTTCAGCCTGGCCATCCACTACACCGCAGTACACCTCGCCATGCCCCCCGAGGCCGTGAACGCAGCCGTACAGCACGAGGAAGAGGGCGAGTCGGTACCGGAGTCGCAGGGGGGCTCCGGGCGGTGAGGGCGTAGGGGGTGGCGGCCGGGGAACCCGTGACGGAGGTCAGCCCACCCCGTCCGAGGCACGGGCGGCCCGCCGTTCGGGCGGCGGCAGTTGAGCGACCACGCTCGCGTAGAACTGGTCCACGGCCTCATCGACGCTACGGATGAATCCGGAGGCGGCGCTGCCCCGCGTGGCACCCATGCCCTTGAACAGCGACAGCCGGAAACCGGTGATCGGGTCCCCTCCCTTGGGCAGCATGTCGGCCGGTTCCGGACGCAGCCGTTCCAGGGTGCCGCGGGGGCCGTTGTCCCCCTCGACGAGGGTCTCGACATGGAGGTCCGCGGGCGCCTTGGCCAGGAGCCGGATCAGCCGCTTGGCGGACGTGAGCGGATAACCGCCTTCAGGGGCCGGGACGTCGATGGAGGTGCGGAGCTTGCCGGTCCGCAGATCGGCGGTGAGGGCGAGCACCCCGGGCGCACCGTCGATGCGCAATTCGGCGGACAGCCGGCCCTCGTCACACAGCCGGTCGGCGAGCACGGCCCGCCGGTCCTGCGGATCGGTGCCGCGCCTGCCGCGCTGTACCGGCAGCGCCTTCTGGCCGAGTTCCCCGCCCAGCCGGAGGCAGACCTGCCGGATGAGCCGCTCCCAGCTCTCCACGACCTCCACCGCGCGGGCGTCCCCCCGGCAGAGCGTCTCCGTATCGATGCCGTTGCGCACCGGCACCCAGGCCGGGCCCATGTTCTGAAAGCCGTGGCAGCCGGAGTTCTCGTGTTGGAGGTAGTGCAGAAGCTCCTGAAGGAGCCAGGCATGGGCGGCATTGCCGACGCCCTCGTGCCGGATCAGCGTCTGCGCCTGGTAGGTGACCTCGGCCCACGACAGATGCCACAGCGCGACCTTGTGCTTACGCCGCCCGTCCGTCTTGACCTGCACCAGCGGACGGCCTTCCAGGGCCACGTCGTTGGAGAGCGTGATCACCGCCTCGTAGCCACGACGGGCCGCGATGTCCAGGTAGTTCTGGACCTGCTCGGACCGCAGCGGATTCCCGTTCGTCTTCGTCTCCACCAGCGCGGTCCACAACTTGCCCGCACGCTCCACCCGGATCACCCCGTCCGGCCGCTTGGGGCTGTCCCCGTGCGGCAGCGCGACCTCGGTGAACGTCTGCATCCGGCCGGCCGGCGCCCCGAACGCGGCGGTGAGCCGCCGGCCGAACTCCGGAACCTCGGCCATGACCGACAGCAGCACGGACGTGGCCCGGCCCTCCCGCTCCCGGTCGCTCTTCAGCGAGCCCGCGGGAAAGAGCCGTGCGGCCTGCCAACTGTCGTTCTCGGCCAGCGACTTCTTCTCCGCCTTGGGCAGCGTGACCTTCTTCTTGGCGGTACGCGGACGCCGGGCGCGGGCCGCCGCGACCCCGTCCGGCGCCGTCGCACGTGCCGCCTGCACGGGCAGCGCCACCCCCGGAGCGGCAGCCGGCGCTCGCAGCACCTTGCCCGCGGACACCTCCTCCACCACGGCCCCCTCCGCAGGCAGGCCGTCGCTCTCGCCGCTCTCCTCGCTCCCCTCGTCCACATCGATACCGAAGTCCGTGGCCAGCCCTGCCAGCCCGGTCTCGTAACCCTGGCCGATGGCCCGGAACTTCCACTCCTCGCCCCGCCGGTAGAGCTCACCGAACAGGAACGCGCTCTCCGTGGTGGCCCCGGCGATGGTGTAGCCCAACAGCGCCTCACCCGCACGATCGGCGAGCGTCAGCCGCAGATCGTCCAGCTCCCCGAAGCGGGCGTCGCCGTACTGACTGGCCGCCAGCACCGCGCGGTCCACCTCGGGCGGCATCGCGGTCAGATCGAGGCTGATGCGGTCCTCACTGCCACTGCCGGTCGGTGTCTTGCCCAGCAGCTGCACACTGCCGTCGGGGGAGGCCGGGTTGTTGTAGAAGAAGAAGTCGGCATCACTGCGCACCTTGCCGTTGCCGCCCAGCAGCAGTACGGACACATCGGCGTCCCCCGCCCCCGCCGCGCTGCTCCAGCTCAGACTCACGATCACGGAGCCGGTGTCGTCGCTCAGGGCTGCCAGGCCGACATTGGAGCCCTTGGTCATCTCGTGCATGCAGTCCCCCAGACGCGCGGCGGCACTCGGGCATGCCCAGGCAGCCACGACATGTCGATCCGTGACGCAACGTGTACTCGCTGCGCACGGATTGCACCGTAGCGCTCACGGCGGGCGGACGCCGAGATGATGTGAAGAAAAGGGGCCTGACGAGGAACGACGACCGCCCCGGCCTACGGACTTCCCGCGACCTCCGCCTCCGCGGCGCACCCATGGCTCCCCGCCCCGGACCGAGAGACCATGGAAGGGCAGAAAGCCGAGGTCCCCTGCGGGCACCGGGCCCGCACCCCGCGCCGCGCGGGAGGTGGAGGGCGATGTTGTGTTGGTACGGCCGCCATGGCGGCGGGTGGGCCTGGCTCGCGATGTCGATCAGCATCTTCCTGTTCCTGGCGCTGCTCTTCGTCATCGCTCTGCTGATCGTCCGCGCCCTGGGCCACGCGGCCCCCACCCGCGGCGAGCCCCCGGCGCACCGCGGCGGACCGCACGCCGAACAGATCCTCGCGGAGCGGTACGCCCGCGGTGAGATCGACGAGGAGGAGTACGGCCGCCGGCTGGCCACGCTCCGGGGGGCACCGCCGGGTGGGGCACCGCCGGGTGGGGCGCCGCCTTGAGCACTCCGCCGCCGGTGCCTGACCGTTGCCCGTGGGCCCGCCGTCTGCACGGAGGGCCCACGGACAACGGTCAGGCGGCTTACGCCCTGCCGGTTGCTACGGCCGGCCCAGCAACCGGTTCATCCGCGAGATCTCCGCCTCCTGGGCCTTGATGACGGCGTCGGCCAGCGTCTTCGCCGGGCCGTAGGCACCCTTCTCCTTCTCGGTGCCCGCCATCTTCACCGCGCCCCGGTGATGCCCGACCATCATCTCCATGAAGGCCGTGTCGAAGGCCCTGCCGGACTTCTTCTTCAGCGCGGCCATCGCCTTCGCGCTCATCATTCCGGGCATGCCCGAGTGATCCATGCCCGGCATACCGGAGTGCCCGGAGGAGCCCGAGTGCTCGGAGTGATCCATGCCGGGCATCTCCTCCGGCACCTGCTCGCCCCAGGCGGTCAGCCACCCGGACATGGTCTTGATCTCCGGGTCCTGAGCTTGCTTGATCTTGGCGGCGAGTTCCTTCACCTGGCTCGACGAGGCTCGTCCGGCAGCCAGGTCGGCCATCTCCACGGCCTGCCGGTGGTGCGGAATCATCCCCTTCGCGAACGCCACATCGGCCGCATTGTGCGCGCCGGCCGAGGCGCTGGGCGAAGAGGCGGACGGTGACGGGGAGCGGTGCGCAGTGTGGCTACCGCTGTCATTGCCGCCACAGGCGGCCAACACCACCGCGGAGGCGGCGGTTGCGGCCACGACGACGAGGCGGCGCGAGAACGAACGGTGGGACTTGGACTTACTCATGGCTGGCTGAACTCCTGGAAAAAGCAGCGGTATCGGAACATGCCGAACGGCGCCACCGCGCCCTTGAGCGGGGCGTGCGTGCCGTCGGGGTGTTCCTAGATCCGCAGGAGTTGGAGTTCGGCCAGATCGGGCGGTGCCCGTCCGCCGTCCCGCTTGCTCGGTGCGCCCACGCCTGCCGCGGCGGCGGGCTGTACGGGGCAGTCGAGCGAGGGAGTCAGCGCCGGGGGCGTGGGCGGCCCGTGCAGCGCGGCGGACGCACAGGTGGAGTCCGCGTGATGGACATGCCCGGTGCCACCGCAGTCACTGTCCCCGGGGCAGTGCGCCTGGACCGTGGCCGCCACGGTCGCCACGGTCATCCGGTGCTCGTGCGAGGACGAGGGCGCGGCAACGGCAGGACCGAGTCCGTGCATACCCAGCAGCCCCGCCAGCAGCCCGAGCACACACCACACACGCCACCGCTGTGCGGCGGCCCGTGGCGGGGTGAACAGGCGGCTGGACTTCACGCCCTCATGCTAGGCAGCAGCCGAAAGACGCGAACGAGCGGCTCCCCCAAGGGAAGCCGCTCACTCCAGGAGGGGCCCGCGACCCAGCCGCCCACTTGGTGACGGGAACCGGTCAGATACGACGAACCCGAGCGGCGATCCCGTGCCCCAGCAGCAGGTAAAGCCCCGCAGGCAGACCGTAATTGAGGAATACCCGCACCCCTTCGCCGTCCATGGTGAAGATGTCCTGCGACCACCAAGCGAGCGCGTCGGCCACTCCATGGACGAATTCGACGAAGACATTTCCCTGGTTCGCTTCGAGCAGGTACAGCAGTATCCACAGGCCCAGGAAGCCGGCGGCCACATCGCCGATCGTGTGGATGATCAGCGCAGCCCGATGTGCGCCGAGACCGGAGCGGTTGTGCCCATAGCCGTCATAGGAGTGGTTTGTGGGCATGGGTTCGTGGGTGTTGTTCATGTCTTCGTGTTTGCCGCGGCCGAGAAAGCGAAACCAGCCCTCTGCCTGCGATTCGATAACCACT
Organism: Streptomyces platensis; assembly: GCF_008704855.1. Taxonomy (NCBI): domain Bacteria; kingdom Bacillati; phylum Actinomycetota; class Actinomycetes; order Kitasatosporales; family Streptomycetaceae; genus Streptomyces; species Streptomyces platensis. Next base: position 4,740,255 of record NZ_CP023691.1, read on the forward strand.
CGGCATCATCAGCGACCACCCGCTTTCCCGCGCCCCCGGTCGGGCCTGCGCCCACACCGTCGAGCGCCCCCTTGTCGCATACCGGTAATGTCACGACTGCGCCACGCGTCGCAGGCTCCACACCTTCCGACCGGCCTCGACTGCGGGGCGAGCGCTGCCGGGTAATTCCCCGGGCCTCGAAAATTGCTCCCCGCCCCGGACGGGAATTCGGGACATGGGTAGGTCTGAATCGCACGATCGGCGAACGCGTGGCAACTCGACTCTCCGCAGCCACAGGAACTGGCCAGACTCTGACCGGTTCGGTATCGGTCATTCAGGCCGTCGCCCGCGGCTTGAAAAACGCTTGCCCGGGTGGTTGGCCCTGCGTAAGATCATCTCATGGTTAAGCGTCGATGCGGCGCTTGCCGAATTCGGGGAATATGGCATCGCGGTTTGACCGCCGAGGTGCCCGGGGGAATAAGGGGGATGTACGCGTGAGTTTCTTCTCGCGGAACACGGTTCGAAGCATTGCTGTCGGCGGAGCTCTGCTTGCCGCCATGGGTGCCACAGCGGCGTACGCCGGTGGCTCCACGAGTACCGAGCTGGACAATGGCCGGCTCTCCTTCGAGGCTCATAACGGGCGGGATATCGGCCAGTCGTCCTCGAAGTTCTTCACCGGCATCAAGTACACCAAGACCGGAGGGGGCGCGGTGACTGCGCAGCTGCAACTCCACACGGACGATATTGTCCTGAAGGGCAAGGTCAGGACGGTCAAGAAGGGCCAGTCGATCAAGGCCGGCTGGTCCAGTCCGGTAAGTGACGCACCGGATTGCAAAGCTGTCGGTGTCATGCGTGCGAATGGCGAATGGTACGAAACCCCTTGGGTCCATCACCTTTGCTAGGTCACCCTTCCGTCCTCCTGAAAGATAGACCTGGTGATTGACGCATCCATCGGTGCACTCCCTGGCCTGATCCCGGCAGTCCTGGTCATCGTGGTACTGCTGGGCGTTCCGACGGCCCTGCTGGCGAAGGCCAGGGGACAATCCGTCAGCCTGGCGCTGCTGTTCGCAGTGGCCCTGGCCGGCGTGCTCACCGTGACACTCATGCCAGGAGGCGGAGGTTCAGGGCAGGCCGGCATCTGCGATGTCGGCCTGCCCGATGGGGCCTTCCTGGCATCCGAATCGGCACGCCTCAATGTCCTGCTGTTCGTCCCCATGAGTTGTTTCGCCGTACTGCTCTTCCGGCGCCCGGTCATGACCCTCGCCGGTATCTTGGCGCTCACGGGCGGTATCGAATGGGTGCAGTCCTGGACGGATATGGGCCGTGCATGCAGCTATGACGACATCAAGGCGAACAGCCTGGGAGGCATCCTCGGTGTCGTTCTCGGAATCGCGGTCTTGTGGGTTCACAAGCGCCGCCCGCCTTTCTCCCGCAAAGATGTCGTGTGGGGTGCCGGCGCGGGCGCGCTAGGGGCTCTGCTGTTCACTGCATCCTTCGCCATCGCGGTGAAACCGATGCACGGCGAAGAGGAAACACAGCGCTTGCGTGCGCGGGCTGCGGACATGCTCGAGCAAGACGCCTGGATAGAACGCACGGTAGCCGAGCTGTACGGCAAGGAAGCACGGGTCACGCAGAGCTCCAGCGAAAAGCTGAAAGACGGGCATTGGCGCCTGACCGTGGAAACCTCGCGGGGGACCGTCGCTGCTCTGTGGCCGGACAGAAAACTCGAACGCCTCACCCCGAAAAGGGGAGAAGGCGGCACCGGATCTCTCTCGGTGGCCGAGCGGCGCGCAGCCGGGGAGCGGTTCGCCGAAAAGTGGTTTCCCGGCGAGGTGGTGGGCGCCAAGGTCACCGCTACCGCTCTCCACGGCAAGCAGGGCCCCTTCGTGCTGACTTACCGCCGCTACGTGAAGGGAGTAATGATGCCGATGCGGCTGGATGTGAGCGTTTCATCCACCGGTCGCGTCACGAGCATGGCCGCGCGAAGTGCGCCGGACCCGAAGCTCCCGGAGGCCACCGTCACGAAGGCTGCCGCGAAGAAGCAGGCCGAACGCGGAGCCGGCAACTCGGTGGCGAACCCGGTGAAGCTTCTCGCGCAGCGCGTCGACCACGCCTGGCGTCCGGTATGGATGGTTGCCCTCGCGCCGGGACCACAACAGAGGGCCGAGTCCACGGTCTTCATCGATGCCGTCACCGGCGAACCGGTCACCCCGGAGCCCGTAGCAGCCGACGACGCCCAGACCGGAGATCCGGGCTGGCGACCGTGAAGAGGAGCGGAAGCCGGTCAGCCGGCGAAGCGCGGGACCACCAGGCCGGACTCGTACGCGATCACCACAGCGTGGGTCCGGTTCTGCGCACCGAGCTTGGTCAGCACGTTTCCGACGTGGGTCTTGATCGTCTCCAGGCTCACCGTGAGGGACGCCGCGATCTCCGGATTGGAGAGCCCGGTGGACATCAGGCGCAATACCTCTTCCTCCCGGCCGGTCAGGGCAGCCTGCGGCAGGGCCGCGGCGGAGTCCAGCGGGCGGGCGGCGACCATGCGGCCCAGTGCGGCCGGGAAGAGGACCGCTTCGCCCGCCGCCACCACCCGTACCGCCTCGGCGATCTGGCGGACCGGGAGGCGTTTGAGGACGAAGCCGCTGGCGCCCGCGCTGAGGGCGGCGGTGACGTAGCCGTCGTTCTCGAAGGTGGTGATCACCACGATCCTCGGCGGGTCGGCCGCTTCGGCCAGCAGTTGCCGGGTGGCGTCGATCCCGTTGAGACGCGGCATGCGGACGTCCATCAGGACCACGTCCGGCCGCAGGCTCCGCGCCCGGTCGACCGCCTCGACGCCGTCGGCGGCCTCGCCGACCACCGTGATCCCCGGCTGTGCGGTGAGCAGCATGCCCAGGCCGCTGCGGGTCACGTCGTCGTCGTCCGCGATCAGGAGGGTGACGGTGGGGCCGGCGGCTGCGGGGAGGGCCATGCCTTCGCCCGCGTCGGATCCCCTCACGCCGACGCCCGTACCGGCAACCGGACGGCCAGCCGCCAGTGCTGCGTCCCGTCCGGGCCGGACCGGAAGTCACCGTGCAGCAGCCGGACGCGCTCGGCCAGTCCGGGCAGACCGTGGCCGGAGGTCGGGAAGGCTCCCGTGCCCGGCCCCGTCCGTGCCCCGGTCCGGTTGACCACCGTGAGGTCCAGACCGTTCGGCCCGGCCGCCACCCGGACCTCGATCGGGCCGCCCGCCCCGTGGCGCAGTGCGTTCGTCAGCCCCTCCTGGAGGATCCGGTACGCCGCCCGGGAGAGCGTCCCCTGTACCTGCGCCAGCTCACCCGACAGCTCCGGTTCCACCATCGCCCCCGCGTGCCGCAGGCGGTCCAGCAGCTCGGGGAGGTCGGCCAGGGTCCGGGTCGGTGCCGTCCCCGACTGTTCCTCGCGCAGCACTCCGAGCACGTAGTCCAGGTCCTCCAGCGCGGCCCGCGTCGACTCCTCGATGCTGCGCATGGCGGCCCGCGCCGCCGCCGGGTCGGCGGAGAGCACCTCGCCCGCCACCGCCGCCTGGATGGTGGCCGCCGTCAGTGTGTGCCCGATCGAGTCGTGCAACTCGTGGGCAATCCGGTTCCGTTCGGCCAGCAGCAGTTCCCGCTCGGCAGCCAGCGCGAGCCGTTCGGCCGCCGACGGCCCCAGCAGCCGTGGCGCCGACCACCGCAGGGCCTTCGTCACCAGTACGCAGACGGCGACCGCCAGCAGGATGCACACGGCCGCCACCACCCAGCTCCACCCGCCCGACACCCGGACCGACGTGCCGAACAGGCTCGCCCGCACCTCGCCGCCGAGCCAGTTCGCCGGCAGGGAGAGGCCCATGATGAACAGCACCCCGCTCGCCAGTGCCCCCGTCCACCCGACGGCCACGTGCAGCACCAGCCAGAACGGGGTCCGCCAGCGGTCGAGGCCGAGTGAACCGGAGGTTCGGTGACCGGCCACCGGATTCGGCAGCGGTACCCGCAGCAGCCGGCGGGCGGACACGACCAGCGCTCGACGTACGGGGCCCGCCAGTCCGACCACGCCGACCAGTACCGCCCAGATCAGCAGGACCAGGACGATCTGCACGCTCTCAGGTGCGGATCGCCACGACAGCGCCGGCAACAGGGCGAAAGGCAGCAGCGGAAGGCTCGCCAACGCCCCGCAATAGGCGAACAGCACACCTGAGTACGTGGAGCCGCGCAGCAGCAGCCGGATTCCCCTGGTCATGGTCGCCAGTATCACCGCGCGGCCCACATGCGGCCTCCCCCCATAGGGGGAGCTATTCCTCCTGCTTTCCCGCGATGCGTTCAAAAGGCCCTGGAAGCAAGGATCGTGCCCCGACGAAACCATTTCTCAGGAGTTGACTCATGCGTGCTCAGACAGGGCAGAGCCTTCGTTCCTCGACCCGGCAGGGCGGTCGGCGCCGACGAGCCGTTTCGGCCGCGGTCGCGGTGGCCATCGGTGTCATGACGCTGGGTTCCCTCGCCCCGCCCGCCGCCTCCGCTGATGCCGCCGCCAGGCCGGACGCCGTCCAGCAGGCCCTGAACACGCTGGTGCGCGACGACGGGATGCCTGCCGCGCTGGCGAGCGTCCAGGGCCGAAACGGCCGCACCCGCAGCTACACCGCGGGAGTCGGCGACCTGACCACCGGCTCGAAAGTGCCCAGGGACGGCCAGGTGCGGATCGGCAGTAACACCAAGGCGTTCACGGCGGTTGTGGTGCTGCAGCTCGTCGGCGAGGGAAAGATCGACCTCAAGGCCTTCGTGGACACCTACCTGCCCGGCCTCGTCCGCGGCGAGGGTATCGACGGGCGCCGCATCACGGTCCGCCACCTCCTCCAGCACACCAGCGGACTCCCCGATTACGGCATCCACCTCGACGACGACGAGATCAGGAACCGGCATTTCGAGCCCCGCGAGCTGCTTGACCTCGCGCTCAGGCACCGGGCCGACGCGGCTCCGGGGGAGACCTGGGGGTACAGCAACACCAACTACATCCTGGCCGGCCTGATCGTCGAGAAGGTCACCGGCCGCCCCCTCGCCGAGGAGATGGACCGGCGCATCATCAAGCGCATCGGGCTGCGTCACACGTACTTTCCCGCCCCCGGCGAGATGACCATCCGAGAGCCGCACCCCCGGGGCTACCACCGCAGCCCGGCGGACGGACCGCTGCGCGACTTCACGGAGATGGACCCCTCCGCAGGCTGGGCCGCAGGCCAGGTGATCTCCACCAATTCCGACCTCAACCGCTTCTTCACCGCGCTCCTCGCCGGCCGCCTCCTCCCGGCGGCCCAGCTCGCCGAGATGCGCACGACCATCCCCGCCGGGACCTCCGGCCTCCGCTACGGACTGGGGCTCACGAGCAGGCCACTGTCGTGCGGCGGCGTCTACTGGGGCCACGGCGGTGACATCGCGGGGTACGAGACGCGGGGCGGTGTCACCGACGACGGCCGCGCCGCCAACGTCGCGGTCACCAGCATCCCGACGGACAAGGCGGCGGCACGGCACGTGAACGACGCCGTGGACAGGGCCCTGTGCGGATGAATCACTCAAAGGGCAACCCGAACGACGATCCAGCGATTCCTCAGGAGTTGACTCATGGGCGGACAGAAGCGGCGAGTATTCCGCTCGACGGGCCGGCAGCACGGCACGCGGCGACAGATCCTGCCTGCCGCAGCCGCAGTGACCATCGGTGTGATGACGCTGGGGGCCCTGGTCCCGCCCGCCGCCTCAGCGGCCAGGCCGGACGCCGTCCAGCAGAGCCTGAACGCGCTGGTGCGCGACGGCGGGACGCCCTCCGCGTCGGCGAGCGTCAAGGGCCCTGGCGGCCGCAACCGGACCTACACCGCGGGGATCGGTGACCTGGCCACAGGCGCGCCGGTACCCGTCGACGGGCAGGTGCGGATCGGCAGCAACACCAAGACCTTCGTCGCGGTCGTCGTTCTCCAGCTCGTCGCGGAGAGGAGACTGGGCCTGGACGCCACCGTCGAAACCTACTTGCCCGGCCTCGTCCGCGGCGAGGGCATCGACGGACGGCACATCACCGTCCGCCAACTCCTCCAGCACACCAGCGGACTTCCCGACTACAGCAACCGCCTCGGGGACGACGTCCGGTACTACGACCCCCGTGAACTGCTCGCCACAGCTCTCCGCCACCCGGCCGAATTCGTCCCCGGGAAGAGCTGGAAGTACAGCAACACCAACTACGTGCTCGCCGGCCTGATCGTCCAGAAGGTCACCGGCCGCCCTCTCGCCGACGAGATCGATCGCCGCATCATCAAGCGCATGGGGCTGCGCCACACCTACTTCCCCGCTCCGGGTGACGTGCGCATCCGAGAGCCTCACCCGCACGGCTACTACCAGGAGCCGGCGGGGACGCCGCTGCGCGACATCACAGAGATGGACCCTTCCTGGGGCTGGGCGGCAGGACAGATGATCTCCACCAACTCCGACCTCAACCGCTTCTTCACCGCGCTCCTGGCCGGCCGCCTCCTGCCCGCGGCCCAGCTTGTCCAGATGCGCGCCACGGTCCCGGCCGAAGCGACCTTCGGCCCGGGCGCCCGCTACGGTCTGGGACTCGTCAGCAGGCCGCTGCCGTGCGGCGGCCTGGCCTGGGGCCACGGCGGCAGTTTTCCGGGGTACGAGACCCGCGGCGGCGCCACCGACGACGGTCGCGCCGCCAATGTGGCGGTCACCATGCAGTTCACCGGCGAGGCGGCCCGGAGGAGTCTCGAACGCGCGGTGGATACCGCCTTGTGCCGCTGACCCCCGCCGAGGCGTTCCGTACCTGTGGTTCCGAAACGACGTCGGGCCCACAGGCACATCCGCGCACAGCCGCCGCGCCACACATCCGACGGGGTTGCCGCCGCGGCACTTGCGACCAGAGAACGCAGAAGGCCCCGGCCGGTTTCCCGGTCGGGGCCTTCTGCGTATTGCCCGGTGAGAGCAATGGCGGAGGATACGAGATTCGAACTCGTGAGGGGTTGCCCCCAACACGCTTTCCAAGCGTGCGCCCTAGGCCACTAGGCGAATCCTCCGCCGCAAACAATACAAGACGTTGGGGAGTGCTCGCGACCATGATCCTTCGCGAGGGGATGGCGGGGGTGGGGAGTGGGCCGGGGGCGGGGTCGGGTTCGTTTCTTGGGTGGGGGATCCGCTAGTGTGGTGCGCAGCCCCTCACGTGGCGCTATCTGACTGAACTCCCCCAGGGCCGGAAGGCAGCAAGGGTAGGTTGGCTCTGGCGGGTGCGTGGGGGGCGCTTGCGTTTGCGGGGCCCCGTCGGTTGTCAGTGCGGCCCGATATCGTCGTATGCGTGTCGTCCCTTGCGCTGTACCGCCGCTACCGGCCCGAGACCTTTGCCGAGGTCATCGGGCAAGAGCACGTGACCGATCCGCTCCAGCAGGCTCTGCGGAACAACCGGGTCAACCACGCCTATTTGTTCAGCGGCCCGCGCGGCTGCGGCAAGACGACGAGTGCGCGGATCCTGGCGCGCTGCCTCAACTGTGAGGAAGGTCCCACCCCCACACCCTGTGGCACGTGCCAGTCGTGTGTGGACCTGGCCAGGAACGGCCGGGGCTCCATCGATGTGATCGAGATCGACGCGGCGTCCCACGGTGGCGTGGACGACGCCCGTGAGCTGCGGGAGAAGGCGTTCTTCGGGCCGGCCAGCAGCCGCTACAAGATCTACATCATCGATGAGGCGCACATGGTGACCTCCGCGGGCTTCAACGCCCTGCTGAAGGTCGTCGAGGAGCCGCCGGAGCATTTGAAGTTCATCTTCGCGACCACAGAGCCCGAGAAGGTCATCGGGACGATCCGGTCGCGTACGCATCACTACCCCTTCCGTCTGGTGCCGCCGGGGACGCTGCGGGACTACCTGGCGGAGGTGTGCGGCCGGGAGGCGAGCCGGGTCGAGGACGGGGTGCTGCCGCTGGTGGTGCGGGCCGGAGCCGGGTCGGTGCGGGACTCGATGTCCGTGATGGACCAGCTGCTCGCCGGTGCCGGCGCGGACGGTGTGACGTATGCCATGGCCACGGCGCTGCTCGGGTACACCGACGGGTCGCTGCTGGATTCGATCGTGGAGGCGTTCGCCGCGGGGGACGGCGCGGCGGCCTTCGAGGTCGTGGAACAGGTCATCGAGGGCGGCAACGACCCGCGGCGCTTCGTCGCGGACCTGCTGGAGCGGCTGCGGGATCTGGTGATCCTGGCGGCCGTGCCGGACGCGGGGGAGAAGGGGCTGATCGACGCCCCCGCGGATGTCGTGGAGCGGATGACGGCGCAGGCGTCCGTCTTCGGGGCGGCCGAGCTGAGCCGGGCCGCCGACCTGGTCAATGCGGGTCTGACGGAGATGCGCGGGGCGACCTCGCCGCGGCTCCAGCTGGAGCTGATCTGTGCCCGGGTGCTGCTGCCCGCGGCGTACGACGACGAGCGGTCGGTGCAGGCACGGCTCGACCGTCTGGAGCGCGGTGCGGGCGCGGCACTGCTGGGCGGGGCCGGCGGCACGGTCGGTGGGCCGGGCTCCGGGGGAGGCCCCGGGATCGGGGCGCCGCCCGTGGTGGCGTCCGGTGGCGGGCCCGCGGCCGGTTATGTGCCGGGGCCGGAGGCTCATCCGCCGATGCCCGCGGGACCGTCCGGCCCGGCGGCCGCACGGGCCGCGGTGCGGGGCGCGGTGAGCGGCGGCCCGGCCGGTGGGGCAGGGGCGCCAGCCGCCGCCCCGGCGGCGCCGACGGCCGGTGCCGGGGCTTCCGGCGGGCCGGTGGCCGCGCCCGGTGGCGGACAGCAGCCAGGCGACAGCGGTGGCCCGGGTGCGCCCCAGGGCGGTCCGGCGGACGCTCCGCAGGGCGGCCAGGGCGGCCAGGGCGGCCAGGGCGGTGAGGCGGCGGCCCCGCGGCCCGGCGCCTGGCCCGGAAGTGCGGGCAGTGGGACTGGCGGCGCCCCCGCGGACGCTCCGCAGGCCGGCCAAGGCGGCCAAGGCGGCCAGGGCGCCCAGAGCGGTGAGGCAGCGGCCCCCCGGCCCGGCGCCTGGCCCGGAAGCGCGGGTAACGCCCCCGGCGGCGGCCCCGCGGCCGGCCATGGCGGTGGTGCCGGCCGGCAGCCCGGTGGCTGGCCCACGGCCGTGGCGCCGGGGCAGGGTGGTCAGGCGCCGCAGAGCGGGGCTCCCGCCGCGCCGCCGGCCGCGTCCGGACCGCCGGCCGGGGCGCCCGCGCCCGCGTCCCCGCAGCCGTCCGCGGCCGCCGCGGCCCCGGGGGCGGCGCAGGGTGCCGCCCAGGTGCGGCAGATGTGGCCGGACATCCTGGAAGCGGTGAAGGACCGCCGCCGTTTCACCTGGATCCTGCTGAGTCAGAACGCCCAGGTCTCCGGCTTCGACGGCACCACGCTCCAGATCGGCTTCCCCAACGCCGGCGCCCGCGACAGCTTCGCCAACGGCGGCAGCGAGGACGTTCTCAAGGACGTGCTGGCCGAGCGGTTCCAGGTGCAGTGGCGGGTCGAGGCGATCGTCGACCCGTCGGGCGGCGCCGGTCCACCGGCCGGCGGTGGCCCCCGCGGCGGGGGCGGCGGCTTCGGCGGCGGTGCGCCCGCCGCGCCGCAGCAGAGCGCGCCGCAGTCCCCGCCCCAGCAGAGCGGTCCGTCGGCGCCCCCGTCGTCGGGCGGCCAGTACGGGCAGGACGGCGGCGGCAGCGGCGGCGGAAGCCAGGGCGCGCGGCTGGCACGGGAGGCCGTCTCCGCCCCGTCCTCCGGGGGCGGTGGACAGAGCGCGCCCGCGGCGGAGTCCTCGTACCGCGCGCCGGAGCCCCCGCCGACGTCCATCGAGTACGACATGCCGGCCGAGGACGACGCCGATCTCGTCGACTCCGCGCTCAGCGGACACGACCTGATCGTGCGCGAACTGGGCGCGACGGTGCTGGAAGAGTTCAACAACGAGTAGGCGCCACCCGGCACCACGTAGGCGGGGTGGGAGGGGCGAAAGCGGGTAACCGGGCGTACGCCCGGCGTACATCCGTGCTCCTCCCTACGGCGTAGGGCGCGGGGCCCGTGAAACACGTAGGCTCGGGCTACCGCACCAATCGTTGTCGTATGGCAGGAGTCACGTCGTGATCCCCGGTGGTCAGCCCAATATGCAGCAGCTGCTTCAGCAGGCCCAGAAGATGCAGCAGGACCTCGCGGCAGCCCAGCAGGAACTGGCGGAGACACCCGTCGAGGGTTCCGCGGGCGGCGGTCTGGTCAAGGCGACGGTGACCGGCTCCGGAGAGCTCCAGGGCCTGGTCATCGACCCCAAGGCGGTCGACACCGACTCCGCGGAGGAGACGGCCGAGACGATCGCCGACCTCGTGCTGGCGGCGGTCCGGGACGCCAACGCCAGCGCCCAGCAGCTCCAGCAGCAGAAGCTCGGCCCGCTCGCCCAGGGTCTGGGCGGTGGCGGAATCCCTGGTCTCCCCTTCTGAGGAGTAGCCAACTAGCGTACGCAACACGGCAGAAGAGAAAGAAGACGTTCCGTGTATGAAGGCGTGGTCCAGGACCTGATCGACGAGTTGGGCAGGCTGCCCGGCGTCGGTCCCAAGAGCGCGCAGCGGATCGCCTTCCACATTCTTCAGGCCGAGCCGACCGATGTCCGCCGGCTCGCGAACGCGCTGATGGAGGTCAAGGCGAAGGTCCGGTTCTGCGGTACCTGCGGCAATGTGGCGCAGGAGGAGCAGTGCCGGGTCTGCCTGGACCCGAGGCGCGATCCGGCGGTCATCTGCGTCGTGGAGGAGCCCAAGGACGTCGTGGCGATCGAGCGGACCCGCGAGTTCCGCGGTCGCTACCACGTCCTCGGTGGGGCGATCAGCCCGATCGAGGGCGTGGGCCCCGACGACCTGCGGATCAGGGAACTGCTGGCCAGGCTCGCGGACGGCACCGTCACCGAGCTGATCCTGGCCACCGACCCGAATCTGGAGGGCGAGGCCACGGCCACGTATCTGGCCCGCATGATCAAACCCATGGGCCTGAGGGTGACGCGACTGGCGAGCGGTCTGCCGGTCGGCGGCGATCTGGAGTACGCGGACGAGGTCACGCTGGGGCGGGCCTTCGAAGGGAGGAGACTTCTCGATGTCTGATGCCACGCTGCACAACGCGACACAGGACCCGGACGACTTCGCGGTATCGATCTCCGATTCGATCGAGAGCTTCATCGTCGCCGTGACGGAAGTCGCCAAGGGTGACGAGCCGGACAGCGCGGTGCCCTTCCTGCTGCTGGAGATCTCCCAGCTGCTGCTCACCGGCGGCCGCCTGGGCGCTCATGAGGACTTCGTCCCGGACGAGCGGTACGAGCCGGACATCGGCCCGGAGCCGGACGTCGACGAGCTGCGCGAGCGCTTCGCGAACCTGCTCGACCCGGTGGACGTGTACTCCGAGGTCTTCGACCCGTATGTGCCGCGCAGCGAGCCGGTCGCCAGCCGGATCTCCGACGACCTGGCCGACATCATCACCGATCTGCGGCACGGTCTGGCGCACTACCGCGCGGGCCGGGTCAGCGAGGCCCTGTGGTGGTGGCAGTTCTCCTACCTCTCCAACTGGGGCCCGACCGCCTCCGCCGCCCTGCGGGCGCTCCAGTCGCTGGTCGCCCACGTACGCCTCGATCAGCCGCTGGTCGAGCTGGACGGCCTGGACACCGACAGCGACGTCACCGGCGACGAGGAGCAGCTCGCCGAGGAGGCCGGGAAGGTCATGGCGGCGGAGATCGCCGGGCCGCTGGGACTGCGGGCGACGTGAGCCCCGGGGGCGGCCGCCGGGGCGGGATTCTCCGGCTCCATGGACGTCCTCGCCGTGGCCGGACCCTGTGACCTGGGTTACGTTTCCGTGTGTACCGGCCTGGAGCGGGCATGTGCTCGCCGAGCGGGCGCAACGGTGCGCCTTGTGGAGCCGCCGCGGGACGTGGAACGCACGAGCCAGGTGAACACGGTGAGGTTGCCGTGATCAATGGGTGAGTCCCATGTCTCACGATGTGGTATCAGCAGGGCGGACTCCGCCTGCTCGATAGACTGAGCCGACCGCAGTACCTCCATTTCCGGGGGTCCGGGAGGAAACTCCCGAAGAGACAGTTGCGAGGAGCGCACGTGGGCCTTGTCGTGCAGAAGTACGGCGGCTCATCCGTTGCGGATGCCGAGGGCATCAAGCGCGTTGCCAAGCGAGTCGTCGAAGCCAAGAAGAACGGCAACCAGGTTGTCGTGGTGGTTTCGGCGATGGGCGACACGACGGACGAGCTGATCGATCTCGCGCAGGAAGTGTCCCCGATTCCGTCGGGGCGCGAGTTCGACATGCTGCTGACCGCCGGAGAGCGGATCTCCATGGCCCTGCTGGCGATGGCGATCAAAAACCTCGGCCATGAGGCACAGTCCTTCACGGGCAGCCAGGCCGGTGTCATCACCGATTCCGTGCACAACAAGGCACGGATCATCGACGTCACGCCGGGCCGCATCAAGACCTCCGTCGACGAGGGCAATATCGCCATCGTCGCCGGGTTCCAGGGTGTGTCCCAGGACAAGAAGGACATCACGACGCTGGGGCGCGGTGGGTCGGACACGACCGCTGTCGCGCTGGCGGCCGCCCTGGACGCCGATGTCTGTGAGATCTACACCGATGTGGACGGTGTCTTCACCGCCGACCCGCGGGTCGTGAAGAAGGCCCGGAAGATCGACTGGATCTCCTTCGAGGACATGCTGGAGCTGGCCAGCTCCGGCTCCAAGGTGCTGCTGCACCGTTGCGTCGAATACGCACGCCGTTACAACATCCCGATCCATGTCCGCTCGTCCTTCTCGGGACTGAAGGGCACCTGGGTCAGCAACGAACCGCAAGGGGACCAGCCGATGGAGCAGGCAATCATCTCGGGCGTCGCACATGACACCTCCGAGGCGAAGGTCACGGTCGTCGGAGTCCCGGACAAGCCGGGCGAGGCCGCGCGCATCTTCCGTGCGATCGCGGACTCCGAGGTCAACATCGACATGGTCGTGCAGAACGTGTCGGCCGCGTCGACCGGTCTGACCGACATCTCCTTCACGCTGCCCAAGACCGAGGGCCGCAAGGCCGTCGCCGCTCTGGAGAAGACCCGGGCCGCGGTCGGCTTCGACTCGCTGCGCTACGACGACCAGATCGCCAAGATCTCGCTGGTCGGCGCGGGGATGAAGACCAACCCGGGCGTCACCGCGACGTTCTTCGAGGCGCTGTCGAACGCCGGCGTGAACATCGAGCTCATCTCGACCTCCGAGATCCGCATCTCGGTCGTCACCCGTGCCGATGACGTCAACGAGGCCGTGTGCGCCGTGCACACCGCCTTCGGTCTCGACACCGACAGTGACGAAGCCGTGGTCTATGGCGGCACCGGTCGATGATTCCGGCCGAGGCGGGCCGTCCGTCCCTCGCTGACACGCTGGGGACGGACGCCCGTACGGCCGCCAAGCCGCAGCTCGCCGTCGTCGGTGCCACCGGCGCCGTCGGCTCGGTCCTGCTGGGCATCCTGTCCGAGCGGGCCGACATCTGGGGCGAGATCCGGCTGATCGCCTCCCCCCGCTCGGCCGGCCGCAAGCTGACCGTGCGGGGCGCTGAGGTCGAGGTCGTCGCGCTGAGCGAGGAGGCCTTCGACGGGATCGATGTCGCGATGTTCGACGTCCCCGACGAGGTCTCCGCGCAGTGGGTACCGGTCGCGGTCGCCAAGGGCGCGGTGGTCATCGACAACGCGGGCACGTTCCGGCTGGACCCGGACGTGCCCCTTGTCGTGCCCGAGGTCAATGCGCACGCCGCCCGGGTCCGCCCGCGCGGCATCATCGCCAACCCGAACTGCACGACGCTCTCAATGATCGTCGCGCTGGGCGCACTGCACGCCGAGTACGGGCTGAGCGAGCTGATCGTCTCCTCGTACCAGGCCGTTTCCGGGTCGGGCAAAGCCGGCGTCGACACCCTGCGGGCGCAGCTGTCCGCGGTGTCGGGCACGGAGCTGGGGAACACGCCCGGCGATGTGCGGCGGGCCGTCGGGGACACCCTGGGGCCGTTTCCCGCGCCGATCGCCCTCAATGTCGTGCCCTGGGCCGGCTCGCTCCGGGAGGACGGCTGGTCCTCCGAGGAGCTCAAGATCCGTGACGAGTCCCGCAAGATCCTGGGGCTGCCGGAACTGCCGGTCACCGCGACCTGTGTCCGGGTGCCGGTGATCACGACCCACTCGCTGACCGTGCACGCCCGGTTCGAGAACGAGGTCACGGTCGCCGGTGCGCACGAGATCCTGGCCGCGGCCCCCGGCGTCGTCCTCAGCGACGACCCGGCCCAGGACGAGTACCCCACCCCGGCCGATGTCGTCGGGACGGATCCGACCTGGGTCGGGCGGGTGCGGCGTTCGCTGGACGATCCGCGGGCGCTGGAGCTGTTCGTGTGCGGGGACAACCTGCGCAAGGGGGCGGCTCTCAACACCGCGCAGATCGGCGAGCTGGTGGCGGCCGAACTCCAGGGGTAGGCCCGGTCCCGGACCGGTCCCCGCGTGCCTTACTGTCTTGCTGGCCCGGTGCTCCGCCGTTCCCGCTTTCCCGGTCTCCCCGCGGCGTTCTGCTGCCGTGCGTTCCGTCGTGCAGGGCGCCGTGGTGGGCGAGTTGGCGAGATCGGCCGTCGTGCATCGCCCGCCTGGGAGATACTTTGTGGAGCGTGTGAAGATTCTGTGAGCGAATCGCTGGTCCGTACCTCTTGATCTGGGCTGACGATCTGTTCGACCATTCGCTCCCCGCCGCACTGCAACCGGCAGTTGGGTGGGGAGCGTCTTTGTCGCCGCCCTCAGGGGTGGCCTCAGGAGTGCCCGCGGGGCACGGGGGTCCCTCGGGCGTCGGGGTCTTTACGTAGGGGCAAATCAGGGCATTCAGGAAGAGCTGGTACGCATGAGGGCATTTGATGCATCGTCAAAAGCGGTGCCTTGCGCGTACAACCCTTATAGGGGGAAGCGTGTCCAACAGGCGTGGCAGAGGTACTCGGATTCACCATCGCCCCAGCGGGCGCAGCCGGCGCGGCAGTGCACCCGCCGCGGTCCCGTGTGGCCGGGGGCATGCCGGTGATCGCTCCCTGGCCCACCACGCGTCCCGCACAGATTCCCCCTCAGCGTGGGGACACTGACGACGCGATGGCAGCGGGCACCACAGTCGACCACCTCACCGAGACCTACCGCGCGCACTACCGCTCGCTGCTCGGTCTCGCCGCGCTGCTCCTCGACGACACCGCCTCCTGTGAGGACGTCGTCCAAGAGGCCTTCATTCGCGTGCACTCCGCGCGCGGACGGGTGCGCGAACCCGAGAAGACCCTCGCCTATCTCCGGCAGACCGTCGTCAACCTCTCGCGCTCCGCACTGCGTCGGCGCATCCTCGGGCTCAAGCTGCTCTCCAAGCCGATGCCCGACATGGCGAGCGCCGAGGAGGGTGCGTACGACCTGCTGGAGCGGGACCAGCTGATCAAGGCGATGCGGGGACTCCAGCGCCGGCAGCGCGAAGTGCTGGTGCTGCGCTACTTCGCCGATATGACCGAGGCGCAGGTCGCCGAGACGCTGGGCATATCGCTCGGTTCCGTGAAGGCCTACGGGTCACGGGGCATCGCGGCGCTCCGCGTCGCGATGGAGGCTCCGGCATGAGTGGCACGACGTTTGGCCGGCACCACCCGTACGACGCCTGCGGCCCGTACGACACGCTCCACCCGAACACCCCGATGTCCCCCAGCACCTCGATCGACCTCATGAACCACAGCGGCACCCCCGGGCCCGGCCCGCTCCACTCGGCCCGCCCCGGCACCCCGTACGGCCGGACCCACGAAGCACCCGGCGCCCGTGGCACTCCCGGCCTCGGGGCGCGGCGCGACGCGGACGAACCGGACGGTATGCGCGCGCGGTCCGCCGATGTGACGCGTGGGCTCCCCGCGGCGCGTGCGGCGCAAGAGCGCCCCGACGGTGAGCCGGACGGCGGCCGTCAGCCCGACGATCCCTGCGGACAGGGCGCGAAATCCGGCCAAGTATCCGGCAGCGGGGATGACATCGCTGTCACGGACAGTGCGACCGGCGCCACGGAGGGTGCCCCGGGCGCCGGTGACGAGCCCGACAGCCATGCGTACGGCAGTGACGGGCCCACCGGTTCCGGCTTCGGCGGCGGCACCGGCAACGGCGGCCGCGACGGCGACGGCCCCGGCCGAAGCCACCCCACCGGCGGCGACTTCGGCGGCGAGGACGATCTCCGGCGGCTGCTGCACTCCCGCGTCGGCGACCTCGAACCCGCGCCGGACGCGCTGGAGCAGCTGCGCCGCGCGGTGCCCGCCCGTCGCCAGCGCCGCCGGCACGCCGTCGTGGGCGCCGCGGCCGCGCTGCTGCTCGGCGGCACGTCCATCCCCGCCATGGTCCATGTGGCCCACCTCGCCGGCAGCTCCGAGGAGCGGCCCGCCCACGCGGCGGGCAGCACGCTCCCCCAGGGCGGCGCCGAGGGGGCGCACGGCGAAGGCACCGAGCAGGCCGGTCCGCTGCCGGCCGGCAAGGACGGCGGGCAGCGCGGCGAGGACAAGCCCGCGGACAAGGGCAGGAACCCGGGGAAGCGCGGCGCGGGCCATGGCGCGGGCGCCGGCACCCCCGCACCGGACGAGACCATGGACGTCACCTCGCCGGCCTGCGGGCGGGAACAGCTCGGCCAGGGCACCAGCACGGTCGGCACGGCGGACGCCACGGGCCGCGTCTACGGCGCGTTCCGGGTGGTCAACACCTCCGGCACCGCATGCTCCGTCGAGGGCGGCGGCAGCATCGGCCTGGTCGCCCAGGGCTCCACCAGTCCCGACCGCGTCCATGTCGTCGACCACACCTCGGGCGACGAGGCCACCGGACTGCCCGACCCGGCCACCACCCCTGACCAGCTGGTTCTCAAGCCGGGGGAGGCGTACGAGGTCAAGTTCGCCTGGATCCCGGAGTCCGGCGGCGGCACCACCGGATGCGCCAACCCCGGCCCGTCACCGACACCCGACGCCTCCAAGGACCCGGGGCAGTCCCCGGACGCCGCGACCCCGCCCGGCGACGGCGGCGGCGAGGCGGGCGGCGGCGAGGGCCCCGGCGACGGCGGCACCGCGCCCGGCAGCATCGTGCTCAGCCACACACCGGAGGCCGGGGAACCCGCCGCGGCCGATGCCAAGGTCACGGACGCCTGCGCGGGAACGGTCTACCGCACCGAGGCGCTCGCGACGCAGTGACACCGACGTCCCAGGTCCCGGCCGTCGGGGCCGGACCGTGGAGGGGCCGGTGCGGCCCCGTGGGCCGGGCCCCGTACCGTTGAGGGCGTGTACCGGTTCCTGCTGACCCCGCGGTGGTGGGGAATCAACGTCTTCGCCGTACTGGCGATCCCCGTCTGCATCTTCATGGGCAGCTGGCAGCTGAGCCGCTTCGAGGACCGCGTCGACAGCCACCGGCAGCAGGAGGACCGCTCCGCCCGGGCCAAGACCGCGGCCGCCCGCCCCCTGGAGCGGCTGCTGCCCGTCGACCAGGTGACCTCCGGCCGCCAGGCCAGCGCCCGCGGCCACTACGACACCGGACACCAACTGCTCGTACCGGGCCGCACGTTGAAGGACAAGCACGGCGAGCGGCAGGGCTTCTACGTCCTCACGCTGCTCCGTACGGACGGCGGCAAGGCCCTGCCGGTCGTCCGGGGCTGGCTGCCCGGCGACGCCGGCACCAAGGCCGACACGGCGAAGGTGCCCGCACCGCCCAAGGGCGAGGTGACGGTCACCGGCGCACTCCAGGCCTCCGAGAGCCAGGGCAGCGACGGCGTACCGGGCGCCGGCGGGCCGGCACCGGGCCGGCTCGCCATGATCAGCGCCGCGTCGCTGGTCAACATCGTGCCGTACGACGTCTACGACGCCTGGATCACGCTCACCGACACCCAGGCCCCGCTGCGCGCCGTCCCCCCGGCCGCCGCCGAGGGCAGCGGACTGGACCTCAAGGCCTTCCAGAACCTCGGCTACACCGGCGAGTGGTTCGTCTTCGCCGGCTTCGTCGTCTTCATGTGGTTCCGCCTCTTCCGCCGCGAGTCCGAGGCCGCCAGGGATGCGGCGTTGGGGATTGGAGTGGAGGTTGAGGCCGAGAGGGCTCTGGGGGCTGATGGCGACGTGGGGCCGGAGGGCTCCGCGGGGGCTGATGGTGACGTGGGGGCGACGGGTGGCGTGGGGGCTGTGAGCCGGGAGGCTTCGGGCCGGACGGAAAGCGGCCGGGACGAGGGCAGCGGCGAAGGCCAGGACGAGGCGGCGCGGGCCGGTAAGGCCTGAATTCCCGCGTCGGCACGCGACCGCAGGGGACCTGCTTCTGCAACAAGGTCGCACCTGGTCAGCGGACGTATCACGCTGGTAGCCGCAATCGAATCGGCGTGCCACGGTAGGGCCTATGGCAGGCAAGGGCACTCAGCCGCAGGGCGATGACCGACTGTCCGGCCAGGGGCAGGCGGAGGGGTACGGCCATGTGCGGGGGCAGGGGCATGGCGATGTGCGGGGGTGCGGTTCCGCGCAGGGGCACTCGCAGGGGCACGGTGCCGCGCAGGGGCACGGCCACGCGCAAGACCATGCCTCTCAGCATCCGCACCCCCCGCACCACTCCGGCCGCTTGGCGCGGATGCGGCACCGGCTGGCCCACCTCATCACCCCGCACAGCCATGCGGCCGTGGACAAGGTCGACGCCGCGCTGGAGACCTCCCGCGAGGGCCTGCGCACGCTCTGGATCTCGCTCGGCATCCTCGGCCTGACCAGCCTGATCCAGCTGGTGATCGTCGCCCTGTCCGGCTCGGTGGCGCTGCTGGGCGACACGATCCACAACGCCGCCGACGCACTGACCGCCGTACCACTGGGCATCGCCTTCCTCCTCGGACGCCGGGCCGCGAACCGTCGCTACACCTACGGCTACGGCCGCGCCGAGGACCTCGCGGGCATCGCCATCGTGCTGACGATCGCCGCCTCCGCGGCATGGGCGGCCTACGAGTCCGTGGACCGGCTGCTGCACCCGCGCGATGTCACCCATCTGTGGGCCGTGGCCGTGGCCGCCGTGATCGGGTTCCTCGGCAACGAATGGGTCGCCCGCTACCGCATCCGCACCGGCCGCAGGATCGGCTCGGCCGCGCTCGTCGCCGACGGCCTGCATGCCCGTACCGACGGCTTCACCTCCCTCGCCGTCCTGCTCGGCGCGGGCGGCGCGGCGCTCGGCTGGCAGCAGGCCGACCCGCTCATCGGCCTGCTGATCACCGCCGCCATCCTCATGGTGTTGCGCGACGCCGCCCGGGAGGTCTACCGGCGGCTCATGGACTCCGTCGACCCCGCACTCATCGACGCCGCCGAGACCGCACTACGCGCGGTGGACGGCGTTCATGGCGTCGGGCAGGTCCGTATGCGCTGGATCGGCCACACCCTGCGGGCCGAGGCGGACATCGTCGTCGACGCCCGCCTGACCGTGGTGCGCGCGCACGCCCTCGCCGTCGCGGCCGAACACGCCCTCATCCACGCCGTCCCCCGCCTCACTGCCGCAACAGTCCACACGGACCACACCCCGGACAACACCCCTGAGGGCCGCGACCCTCACGCGGTGCTGACCCACCACACGACAACCTGACCTTCCGGCCCTTCCCGCAGGAACTCCCTCAGCTCCTCTCGTTCACATGCCGCTGGGCGAAATCGAGCTCCAGGCGGACCTGCTTGATGCGTTCCTCCACCACGAGGGAGCCGTGGCCGGCGTCGTAGCGGTAGACCTCGTGCGGATGGCTGCGGCCGGCCAGGCGCTGGACGTAGTTCTCCACCTGCTGGATCGGGCAGCGTGGGTCGTTGACGCCCGCGGAGATATAGACCGGGGCCCGCACCGCGTCCACATACGTCAGCGGGGAGGACGCCTCGAAGCGCTCCGGGACCTCCTCAGGCGTGCCGCCGAGCAGCGTCCGGTCCATCGCCTTGAGGGCTTCCATCTCGTCGTTGTACGCCGTGACGTAGTCCGCGACCGGAACCGCCGCCAGGCCCACGGCCCAGGCGTCCGGCTGGGTACCGAGCCCCAGCAGCGTCAGATAGCCGCCCCATGAGCCGCCCGACAGCACCAGCCGCTCCGGGTCGGCCAGACCGGACGAGACCGCCCATGCGCGCACCGCGGCGATGTCCTCCAGCTCGATCAGCCCGACGCGATGCTTGAGCGCATCCGTCCAGGCGCGGCCGTAGCCGGTCGAGCCGCGGTAGTTGACGCGGACGACTGCGAAGCCGTGGTCCACCCAGGCCGCGGGGGCCGAGGCGAACGCGTCGCTGTCGTGCCAGGTCGGACCGCCGTGGATGTCGAAGACCGTCGGGAAGGGGCCCTCGCCCGCCGGCTGCTGCACCAGGGCGTGGATACGGCCACCGGGGCCCTCCACCCACACGTCCCGCACCGGCACCGACCCGGGCGCCTTCATCCCGGGCGGGTCCAGCACGACCTCGCCGCTCGTCGACCGCACCTCCGGGGGCTGCGCCGCCGACGACCACAGGAACTCCACCGTGCCGTCCGGCCGCGCGGTGGCCCCCGAGACCGTGCCGGCCGGGGTCTCGACCCGGGACAGCGGACCGGCGGCCCCAGCGGCCGCGTCATCGGCACCGGAACCGGCACCGCCCGCGGCGCCGTGGCCGCCCGCCGTGCTGAGCTCATAGCGCCACAGCTCGCTCCGTGCCTGGTACTCGTGCTCCACCAGCAGCGCCGACCCGTCGGGGTACCAGTCGGCGCCCACGTCTCCGGGGAGGTCGATGTCCAGGGCGGTCTCCACCCCGGTCAGCGGGTCCCAGATCATCGGCTCCCAGCGGCCCCGCCGCTGGTGTCCGACCAGCAGCCGGGCGTCCCCGTCCACCGGTGCGAAGCCCATCACCGACAGGCCCAGCTCCTCGGTCCCGCCCTTGGTGTCGTCCAGCTCCGCGACCGTGGAGCCGTCGGGCCGTACGACGCGGATCGCGGAGTGCATCGCATCGCCGTGCTCGGTGTGTTCGAGGGCGATCAGCGAGCCGTCGTGCGAGAGATCGCCGACGCCCGCGGACTCGCGGTGCCGGTAGATCTCCACCGGCGCCTCGCCCGGCCGCACGACATGGACAGTCGAGCCCTCCTCGTCCGTGGAGCATCCGACGACCGCCGTCCCGTCCCGGCCGATCGCCAGCCCTCCCGGGTACGAGGGGGCGAGACCAGGGGTCGCCGGCTCATCCGGGCCGCCCTCGAAGGGCTGCCGCATCCAGACACCGAACTCGTCCCCGTCGGTGTCCGAGAACCACCAGATCGACCGGCCGTCCGGCGACAGCGTCCCGTCCGTCGTCCCGTTCGGCCGGTCCGTGGCCTGCCGCTGCTTGCCGGTGGCCCGGTCCCAGGTGTAGAGCTCGAAGGTGCCGGTGGCGTTCGAGACGAACAGGGAACGGTCCGGGGCGTCCTCGGCCCAGTCCGGCAGCCCGATCCGCGGTGCGCGGAAGCGCTTCTCCCAGTCCGGCATCGAGGCGTCCGCGCTGCCGGGGTCCGCCGAGCCTGTCGCGTCCGTCGTCGATCCGTCCGCCCCTGCTATCGGGCCGGCCGAGCCGGTCCCCGTGCCGGCCGCGGGCCGGGTGTCGGTGGTCGAAGGGTGCGGAGCGGTGGCGTCGGGGCCTGGGGCTGGGGTCGTCTCGTCAGTCATGGGCCCATTCTGCGCCCGGGGCGGGAAAACCGTTGGCGAGGGCCGCAAGGCTGTGGATAACTTCGCCGAATGCGCAGAATTACGGGTGCCGAGGACTGGCGGGAAGCGAATCGTGCGAGGTGGGACGAGCGCGTCGCCCTCCACACCGCGAGTGATTTTTACGACCAGGACAGGTTCCGCCGGGACCGGGACGTGCTCCGTGACTTCGAGGTCGCGGAGGTCGGGGATGTCACCGGCCGGTCCCTTCTCCACCTCCAGTGTCACTTCGGCCAGGACACTCTCTCCTGGGCTCACCGCGGCGCGGCCCGCGTCGTCGGCCTGGACTTCTCCGAACCGGCCATCGACACCGCCCGCGCCCTCGCCGCCGAGCTCGGCTACGGCCCCGACCGAGCGGCGTTCGTCGCCGCCGATGTCTATGACGCCGCCGAAGCCGTCCCCGACGCCGCGTACGACATCGTCTACACCGGCCTCGGCGCCCTGAACTGGCTCCCGGACCTGGAACGCTGGGCCGACACCGCCGCCTCCCTCGTCGCCCCCGGCGGCTTCCTCTACCTCGCCGAATTCCATCCGCTCTGCGACGCCCTGGACGACGAGACCGGCTCACGCATCGTCCACGACTACTTCCGCCGCGACGCCTGGGTGGACGAAGTCCCCGGTTCCTACACGGACTTCGGCGCACCGACGGTCCACAACCGCAGCGTCGAATGGCAGCACCCGCTCGGCGATGTCGTCTCCGCCCTGGCCGCCACCGGCCTGCGCATCGACTTCCTGCACGAACACGACATGACGATGTTCCAGCGCTTCACCGCTCTGGCCCGTAGCGGCGATGGCTACCACCGTTTCCCCGCCGACCGCCCCCGTATCCCCCTCATGTACTCGCTGCGAGCCAGTCGCCCGAGTTGAGGACGGCAGGACCGTCGGCAAGAGAGGGCCCTGTGCGGAGAACTCGCCCGCACGGGGCCCTCGTTGCGTCGGCGCCTGTCCGGTGACGGCCGCCGCGCGCTATCCGTACGGGGCGGTCACCCCAGCCGCAGCGGCAGGGTGTCCAGCCGCCAGCTGCCGGGCACCTGCGTCCGCGCCAGCTGTTCCGCCGCGACGCCCAGCGACAGCTCCGGGTAGTGCGTGAAGAGCCGGGAGAAGGCGACTTCGCCCTCCTGTTTGGCGAGGGTGGCGCCCAGGCAGTAGTGCATGCCGTGGCCGAACCCCACGTGGTTCTCGGCGTGGCCGGCGGGGTGGCGGGTCAGGTCGAGACGGTCGGGGTCGGTGTAGTGGCGGGGGTCGAAGTTCGCCGATACCAGGATGAGTTGTACGGCGTCGCCCTTGCGGATCGGCGTTCCGGCGACCTCGACGTCCTCGGAGGCGAAGCGCAGCTGGGTCATGTGCACCGGCCCGCACCAGCGCATCAGCTCGTGGACGGCGCGCGGCAGCAGCGCCGGGTCGTCCTTGAGCAGGCGCAGTTGGTCGGGGTGGGTGAGCAGTGCCGCCGTGCCGTTGCCTATGAGGTGGGCGGTGGTCTCGTGGCCTGCCAGGACGATCGTGAGGATCATGGTGACCATCTCGATGTCGCTGAGCCGGCCGCCGTCGTCGTCATGGGTGCGGATCAGCTCGCTGAGCAGATCGTCGGTGAGTGCCCCGCGCCGCTCGCGGATCAGCTCATGGATGTGCTCGATCATCGCCGGGAACGCGGTGCTCAGCCGCCCCGGCTCCAGCGAGACGAGGTCGGCCCCCCACTTCCGCCATTGCGGACGATCCGCTTCGGCGATGCCGACCAGTTCGCAGATCACGGTGATCGGCAGGGGGTAGGCGAAGTGCTGGATGAGGTCGACCACACCGTCCTCGGCGTGCTCGGGAAGCCGGGTCAGCAGGTCGTCGGTGATCTGCTCGACCCGCGGCCGCAGGTCGGTGATCTTGCGTGCCGTGAAGGCGCGCGAGACCAGTCGGCGCAGCCGGGTGTGGTCGGGTGCGTCGTAGTTGAGGATCGACCCGAGCAGATACGGCCGGAAATGGTCGGGCAACCCCAACATTTCCAAAAGTCTGACCGCGGGGCTTTCGTCGATCGAGCGCCCCAGGGACGGCGCGGCCGGGTTGTTCACGAACCGCTGATCGCGCAGGACTTGGCGGACCTCTTCGAAGCGCGTCACGAACCAGACGGGCGAGTCGTCCATGAACCGGCCCCGTACGACCGGGCCTTGCTCACGCAGTGCGCCGTAGCCGCCGAACGGGTCGGCGATCAGCGCCGGGTCCATCACATTCGGCTCGCCAGGGTGTTTCCCGACGTGCGCGCCGAGCGGGGAGTTGGATAATGCCGACATCTTTCGATCTCCTCCGGGTTGGGAGTCGGCCCGCGGACCAGGGTGGGGCCCGGCCGGGCCAGGGCTTGGACGTGGCTCTTTTCCTTAGTGGAACGTGTGTCAGCAGTCGTGGCGGATATTCCGTCGGGTGGAGTCAGCCGGGTGGATTCCGCTTCGTGGGGCCGGTGGCGGGCGGCCGGTCGCGTGCCGACCCTCGTAGGGAGCCCTCCCCGAATCCGGCGGGAGAGGAATCTCTGTTCGAATTCATCGTCAGAATCCGCCCCACGGAAAATCCACCGCGGCCTCAGTCGCGTATCTGCCGGCGCATCTCCTGTGCGCAGAGCTCGGTGAAGCACTCGTAGCGGGCGATGATCTCGGGAGCGGCCGCGGTCGCGGCGGCGCGCAGACGGGCCGAAGCGGGGTCCGGATCGGCACCGCATCCCAGGTCGGAGCCGGTATGGGCGCCGGCGTCGGCCGGCACTTCCAGCGCGCTTCGGATGGTGTGGGCGAGGATGCCGGCGCGTACCTCCAGGCCGTCCGGGGCGCGGTCGATGAGCAGTGCCTCGGACGTGAAGAATCCGCTGGATGTCGCCAACAAGGCGTATTGCTGGTGTTGTACGTCGGTGTCGCGGCGCACCAGACCGTGCTCGCGGAGCACTTCGAGATGGTGCCGCAGATTCCGGTCGCCCGCGACGATCAGCTCCGCGAACTCCTGCTTCGCGGTCTCGTTGAGCCGGCCGAGGATATCGGCGTCGTCGGTGTAGGCCGCACGCAATACCGGTTCGGCCTGGAATTCGAGGAAGAGCCGGCTCATCATCCGGCTCGGCAGAATCTCCAGCGGATCCGCCCGCATGCGCTCCAACTGCCGGTGTTGCATTCGGGATTGGGCCTTCAGCATCACGGCGAGGAGCAGCGAGTCCTTGGTCTTCCAGTGCAGATAGACCGTGCCCTTGCCGACGTTGGCGCGGCGGGCGATCTCGTCGATCGTCACCCGCCGGTAGCCCCAGGCGAGCAGCAACTCACCTGCCGCGTCCAGGATGCGGTCAGCGCGCTGCGCTCGTTCCATGCCGTGCCCCCTCCGACTCCGTGACCAGATTTCGAATCCGGTCACACAGTCAAAGTTAGATCGGACACTTGTCCGGGGATAAGGGTGTTTTCAGTCACCGGCGGGGGCGGGGCCCCGGTGGGGTCAGGTGTTACAACCCTCTCAGGCGGAGGGGGTGGGGTGTCGCGTTGCAGAGGTCGCAATACCGGGCAAAGGCCGCGGGAAAAATCCGTCTGACCTGGGCAAATGTCGCGCGGATGCGGCGCCGGGCCGTGGGCTCGGAGGCTTGTCACCGCGGTAAGGGATCTTGGACGGACACCGTTACGCGATGTTTCCGGTGAGTACACTCGCCGACCATGTGTGAGGCCAGCCGGAACGCAAAACGGCAGAAAATACGTCTTCCCCAGCCATGTGCCGACGCTTCCGTCCGGCACGGAAACGTGCTGCGGAAGTCGGTCGCCGCCGTCGGAGGCGCCCCCCGCCGGGCGACCGCCGCGGCTTCCGGCGACGTCCCGACGTTCCTCACCCGCGCCGCGGGCGCTCCGCCGGCGGCCGCCGACGGCCCCGTCCGAAGACAGCCCGTCCTCACGACGACCGAGGTCACCCCGGGAGCGACGTGAGGCGCCGCACGAACCGTCGCCGGCACGCGCAGTCCCGTGATCCCCGGGGTCACTGGCTGCTGCTGATCCTCATCCTCCCCCTCGCCTTCGGCGCCCTGCTCTTCGAGGGCTGGACCACCCATGAGGTCGACGCCGCGAAGACCCGGAGTGACTGCACCACACCGGTGCCGAGCGCGGTGGACAAGGGCGGTCCGGTGGTGCGTCTCGACGGCGGCACGGTGAAGTCCGCCGGGATGCCCGCCCGCAACGTGGCCCTCACCTACGACGGGGGGCCCGACCCCGTATGGACGCCACGCCTGCTCGACCTGCTGCGCAAGCACCATGCGCACGCCACCTTCTTCGTGCAGGGCGCCAAGGCCGCCCAGCATCCGGACCTGGTGCGCCGCATCCAGGCCGAGGGGCATGAGATCGGGTCGAACACCTACACCGGCGCGGTCATGGGCGCGGCCTCGCCCTTCCGGGCCCGGCTGGAGCTGGAGCTGACGCAGCAGGCGCTGGCGGGCACCGCGGGCATCCACACCAACCTGCTGAGGCTGCCGCAGACCACCGCGGTGGACACGATGTGCGGCCCGGAGTGGAAGGCCGCCCAGCGGGCCGGCGCGGACGGCTACACGCTGGTGGCCGCCGACCGGTGGTTCCGTAAGCCGTCCCAGGGCGTGGTCCGGCAGTTCACTCAGAACGATGTCGCCTACCACGACACCGAAAAACTGCTCAAAAACCCCAGAATCGGCAAATTCACCACGGTGTCGTTCGGGGCCGGACTGCCCCCGGCCGACACCCCGGCCCCCGCCCCGGAGCGATGGCTGGGCACGGCCCTGGTCTGGATCAAGGCCCTCGGGTACGCGTTCGTGCACGGGATGGCCTGGGTGCTGGGTATCGCCGGCGGCCTGGGCGTACTGCGGCTGGCCTCTCTCGTCTTCTTCGCCCGCGCCCATGTCCGGCGGCTGGTACGCATCCGGCCGGGCTCCCCCTGGCTACGCGAGATCACCGACCCGGTGACGGTCCTGGTCCCCGCCTACAACGAAGCGGCGGGCATCGAGTCCACCATCCATTCGCTGCTCGGTTCCGACCACCCGCAACTACAGATCATCGTGAT
The DNA here is from genome assembly GCF_008704855.1 of Streptomyces platensis. Classification (NCBI taxonomy): domain Bacteria; kingdom Bacillati; phylum Actinomycetota; class Actinomycetes; order Kitasatosporales; family Streptomycetaceae; genus Streptomyces; species Streptomyces platensis. The sequence continues at coordinate 4,766,941 of NZ_CP023691.1, forward strand.
CGACGACGGGTCGACGGACGACACCGCGGACCTCGCCGCCGCCATCGACGACCCCCGGGTGGAGGTGATCCGCCAGCCCAACTCGGGAAAGGCGGCCGCCCTCAACACCGGTCTGGCCCACGCGCGATGCGACATCATCGTCATGGTCGACGCCGACACCGTCTTCGAGCCGGACGCCATTCACCAGCTCATCCAGCCGCTCGCGCACCCGGCCGTGGGCGCGGTCAGCGGCAACACCAAGGTCGGCAACCGGCGCCGTCTGCTGGGCAGATGGCAGCACCTGGAGTACGTCTTCGGGTTCAACCTCGACCGGCGGATGTTCGAGGTCCTGGAGTGCATGCCGACGGTCCCCGGCGCCATCGGCGCCTTCCGCCGGGACGCGCTGATGGGCGTCGGCGGGGTCAGCGAGGACACCCTCGCCGAGGACACCGACCTGACCATGGCCCTGTGGCAGGCGGGCTGGCGGGTGGTCTACGAGGAGACCGCGATCGCCTGGACCGAGGTGCCCACCTCGCTGAGCCAGCTGTGGCGGCAGCGCTACCGCTGGTGCTACGGCACGCTCCAGGCCATGTGGAAGCACCGCCGTGCCGTCATCGAAGTGGGCCCGGCCGGCCGCTTCGGACGCCGCGGACTGAGTTACCTCACGCTCTTCCAGGTCGCCCTGCCGCTGCTCGCACCGATCGTCGACGTCTTCGCCCTGTACGGGGCGCTCTTCCAGGGGCCGGTGCTCTCGGCCGGGGTGTGGGCCGGCTTCCTCGCCCTCCAGCTGGCCTGCGCCTGGTACGCCCTGCGGCTCGACGGCGAGCCGGTGCGGACGCTGTGGGCGATGCCGCTCCAGCTCTTCGTCTACCGGCAGCTGATGTACCTGGTGGTCATCCAGTCCGTGGTGGCCTTCCTGCTCGGCACCCGGCTGAAGTGGCAGCGTATGCACCGCTCCGGCACCGCCGCGCAGCACATCGGCCAGCCGGAGCTCGGCCGGCCGGTCCCGTACGAGAGTTTGCCGTCGTGATGACCGTCGGCAGTGTGGCCCCAGGGTGTCCGCCCGGCTACGGACCGGACGGTCACCCCGCGCGGCGCGGCCGGGCGCTCCCCGCCCGCCGCCGTGCCGGTGCCCGGGAGCCCGGCCGTGGCCCCGTACACCGCCGCCGGACCGCGCGTTCACCGCGTTCACCGCATTCGCTTGTGCAGATCCGCACACTATTTGGTGGAGAAGAGACGAGCATGGAGACTGCCGCGCATGAATGATTGGCTGGAGGGGCCGCTCGACGGGAACTGGCGCGACGGCCAAGCACAGGACCACATCGGCACCGGGCAGATATGGCACCCGGGCGAGTACGCGTCTCAGGTGCACCCGGGTGAGTACGCGTCCCACGTGTACCCGGGTGAGTACGCGTCTCAGGCGCAGCCAGGCGCATACGTGCCTCAGGCGTACCCGGCTGAATACGCGTCTCAGGTGCACCCGGCACGGCCGCCCAACCCCTACGACGGGTACGACACCGGCCCGCAGACCCTGGTGCCACCACCCCGCTTGAACGGTCACGTCGACGACGGTTACCTCAACAACGGTTACCTCAGCGACGGTCAGCTCAGCGATGGGTACCTCAGCAACGGCCACGGCAGCAACGGCCACGTCAGCAACGGTTACCTCGCCAATGGCCACGTCACCAACGGCCACCTCAGCGACGGCCAGCCCACCGACGGTCACCCCGACAACGGACGCCCCGTTGCCCGCACCGGCGGTACGGGCCCGGGCGGCGGCACCACCGTCCGGGGCCGGCGCGCCCCGGAGCCGCCCAGCCGGCGCCGCCGGATCACCCGGGCGCTGATCGTGCTGTCCACCGTGCTGGCCCTCGGCTCCGTGGGCACCTACGTCTGGGCCGACACCGAGCTCCACCGCGAGGTCGATCTCGGCAAGATCCCGGACCGCCCGGCGCAGGGCCAGGGAACCAACTACCTGATCGTGGGCTCCGACAGCCGGGTGGGCCTCTCCGAACGTGCCAGGAAGGACCTGCACACCGGCGGTTCGGCCGACGCGGGCCGGCGCACCGACTCGATGATCCTGCTGCACACGGGCGCCCACGGCACGACCATGGTGAGCCTGCCGCGTGACTCGTGGGTGACCATCCCGGCACACATCCGCCCCGAGACCGGCAAGCACTACCGTGCGACGAAGAACAAGCTCAACGCGGCGTTCTCGTTCGGCGGCCCCGACCTGCTGGTCCGGACCATCGAGGCCAACACGGGCGTGCACGTCGACCACTACACGGAGATCGGCTTCGCCGGCTTCGTCGGCATCGTGAACGCGGTCGGCGGCGTCCCGATGTGCCTGGACCGGGACATCAAGGACGAGAAGTCGGGCGCGAACCTGAAGAAGGGCTGCCACACGCTCGACGGCCGTACGGCACTCGCCTTCGTCCGCCAGCGCCACCAGGAGGCCCAGGGCGATCTGGGCCGCAGCCAGAACCAGCAGAAGTTCCTGGCCGCCCTCGCCCACAAGGCCGCCACCCCCGGCGTCCTGCTCGACCCCGGCACGGTCTACCCGACGATGAGCGCGGGCCTCGGCACCCTCATCGTCGACAAGGACACCGGCCTGCCGAACCTCACCTCGCTCTTCGAGGCGATGAAGGCGGTCACCGACGGTGACGGCAAGCGGCTCAACGTCCCCGTCTCGAACCTCGCCCTCCAGACCCCCAAGGGCAGCGCCGTGCAGTGGAACGCCCGCCAGGCGCAACGGCTCTTCACCGAGCTGAACAGCGACCGCCCGGTGACGGTGGGGAAGAAGGGCTGACCGCACCTGCCCACCCGGGCGCCCTCGCGGCCCGGGTGGGCCGCCGGGCCCCCGCCTACAAGAACAACCCCCAAGCCCCATCGAGCGACCAGCTCTGCCAGCTCATGGCTAGGAGGGCGGTGAGGGAGATCAGGAGCATCATCAGGTTCTGGCCCTGTTCCGCCCAGTCGTGGATCATCAGGGCGAGGTAGATCAGGTTGAGGACGGCGCCGGCGACCAGGGCTATCGGGGTCAGGAAGCCGGCGATCAGGCCGAGGCCGAGGGCCAGTTCCGCGTAGGCGACGACGTAGGCCATCAGGCGGGGGTGGGGCTTCACCAGGCGGTCGAAGCTCTTGCGGATCACGGGCCACCGGTGGTCGGCGGCGATCCCGGCGGCCCAGGTGATGCCGCCACCGGTGAACCAGGTCTTCTTGTCCTTGTGGCGCCAGCTCTCCAGCCACCACAGGCCGAGGCCGATGCGGAGGACGGCGAACCACTCGGCACCGCTGAGCCAGATCGTTTGCATGCTGCCCCCTCGACTCCTCACCTGAACTGACGATGCGTCAGTTCAGCGGAGGTTGCGCGATGCCGCAAGGGGTGGAGTTCCCGGCCTCTCCTTGTCGTCGGAAGGGTGAGCCCATAACCTCCGAACTGATGGGCCGTCAGATATCGGTCCGGCGGCGTGACCATCCGGCAGGCAGTTGGGGGTACAGCGTGATCAGCAACCAGAGCGGCACGGCGGAGCTTCCCAGGGTCATCAGCGTGGATGATCACGTGATCGAGCCCGCGCACCTCTTCAGGACCTGGCTTCCGAAGAAGTACCAGGACAAGGGCCCGAAGCCCTTCACCGCCGGCATCGGCGAGCTGGCGTACGTCGGGGGCAGGTACCGGTTCACGACCGACCCCGAGGGCCAGATCACGGACTGGTGGGAGTACGAGGGGCTGATCTTCCCGTACAAGCGCATCATCGCGGCCGTGGGCTTCTCCCGCGACGAGATGACGCTGGACGGGATCACCCGGGAACAGATGCGGCGCGGATGCTGGGACCCCAAGGCCCGGCTGGCGGACATGGACCTCAACCACGTCGAGGCGTCGCTCTGCTTCCCCACGTTCCCGCGCTTCTGCGGGCAGACCTTCGCCGAGGCCGAGGACAAGGAGGTCGGGCTGGCCTGCGTGCGGGCGTACAACGACTGGATGGTGGAGGAGTGGTGCGGGGACAGCGGTGGCCGGCTGATTCCGCTGTGCCTCATCCCGTTGTGGGACATCGATCTGGCGGTCGCCGAGATCCGGCGCAATGCCGCGCGCGGGGTACGGGCGGTGACCTTCAGCGAGATACCTACGTACCTGGGGCTGCCGTCCATCCACTCCGGCTACTGGGACCCGTTCTTCGCCGCGTGCGAGGAGACGGGCACGGTCGTGAACATGCACATCGGCTCGTCGTCGCAGATGCCCGCGGCGTCACCGGACGCACCGCCCGCCGTGCAGGCGTCCCTGAGCTTCAACAACGCCATGGCGTCGATGATGGACTTCCTGTTCAGCGGCGTCCTCGTGAAGTTCCCGCGGCTCAAGCTCGCCTACAGCGAAGGCCAGATGGGGTGGATCCCGTACGCCCTGGAGCGCGCCGACGACGTCTGGGAGGAGCACCGGGCGTGGGGCGGGGTGAAGGACCTGATCCCCGAGCCGCCGTCGACGTACTACTACCGGCAGATCTTCTGCTGCTTCTTCCGCGACAAGCACGGCGTCGCCTCGATCGAGACCGTAGGGGTCGACAACGCCACCTTCGAGACCGACTACCCGCATGTCGACTCGACCTGGCCGCACACGAAGCAGGTGGCGGCCGAGCATATGGCGGGCCTTTCCGACGAGGTGACGTACAAGCTGCTGCGCGGCAATGCCATCCGGATGCTGGATCTGCCCTTCGATCGGGGCTGAGCGGCTGCGCCCCGGAGGCCGGCCTGGTCGATCAGGGCTGAGCGGCCGCGTCTCGCACACCGGTCCTGTCCGGCACCGGCACCGTCCATGTCGTGGCCGGCGGTGCCGGACAGGCCGTCGCGGTGCGTACTACCGCCAGCCCGCGGTCCCGGCAGCGGCGACGGCGGCTGCCTCGGCCGACTCCGCCTCGGCGTTCAGCGCCTCGCTCCTGCCCATGCCGTCCCTCCCCGCGGCCGTGCCGGCGGCTTGCGAGGCCTTGAGGGCGGCGTGGTACGCGGCATCGGCGAGTGCGCCGGCGCCGTGGGACTGCGCGATCTGGGCGGCGAGGACGGCGGCAGCGGCGGCGTTCCGGGCCTGACGGGCGTCGGCCGCGGGGTCCGGGGCTCCCTTGGCCAGCGCGGCGAGCGCGTCGGCAGACAGGCGAAGGGCATTGGCGGCCTTCGCTGCCGCCTCCGTGGGTACGGCGATCACGGCCGCCGGGTCCGCTTCGACGCCGGCGGCGCGGCAGGCGGCCCTGGTGCGGTCGGAGGCGCTTCGCGCACGCGCGGTGTGCCGCTTTCTGAGTGCTTCTTCGGTGCTCAGGACCGCTGTTCCGGGGCTCAGGGTGGTTCGGTCCGGTAAGGCGCCCTGGTGCGACGCGTCTCCATGGGACTCGCTCATTGCCGTCTCCTTGTCTGTCAGAGCGACAGTGCTGCGTACTGGGTATCCCCTGGCGGGTCCGGGCACCGTGTGTGCCGAGGCCGCGCCGCGGGTGTCGCGCAGGGTGGCACGCCGGGCCGCAACAGACCAGAGCGGTGTCCGATTCCCTCGTACGCCGAGTAGGCGCCGTGGCCGCGGAGATAAGGCTCGTATGGAGGCAGCGGCGCGCCACGGCGCCGAGCGAAGCCGGCGGAAAGGCGAGAACGGATGAGCAACACCCTGAGCAAGACCCTGAGCAAGACCCTGAGCAACGCCCTGAGAGACACCCTGAGGGAGACCCTGCTGACCCTCGGGCGCGGATATCTGAGGGACGCCCCCGGATCGCTGGGCAAAGCGGCACTCGCCACGTGCTGCCTCAATCCGTGGTTACGGCAGCGCCCGCGCCAGCGGGTCGTCCGCACCCGATTCGGCGCCGCGATGGCCGTGGACACACAGGATCTGATCCAGCGCTTTGTGTATATGTTCGGCGTGTGGGAGCCGCATATGACGCACTGGCTGAAGCGCCGGCTCCGCCCCGGGGACACGTATATCGACGTCGGCGCCAATGTCGGTTACTTCAGCCTGCTCGCCGCACAGCTCGTGGGGGAGCGGGGCCGGGTGGTGGCGATCGAGGCCTCGCCGACCTTTCACGCCAGAATCCTCCAGCATGCCGCGCTCAACGACTGCCACCACCTCCGCGCCGTCAACACCGCGGTCGCCGACGAGCGGAAGACGGTGACCCTCATCCGTGCGAGCTCGAACAACATGGGGGCGGCCAGCATCGTCCCGTACGGGGGCCCCGCCGAGGACATCCGCGAGATCGAGGCACGCCCGCTCCCCGACCTTCTCGACCCGGACGAGGTCGCGTCCGCCCGGGTGATCAAAATCGATGTGGAGGGCGCTGAGGGCGGTGTGATCCGCGGCCTGGCCCCCCTGCTCGACGCACTCCGGCCGGACGCGGAGATCACCGTGGAGGTGACCCCGGAGCGGATGGCGGCGCTGGGGGAGTCGCCCGAGGAACTGCTCAAGACGATGCGGGAGCACGGGTTTCACGTCTACCGCCTCCCCAACAGCTATGACCCGGGGAGCTATCCGGCGGCGATGCGCCGGTCGGGGGGCGTGCCGGTGCGGTGGCGGCACCCGGTGGTCGAGGAGAGCGATCTGATCTTCTCGCGGGTCGATGCGGAAACGCTCCCCTGAGGGGCCCGTCAACCGACCCCCGGATAGCCCCAGTTCAGCCGCGCCAGCTCCCGTGCCCTGGCCTCCACGACCGCCATACGGGCCTCACGTTCGGCGGCCTGGGTGTGGGATGCCTGGCTGGTCGCCTGGCCGGGCCACTTCCGGTAGTGGAGGCCCACTTCGGAGGAGAACCAGCCGCGGCTCGTGGCGTTGAGGGCGAGCAGCAGGCCGGTGTCCTCCGAGGCCGGCAGGGCCATCCAGCCGCCGAGGGCGAGCACCAGGTCGCGGCGCATGAAGAGCGTCGCCGGGTGGACCTGGGCGCGAAAGCCGTTCGCCTTCCAGTAGTCGAGCACGGCTCCGCGCTCGACCGGCCCGGGCTCGGGGTCGCCGGGGAAGCCGGCGGTGGAGCCGTCGGGCAGCAGATCGAGGACGCGGGACGTCGCCCAGCCGAGGCCGGGGTCGCTTTCGAGGGCGGCCAGGTCACGGGCCAGTGCACCGGGCGCCAACTGGTCATCGGCGTCCAGGACCTTGAGGTACTCACCCTCCGCGTGCGCGAGGGCGATGGTGCGGGCGACGCCGGGGCCACCGGCCCGCCCCTGCCGGAACGTCACCCGCGCGTCGTCGGGGACATGGGGGGCGACCGCGTCGCTGGTGCCGTCCTCCTGGATGACCCAGTGCCATTCCCACCCGTCGGGGAGCTCCTGCTGGCAGAGCGACCGGTAGGCGTCCGGCAGGAAGTGTGCCGAGGGCGGATGGACGGCGGTGACGATGATGATGCGCCGGCGCACGGCACTCACCACCTTTCCAGGGGAGTGGTGAACAGCAATTCCGTGCGGTCGCCGGGCAGGACGACGTCAGAGACGTCGACGACCCGGTCGTCGACGTCGATCGAGGTCTTCCGGAGGGCGAGGACCGAAGTGCCGGGCGGGAGTTCCAGCTCCGCGGCCTCCTCCGGCGTCGGCGGGCGGGCGGTGACGCGCTCCTCGACGCGGTCGAGCTCGATGCCGACGCTGTAGAGCTGGCTCTGCGAGCCCCCGGGCCACGGCTCGTTCGACTCGTCCAGGAGAGCGGGGTTCCGCGCGATCAGATCGTGGACCAGATACGAGGTCACCAGGCTGAAGGGCGCGTTCTCGGCCGCGTAGCGGGTGCGGTAGGTGCGTTCGAGGAGGGTGGTGCCCTCGGGGAGGCCGAAGGCTTCGGCGAGGTCCCGGTGCGCCTCGATCGTGCGGTACGACGCGTGGAAGACCAGGTCGCCGACCGCCAGGCCGGTGTCGTGCTCGGTGGCGCCGGTCTGGGCCCGTTTCGCCAGCGGCTCGCGGGCCCGGTCCTTCTCCCACTGGTGGCGGAGGTTCGAGCGCAGTGCCGGGGTGCGTGGCCGGCGCACGAAGTTGCCGCGGCCGTGCTGCTTCTCGATCAGGCCTTCGTCCCGGAGGGCGCGGAGTGCCTCGCGGACGGTCGGCACGCTGCGCCGGAACCGTTCGGCGAGCTTCGACTCGGCCGGCAGTCTGTCCCCGGGCTTCAGCTCACCCGTACGGATGGCCGCGCGGAGCTCGTCCGCGATCCGCTCGTACGCCACTGCCATGGGTGCTCACCGTTCCGTTCCCCGGCGCCCGGGACGGCTCGTCCCCGCCGGACGGCCCCACCTTACGACTCCTCAAGAGGTGTTGAAGTGAGGAGGCGAGGAGGCGTACGTGCCACCAGGGCGGGCGTCCTCAGAGCACCGGGAAGCACCGGGAAGTCCTTCAGCTCCGGTTTCCCCTGCCGGAAATCGGGCGACCCGAGAGTTGTTTCCTGAGGGGCGGCATCGGTATGTGAATCCGCGACCATTCCGCCCGAGAGGCCCCTTGCCCCGGAATTCGGGTCTCCGGTCCTTCCGGTGCGCAAAGGCCCGTGCAATGGAGACAGGGCATGAAAGGACCCGATCGCTGGCGACGGGGGATGCACCAGCGATCGGGCTGTGGCCAAGAGTAGCAAGGCCGGCCGCGCGGTGGGAGATAACTGCGGAAGTGGAACGCGGAGTTGTGGTTGGAGTCACGTGGCGCGGGCCGCCGGAGGGGGAAACCGAGGGCCGCGGTCGCTGCGGCGCCGGGCGGGTCAACCCGTCCGGCGCCCGGGCCCCGCCGTTCGACAGGAGCCCGGCGCCGTTACTTGTCGCATGGGGGCGCGTACGCGAGATGAGGCAGATACTCGCGCCATTTCTCCGGTGTCAGCACGCCCCGGGTGGTCGAGCAAATGCGGCGAATGGCCTTGTCGGCGTCCAGGTTCCACAGCCGGACGGTTCCGGCGCCGCTCGACACTCCGAGCATCTGGCTTTGCGGGCTGAACGACAGGAAATTGCCGGTCTTGGCGTTGGGACTCGTCGATTGTCCGATGGGCGTGGCCCCGGACGGCGGTGTGACGTCCCAGAACCGGACCGTGTTGTCGTTCCCGCCACTCGCCAGGGTGTGGCCGCCCTTGCTGAACGTCAGCGACACCACCGCTTCGGTGTGACCCATGAGCGGGGAGCCCAGCCGGGTCGCCTTACGGGGGTCGGTGGTGTTCCAGAGCCGTACGGTGTCGTCGTCGCTGCCACTGGCCAGCGTGTGGCCGTCCGGGCTGTAGGCGAGCGCGTTGACGGGTCCCAGGTGCCCGGTGAGCGGCTTGCCGAAGAGGACGGCGTGACGGGGGTCGGTGGTGTTCCAGAGCCGTACGGTGTCGTCCGCGCTGCCGCTGGCGAGCGTGTGCCCGTCCGGGCTGAAGACGAGGGAGTTGACGTACCCCTTGTGCCCGGTGAGCGGCCCGCCGAGCGGACGGACGCGGGACGGGGCGGTGACGTCCCACAGCTGGATGGTGTGGTCCTCGTACGCGCTCGCCATCGTGCGCCCGTCGGGGCTGATGGCCAGCGCGTCGGGGCCCACGAAGCGGGTCTTCAGCCTGGCGGGCTCCCCGTAGCGGACCGGGTGCGCCGGGTCGGTGACGTTCCACAGCTCCACGGCCTGGCTTCCCATCAGCACCGCGAGGGTGCGGCCGTCCGGGAAGAACACCAGGGAACGCACATCGCCCTTGCCGGGCGCGAACGGCTTGCCCAGCACCACGGGCCGGTGGGGACGCTGCACGTTCCACAGCCGCACCCTTCGGTCGCGGGCACCCGTGGCGAGCACCCGCCCGTCCGGGCGGAACGCTCCGATCCGGCCGACCATGTTCGACATCGGAATCGACCAGAGACGGACCTTGCTGTCGCCGCTCCCCGTGGCCAGGGTCCGCCCGTCGGGGCTGAAACCCACCGCGTACATCTCACCGCTGCTGCCCGCGAGGGGCTCGCCGACCTGCGACGGGTACGCCGGATCGCTGACGTTCCACAGGCTCGCCGTGCTGTCCGCGCTGCCGGCGGCGAGCATGTTGCCGTCGGGGCTGAAGGCCACGGACCACAGGGGGCCGGTGTGTCCGGTGAGCGGCGCGCCGAGCGGCTTCGCGTGCCGGGGGGAGGACACGTTCCAGAGCCTGATGGTGTTGTCGTCGCTGCCACTGGCCAGCGTCCGGCCGTCCGGGCTGAAGGCCACGGAGTGCACCGTGTCCGTGTGCCCGGTCAGCCCCTTGCCGATCGGCGCCGGATGACGCCGGTCGGCCATGTCCCACAGCCGGACCATGTTGTCATCGCCGCCGGCTGCCAGCGTCCGCCCGTCGGGGCTGAACGCCACCGAGCGTACGGCGGCGGTGGGGCCGGTCAGCGTACCGAGCGCCTTCGGCCGCCGGAGATCGCGGACGTCCCACAGGCGCACGGTGTGATCCTCGTCGGCGGCGGCCAGCGTCTGCCCGTCGGGGCTGAAGGCGAGCAGGAAGACGGTGCCGTTGTGACCGGACAACGGCGCCCCGAGCGGGTGCGGACGGGCGGGGTCCCGCACGTCCCACAGCCGGACCGTGCCGTCGTCCGCGGCGCTGGCGAGGGTGCGGCCGTCCGGGCTGAAGACCGCGGTGCTCACCCAACTCGTGTGGCCGGTGAGGGGCTTGCCCAGGGGTTTCGGATGCGTCCGGTCCGCCACGTCCCACAGCCGCACGGTCCGGTCGTAGCTGGCGGTGGCCAGGATCCGTCCGTTCGGGCTGAACGAGGTGAGGTAGACGGCGCCGGTGTGGCCCAGCAGCGGTGTGGCCAGCGGCGCGTTCACCATCGAGATCAAGCGGTTGTTCGTGCCCGAGTCGTCGGGCCGCAAGCCGTGCGCCACCAGATCGAGTTGCGCCGACAGGGATGGATCCGTGTACTGGGCGCGGTCGGCCTGGGCGAGCACCTGCTCGAAAACGGTGTCGTCCCGCTGCTGCCGCGCGATCACCGCCGAACCGACCGCCAGCAGCGTCATGACGACCAGCGCCGCCACCGCACCACGGCTCAGCAGGACGGTGCGCTTGCGCAGCCGGACCGAGGCGGCCAGGAACTCCACCGCGCTGCGGGTCAGAAAGGTGTCACCGGCGGAGTCGGCCCAGGTGCGGGCCTGCTCCAGGCGGGAGCCCCGGTAGAGCATGGAGGTGTCGCGCTCCGAGTCCTCCCAGGCCCGGCCGTCCTCCTCCAGCCGCTGGCGCAGCAGATTGCCGTTCCGGTCCTCGTCGATCCAGTCGCGCAGGCGCGGCCAGGCGTGCAGCAGCGCCTCATGGGTGATCTCGACCGCCTCCGCGTCGAGGGTCACCAGCCGGGCGTGCACCAGCGCTTCGAGCGATTCCTCCGTCTTGCCCGGATCCGTCGACTCATTCGCCAGTTGGTGACGCTTTCCCCGCCTGCGGGTGGCCTGGGTGTCCTCTCCCAGCCGGACCAGCCTGAGCAGGAGCAGCCGCGCGGCTGTACGCGCCGTCGGGTCGAGACCGGACCAGGCCCGCTCGGCGGTCGCCGCCACCGCCCCCTGGATCCCGCCCGCCGCGCGGTAGCCGGACAGCGTCAGCCGTCCCGCCTTCCGCCGCTGCCAGGTGGCGAGCAGGGCGTGCGAGAGGAGCGGCAGCACCCCCGCGTCGTGCGCCCCGCCGGCGCCGTCGGCGCTGACTTCCCGGACGATGAGTTCCGTCAGCCCCGGTTCGAGTTCCAGGCCCACGGCCTTGGCCGGGCCGGTCACCGCCTCGCGCAGCTCCGCGGTGGTCAGCGGCCCCAGCACCATGTGCCGGTGCTGGAGCGCATCGGCCAGTTCGGGATGCCCGAGGCACTGCTCGTAGAAGTCGGCCCGTATGCCGAGGACGACGAGCACGGGGGCGGGTTCGCCCGAATCGGCGGGCGTGCACGCGGCGTGCAGGGTCTGGATGAAGGTGCGCGTGCTCGTCTCGTCGGAGCAGAGGGTGAAGGCCTCCTCGAATTGATCCACGAGCACGACCGGACGGGTGGCGGAGGACGACGTCCCGCGTTCCGCCCATGCCGCGGCGGCCTCCCGCACCGCGTGCGCGAAGTGCGGAGTACCGGGCTCCGTCGCCGCCGAGCCCGCCGTGGCGGAGATGACCTCGGCCAGCCCGGGGATCCGGCGGGCAAGCTCCGCGAGCGGATCACCGCCCGGCACGAACTGAAGAACCTCCCGCTTCGGGCTGTTCTCGTCACCCGGTGCGCCGTTCTGCAACGCCGGTACCAAGCCGGCGTTCAGCAGCGAGGACTTTCCCGCCCCCGAGGCGCCCACCAGCATGACCAGGCCGCCGGTCTCCTCCGCCGTGCACAGCTGCGCGACGAGCGCCTCCGTGCTCCGCTCCCGCCCGAAGAACCACCTGGCGTCCTGCTCACGATAGGAAGCCAGCCCCCGGTACGGGCACACACCGGGCACGGCCGCGGCGTCGGCCGGAGGGCGTTCCTCCTCTTGCCCCGCTCCCGCGGCACGGTCGCCGACCGGCCCGGCGACCGCTCGCTCCCACAGCCGCTGCCACTGCGCCAGGTCGTACAGACCCGGGGACACCGGAGTGGGCCGCAGGCGTCGTGCCTGCGGGATCAGGATGTGCAGCACCGCGGCGAGCGCGGCGAACTGCGCGGGGACGTTCCTGGCCCGTCGCCAGTCGCTGATCCGCTGAACGGACACCCGCACGGGGCGCCCTCGTTCGTCGACCCGCTGGAGCCGGACGACCGCCTCGGCCACCTTCTTGAGTGGAGGGTTGCCGGCTTCCTTGTACAGCAGCGCGAGACGTTCCGCGAAGGCTGTACGTGCCCCTGAGTCGGAACTCAAGGCTTCCACCCCCTACGTCCCCCGCACTTGGACATCCGGACCGGAAAACTCACCTTAGCTGGCTGACCTGTGGAGACACCGTCCGATCGAGACCGGAACCTCCCCGTCGGGACCCCCAGCTGGCAGGATCCCATCGCAGCGGCACAGCAACCGGGCTCACCCGGACAGCTCACCGGCGCAGCGCTCGGAGACCACTCCAGATGCACGTTCGCGGTCATTCTCCGCCGGAGTCACGAGCCGGTGGTGAGGGTCCTGGTGCGCTCACGCGAGGGAACTGTGGAAACGGTCCCCGCCGGATCGCTGCCGCGTCGACCACGGGTCCGGCCCTTCCTGGATCCGCGCCGGTACGGGGGGCGCGGATCGCCGCCGCCCGCGCCGTTCGGCACCGGTCCTCACAGGGGAGGGACCGGTGGCGAACGGCGCGGCGTAGTTCCTGCCGTACGGCCCGGACGGGCCCGCCGCCGGCCCGCCCGTGGGTGCGGTGGAGCCCGGGATCAGTACTGCCGGGGCACACGCCCTTAGGGGAACGCCACCACTTGTGGCCCGAATCACACTCGATATCGCGTCTGCCGGGCAGAGAAAAGCCCCTGAAGGGGCGTCAGCGGTCGGCACCCGTCCCGCGCGAAGCCAAGAACCGCTCATCGCCCGCTCCCGAGCTGCCCCAGGAAACAGCTCAGGCCCGGACTTCCTTGACGGAAGGCCGGGCCTGAGCTGTTGTTTCTTCAGTCGGGGTGGCGGGATTTGAACCCACGACCTCTTCGTCCCGAACGAGGTCCGGATGAATCCCGCACCACGGGAATGAGGCATCGGGCCTGGTCAGGCCCTCGGTGTGAGTTGGTTTGGCGTGGTGGGTGGAGGTGGTTGGGAGGAGGTCTTCTCCCAGATTTCTCCCACCAAGGGTGCCCTAGAGTTCTAGGTATCCGGGTCCACTGCTAGCGCACCTATCCCCTCAAGGTCCATGCCGAACATCGTGCCCAACGCGGGCGCGCAGGGGGCGCTGAATGAAGAGGGGTAATTGCCCGGATCCGGAGGGCGTAGGGGCTTCTAGTCCTCGCCCACCAGAGCTACGGCGACCCTGGCCATGTCGGTGACCACCACGTCGGCCCCTGCCTCAGCCAGAGCAAGCTCCTTGTGCTGCTTGTTGGCGAAGCCGATGGACATCGCCCCGGCAGCACGAGCGGCTTCGACGTCTGTCACCGAGTCCCCGATGAGGGTGCAGTGATTGGGGCTGATGCGAAGTTGCACGGCGGTGAGCAAGAGCGAATGGGGCTCAGGCTTCATCAGGTCCGGCCGGTAGGCGGCACGACCAACGACCTCGTGCACCAGGTGTCGAAGGCCGTGCAGCATCAGGAACGCCTGCACACAGGCCGTGGAATTGTTGCTGACGACGGCGACCCTTCGCCCCGACGAATGCGCCGCTTCCAGGGCAGCGACCGCGCCAGGAATGGGCGGGCCCGCGACCTTAACGGCTGACACCTCGGCTTTGGTCAATGCTTCCTCGATGGCCCGGATGACTAGCTCACCGCCCTGCATCGAAAGGCGCAGGATCTCCATCGGGTCGTCGACGCCGTGTGCTTTGCCACCGAGCGTCGGATCGTGGCCGGCCACGACCTCCGCGAGTTCCCGCGCAACGCCGGTAGCGGGCCGACCCGCGAACACGTCGCAGATCGGCCCGTCGAAGTCGAATAGGACGCCCTCGGTCGCTCCGATGACCTCGGACAGCTTGCTACCGTCCATCAGGGTCGACGTCCCTTCCGATGGTGTTCCAAACACTGTCGAACCACATGTGGGCCTGCGCGACCTGCTGCGCGCCGCTCGATGATTCGCCTTCATTCACGGAGTAGTGGAACAGCGTGGCGTCTGCGCCCACCAGGTCGTAGATCTCGACGACCTCTCCTTGCGTGACCACCTTGTTCGGCCGGATCGGGTAGTACCCGAAAAACGCGTCCTCCTCGTTGATCACGTATAGCTTGAAGAACTGTGTTCCGCTGTGGACCCGCACGCTGACGCTTGTCTCTGCGACCAGCCCGAGAACGCTCAGCTCATGGACAGCATTGGCGATGCTGCGGGTGAAGCCGACCATCATGTCGTGCATGCGGCTGCGTAGGCGTGGGTCGTCGGACCCGTCCTCGCGACGCACTGGAGCGGCCTGGGGCACCGACATGTCCGGCACAAGAATGCGGATATTGATGCTCGACGGAGTCAGACGACCCACGCGAATTTTGTCTATCGGCTCCTGAAGCGCGCCGTGGAGCGTCTCGCTGGAGAACCCTGCGAAGTCGATGGAGACCTTCGGGCTGGCGAACGCCTGCTCCACGTACGGGCGTAGCCCTGCTGGCCGCTCAGTGCGGTTGCGGACATAGACGCCGCTCCCCTTGCGGGACACAACGAGACCATCATCCTCCAGGTCTCGCAGCGCGCGCTGAATCGTGGCGCGCGCGAATCCATAGATCTCGGTCAGGTCCTTGTGTGACGGGAGCTTGTCGCCAGGGCCCAGCCGCTTCGTCCGAATTGCTGCGCCAAGACTGCTCGCCACCTGCTCGTACGGCGGCCGATCGTCGTCCGGGTCCAGGGGTTCCGGCGTGAAGGTCATGCCCCGATGCTACGTCCTCCGCCATCGATCAGGACAGCCAGGCTAGTCAGGTGTTGACGTGACTAGCCAGGATGGCTACGTTATTCCCATCGCGATCGGGCTAGCCAAGTTGGTCAGGCCGATCGGGTGCCTGCTGCGTGCAGCACGGCTGCGCCGCCCGGCCGCCCCGGTGACAGGGGGCGAAAGGAAGCGGTCGTTGTTTGAGAACTGAAGAGTGATCGTGCGGGGCTGACGCGAGAGCGGCGGTCGCGGTAGGTGCCTAGGGCGAGGGTCCGGGGGCAAACCGCCGTGATGGACGACGGTCTCCTTCTAGCGCTCGGCAGGCGGTAGGAGCAGTACAGCGGGGCCCCAACGCACGTGGCGAGATGAGACAGATCGCCCCCGAGACGACCGGGTGATGTCGTCGGCGGCACCACATGCCACTGCACCGGCCCTGGAGAACACCCGTTGGGTGCCACCCCGTGCAGCCGCCCTGCTGGCGTCAGAGCAGTGACGATGACGCGCCCGATTTTCCCGGCTCGGGACCGATGCTCCGTGGCAACGGCGCATCGGTGAAGCCGCATCCCTGCTGATCGTGGGAGGTCGGTGTGACCCGACGACATACCTGGGCGCCGTCCTGATGGACCGGCCGGCGGCGCCTGCATGAGATCCGGTCCGCTTCTACCTGGTTCCGCCGCACTTGATGCGGCGGCCGGTTGCCTCCTCCGCCCGTCCCGCGCTCTGCGCGCTGTACGGGCGGGGCTGAGGGGAGCCGGAAAGCCCGGCCCCGAGAGGGGGAGTTCGATGGAGATCGCTGCCGCCGTTGTCGCGGTCGTCGGCACCGTGCTGGGTGCTGGTGTCGTCGGTGTCCAGCAGTACTGCGCGGCCCGTTCACAGCGCCGTGAGGCCCTGCGGGACCGGGCCTTGAAGGCCCTGTGCGAGCTGAGCACCGCGCTGGCCGATCACCGCCGCGCGATGTGGGTGCGCGAGGACCTGCGGCTGTCCGGTGCGGCGCCGGCTGATGTGGCTGCCGCCCGTGAGGCCAGCCACGTCACCCGGTCCGCCGTCACCGCCCCGCAGGTCGCCCTGATGGCGCTGCTGCCGCAGGTCCGTGCCGAGGTGGACGCCGCTGTGCGCGCCACGTACGAGATGCGCGGAGCCTCGAATGCCGTCGTTCTGGCGGCCCGGCAGGAGTCGGCCGTCGATGCGGCCGGCTGCCTGGCCGGAACGGCGGCGCGCGTCCTGTCCCGTCCCTGATCCACCACCCCGTAAAGGCCTGCACCCCCCGGAGTAGCCGCTCCGAGGGGTGCTTCGGGCCGTCCCACTGTTGAAGGAGTACACGACCCATGAAGACCATCGTTGCACTTCAGGCGGTTGTTACCGCCAACCCGCCCGTCGGCGGCCCGACGGCCGCGGAGCTGGAGGCGATCGAGGCGGAGATGCCGGTCATCTCGGCCGAGGTCGAGCTGCTGGACGTACAGATCAGCGTGCTGGACCGGCCGATCACAGAGGTGGACGCGCGGCGGCTGCGCCGGGCCCGGCGCAAGGTGCTGGCGGCCCGCCGGGATCTGCTCAACCGCAACTCCATGCAGACCGGCGGTGCGGCATGAGCGAGTCCTTGGCCCCTGCCACACGCATGCAGGCCGCGTCCGAAGCCGTGCGCCAGCACAACCACGCCGCCTTGGCCGGCGGGTACGACAGCACGCTTGAGGTCAGCCGCGCCGTGATCTCCCTGGTGGAGATGTGCAGGCGGTTGCTGGAGGCGACCGAGCACATGGACCGGCGTGTGCACCGCGATCTGGCGGCAGGAGTGCTCGCCCCGGATGACGGGACGAGGCCCGAGGAACACGCGCATGGTGCCGGGGTGGCGCTCCTGGATGCGCGTCTGGCCCTGTCTGAACTGCTCGGCCAACTCCAGGTGGCCAGCGGCCACCTGTGGCATCTGGGCATGGTCTTCGAGCCCGAGGAGGACGAGGCATGATCCGCATCATCACCCGCACCCGCCTGGTCACCCTCCAGCAGGAGGCCGACCAGGCCCACGCGCGTTCGCAGGAGGTGCAGGCGTCCGCAGATGCCGCCTACGCCCGCCATGTACGCACTACCTGGAACCTGACCGCCGACGCGGAGGCCGCCGAGCGTAAGGCCGAGGCGAACCGAGCCGACGCGGCGATTGTCCGGGAGATCCTGGAGCGCACGGAGGACCAGCTCGCCGACGCGCGTGCGACGGTGACTGAGCAGGCCGCGCGGATCGACACGCTGAGCGGCGACCTGGACGCCATGGCCAGGGCTGTGGTGCTGCTGCACTACGGGCAGCTCCACAGCGTCCATCGCGACGAGGCGGCGGCCAAGCGGCACGCGGCCTCCTTCGGCATCGACCCGGACGGCTGGGGCATGGCCCCCAGCGACCGTCCGGTTGTGGAGTCGGACTGGCGCATCTCGCCGCTGAGCAAGTGGGCGGTCGCGGACGGCGGTGATGCCGGATGATCCCGAGCCTCTCCCAACTCCTGCCCGACGAGCCCGGTTGGCTGTCCTGGGCCGCGCCACTGGCCACCGTACTGATTGCGGTGGCCGTGACGCTGTGGGGCGTGCGGCGGCTGCGCGGTTCGGCGTGGCTGGCCGGCATCGGCCCGCAGGCCATCGTGGCGCTCGGCGGTGTCGCCGTCAGCGTCTACGGCCTGTGGGGCTTTGCCACCGAGACCGTCCACCTGCCCAAACTCCTCGCGGTCGCGTTCATCTCGGTGTTCGACGCGGCGGAGATGACGCTGCTGGTGATGCTCTACCGCACCGCCGACCCCCAGGTCGGCTGGACGCGAGAGCTGCACCTCATGCACCGCACCGCCTGGACCCTGGTCGGCTTCTCCGGCGCGATGAACGCCGTCCACGCCCCGAACTGGTGGGCCCGCCCGGTGCTCGCCGCGGTGCCGGCACTGGCCGCGTGGCTGATCGAACTCCAGCTGCGCAGCAAGCTCCACGTGCCCAGCCGGGATGAGGAGGACGACGTCCGGCCGGGGCCTGCTCGGCTGGTGGCGCTGCTGTGGCAGCACGCCTGGTCCGGCCTGTTCGCCCTGCTGGGCCTGGACGCCCGCACCTCCTCGTCCGCCATTGCGCGCGCTGCCCTGGCGCAGCGTGCGGCACTGCGGGTCTACCGGCTGCGGCTGGCCCTGGAGGCCGGTGCGCCTGCTGGTCGTCCTCGGGCGGCGCGGCGGGTGGAGCGTCGGCGGGAGAAGCTGCGGGGCCGGGCCCAAAAGGCCCTGGACCGTGCGGACGTGGCGACCGACCCGGGGCAGTCGCTGGCGCTGGTGCGGCGGCTGGCCGCCCTGACCCGCGCGGAGGAAGTCGCGCGCCTGAATTACTCCGACACCACGGCTGTCCTGGCGCTGATCGAGGACCTGGCGGTGACGCCGGGCGCGCAGCGCCTCGAATCCTCCGCACTGGCGAAGGAAGCTGAGGACGCGCGGCAGCGCGCGGAAGACGCGCGGAAGGAAGCCGACGACGCGCGGCAGGAGGCGGAGGGCGCGCGGCAGCGCGCAGAAGAGGCCCTGACCGCCGCGCGGGAGGAGCTGGCCCGCGTGGAAGAGGCGCGCGATGCGGCCCTGGAGGACGAGTCCGGGGTGGCCGAGCAGGCGCGCGGTGCGCGGCAGCGCGCGGAAGACGCGCGGAAGGCCGAGCAGGCCGCGCGGCAGCGCGCGGCAGAGGTCCTCAAGACCGCGCAGGCCGACGCCGAGCGGCTGCGGACCGAGGCCGCTGCGGGCCTGGAAGAGGTCCGCGGAGCCATCACCGAGCAGCAGGAGGTCCTGTCCTCCCTCACCCGCCAAGCGCAGCAGGCCCGCGACGAGACCAGCGGCCGGCAGGAGGAGTTGGCGCAGGTCAGCCGGGACATCGAGGAAGCCACGCTGATCCGTGACCGGCTGCGCGGCGACCTGGCTGCCCTGCGCCCGCAGGCACCGGAAGGGGCCGTGTCGGGGGAGGGGCCGGTGTGGAAGTCGCCCGCCAAGCAGGAAGGCTGGCAGCACTACCTTCACACCCTCGACGCGACCCAGGGCCGGGTTGAGCCGACCGCTGCCGAGCTGGCCAAGCGCTTCGGCGTCAGCGACGGCAATGCCCGCAACTGGGTCCAGGAATTCCGTTCCGCGCGCGCCGCGCAGCTCGCCGCGCACCAGCCGCGCGCTGCCGCGCACCACGCCGTTAACGGCAGCGCCCCGGCCGCCATCTCCTGATGCCAGGGCCTCGCTTCTGGGACCCCGACGGCACCACGTTCGGGGTCCCCACCTACCCGTGGCACCTCGCCCCGGACGGTCTGGCCACCCGCGCGCAGCTGCGCGCGGCAGGACTGCGGCCGGGCGGGCAGGAGATCGCCGCGCAGATCCTGTGGCGCTCGCGCCGCGTACGCGGCGGCATCCGCGCCGCCTACCTCTACCGCACCGACCACGCAAAGCCCGTCCGGCCCATGACGCCGGCGAAGTGGGCGGCCATCGACGCGGCGCTCGCCGCCCGCCGCACCTGCCCCGTCTGCGGCTTGGACCGCGGCTACACCATCCCCACCTCGCTCGGCGTCTGCGTGACCTGCGCAGACGCCCCCGCATTCGCCACCTGACTACCTCGGCCCTGATCTGGGCCGTTCGTACGGCGCCCCCGGCCCGCTTTCCAGGGCCCGGCCGGGGGCGCCGCTCTGACTCCTTGAGAGGAGCCCGTTCAGCATGCCGGAAAACACCACCACGGCCGAGCAGGCCGAGGAGATCACCGCCGCCGCACCCGCTGCGGACGACACCGAGCTCCTGCCGCACCAGGAGGCAGGCGGACACGTGCTGAACCTGCCTGCCCCCGGCCCGTCCGACGACGAGCCGAGCCCGCCGGACGACGACGGGCCGGAGGAAGAGGAAGAACAGGAGGAAAGCCCCGAAGGGGGTCTGCCGGCGGCGCCGCTGCTGGCCAATGCCGTGAACCTGTCCACGGTCGGGGTGTGCGGGGCCTTGAGCACCATGGGCCCGGTGGGCGCACTGGTGGCCAGCGGGTTGGCGGCGGCCGGTGTCGGCGCCCTCGGCATCGCCACGGTCCGCTCCACGCGCAGCACCGCTCAGCGCCGGGCCGCGGCGGCAACCACGACCAGCGCCGGACGCGCCGGACGCGCCGGACGGGCGTCCCGGGCCGGTGCTGCCGGGGGCCGTGGCGGGTCCGCGGGCCGTCGGATGCGTTCCGGTGCGGCTGCGGGCGGGCGTGCTGGACACGGTGGCGGCCGGGGTGGACTGTTCGGCCGCCGCGGCGCGGGCGCTGGTTCGAGCGGTCTGGGTGCAGTGCGCGGCAGTTCACAGCGCCAGAGCGCAGCGGCTGGCGGTCCGGGCCGGGGAGGAGCTGCGGCTGGTCGCGGCGCGTCGGGGCTTGGCTCCGTCGGCCTCAGCAAGCTCCCCACCAAGACCTCCGGTGTGGGCGCAAACTCGCGTGACGGACGGGCAGGTTCGTTCTCCGGCGGGGCTGGGCGCGGTTCGCGTCGGGGTCCCGCGCAGGGCGGCGGCCGCCATGGCGCCGCGGGCACAGGCGGCGCATTCGGCAGTGGCCGACGCGGGAAGTCGGCGGCCGGAGCGTCCAGCAGCGGCGCTGGTGCCGGGTCTGCGGGCCGGTCGCATGGACGGGGTCGGGAGACGGTGGCTGCCGCGCAGGGCCGCGCCGCCCGGCTGGCGGCGTCTGCCGGGGAGCGGCTGGCCCGGTGGCGGGAGCGGGCCGGAACGTGGTTTCGGGCGTGGGGTGCGAAGGCGTGGGCCTGGGCGAAGTCGAAGCTCGGCTGGGCCTGGGGTGCCACGAAGGGGTTGCGGCGCCGGGGCTATGCCCGCCTGCGGCACTACCTGCGGCTGGCGGCCGCAGCGTTCTTCGCCACGGTCGCCGCCCTCGCGGTGATGCCGGCCTCGCTGTTCGTCGGGGCGTTCGCGAACATCCCCGCCGTGGTCAACAAGCGGTTCCGGTTCACCAATGCCGGGATGTCGTGGCCGGGGCGGGTGGCGCGCAAGGTCTTCGGCAAGCTCGCCGACGCCTCCCGCCGCCGCCTGAACGCCCAACTGGCCGACATGGCCACCCCAATCACCTCCGACGCCGAGCACGTCGGTCACGTCTGCGACGACCCCGGCGCCACCAACGGGCCGGTTACCGAGGAACCCACAACGAGGGGAGAGCACGTGAGCGTCTTCGCCACCAGCGCGGAGGAGGTCGCCAACGCCTACGCCGCCTACGACCCGCCCGCCATGGCCGCGGTCGCGGCGGAGTACAAGGGCCTGCCGGACGCCATCCGCTTCGTGAATGACGCGGTGATGGCGCTGGCGGAGAACTCCGCGACCATCTACCCGATGGACCCGGCGATGGCCGAGGGCGTCAGCCAGGTCTCTCAGGTCCTGGAGGCCACCGCCGCCTACGCCGACGACATCGAACCGACCTTCCGCCAGGTGCACGAGCACGACGTGATGCGGCTGGAGAATCCGCGGGTCAACGAGCACTGGTGGAACGTCGGCGGCATCGACGGCGACGGCGCCCTGTGGGCCACCGCGTCAGTCCTGGCCACCGCCGCCGAGGAAGTCCGCGGCGTCTACCAGTCCTGGTCCCCCGAAGGCATGGGCGACAGCGCCGCCATGGCTGTCGGCGCCGAGTACGAGGGCCTGCCCGTGGGCCTTGAGCACCTCGCCGATGCGGTCACCTCGCTGGCCACGCGGTCCGCGGACACCTACCCGGTCGACCCGTGCATCGCCGAGATGGTCGCCGACGTCGTCCACGGCCTGCGCAAGGCCATCTCCGCCGCGATGGAGCTCCAGCCGGCCTTCCGCCGCCTGCACTCCGAGGAGATCGACCACAACGAGAACCCCCGCAACGGCGAGCACATGTGGGCCGCACCCAAGAACGGAGGAGCCAGTGCCTGACCTCGACTGGCACGGCCAGCACACCCTCAACACCGCCACCGCCACCGCCGTCACCTCCGCGCTCGCCGCGTCGTCCCTGACCTACGTCACGGGCGTGCATCCGATGTGGGACATGGCCGTTGCCGCGGGCGGCGCCGTCGGGGCCGCGATCGACGGAGCCCGGCGGGGACGACTGGGCGGGACGCTCGCCTACCGGGCCGGTCTGTGGCTGGCGGCCGGCGGCTGGTCCTCCTGGGCCGCCGCGGGCGGCCCGCCCTGGACCCTCCCCGCCCTGGCCGCACTTGCCGGTGCGGCTCTGGCCGGGCGGCTGTCCTGGAACGGTGTCGGGCGTTACGAAAGCGCCGAGAAGCTGCGCCGCCGCAAGGCCGCCGAGGTGGCCGAGCAGGCGGAGCGGCAGGAACGGCACGACGCCTGGGGCGCCCAGTGGAAGGACCGCCTGGCCCGCATCGCCAAGCTGGAGGGCTGCAAGGTCGTTGCCATCCAGCCGTGGGCGGCCAACACCGGCTACACCGTGGAGATGGATCTGCCAGGTGGCGCCACGTGGGGCCAGCTCAAACGGTTCGAGGACGCCCTCGGCTCAGACCTGCGCCTGGACGAAGGCTGCGGCGTCGAAGTCACGGGCGGGCGCCGCAAGGGCACCGCCATCATCCGCGTCTCCACCGTCAACGTGATGCAGCAGGACATTCCCTTCCCGCTGGATCTGTCGCCGACCAGCATCGATGACGAGTTCGCCATCGGGCTGCACCGCGACGGCACCCCTGCCCTCGGGTCACTCGCCTTCATCTGCGGCCTGGGCATCGGCGACACCGGATCGGGCAAGACCAACACCCTCAACGTCATCAACGCCCAGCTCCTGCGCACCGTGGACGCTCTGGTGTGGCATATCGACACGACCGGTGCCGGCCTGTCCCTGCCGTGGCTGAACTCCTGGGCCATCGACGGCACCCACACCCGGCCGGTCATCGACTGGAGCGCCCACACCCTCGACGAGACGCGCGCCATGCTCACCATGGCCCTCCAGATCATCGAGACCCGCAAGCGCCGCTACCAGCAGCTCATGCGTAAGGCCAACGACACCAAACTCCCCGCCCGCACCGACGTCCCCGAAATCGTCATCGTGGTGGACGAGACCGCGGACCTGCCCGGCGGCATCAAGCAGCAGATCGAGACGGTCATGAACACCGGCCGCGCGGTGCGGGTGCGGGTCAAGGTCTCGTCCCTGCGGGCAACATCCGACTCCATCCCGGTGCCGGTCAAGAAGCGCGCCAAGTGGCGCTGGGGCATGTACGTCACCGACCCCGAAGAGCTCTCCTACCTCTTCTCCGGGTTCCAGCAGGTCGACCCCGCCGACGCACCATGGCCGGGGTGCGGCTTCAACGCCTACGGCACCACCAAGCCCCGCCCCTTCAAGGCGTTCGTGCTGGAGCCGGACCGTATGGACCAGATCGCCGCCGCCGTCTCCGAACGGCGCCCGATGCTCGATGAGGTCTCCCGGAGCGTCCCCTACGGGCGCTACTACGAGTCCCGTTGGGCCCGCGTTCTGCCCGCGCTGTACGAGGGCGAGACCCTGCACCCGGTCACCCGGCCCTACACCGACGTGACCGTCGTCCCCGTCCCCACCGCGACCGCACCCGGCGCCGCGGTCCGCATGAACCCGGCGACCGGCGCCACACCGGGCGGGCCGGGCGCCGGCATCAAGCCCGGCAGCCCCGAATGGGCCCGCCTCTTCCCCACCCGCAGCACCACCAACACCCCTCGCCCCGCGCACGACACCGGGGAGCAGGGGCCGGGCAAGACGCTGCGGCTGGTGGTCAACAACACCGGCCAGACACCGCCCCAGGAGCCGAAGAACACGGCGGAGCGGGGTTCGTCGGCCGACGAACCCAAGCCCGGCGAGGAGGCCGCACCGGCCGCCGAACAGCAGCCCGTTTCCTCGCCTGCGCCGATGCCGTCGGCGCAGGACGCCGCGATGCGCCTGCTGCTGGACGCCGGGCCGGACGGCACCGGACCTTCCCGCATGGAAGCCGACCTCAAGACCCTCGGCTACCGCACCCACCGCACCACCATCTCCGGATGGCTGCGCGTGTGGGCAGCCTCCGCCGAAGTCCGCCAGATGGGCACCGGAACACAGGCGTACTACGTCCACCGCAGCTACGCCTCGGACCAGCAGGGCGGCAACTGAGCGTCACCAACGTGTGCTTGTTGTCGCTTGTAGCGACAACAAGCACACGCCCCTCCAACCCCTCCCCGGGGCACTGAGCCCCCTCTCTCCTTGTTGTCGCTACAAGCGACAACAAGCCCGCTACAAGCACGCACCGTCACCACGTGAGCCCCCGGACCGGACCGACCGGCCGGGGCTCACGCCTCCGACCACGACGGGAGCCTCATGGCCCTGACCATCTCCGCTGTCGTCCTCTTCGGCATCCTCGCCGTCGTCCTGCTACGCGGCCGGCACGTCAGCCTCGGCACCGCGAGCGTGCTGTTCCTCTTCGGGTTCTTCGTCGCCGGAACCGGCGCCTACAAGCCCATCTACAACCTCTGCCAGGCCATAGCCGAAGCCCTCACCCACCTCGCCACCTGAACCGGCCTGCGGCCGCCGAGGAGGAACCGTGCACACCGAACACCCCTACCCGGCCGCGCCGGTGCTTTCGGCGATGCGCGCCGAGGAGATCCCGCCGGGCGTCCAGGAGGTCATCCTCCCCAGCGGCGAACGCGCCCTCGCCTACAGCACCGGCCCCACCAGCCCGCCGTCGGCGCCCGCCGCTCCGGTGGTGCCGGTCGCCCAGCCGATCCCGGCCTGGGCCAAGACCACTGCCCTGCTCGCCCCGACCGTGGGCGGCGGTATCGGCATGGCTGCCGTCGGCCTCTCCACCGCAGCACCGGGACTGATCGCCATGAGCCACGCCCTGTGGTCCGCCGTCGCCCTCATCGCCACCGGTGGCACCGCAGCCGCCATCCTCATCGGCCGAGTCCGTGCCCGCATCAATGGCGCTCAGCGGCCCCACATCACCCAGCACATCACCGCAACCGGGTTCCTCGGCCGTGCCAACGGAACCATCAACCACCACTGAGAGGACCGTATGCGACGCCCCCGCCTGATCCTGCGCTACCACTCCGCCTGGTACTCCCACCCCATCGGCGGCCGGCCGATCGGCCCGCGGCCCATCCTCGGCCTGCACCGCACCCCGGACCCCAACTGCCGCATCTGCGGGGGTTACGGCTGCGTCATGACCAGCAGCGCATCGGACCCGGAGGAGCCGGACTTCGTGGACTGCCCCTGTGCGCCGTTCCTGCCGCTGGTGACGATCTGGCTGCCCAAGTGGGCCGACACCACCCGCTACCGCCGCAGCAACCGCGGCTACAGCAACGAACCGCCCTTCTAGACATGGCTAGGGCGGCCCGCGTCTCGCCAAAGCCTCGGGCCGCCCTGGTCTCCAGCTCCAGCATGAAGAGGAGACATCCAGCATGACTCAATCTGTCCCGATCCGGCGAGCCCGCCCGCGGGTGTTGGCCGCGTTCTGCGGTGTCGGCGGCGACACCGCCGGCTACCTGGCCGCCGGATTCCACGTCACCGGCGTGGACCTGGCCCCGCAGCCCCGCTACGTCGGCGACGCCTTCCACCAGGGCGACGCGATCGAGTTCATCCGCGTCCATGGCGCAGAGTTCGACTTCATCCATGCCGGTCCGCCGTGCCAGTTCGACTGCACCTTGACCGCCGGCACCAACGCCGCCAAGCGCTCCGGCTACCCCGACCTGTTGGAGCCCACCCGCGCGGCGCTGGAAGCGACCGGCCGACCGTATGTCATCGAACAGCCCCCGGGCCGCGCCTCGAAGCGGATGCGGGTGGACGTGACCTTGTGCGGCGAGATGTTCGGCCTGGCCGTCCTGCGCCACCGCAACTTCGAACTCGGCCACTGGACCGCCCCCAAGCCCGCCCACCGCCCGCACCGTGGCCGCGTGGCCGGCATGCGCCACGGGGTCTGGTACGAGGGGCCGTACTTCCAGGTCTACGGCGAAGGCGGCGGCAAGGGCACCGTCGCCGAATGGCAGCAGGCCATGGGCATCGACTGGACCGAGGTCCGCAAGGAGATCGCCGAAGCCATCCCGCCCGCCTATGGGCAGTGGCTCGGCACCCGGTTCCTCAGCACTCTCACAGGAAAGGCCGCAGCATGACGGACTACGTCGAAGGCATGGGCAACCCCTTCTACAGCTCCGCCCTGGCCGCCGCCAACCGCGGCTGGATGGTCTTCCCTCTGCGGCCCGGAGCCAAGCAGCCCGCCCTGCACGGTGAGCAGCACTGCCCGCGTACCGGCGACTGCTCTGGCGGCCACGCCAAGTGGGAGCAGCGCGCCACCGACAACCCCTTGCAGCTCGAACGGGCCTGGGAGCACGGCGCCACGTACAACGTCGGGATCGCCACCGGTCCCTCCGGGCTGGTCGTCGTCGACCTCGACGTGCCGAAGAACGGCAAGAGCGACATGCCTGACGGCATGGCGACCTTCCAGGCGCTCTGCGAGCGCGCCGGGCAGCCCGTCCCGGCCACCTACACCGTCCGGACTGCCAGCGGCGGCCTGCACCTGTACTTCACCGCCCCCGCCGGGGTGCGGCTGGGCAACACCGCGGGCAAGCTCGGGCCGCTCATCGACACCCGCGCGTGGGGTGGCTACGTCGTCGCTGAAGGCAGCGTCGTCTCCGGAGGCGTCTACCAGGGCAACCACTCGCCCGCCGCGCCCCTGCCTCAGTGGCTGGCGCAGGCTCTGACCAGCTCGCCCAAGCCGCAGCGTTCGGTGCCCGTACCGCAGCCGGGGCGAGGTTCGGCGTACGCGGAAGCCGCCCTGCGCAACGAGACCGCGAACGTCGAACGCGCACCGGAAGGGAGCCGGAACGCGGCTCTCGTGCGGGCTGCGCGGGCTCTGGGGCGGCTGATCGCGTCCGGCGACCTCGACCGGGTTCGGGTTGAGGAGGCTCTTAATTGGGCGGGGATCGCGGCCGGCCTGCGAGAGCGCGAGTGCACCTCGGCCATCACCAGCGCCCTGAACTGGTCCATCGCCCACAACACCGGGCGGAGGACTGCATGACCGGCCCCGAATCTCCCCCAATTAAGAGCCTTCCCGCCACTGCTGACGGCATCAACTCCGCCAAGCTCGCTCGCACCCCCTCCGGCAGTGGGGCGCCGAAGGTCGCCGCCGAAGGCGTCCTTTCAGCTCTTCACCCTGACCTGCACACGGTCACGGTGACCGGCATCCGCCCCGGCCTCGAAATCCGAGGCCTGGACCGCGGCGACGTACCCGTTGCCGACTGGTTGTGCTCCTGCGGCTGGCACGAACGGGCCCGCGGCCGAAAGGCCGTCATCGAACTGACCGCCCGCGTGCACGTCGGCCACTGCCCCCACCGCACCCCCGAGACGGACAGGAAGACCGCCGCATGACCGAACACATCGACGGCGCTGCCCTGCTGGACGAAGTCGAGTACTTCCACCGCCGCTTCAACGTCTTCCCCACCGAACACGCTTACGTCGCTGTCGCACTGTGGGACGCGCACGCCCACCTGATCGACGCGCTCGACGGCACCGCTCGCATCGCCTTCCTTAGCCCCGAACCGGGTTCCGGGAAGTCCCGCGCGCTGGAGATCATCGAGACCCTCACCCCGCGCTCGGCGACCACCGTCAACGCCTCCGCCAACGCCTTGTTCCGGCTGGTGGCGGCCGATGCGGGAACGCCGACGCTGCTGTTCGACGAGATCGACACCGTTTTCGGGCCCAAGGCGGGTGGGAACGAAGAGGTTCGGGGGTTCCTCAACTCCGGCTACCGGCGCGGCGCCAAGTCCCTGCGCTGCGTCGGAGAAGGCTCCGAGCAGAAAGCAGGATGGTTCGACTCGTTCTGCGCGGTCGCCATGGCAGGGCTCGGCTCGCTGCCCGACACGATCCTGACCAGGTCGGTCATCATCCGCATGCGCAAGAAGGCCCCCAACGAGACGTGCGAGCCCTACCGGCGACGCGTCCACGAGAAGCAGGGTCACGTCCTGCGAGACCGCCTCGCGGACTGGACCGCCACCATCAACGAGCAGATCGCCGAGGCATGGCCGGAGATGCCCGAAGGCGTCACCGACCGGCCGGCCGACGTATGGGAACCCCTGCTCGCGGTCGCAGATGCGGCCGGCGGGCACTGGCCCGAGCGAGCGCGCGCCGCCTGCGTCGCGCTCATCAAGGCCGCATCCGACGGCGACCAAGCCTCCCTCGGCGTCAAGCTGCTCACGGACCTGCGGGATCGCGTGTTCTGCGGCGTGGACCGGATGCCCACCGCCGCCATCCTCGAAGTCCTCCTCCAACTCGATGACGCCCCCTGGTCCGACCTGAGCGAGGACGGACAGAGCAGCAAGCCGCTCACCGCACGTGCCCTGTCCAAGCTCCTGAGCCAGTACGTGCGCCCCGACAACACCCCGATCAAGCCTCGCGGGATCCGCGTCGGCAGCACCACGCCGAAGGGCTACTACGCGGAGGATCTCAGCGACGCCTGGGCCCGCTACTGCCCCCCTGCCCCCGGGGAATCCGCAACATCCGCAACGTCCGCAACACCGCAGGTCAACGGGGGTGAATCTGTGGCGGAAGGCCCTTCTGAGACCCGCCACATGTTCGCCGAAACCGACACACGAGCCCTCCGCAGCGTCGGCTGACGCCGCCTACCCGATAGGTGCCGCCGGGCCCCGCGCGCGGCGGCACCTATCCGCAACAGAAACGGCATCCGCCACAGATTCAAGCCGCTGACCAGCAATGTTGCGGCGTGGCGGATGTTGCGGATCCCTGAGAAGGGGGGGCGGAAGTCGGCCCCCTCCACCTATGCAGGAAGAGGTGCCATGGCTTCGCGCCAGACGCTCCACGAGCTTCCCCAGCTGTACTCGGCTGCCGATGTGGCTACCGCGCTCGGCTGCTCGGAGTGGTGGGTGAAGGAGCAAGCGAGGCGGCGTCGCATCCCGTTCATCAAGAGCGGCAGCGGCTACCGCTTCACGAAGGAGCACGTGCAAGAGATCCTCAACATCCTTGAGGAGCGCCCGCAAGGGACAAGCAACCAGTCCCCCGAGAACGGTGCAGCGCGCCGGCGGGTGCGCCCTCAGGCTGGCACGCCGGTCGTACAGCTTCGGGCGCGCCGACCGCGACGGGCCAAAAACGTCGCCTGACGAAATGAGAGACCGCGTGAGGGCGGGGACCGATGAGTTGGTCCCCGCCCCACGCCTTTCCTGACGAGAGAGAACATGGGATTCGCTGAAAACCGAGGCACGTACTGGCGTGGTCGATAC
Source organism: Streptomyces platensis (assembly GCF_008704855.1). NCBI lineage: Bacteria > Bacillati > Actinomycetota > Actinomycetes > Kitasatosporales > Streptomycetaceae > Streptomyces > Streptomyces platensis. The sequence continues at coordinate 4,796,410 of NZ_CP023691.1, forward strand.
AAGACCTCAACGGGCAAGTACGGCACGGTGGCTGACGACAACGGAGACGTCATCCGCTTTCGAACGAAGCGCGAAGCGAAGCGCGCAGCTGACGCAGAAGAAGTGAAGGTTCGATCTGGTAGCTGGAGGGACCCTTCAGCAGGGCAGATCACCTTCGGCGCCTACGCGTCGCGCTGGTACGCAGCTCAGGATCTGGCCGCTTCCACGATGCAGAACTACCGCCGTCACTTGGAAGAGCACCTACTTCCTGAGTTCGAGGACCGCCCGCTCGCCTCCATCCAGCGCACCGACGTAGAGACGTGGGAAAAGCGGGAGAGGGCGCTGTATGCGGCGTCCAGCATGAAGACATGGCGGGGCACGCTGCACTTGGTGCTCGAAGACGCGGTCGAGGAGGGACTCCTTAGTGCCAACCCCGCCACTAAGCGGCGGGGCAGAGGAAAGCGCGCAGGCAGGTCACGGGATCGGGGTCCGGAGAAGGTGATCACAGATCCGCTCGGCATCCTGCTTGTTGCCGAGCGAGCCTCTCTTCTCTCCGGCCGCGATGACGAGTTCGTGGCCTGTGTCACGAAGGGCTACACCGGCCTGCGCTGGGGAGAGCTGGTGGGGCTGGAGACGCAGTTCCTGCGTTCGCAGGCCCTGCGTGTCGAGTGGCAGCTCTATGAACTCGACACAGGCCAGTTCGAGCACTGTCCCCCGAAAGACGACAGTTACCGCACGATCGACATGCCTGGCTGGCTTGTGGGCCTCCTGTCCAAGCACGTGGCCCGAACGAAGCCGACTCCTTGCCCGTGCCATGGGAGAACGTACGTATTTCGGGGACAAGGGCTTTCACGTACCGGGGAGACCGGTGCAAAGGTCGTGGACGTGGCAAGGCGTGCCGATGTCTCCACTGGCACCGTGTCCAACGTCCTCAACCGGCCCGAACTCGTAGCTGAGGGAACGAGGGCGCGTGTCCAGGAAGCTATCGCGGCTCTCGGCTTCACACGCGGCGGAGGTGCTGTCGACCAGGCGGCGCATTGGCGGAGGAACGGCTTCGCGACGTGGCTGTTCTCGCCGGCGGCATCCGGTTGGTACCCGAAAAAGGCGCCTCAGGAAGCGCGCCCCGTGCCGCTTCTCGCTGACCCGTGGCCGGGCGTCCCCGCGCGTGGAAGAGGGGCCCAGGGTCGAGCTGACGCGTGCTGGCTTCCTGTAGCGAAAGGGCTCACTCCTCACGGGCTGCGCCACACGCACAAGACGCGCATGGAGGACATGCGCATTCCCTCGAAGCTAATGGACGAACGTATGGGCCACGTGGACGGCTCGGTGCAGGCTCGGTACAGCCACATCACGCGGCAGATGCGTGAGGACCTGACAGTCGGACTCACTGCGGAGTGGGAAGCGGCGCTGGACGCTCGACTGGCGATGTGTCACACGTCACCCGTCGCCGTGCTCGATGACCTACTGCGGGTGCGGTTGGCGGAACGCCGGTAGCGGCTCGCTGGGAGACGGATTCCAAGATCTTCTCCCAGATTTCTCCCAAGGAGGCCCTGAAAACCAATCAGCCCTGGTCTTCCTTGTCGGAAGACCAGGGCTGACCTGGTGTTTCTTCAGTCGGGGTGGCGGGATTTGAACCCACGACCTCTTCGTCCCGAACGAAGCGCGCTGCCAAGCTGCGCTACACCCCGAAGCAACGAGCTCTACTTTAGCGGACTGATCCCTGTAGGTGAAATCCGGTTCTTGTGGAGCTGGGGAGAGGGCCTGACCTGGTCGATCCCGATGGCGATCAGGGGGAGCAGGCAGACCGCCAGGGCGAGGGTGAGCGCGGTGGCGACGGTGGGCGGCGGGGCACCGGCCGTGGTGGGGAAGGCGAGGGCGAACGAGAGGTAGAGGAGCGGGTAGGCCGGCCACTGCCAGGCGCAGGGCAGGCGGAAGCCGCGGGGGGCGGTGAGCAGCAGCCAGTCGGCGAGGGCGGCGAGCGGGGTGAGGCCGTGGAGGAGGAGGCGCGAGAGGGCCTGGGCGGCGGTGGGGGTGCCGGTGGCCGGCAGGGTGAAGGCGGTGGCGTCGGCGGCGGGGAGGGCGTAGTGGACGAGCGCGGGGAGGGCGAGGAAACAGAGGAGCGCGCCGGTGAGGCGGGGGCTCACGGGGCGGCGGCCGGTCCAGGCGCGGTGGGCGGAGCCGGCGGAGACCAGCGCCAGGGCGAGGTTGGCCTGCACGGTGTAGCGGGTGAGGAGGTGGGCCGGGGCGGGGTCGCCGAGGGCGGCGAGGACCAGACCCGTCAGGGCGGCCGCGGTGAGGGCGGCGCGGAAGGCGGCCGCCAGGGGGCGGCGGATCGTGGGGGCGACGGCTGCGGCCGGGGTGCGGGCGGCGGCAGCGGCCGGGTCGGTGGCGTGGCGCGTGGACTGCGAGGTCCGGGTGGGGTCGGACATTCCTCCACGTTAGGGGGGATGATCAGCGGGCGGGGAGACCCGATCCGGCAAATCCGCGAGTCGTCCCCGGGTCCCCGCCTCCTAAGGGCCCGGCCTCAGCCCCCGAGCCCCCTGGCCGGTTCCCGGCCCCGCCCCTGAGTTCGGCCCTGAGCCGTCAGTCCCGCGCCGTCAGGGTCAGCAGCGTCGCCTCCGGGGGGCAGGCGAAGCGGACCGGGGTGTAGCGGTTGGTGCCGCAGCCTGCGGAGACATGGAGGAACGAGGTGTGGTCGGCGGCGGTGTGGGTGGACAGGCCCTTCACGCGGTCGGTGTCGATGTCGCAGTTGGTGACGAGGGCGCCGTAGAAGGGGATGCAGAGCTGGCCGCCGTGGGTGTGACCGGCCAGGATCAGCGGATAGCCGTCGGCGGTGAAGGCGTCCAGCGAGCGCAGGTAGGGGGCGTGGACGACGGCCAGTGAGAGATCCGCACCGGATTCCGGGCCGCCGGCCACCTCGGCGTACCGGTCCCGCTTGATGTGCGGGTCGTCCAGGCCGGTCAGGGCGATCTCGATGCCCTCCAGCTTCAGGCGGCCGCGGGAATTGGACAGGCCGACCCAGCCGGCCGCGTCGAACGCGTCCCGCAGTTCTTCCCACGGGTTGTGGACGACGCCCACCGCGGGTGCGTTGCCGTTGAGGCCGTGCCGGCCCTGGGCCCGCTCGATCAGGTAGCGGGCAGGGTTGCGGAGCTTGGGGCCGTAGTAGTCGTTCGAGCCGAAGACGTAGGCGCCGGGGAACTCCATCAGCGGGCCGAGCGCGTCCAGGGTCTCGGGGACGCCTTCGGTGTCGGAGAGGTTGTCGCCGGTGTTGATGACGAAGTCGGGGCGCAGCCCGGCGAGCGACTGCAGCCAGCGCTGCTTCTTGCGCTGCCCGCTGACCATGTGGATGTCGGAGACCTGGAGGACGCGCAACGGCCGCATTCCGCGGGGCAGTACGGGCACGGTGACGCGCCGGAGACGGAAGGAGCGGACTTCGAAGCCGGCGGCGTAGGCCAGGCCGGCCGCGCCGACTGCGGTCAGGGTCAGGGGTACTCCGTATCGCGCGCGCATGCGTCCCATCGTCGCAGAGTGCGGGGGGTGGATGCAGCGGCGGAGCGGCGCCGTCGTGCGGCGGGCGTGGCGGGCCGGGAGGAAAAGGATCGGCGGTTGTCGGCGGGGGGAGGCATACTCAACGGCATGACCACGCTCAAGTCCAAGCTTCAGGACGACCTCACCGTCGCGATCAAGGCGCGCGACGAGCTGCGCTCCTCCACCCTCCGTCTCACGCTGACCGCCATCCAGAAGGAGGAGGTCGCGGGCACCGAGGCACGTGAGCTGTCCGACAGCGAGGTCGAGAAGATCATCGCGCGGGAGGCGAAGAAGCGCCGGGAGGCCGCGGAAGCCTTCGAGCAGGGCGGCCGGGCCGCGCAGGCCGAGCGGGAGCGCGCCGAGGGCGAGGTCCTCGCGGACTATCTCCCCAAGCAGCTGTCCGATGACGAGCTGGAGCAGCTGGTCGCGGCGGCCGTGGCGGAGGCCAAGGGCGCCGGCGCCGAGGGCCCGCGGGCGATGGGCGCCGTCATGAAGATCGTCAACCCTCAGGTGGCGGGCCGCGCCGAGGGCGGCCGGGTGGCCGCCGTGGTGAAGAAGCTGCTGGCCGGCTGAGCGGCCGGACCGGGTCCCGGAAAGACGGCTGAGGGGCGCCCCCGTGGTGGGGGCGCCCCTCAGCCGTTGCCGTACGGGCCAATCGGCCGCCTGTCAGCCGCCGTTGCCGCCGCCCAGGATGTCGGGAAAGCCCGGGATGCTCCAGCCGCCGCCCGGCTTGTTGTCGCCGCCGTGGCCCCGGCCGGGCTTGTGCTTGCCGTGGCCCTTGTCGTCGCCCTGGGGCCGGTCCTTGGCGGGGTCGTCGATCGGGACGGTGGGCAGCTCGGGCGCGGGCCGGCCGTCGAGCGCGCCGGACATCGCATCGCGCCAGATGGGGCCGGGGGTGTCGGCACCGTAGACCTTGTCGTGCGGGACCCCGCCGATGGTGATGTCGTACATCTTCCGCTTGTGCATCGGGTCGCCGACCCAGACCGCACCGGCCGCGTTCGGGGTGTAGCCGACGAACCAGGCGGCGTAGCGGCTGTCGCTGGTGCCCGTCTTGCCGGCGCTGTCACGGCCCTGGAGACCGGCTTCCTTGCCGGTGCCGTCCTCGACGACGCCCTTGAGGAGGGTGTTGATCGTGTCGGCGGTCCTCTTGGACATCGCGCTGCGGCAGCTGGTCTGCGGGACCTTCAGCGCCCGGCCGCGGGCGTCGGTGATCGACTCGATGGCGACGGGGGAGCAGTACTCACCGCCGTTGGCGAACGCGGCGTACCCGGCCGCCATGGTCAGCGGCGACATCTCCTGCACACCGAGCGTCATCGACGGGACCTGCTCCAACGGCTTGCCGTCCGCCCGCTCGATGCCCATCTTCTGGGCCATCTTCACCGCCGGGCAGATGCCCATATCGCTGATCAGCTGCACGAAGTAGGTGTTGACCGACTTCGCGGTCGCCTCCTTCATGGCGTACGGGCCGACCTCTTCCCTGTTCTCGTTCTGCGTCATGGCGCTGCCCTGCCACTCGCCGTCGCAGGTCTGCACCGGGCTCGGGTACGGCATCCGGTACGGCGAGGGGTACTCCTGCTCCGGGTTCGTCCCCTGCTCCAGCGCGGCCGCCGCGATCAACGGCTTGAAGGTCGACCCGGGCTGGTAGCCGGCGCCGCCGCCCATGTCGTGATCGACCGAGAGGTTGATCACGGTCTGGTTCTCGCCGAAGCCGTACGGGCGCGACTGACCCATGCCGAGGATCTTGCCGGTGCCCGGCTCGACGAGGGTGGCGGCACCGGCGACCGGGTCGTCCTCGTAGACGTGGTCCTTCAGCGAGGCCTGGACCGACTTCTGGGACTGCGGATCGAGGGTGGTGCGGATGGTCATCCCGCCCTCGTCCCAGCGTTGCAGCCGGGCCTTCCGGCTCTTGCCGAAGTGCTTGTCGGTGAGGAAGACCTTGCGGATGTAGTCGCAGAAGAAGCCGGCGCCGTCGGTGGCGGTGATGCAGCCGTTCTTGGGACGGCTGACCGCCAGCTTGATCGGCTTCTTGGCGGCCGCGTCGGCCTGCGCCTGGGTGACGTCCTTCAGATCGGCCATCCGCTGGAGGACGGTGTTGCGCCGCCGGGTCGCCTCCTGCGGGGCGTTGACCGGGTCGTAGCGGGTGGGCGACTGGACGATGCCGGCCAGCAGCGCCGACTCCTCCAGATTCAGGTCCTTGGCGTGCTTGCTGAAGTAGCGCTGGGCGGCCGCCTCGACGCCGTAGGCCTGCTGCCCGAAGAACGTGATGTTGAGGTAGTTCTGAAGGATCTTGCGCTTGCCCAGTTCCTTCTCGACCTGGATCGCGTACTTCAGCTCCCTGACCTTGCGGCCGAGGGTCTGCTGGGTGGCCTGCGCGACCTTGTCCGCGTCGTCGCCGGCCTCCTCGATGAAGACGTTCTTCACATACTGCTGGGTCAGCGTCGAGGCGCCCTCGGAGACGCCGCCCGACTGGGCGTTCTTGTTGACCGCCCGCAGGATGCCCTTCATGTCGATGGCGCCGTGCTCGTAGAAGCGCGCGTCCTCGATCGCGACGATCGCCTGCCGGATGTACGGCGACATGTCCTTGAGGCCGACCACCGTGCGGTCACGGGAGTAGACCTTGGCGATCTCGCCGCCCTTCGCGTCCAGAATCCTGGTCCGCTGACTGAGCGGCGGCGTCTTGAGGTTCGCGGGAATGTCGTCGAAGCCCTCGACCGATCCCTTGGCGGTCAGACCGAGCGCCCCGGCCGCAGGGAGCGCAAGACCGGCGAGTACCGCTCCGGCCAGGACGCTGACACCGAGGAACTTGGCGGCCTGCTGCGTCTTGGACAGACCTCCGCCATCGCGCTTCTTAGGCATGAGGGCAGCCTACGTTCTCCATCCGCCGGACAGGGGCGCACGTGTTCGTTTAGCCTGTCCTCAGCTACCACAGCCGAACGGTTACGCCCGAGTTCGTCAACCCCCACTCCCCGCGGTACGCACCCCCACGTGACCGCAGGCGTCGAAGAAAACCCCGTGTCAGGCCGGCGAACTGTCCCGTCTTGCGCGCAAAGTGACGTATGTCGTGCGGTCACTCCGTTGGGTGATCTGCCGCATACGCATAGTCCGTTCGGGCCATCCAAGATTGGGCCCGAAGGGGGTGTTGCGCCCTGCCTGCTTTCCGTAACGTCCTCAACTGGCAACGGTGAATATGCCGCTTGCCGCCGTGGGGGAGCCTCGATTCGGGAGAGGACGGCGCCAGCATGAGCTGGGTAACCGACTGGAGTGCACAGGCAGCCTGCCGCACTACCGATCCGGATGAACTGTTCGTTCAAGGGGCGGCCCAGAACCGCGCCAAGGCGGTGTGCACCGGATGCCCGGTGCGCACGGAGTGCCTGGCCGATGCCCTGGACAACCGGGTGGAGTTCGGCGTGTGGGGCGGAATGACCGAACGCGAGCGGAGGGCGCTGCTGCGTCGCCGCCCGACCGTGACGTCATGGCGCCGGCTGCTGGAGACAGCGCGTACGGAATATGAGCACAGCACGGGCATCCTGCCGGTGGACTGTGAGGACGAGGCCTTCGACGAGTTCGCGGCGGTCGGGTAGCCACGGGCACCGGCCGGGAGAAGTCGGCCGAGAAGGTTCGGTTGATGGCGCGGTCTGATCGGTCCGACAGACGCGATGTGCCGTCAGTCACGGTGCGCGGCACCGGAGTTGGAGGCAGGGATGGGGGTGGGCGCGCTGATCCGGCGCGCCCGGTGAAGACGTGGTGCGGCGCCCGGGGTGTGGTGCGGGCGCTACGTCGGTGTGTGAAGGGCTCGGTGCGTGAAGGGCTCTGCGTGTGAAGGGCTCTGCGTGTGAACGACCGGGCTGGCTCTGTGCGTACAGCTCAGTCGTCGGTGTCCGTGGGGTTCAGCGCCAGACGGTCGCCGATGGCACGCAGTCCCGCGAGGTCATGGACATCGCCGGGCAGCGCGGCGACCTCCGTCACCGGAACCTCGGGGTGCAGCGCGGTGAAGCGGTCCCGCGTGCGCCGTTCGCGCGCGAGGACCTGCATGCGTTCCGCGTGCAGTCGAAGCAGCCCGGCGGCCAGTTGTGCCGCTGAGGCCGAGGTGGGTGTCACATGCTCCGCCGCGGCAGCGGGGGAGAGGCCGCCGGCGGTACGTGATCCAGCCTTCCCGCCGTCGAGATCCACAATGCCGTTGGCTTCAAGATTATTTTCTGTGCGGTCGGCGGCGAGACCGGCCGCGGCGCCCGGGGCCGCCCCGGCGTCCGCGGGCGGGTCCGCGTGGGTGTCCTCCGCCATACGGTCCGTGAGGGCCTCCGCGGCGGCCAGCGCGCGCTCGGCGCTCAGTTGGGCGGCGCCGCTGCCATGGACACGGTTCAGCACCAGGCCGGCCAGCGGCATCTGCTCGGCGGCCAGCCGCTCGACGAAGTACGCCGCCTCGCGCAGGGCGTCCCGCTCCGGCGCGGCCACCACGAGAAACGCCGTACCGGGCGCCTGAAGCAGGCGGTAGGTGGCGTCCGCGCGGGTGCGGAAGCCGCCGAACATGGTGTCCATCGCGGCCACGAACGTCTGCACATCGCGGAGCAGTTGACCGCCCATGAGCTTGCTGAGGGTGCCGGTCATCATCGACATGCCGACGTTGAGGAACTTCATGCCGGCCCGGCCGCCGACCTTGGCCGGTGCCATCAGCACCCGAATGAACTTGCCGTCCAGGAAGGAGCCCAGGCGCTTGGGCGCGTCCAGGAAGTCCAGCGCGGAGCGGCTCGGCGGGGTGTCGACGATGATCAGGTCCCACTCGTCGTTCGCGCGGAGCTGGCCCAGCTTCTCCATGGCCATGTACTCCTGCGTGCCCGCGAAACCGGCCGACAGGGACTGGTAGAAGGGGTTCTCCAGGATCGCGCGGGCCCGGTCGGCGTCCGCATGGCCCTCGACGATCTCGTCGAAGGTGCGCTTCATGTCCAGCATCATCGCGTGCAGTTCGCCGCCCGACGTCTCGTCGACGCCCTTGACCTGACGCGGGACGTTGTCGAGCTCGGAGATGCCCATGGACTGCGCCAGCCGGCGGGCCGGGTCGATGGTGAGCACCACGACCTTGCGGCCGCGCTCGGCTGCGCGCACACCCAGCGCCGCGGCGGTCGTGGTCTTGCCGACGCCACCCGAGCCGCAGCACACCACGATGCGGGTGTGCGGGTCGTCGAGCAGCGCATCGACCTCGAGCCGCGGGGCCGAGGCGTCCAGCGTCGTGTTGTCCGAGGTCATATGGGCCCCTGTTTCCGCAGGTCTCTCGCCAGGTGGTAGAGCCCGGCGAGGTCCACTCCCTCGGGGAGCAGCTCCAACTCGTAGGTGGGCAGGCCGAGGGCGGTCAGCTCGGCGTGCTCGGCACGCTCCAGCTCGACCCGCTCGGCGTGTTCGCGGGCCTGCTCCAGCAAGGGGTCGATCAGCCGTTCCGCCAGCCCGCCGCGGCGGGCGCCGCCCAGACCGGCCTCGGAGAGCGCCTTGGCGACGCCGCCACGGGCATCCCGGGCGGCGATGTCGAGATCGCCGTTGTCCAGCAGCGCCGGGCGGGTCATGTTGATGACGATGCCGCCCACCGGGATGCCGGCGGCGCGCAGCTCCTCGACCCCGTCGGCGGTCTCCTGGACGGGCATCTCCTCCAGGAGCGTGACCAGGTGCACCGCGGTCTCGGGCGACTTGAGGACCCGCATCACGGCCTGCGCCTGATTGTGGATCGGGCCGATCTTCGCCAGCCCGGCCACCTCGTCATTGACGTTCAGAAAGCGGGTGATGCGGCCGGTCGGCGGGGCGTCCATCACGACCGCGTCGTAGACGAACTTGCCGTTCTTGTCCTTGCGGCGGACCGCCTCGCACGCCTTGCCGGTCAGCAGGACGTCCCGCAGGCCCGGTGCGATGGTCGTGGCGAAGTCGATCGCGCCGAGCTTCTTCAGCGCCCGGCCCGCGCTGCCCAGCTTGTAGAACATCTGGAGGTAGTCCAGAAGGGCGCGTTCGGCGTCGATGGCGAGGGCATGGACCTCGCCGCCCGCCCGTCTCCCGCCACCGCCGCGCGCGGGATCCCCGGCGGACGGCGCGCCGGACGAACCCCAGGGGGCGGCACCTTCCGATGCCGGACCCACGGCGATCTTGCGTTCCTCGTAAGGAAGCGCTTCGGTCTCGAACAACTGGGCAATGCCCTGCCGGCCCTCGACCTCGACCAGGAGGGTACGGCGACCCTCGGTGGCCAGGGCGAGGGCGAGGGCAGCGGCGACCGTGGTCTTGCCGGTGCCGCCCTTGCCGCTGACGACATGGAGCCTGCTCACGCCAAGGAGCCTAACCAGTCCGCGTCCCGGCTACGCACGGGATACGCCTGGGAAGCCCCGGATATCTGCCCGCGATCCGTCGGGGACGGGTCAGGGATGATCCGTAGGGGCCCGGCGTCCGGGGCCGCTGAACGCCGTCCGGGGCCGGTGCGGGCGGGCCGGGGCGGACGGGGTCCGGCGCGGCCCTGGACAGGCATTACGCTCGGCCCATGACCAAGTGGGAATACGCGACCGTGCCGCTCCTCGTGCACGCGACGAAGCAGATTCTGGACACCTGGGGCGAGGACGGCTGGGAGCTGGTCCAGGTCGTTCCGGGCCCGAACAACCCCGAGCAGTTGGTGGCCTACCTGAAGCGGGAGAAGCAGGCATGAGCGCGGTGGAGGACAAGATCGCGGCGCTCGGGCTGAAGCTGCCCCAGGTCGTGCCGCCGCTGGCCACCTACCAGCCCGCGGTGCGCTCCGGCGCCTATGTGTACACCTCCGGCCAGCTGCCGATGGTGGACGGCGCACTGCCGGCCACCGGCAAGGTCGGCGCCGAGGTCGGCGCGGAGCAGGCCAAGGAACTCGCCGCGACCTGCGCGCTCAACGCGCTGGCCGCCGTGAAGTCCGTCATCGGCGACCTCGACAAGATCCAGCGGGTCGTCAAGGTCGTCGGCTTCGTGGCCTCCGCACCGGACTTCACCGGCCAGCCGGGCGTCCTCAACGGCGCCAGCGAGCTGCTGGGCGAGATCCTCGGCGACAAGGGCGTGCACGCCCGGTCCGCGGTGGGCGTGGCGGTGCTGCCGCTCGACGCGCCGGTCGAGGTCGAGATCCAGGTCGAGATCGCCGAATAGGTACCCCCAGGGACGCCGCCCCCGTGGTGGCGTGCCGTGTGCCGGAGGGCCCCGCGTCAGCAGGGGCCCTCCGGCGCGAAAGTGGCCCTCGAACATCCGCGCGCGAGCGCATAGCATCCGGCCATGTCGTCCACGACCAATGGCCAGTGGTACCCGCCGGAGTGGCCGGACCGTATCCGGGCGCTCGCGAACGGCGAGCTGACCCCTGCCGAGCCCCGGCGGGCCGCGACCGTCCTGCTGCTGCGGGACTCCGGCTCCGGCCCCGCCGTCCACATGCTGCGCAGACGCACCTCCATGGCCTTCGCCGGAGGCGCGTACGCCTATCCGGGCGGCTCCGTCGATCCACGTGACGAGCGTCCGGTGGCCTGGGCCGGTCCGTCGCGCGCCCAGTGGGCGGTCCGGATGGGCGTCGATCCGGCCACCGCGCAGGCCATCGTCTGCGCGGCGGTCCGCGAGACGTTCGAGGAGGCGCGCGTGCTGCTCGCCGGCGCCTCGGCCGACACGGTCGTCGCGGACACCACGGGCGAGGACTGGGAGGCGGACCGCGCCGCCCTGGTCGCCCATGAGCTGTCCTTCGCCGACTTCCTGGGCCGCCGCGGCCTGGTGCTGCGCTCCGACCTGCTGGGCGCCTGGGCCCGCTGGATCACCCCGGAGTTCGAACCGCGGCGCTACGACACCTGGTTCTTCGTCGCCGCACTGCCCGAGGGCCAGCGCACCCTCCCCCAGGAGCCGCCGGCCGGCTCCGGTCCGGAGGGGGCCCGCCTCGCCACCACGGAGGCCGATCTCGCGGTGTGGATCCGGCCCGAGGAGGCGGCCGCCGGCTACGACCGCGGTGAGCTGCTGATGATGCCGCCGACCATCGCGACCCTGCGCGGGCTCCAGCCGTACGCCACCGCCGCGGACGCGCTGGCCGCCGCGGAGGCCCAGGACCTGACGCCCGTACTGGCCAGGGCCCGCCTCGTGGGCGGCGAGATCGAGCTGAGCTGGCCGGGGCACGACGAGTTCACCAAGCACATCACACGGACGGACGCCGGAACCGGTGCCCCTGGGGGCGACGCGCCCGAGGGGCCCGCGGACGGCGCCGGCCCCTCGGGAGGGACCCCCGCATGACCGACGCAGCCGCCCTCCCCGGCCAGCCCCGCGGCGGAGTGATCTCGGGGCCCGCGACCGCGCGCGCCCATTGCGTCCTGGCGCCGAACCCGTCGCCGATGACGCTGGACGGCACCAACACCTGGATCGTCGCCGAGCCGGACTCCGACCTGGCCGTCGTCATCGACCCCGGGCCGCTCGACGAGAGCCACCTGCGCGCCGTCATCGACACCGCCGAACGGGCCGGCAAACGCGTCGCGCTGACGCTGCTGACCCACGGTCACCCGGACCACTCCGACGGCGCCGTCCGCTTCGCCGAGCTGACCGGTTCCTCCGTACGGGCGCTGGATCCGGCGCTGCGCCTGGGGGACGAGGGGCTCGAAGCGGGCGATGTCATCACCACCGGGGGCCTGGAGATGCGGGTGGTGCCCACCCCGGGCCACACCGCGGACTCGCTCTCCTTCCACCTCCCGGCCGACCGCGCGGTGCTCACCGGCGACACGATCCTGGGGCGCGGCACCACCGTGGTCGCCCACCCCGACGGGCGGCTGGGCGACTACCTGGACTCGCTGCGCCGACTGCGCTCCCTCACGGTCGACGACGGGGTGGCGACGGTCCTGCCGGGCCACGGGCCGGTGCTGAACGACGCCCAGGGGATGGTGGAGTTCTATCTGGCGCACCGGGCGCACCGGCTCGCCCAGGTGGAGACCGCGGTCGAGGCCGGCCACCGGACGCCCGGCGAGGTCGTGGCGAACGTGTACGCCGATGTCGACCGCTCCCTGTGGCCGGCCGCCGAGCTGTCGGTGCGGGCGCAGCTGGACTACCTGGGCGAGCACGGGCTGATCGAGGACTGACCCGGCGGACCGGCCGCCGGGCGGCCCCGGGTCGCCGAGAGGCCCCGTCAGCGCGCCTACGGGCGGGGAGCCTTCGCCCCGTGGACGGCCAGATACTCGTCCGCCAGCCAGGGGGCGAGGCCGGACAGCAGCTCGTCCAGCAGCTCCGGGTACGCGGCCGGCGTCCGGGCGGCGCGCGCCGCGGCGCGCATCTGCCCGGCGTACGCCGGGTAGTAGCGGCCGAACACCTCGGCGGACTCGGTGAGGTCGCTGGTCCAGCCGCCCCAGCGCGGCATGACCAGGGTGAATCCGGTACGGACGAGCCGGCGCGCCACACCCCGGGTCAGCTGGGTGCGCCCGGCTTCCGTAGTGGCCGCCGCGGCCTGTGCGCGCAGACCGGGCAGGTCGCGGAAGAGGTCGCCGTTGGTCTCGCGGGCGAGGAGCGGGGTGGGGCGGTAGCGGGGCAGCCGAGTGGCGAGATCGGGGCCGCTGAGCGGCGTGCACATGCAGGCCACGAACCACCCCAGGTCGTACCGCTCCGGCTCGCTCAGCAGGCGCTGCACGCCGAACAGCAGGATCCCGACGCCGTCGACCTGGGGGAAGGCCGCGTCGATGCGGTCCTCTACGGCGCGGGCGGCGGCCCGGTCGGCCTCGGTGGGCGCGTCCCGCAGGGCGAGCAGCACATCGAGGTCGGAGACGCCGGGGACGGCGGTGCCACGGGGGACGCTGCCGTAGAGATAGCCGCTGTGCAGCCTGTCGGGGCCGAAGTGCTCGCCGAGCCGGGCTGCCAGCTCCGCCACCACGGGCGCGAACGGCGCGGACACCCGGTCCAGGGCCCCCTCCCGCAGGAAGCAGCCGTCCCGGTCAAGTCCCGTGCCGTGGGTCATGGCGCCACCATGGCGCGGACCGCGGTGGTCCGGCGAGCGAATTAGCGGGCCGTGGGGCCCTAGGGGGTGTCGCGGGCGCCCATGACGAAGGGCCCCGCCGGAGCGGGGCCCTTCCAGGCTGTCTGCGGGTGGCTCAGCGCGAGCGCTTGGCCAGCCGCTCGACGTCCAGCAGGATCACGGCGCGCGCCTCCAGGCGCAGCCAGCCGCGGCCCGCGAAGTCCGCGAGCGCCTTGTTGACCGTCTCACGGGAGGCACCGACCAGCTGGGCCAGTTCTTCCTGCGTCAGGTCGTGGACGACGTGGATGCCTTCCTCGGACTGCACGCCGAAGCGGCGCGACAGGTCGAGCAGGGCGCGCGCCACGCGGCCCGGTACGTCCGAGAACACCAGGTCGGACATTTGGTCGTTGGTCTTGCGCAGCCGGCGGGCGACCGCCCGCAGCAGGGCGGTGGCCACCTCGGGGCGGGCGTTCAGCCAGGGCTGAAGGTCGCCGTGCCCCAAACCGAGGAGCTTGACCTCGGTGAGGGCGGAAGCCGTGGCCGTACGGGGGCCGGGGTCGAAGAGCGAGAGCTCACCGATCAGCTCTCCGGGGCCGAGGACGGCGAGCATGTTCTCCCGTCCGTCGGGGCTGGTGCGGTGCAGCTTCACCTTGCCCTCGGTGACCACATAGAGGCGGTCGCCGGGGTCCCCTTCGTGGAACAGGGCGTCGCCGCGGGCGAGCGTGACCTCTCCCATTGAGGCGCGCAGCTCCGCCGCCTGCTCGTCATCGAGCGCCGCGAAGAGCGGTGCGCGCCGCAGAACGTCGTCCACGAGATCTCTCCTTGTCGACATGCTCCGGGGGACTGTGGTCCCCATCATGCCGGAATGCAAAACAGTGCGATCAATCACAAGTTTGCCGGACCGGTGCCCCGAGCCATAAGGCAGGGGGCCGATTGGGGTCAGGATTCACAGCGATCAAGCCGGATGTCAGTGGCTGGCCTTAGTCTGGCCGAGTGTCCAATACGCCGGTGAGAGCAGAGGACTGGGGGGCCGGAAGAGTGAGCGCAGGGCAGGATTCCGCTGTGGGCGAACAGCCGTCCGGCCGCGCATCGGATTCGGATAAATGTAACAAATCCCCCTCCGGGGTGGCGCCTCACCGGAAGCCGCCCGTCCGGAAAACCGGCGCGTCGCGACCGTCGGCGCAGGACACGACCGTGCAGACCGCCGCGAGGACGACTCCGGCAGGCAAGACCTCGGCAGGGAAGAAGGCCGCCCCGTGAACGCAACCCCCGAGAAGCCGGCGGCGGCCAAGAAGGCCGTCACGAAGAAGGCCACCGCCAAGAAGGCTGTCGCGAAGAAGGCCGCCGCGGCCGCCGGGCAGGCGCCCGCCAAGAAGACGGCCGCCGGGAAGGCCGCCCCGGCCAAGAAGTCGACGGCCAAGACGGCCGCCGGGAAGACGCCCGCCAAGAAGGCGCCCGCGCGCAAGCCCGAGTCCCGGGTCGCCATGGTGCGGCGGGCCCGCCGGATCAACCGCGAGCTGGCCGAGCTGTATCCGTACGCCCACCCCGAGCTGGACTTCACCAACCCCTTCGAGCTGCTGGTCGCGACGGTCCTGTCCGCGCAGACCACCGACCTGAGGGTCAACCAGACCACCCCGCGCCTCTTCGCGGTCTGCCCGACGCCCGAGGACATGGCCGCGATGCCCCCGGAGAAGCTGGAGGAACTGATCCGGCCGACCGGCTTCTTCCGGGCCAAGACGAAGTCGCTGATCGGCCTGTCGGCGGCGCTCCGCGACCGCTTCGGCGGGGAGGTCCCGGGCCGCCTGGAGGACCTCGTCACCCTCCCCGGGGTCGGTCGCAAGACCGCCAATGTGGTGCTGGGCAACGCCTTCGGCGTCCCGGGCATCACCGTCGACACCCACTTCGGCCGGCTGGCCCGCCGCTTCGGCTGGACCACCGCGGAGGACGCCGAGAAGGTCGAGGCGGATGTCGCCGAGATCTTCCCCAAGAGCGAGTGGACGATGCTCTCGCACCGGGTCGTCTTCCACGGCCGCCGCGTCTGCCACTCCCGCAAGCCCGCCTGCGGAGCCTGCGCCATCGCCCCGCTGTGCCCCGCGTACGGCGAGGGCGAGACGGACCCGGAGAAGGCCAGGAAGCTGCTGAAGTACGAGCTGGGCGGCCAGCCGGGGCAGCGGCTGAAGCCACCGGCCGACTATCCGGGGCAGCCCGCGCCGCCGATGGCGCCCCCGGTGGCCGCGTCCTGACGACCGCCGCCCAGAGGTGACCGACGATCGATGCCAGGCCTGAGGGGGCGCGGATGCGGAGTGCACGGGAGCAGCGGTACGGCAAGGAGGACGCCGGGGAGGCGTCCGGCCGGGAGGCTGCGGTCACGGCCGAGGGCCTGCCCGAGTGGCTGGCCCCGGTGGCCCGGGTGGCCGCCACGATCGAGCCGCCCCAGCTCAGCCGCTTTCTGCCGCCCGAGAACGGTGGCCGGCAGTCCGCGGTACTGATCCTCTTCGGCCATGGCCCCCGCGGCCCCGAGCTGCTTCTGATGGAGCGCGCCGGCACCCTGCGCTCCCACGCCGGCCAGCCCTCCTTCCCCGGTGGCGCCCTCGACCCGGAGGACGGCGATCCGGAGGGCTCCGGTCCGGTCCAGGCGGCGCTGCGCGAGGCCGAGGAGGAGACCGGGCTCGATCCCTCCGGTGTGCAGGTCTTCGGCGTGCTGCCGCGGCTCTACATCCCCGTCAGCGGCTTCGTGGTGACGCCCGTCCTGGGGTGGTGGCGCCGGCCGAGCCCGGTCGGCGCGGTCGACCAGGCGGAGACCGCCCGGGTGTTCACGGTTCCCGTGGCGGATCTCACGGACCCGGCCCACCGCGTGACAACCCGCCATCCCAGCGGCCACATCGGGCCTGCTTTCCTTGTCGAGAACGCCCTGGTCTGGGGGTTTACGGCCGGAGTCATCGACCGGATCCTGCACTACGCGGGCTGGGAGATTCCGTGGGACCGTGACAAGGCCGTCCCGCTCGACTGGCGCTCGTGAGACGGTGTCCGGCGTGAACGTCCTGGACATTTTGCTGCTGGTCGCGGCCGTGTGGTTCGCCATCATCGGCTATCGGCAAGGCTTTGTCGTCGGCATCCTGTCCGTGATCGGCTTCCTCGGAGGCGGCCTGATCGCGGTCTATCTGCTGCCGGTGATCTGGAACGAGATCACCGGGGAGGCGACTCCCGGCACCTTCGCGGCCATCGCGGCGGTCGCCATCGTGATCGTGTGCGCTTCCGTGGGCCAGGCGCTCACCACCCATCTGGGCAACAAACTGCGCCGCCACATCACGTGGTCACCGGCGAGAGCGCTGGACGCCACCGGCGGCGCGCTGGTCAACGTCCTGGCGATGCTGCTGGTCGCCTGGCTGATCGGCTCGGCACTGGCCGGTACCTCCCTGCCGACGCTCGGCAAGGAAGTCCGTAACTCCAAGGTGCTGCTCGGGGTGTCCCGGGTGCTGCCCCCGCAGGCCGGCACCTGGTTCGCGGACTTCTCCTCGGTCCTCGCCCAGAACGGCTTCCCGCAGGTCTTCACGCCGTTCTCCAACGAACCGATCAACAACGTCCCGGCGCCCGATCCCCGGCTGGCCACCAGCCCGGTCGCGGCGCAGGCCAAGCGCAGCATCGTCAAGGTGGTCGGCACGGCCCCCAGCTGCGGCAAGGTCGTGGAAGGCAGCGGATTCGTCTTCGGCCGGCACCGTGTGATGACCAACGCCCATGTGGTCGGCGGAGTGCGCGAGCCCACCGTCCAGGTGGGCGGCGAGGGCCGTACGTACGACGCCAAGGTCGTGCTCTACGACTGGCGGCGCGATATCGCGGTCCTGGACGTGCCCTCGCTCCGGGCCCCGGCGCTCCAGTTCACCGGCGCCGACGCGAAGAGCGGCAACAGCGCCATCGTCGCCGGCTTCCCGGAGAACGGCGGCTACGACGTCCGCGCGGCCCGGGTCCGCGGCCGCGTCCAGGCCAACGGCGCGGACATCTACAAGCGCGGCACGGTCGGCCGCGATGTCTACTCCCTCTACACCACGGTCCGGCAGGGCAACTCCGGTGGTCCGCTGCTCACCCCGCAGGGCAAGGTCTACGGCGTCGTCTTCGCGAAGTCGCGGGACGACTCACGCACCGGCTACGCGCTGACCGCCGACGAGGTCCGCGAGGACGCCATCAGGGGGCGCAAGGCCCAGCAGCAGGTCGACAGCCAGGGCTGCGCGATCTAGAGCCACTCCGGTGGGCGGGCGTGGGCCCGGCCACCGGACAGGCTCTGGCGGTTCGGAGGAGCACTGCCGCCCGCCGATGTCCGGCGCGGGAAGTCCCGCGCCCGTCGGCGGGCCGAGGAGTCAGGTGCGGGGATGGCGTAGTCGCGCGCTCATCCAGCGCGCTCTGCGGCGCAGGATGCGCGGAATCCCCATCGGGTGCGCCGGGTCGGGGGATGCGCCGGACCTGAGGTCCGGGCCCCTTTCCTGAGTACCCACGGCAACGGTACTGCTGCGGCGGTTGCGTGCCACGTCACGGTAGTCGTGCGTCCAGCCCATACCCTCGACTCTGCCCGTGGCCCAAGGCCCGTAACCGCCCCGGGGGCCGCCAATTGGCCTATGCGCCGGGCAAGTGGCTGTTCGTCAGACGCACGTTCGAGTTCGGTGTGCGGCCGCTCCGCCGAGCGGTACGGAAAACCCGCTGAGCGGTGCGCGGGAGGCGTGGAAGAACCGGTTCGCGCGGTGGGTTCAACAGTCCGTCCCGGGGGCGGCGTTGCGCTCTGCCCGGCCCCGGGACGGCGGTTCGTCACCGGTCCGGTTCCGGGTCCTTCAGCCAGTTGATCAGCTCCGTGGAGAACGCCACCGGGTCCTCCTCGTGCGGGAAGTGCCCCAGGCCGTCGAAGAGCCGCCAGCGGTACGGCGCCTCGACGTACTCGCCGGAGCCGGCCGCGCTGCGGGTACGCATCACCGGGTCGAGCGAGCCGTGCAGATGCAGCGTCGGGACCCGTACGGGCATCTTCATCCGGCGGTTGAACTGGAGACCGTCGGGGCGGGCCATCGAGCGCACCATCCAGCGGTACGGCTCGATCGAGCAGTGCGCCGTCGAGGGGATGCTCATCGCCCGGCGGTAGGCCATCAGTGCGTCGTCGTCCGGCAGCCGGGGGCCGGACCAGTCGCGGATCATCCGGCCCACCAGCGCCGCGTCGTCCGCCGTCAGCGCGCGCTCCGGCAGCCAGGGGCGCTGGAAGTTCCAGATGTGCGAACTCCGGGCGCTCTGCCGTACGTCGGCGAGCATCGCCGAGCGCCAGCGCCGCGGATGCGGCATCGAGGACACCGCCAGCCGGCGCACCAGCTTGGGCCGCATCACCGCCGCCGTCCAGGCGAGATAGCCGCCCAGGTCGTGACCGACGAGCGCGGCGTCCGGCTCTCCCAGGGACCGTATGACGCCCGTGATGTCCAGGGCGAGGTTCGCCGGGTCGTAGCCGCGCGGGGTGCGGTCGCTGCCGCCGACGCCCCGCAGATCCATCGCGACCGCCCGGAAGCCCGCCTCGGCGAGCGCCGGCATCTGGTGCCGCCAGGTCCACCAGAACTGTGGAAAGCCGTGCAGCAGCAGCACCAGGGGGCCGTCGCCCATCTCCGCGATGTGGAAGCGGGCGCCGTTGGCCGCGACGTCGCGGTGCGACACCTCTTCCCCGCTGGGGATGCCGAGCCGTACGACTGCGGCGGTGCTGTCAGGGGCTGTCATACCGATGAGCGTGTCACAGACTCCAGCACCGGGTGCTCCACGGGCGCCAGGCGCGGGTGCGGCTTGGCCTTCTGGAGTACGGCCGCGGTCTCCTTGGCCGAGTTGATCGACTTCTCCGGCTTCTTGATCTTCTTCATCTTGGCCATCGCGATGAGGGCCAGCAGCCCGGCGAGGACCAGGAAGGCGCCCCCGACGATCAGGAAGGACCAGGCGAGCCCGAGGCCGAGGTTGTGGATGCCGTACGCCGCCGCGAAACTCAGCACCGGCAGCGCGAACAGCGCCAGCGCACCGGCCACCATGAACGCGGCACTGCCGATGCCCGCGCGCTTGGCGTCCTGTCGGAACTCCGCCTTGGCCAGCGCGATCTCGTCGTGCACCAGCGCGGACATCTCAGCCGTGGCCGTGGCCACCAGCTGTCCGAGGCTGCGGTCCGTGCCGTCGTGGACTGCGCTCATCGCCGTCTCCCTCTTCTCTTCACCCGGATGCAAAGCCTCTCAGATCATGCCGGACCATCGTCTCCGGCATGCGAGTCGGAGGCCACTTCGGCAAGCCGCCGGTGCTCGGCGGCCTTGGCTTCGTGGATCGCCGCCATCCGCAGGTGGTACTCCGGCCTGTCGAGTTCGTAGATGTCGGGGATGCCGTCCTGGTCCTCGTCCCGCTCCTCGTCCTCGCACAGCTTCCTGTACTTGGTGTTGCGGACCTTGAGGAGGATGCCGGCGAGGACGGCCGCCAGCAGCGAGCCGATCAGCACCGACGCCTTGATCTCGTCGGTCAGCACCAGGTCTCCGGCGAAGGCGAGTTCGCCGATGAGCAGGGAGACCGTGAAGCCGATGCCGGCCAGAGAGGAGACGGCGAAGACATCCGGCCACTTGAGGTCGGGGTTGAGCTCGGCCCGGGTGAAGCGGGCGGTGCACCACGTGCCGCCGAAGATGCCGAGCGCCTTGCCCACCACCAGGCCGAGCACGACCCCGAGCGTCTCCGGCCGGGTGAAGACCTCGTGGACCGCACCGCCGGATATGGACACGCCCGCGGAGAACAGGGCGAACAGCGGTACGGCGAAGCCGGCCGAGAGCGGGCGGACCAGATGCTCGATGTGTTCGCCCGGGGACTGCGTCTCGCCGTCGCGCCGGGTGCAGCGCAGCATCAGGCCCATGGCGACGCCGGCGATGGTGGCGTGCACCCCGCTGTTCTCCATCAGGCCCCAGATGACCAGGGCGAGCGGGAGGTAGACGTACCAGCCGCGGACACCCTTGCGCAGCAGCAGATAGAAGATCACCAGGCCGGCGAGGGCGAGGCCGAGCGCCAGAAAGTTGATCTTCGAGGTGAAGAAGATCGCGATGATCAGGATCGCGAAGAGGTCGTCGACGACCGCGAGGGTGAGCAGGAAGGCGCGCAGCGCGGCGGGCAGGGACGTGCCGATCACGGCGAGTACGGCGAGCGCGAAGGCGATGTCGGTGGCGGTGGGGACCGCCCAGCCCTGGAGCGAGCCGCCGCCGATGCTGTTGACCGCGAAGTAGACGACCGCCGGCATCGCCATCCCGCAGAGCGCGGCGACCACGGGGAGGGCGGCGGCCTTGGGGTCACGGAGCTCGCCGGCGACCAGTTCGCGCTTGAGCTCGATACCGGCGACGAAGAAGAAGATCGCGAGCAGCCCGTTGGCGGCCCAGTGCTGGAGGGACAGGTCCAGGCCCAGCGCGGCCGGTCCCAGGTGGAAGCCGCGGACCGTCTCGTAGCTCTTGCCGAGGGTGTTTGCCCAGATCAGAGCGGCTACGGCGGCGGCGAGGAGGAGGATGCCGCCGACGGTTTCGGCGCGTAGCGCCTCCGCGATGAAGTTCCGCTCGGGCAGCGACATCCGTCCGAGGAACGGGGTGCGGCGGTTCCGGGGGGCGCTCATGCGTGGGCCTCGTCGCGCTCGGCGGGACGGTGGGCGCGCGGCGCACACTTCTTGATCGTTTGATTGCTTGGCGCGCTCACTCGGTGACCTCCGGCTTTCGGCAGCTGTGTACGGCTGTTGCAGTTGCCGACCAGACTTCCCGGCGCACCCAGAGTTTTAGCGTGTCATTGACGCGTGTCCCACTGTACCGGGCGGGCGCAAGCAGCTATCCGGTGACCTCACTTTACGGTCAATCCGGGCGAGAGGCCGCTGGAGGAGGGGCGGCCGGCCCACGGCAAGGGGGCACCCGGCCGCGTCGGCCGGATGCCCCCTTCGTACGCCGTCCCGTTCAGTCCTCGCTGGCCGCGCTCGGCAGCTTCGCCTGGATCAGGTCCATGACCGAGGAGTCGGTGAGGGTGGTGACATCACCGAGGTCGCGGTTCTCGGCGACATCGCGCAGCAGCCGCCGCATGATCTTGCCGGACCGGGTCTTGGGCAGCTCCGCGACCGGCAGGATCCGCTTGGGCTTGGCGATCGGGCCGAGCTGCTGGGCGACATGGGCGCGCAGCTCCTCGACCAGGCCCTCGTCCTCCGCCGCACCGCCGCGCAGGATGACAAAGGCGCAGATGGCCTGGGTGGTCTGCGGGTCGGCGGCGCCGACGACCGCGGCCTCGGCCACCTTCGGATGCGACACCAGCGCCGACTCGACCTCGGTGGTGGAGATGTTGTGGCCGGACACCAGCATCACGTCGTCCACCCGGCCGAGCAGCCAGATGTCGCCGTCGTCGTCCTTCTTGGCACCGTCACCGGCGAAGTACTTGCCCTCGAAGCGCGACCAGTACGTGTCGAGATAGCGCTGGTCGTCGCCCCAGATCGTGCGGAGCATGGCCGGCCAGGGCTCAGTCAGGACGAGGTAGCCGCCGGCGCCGTCGGGGACCTCACGCGCGTCGTCGTCCACGACCGTCGCGGCGATACCGGGCAGCGCCACCTGGGCCGAACCGGGCTTGGTCGCCGTGACGCCCGGCAGCGGGCTCAGCATCATCCCGCCGGTCTCGGTCTGCCACCAGGTGTCGACGATCGGTGTCTTGTCGGCCCCGATGTGCTTGCGGTACCAGATCCACGCCTCGGGGTTGATGGGCTCGCCCACCGACCCGAGGACGCGCAGCGACGACAGATCGAACTTCGCCGGGATGTCGTCGCCCCACTTCATGCAGGCGCGGATCGCGGTCGGCGCGGTGTAGAGGATCGTCACGCCGTACTTCTGCACGATCTCCCACCAGCGGCCCTGGTGCGGGGAGTCGGGCGTGCCCTCGTAGAGCACCTCGGTCGCGCCGTTGGAGAGCGGGCCGTAGGTGATGTACGAGTGGCCGGTCACCCAGCCGACGTCGGCGGTGCACCAGAAGACGTCGGTCTCCGGCTTGAGGTCGAAGACGGCGTGGTGGGTGTACGACACCTGGGTGAGGTAGCCGCCGGTGGTGTGCAGGATGCCCTTGGGCTTACCCGTCGTGCCGGAGGTGTAGAGGATGAACAGCGGGTGCTCGGCGTCGAAGGCCTCGGGCGTGTGCTGGTCGCTCTGCCGGTCGACGATCTCGTGCCACCACACGTCGCGGCCCTCGTGCCAGGCGACGTCCTCCTGGCCGGTGCGGCGTACGACGAGGACGCTGCGGACGTTCTCCGTGCCGGGCTTGGTCAGTGCGGCGTCGACGGCGGGCTTGAGGGCGGACGGCTTGCCGCGGCGGTAACCGCCGTCGGCGGTGATCACCACGCGGGCGTCCGCGTCGTTGATACGGGTCGCCAGGGCGTCCGCGGAGAAGCCGCCGAAGACGACCGAGTGCGGGGCACCCAGCCGCGCACAAGCCAGCATGGCGATGACCGCCTCCGGGATCATCGGCAGATAGATGGCGACCCGGTCGCCGCTGCGCACGCCCAGCTCGGTCAGCGCATGGGCGGCCTTGGAGACCTCCCGCTGGAGCTCGGCGTAGGTGATCGCGCGGCTGTCGCCGGGCTCGCCCTCGAAGTGGATGGCGACCCGGTCACCCAGGCCGTTCTCCACATGCCGGTCCACGCAGTTGTACGCGACATTGAGCTTGCCGTCGGCGAACCACTTCGCGAAGGGTGCGTTGGACCAGTCGAGGGTCTGGGTCGGCGAGGTCTCCCAGGACAGGCGTTCGGCCTGCTCGGCCCAGAAGCCCAGCCGGTCTGCCGCGGCCTGCTCATACGCGGCAGCCGTGACGTTGGCGTTCGCGGCCAGATCGGCGGGCGGCGGGAACCGCCGCTCCTCCTTGAGCAGGTTGGAGAGGGAAGGATGCTCGTTCATGCTCCCGTCTCCTCCTTGAGCAGGTTGGCCAGGCTTTCGTTGCTCACGACATCTCCCAATCCCAGGGCGTCCGATGTGTCCCCAGGTCATAGCTCATCAGCCCGCGCCCGGCCCTGACAAGGGCTGTGGACAATTATTGGTGTAGACCTTTCGTTCAGGGTGTGTTCAAGGGCTGTTGAGGAGACGCCGCGCAGGTCAGACCGTGACCGGCGCAGGTTCGCCGCGCACCGCGCAGAACCGCCCGGCGGCCTCGTCGAGCACATATGCCTGGGCCTCGCCGACATGGAAATACATGCCGTGCAGGGCCAGTGTGCCCTCGGCCGCCCGGCGGGCCACACACGGGTGGGCCCGGAGGTGGTCGAGCTGTTGCATGACGTTGACGAGCGCGAGCCGTTCCTGGTCATCACTCACCGGCCGCCCGCTGAGGGCGACTTCGCCCCGGCCCAGCCGTCCGATGCGCTGCATACGGGCCAGGCTCGGCCGGCCGTGCCGCAGCCAGCGGGAGAGCGGGGTCGGCTCGGCGTCCTCCGGTGCGGCCGCGCCCAGCAGCGCCCCCATGGCGCCGCACCCCGAATGCCCGCAGACCGTGATCGAGCCGACCCGCAGCACCTCCACCGCGTACTCGATCGCCGCGCCCACGGAGTCGCAGGAGGCGTCGGAGCCGGGTGGCGGCACCAGATTGCCGACATTGCGCACGGTGAACAGATCGCCCGGCCCGCTGGACGTGATCATGCTCGTGACCAGCCGGGAGTCGGCACAGGTCAGAAACAGCTGGGTGGGCCGCTGACCCTCGCGCGCCAGCCGGGACAGCTCCTCGCGCACCAGCGGAGCCGTATGGCGCTGGAATGCCGAGACCCCGCCCATGAGTTGGCTGCCGCTGCTCTCCGGGACCGCCGCCGGGGCCGGGGCGGGCCGGGTGCAGTGATGATTGCGCCAGGGCGTCCACGGCCGGCAGGAGTGCGCACCGGCCTGCGCGGCGAGCGGCCGGCCCGAGCGGCCGCCGAGCGTCACCCGGCCGCCGTGCGCCCGGTGGGTGGCCGACCAGGACTGAAGCGCCTCGTAGGCGGCGTGATCCATGAACGAACCGCACAGCTCGACGACGACATCGGTGTGCGCCGGCACCTGCGCCAGCGCCCGGCTCAGCCGCGGCACCGCCAGGAACGTCAACTGCCCGCTGACCCGCACCCGGTGGCCGTCCGCCTCCTCCGTGACCGTGACACGGGTGTGCGTCAGCCGGCGCAGCGCCAGGAAGACCGCGACCGCGATGCCCGTCACCACACCCTGGAGCACACCGAACAGGACCACACCGCCCAACGTGGCCGCGTACACCGGGAATTCGCGGTGCCGCTGGACGTGCCGGATGTGCGCGAAGCTCACCATCCGTACGCCGACGACCATCACCAGTGCGGCCAGTGCGGCCAGCGGAATCAGCTCCAGAGCCGTGGCCAGCAGTCCCGCGCACAGCAGCACCCAGACGCCGTGCAGCACGGTGGCGCGGCGGGTGACCGCGCCGGCCCGCACATTGGCCGAGCCGCGGATCGCGCCGCCGGAGATCGGCAGCCCGCCCAGCAGCCCGGAGACCGTATTGGCCACGCCCTGGCCGGCCAGCTCACGGTTGAGCCGCGCACGCCCCGTGGGGGCGCCCGGACGGTCGGCCGCCAGCCGGTCCACGGCCACCGCCGACAGCAGCGACTCCATGCCGGCGACGAGGGTGACGGTCAGTACCGCGGCGGCAAGGGCCGGAAGGGAGTCGTCCGGCAGCACCGGCAGCTCGGGCATCCGCCAGGACGGCAGCTCCACCCGCGCCACCTCCGTCCCCGCGCTGACGGCCGTCGCGGCGAGCACGGCGGCCAGCGGGGCGGGCAGCACCCGCGCCCAGCGCCCGGCGCGGCCCGGCAGCCGCCCCCAGCCGAGGAGTACGGCGACGGTGACGGCGCCGATCAGCAGCGCGACGGCGTGGGGGTGCGCCA
The DNA here is from genome assembly GCF_008704855.1 of Streptomyces platensis. Lineage (NCBI taxonomy): Bacteria > Bacillati > Actinomycetota > Actinomycetes > Kitasatosporales > Streptomycetaceae > Streptomyces > Streptomyces platensis. The sequence continues at coordinate 4,821,741 of NZ_CP023691.1, forward strand.
ACTGGCCGGGCAGCGCGGCGGCGTTGTCGAGCGCCGAGCTGTCCGGACTGCCGCCGAGCACCACATGGAGCTGGCCGAGGGCGATGGTGACCCCGATGCCGGCCAGCATGCCGTGCACGATCGCCGGGCTGATGGCCAGCGCTGCGCGGGCCACGCGCAGGGCGCCGAGGGCGAGTTGGGTGAGGCCCGCCAGGACCGTGACGGCGCAGGTGGCGCGCCAGCCGTAGCGCTGGACCAGATCGGCGGTGACCACCAGGAGGCCGGTTGCCGCGCCGCTCACCTGGAGCGGAGCGCCGCCGAGGGTACCGGCGACGATGCCGCCGACGACCGCCGAGACCAGACCGGCCTGGAGCGGGGCGCCCGTGGCCAGGGCGAGGCCCAGGGAGAGCGGGACGGCGAGCAGGAAGACGACGACCGAGGCGGAGAGGTCCCGGCGGGCGGCCCGGCCCTTCTTCACAGGGGAGCCGGGATCGGTGGGCGTACGGGGCTCGGGAGGGATCTCGGTGCGGTGCGATGTGCGCGGCGGCTGCGGCGGCAACTTCTCGGTCTGCGGCATTCCCGTCTCCTCCGGGGCGACGCGGTCGCGCGGGGCGCGATCGTGGGGCGGCGGTGTACTGCGGCGGGACGTGAGCCGACCGGCGGGCATCACCGTTGGGCGATGGTCCGGTGACTCTCAAGCATCGGTAAATGAACCGTAATGAGAGGTAAAGGTAAGGAGAGGCTTTTGCGGTCATTCGCCGCAATTCATCCCTCTATCCGGTGAACGTGGGGCCTTTCGTCTTGTGGATTTCCATCCTTTTCCTGACGCCTGAAGGCTGTGCGCGGCGATTCCGTTCCCTCATCGGGAGGGCGCTCACCGGCACCGCGAAGGGCGTCGCCGGCTGCTGAGTCGCGACGCGGAACGGGCTGCCGCCCGGGTGGACCGGCCGAACCGGTGGCGCCCGCCCGCGTCGTCCGGCAGGTCAGGCGGGCTGTGGGGTGGCTGCTCCCTCGGAGAGCACGAAGGCGGGGTCGACCTGGGCGGCAAGGTCGACTCCGGTCTTCGCATTGCCCCAGCTCTCCGCGTTCTTCAGGTGGAAGTGCACCATCTGCCGGGTGTAGCGCTCCCAGTCGCGGCGCCCGTAGGCGGCGTCGGCGGTGTGGTGCAGCGTTTCCAGAGCGCGCCGGTTGGCCTCCTCCAGCTGGTCGAAGCGGGCCGGGCGGCCCTTCTCCATGGCCCGCACCCAGTCGGAGTGGCCGACGGTGACCAGCAGATCGTCGCCGGTCTCCTCGCGCAGGAACGCCAGGTCCTCCGGGCCCTGCACCTTGTTGCCCACGACCTTCAGGGGGACGCCGAAGTCCCGTGCGTACTCCTTGTACTGGCGGTAGACGGCGATGCCCTTACGGGTCGGCTCGGCGACCAGGAAGGTCATGTCGAAGCGGGTGAACATCCCGGAGGCGAAGGAGTCGGAACCGGCCGTCATGTCGACGACGACATACTCCTCCCGGCCGTCCACGAGGTGGTTCAGGCACAGCTCCACGGCGCCGACCTTGGAGTGGTAACAGGCCACGCCGAGATCGGACTCGGTGAACGGGCCGGTTGCCATCAGTCGCACGGCGGCCCCGTCGAGCTCCACCGGCCGGACGCAGGCGTCGTAGACGGGGTTGTCCTCGCCGACCCGCAGCAGTCGCGAGCCCTCGCCGGGAGGGGTGGTCTTGATCATTGATTCGGCGGACGGGATCCGGGGATTGCTGCCCCGCAGGTAGTCCTTGATCAGTGGCAGTTGGGCACCCATCGCGGGAAGCGCGGCGGCCTCCGCCTCGTCGAGGCCGAGCGCGGCGCCCAGGTGCTGGTTGATATCGGCATCCACGGCGATCACGGGGACCCGGGAAGCGGCGAGATGCCGGATGAACAGGGAGGACAGGGTGGTTTTGCCGCTGCCGCCCTTGCCTACGAAAGCGATCTTCATGTTCACCAAGGGTAATCTTGATCTCGCTCAGGGTGAGAGGGCTGCGTGAGGAAGACCACTCCTTCGAGGGGTCCGGCCTGGTGGTGCGTAGGGTCGTACCCATGGCTGGAATCTCCCGGGGGACGCCCCCCGACCCCCCGCAGGCGAGCGCCGACCCGCTCGTGACCCTGGCCTCGCTCCCGGGAGTCGCCGACTCCGTGGACTCCGTACGCAAGGGCGTCGACCGGGTCTACGGGCACCGGGTCATGCGACGCCGCAGCAACGAGGTGACGTCCGAGGCGGCGCTGCGCGGAGCGCGTGGTTCCGCGGCTCTTTCAGGGGCCGACTGGGCGCTCGAAGAGGTCCGGCGCCGCACCGACTTCGGCGTCGAGGGCGAGCCGCGCACGGTCGGCGCGGCCCTGCGGCTGACCGCGGAGGCCGGACAGCTGCTCAGCGTGTGGCGGCAGTCGCCGCTGCGGGTGCTGGCACGGCTTCATCTGGTGGCCGCGTCCAGCGGGGGGCGCAGTGCCGATGAGGCCGGCCGGGTGGCCGACGAGACGGTGGGGCGGCCCCGGCTGGGCGCCGAGCCGGTGGACGAACCGCTGATCGAGCTGCCGCTGCCGGATGCCGACGAGGTCGCCGGGCGGCTGGACGGGCTGGCGCGGCTGCTCCTCGCGGGCAGCGAGGCGCCGGCGCTGGTGACCGCGGCGGTGGTCCACGGTGAGCTGCTCGCCCTGCGGCCGTTCGCCACGTGCAACGGGCTGGTCGCGCGGGCCGCGGAGCGGATCGTGCTGATCGGCAGCGGACTGGACCCGAAATCCATCTGCCCCGCCGAGGTCGGGCACGCCGAACTGGGGCGCGCGGCGTACGTCGCGGCCCTGGAGGGCTATGTCTCGGGCACTCCGGAGGGCGTCGCCGCGTGGATCGCGCACTGTGGACGCGCGGTGGAACTCGGCGTACGGGAGAGCACCGCCGTCTGTGAGGCGCTCCAGCGCGGCGCGGCATAACGGGCGGCCGGGTGAAGTCCTTTGGGCGCCGCTCGGAGAATTCCGGAAGGATTGCTTCATTCGCCCCTGAACAAGGGTTGCGGCGGTACCAATCGGTGGTACCGCCGCTGGCATGTCTGCCGGGTTACCAAGCGTGCTCGAATGTTTGCCCATCAGGCCGGAATCTTTGTCCGGTTACCTGGTGCGGCTGGCCCGTAATCGACGGGTCGGCGTCGCGTGGGTGCCCGACATTCATGCATCGGTCCGTGGGCCACTTCCTGCGTTAAAGGTGTTCCTCTCGGATGTCCTTGGTCTCGCGGGCCGTTAAGTCCTTTGTACTCCTCGGGCGGGGGAAGCGGAACCCCGTGCCTCAGATCTTTACGTTTGGCTTCAAACGCGGGCATTACGGGCGACGCGGCCGCTCCGGCCAATAAGCCCGAGGCGTGGCTTCGGAGTTTTCCGCCGGCTCGCGTACCAGACCAGCGTCGCGGTCGCCATGGCCGCGCCCACCGCGGCCATCACGGCGAGCGCCGGTCGCGAGGGCATCGACAGCGTCGGCAGCCGCTGCTTGAGCGGGACCGGCCGATTGAAGGAGAGAACCGGCCAACCCCGCGCGACCGCCTCGCGGCGCAGCGCCCGGTCCGGGTTGACGGCGAAGGGGTGGCCGACCGCCGAGAGCATCGGGACATCGGTGGCCGAATCGCTGTAGGCGTAGCAGCGCTCGAGGTCGTAGCCCTCGGACGCGGCGAGCTCCCGCACCGCCTCCTCCTTGGTCGGGCCGTAGGCGTAGTACTCCACCTCGCCGGTGAAACGGCCGTCCTCGCCGACGACCATGCGGGTGGCCACCACCCGGTCCGCGCCCAGGAGTTCACCGATCGGTTCGACGACCTCGGCGCCCGAGGTGGAGACGATCACGACGTCCCGCCCCGCGGCGTGATGTTCCTCGATGAGCGAGGCCGCCTCGTCATAAATGATGGGGTCGATCAGATCGTGCAGCGTCTCGGCGACGATCTCCCGCACCTGGGCCACGTCCCAGCCGCGGCACAGCGAGGAGAGATATTCCCGCATCCGCTCCATCTGATCGTGGTCGGCGCCGCCCGCCAGGAACACGAACTGGGCGTACGCGGTGCGCAGTACGGCCCGCCGATTGATCAGGCCGCCTTGGTAGAACGACTTGCTGAAGGTCAGCGTGCTTGACTTAGCAATGACGGTCTTGTCCAAGTCGAAGAACGCGGCAGTACGGGGAGTCGAGTGAGGCACGGAGTGGTTTTCCACGGGGCGAGCATAGGCGCCCACCATTCGGCGTAAGGTGTGGCGCGTGGGTTTGCCTGAGAAGGCTCTCGGGTACACCATGGAAGTCACGGATCGTTCGCGACCGTGCTAACCCGGTCCGGCTCCTCCCCCCCCCGAGTCGGCCGTGGGGACGACCCCCGCTCTCCCCCCCGGCGGGGGTCGTCGCATGTCCGGACGCATTTTCCGCCGCCGGACGCTGCTCCGCACTTCTCCTTGCCTGCTCGGCGCCCGCGGCCTCTCCGCCCTCGACCCATTACGCACCGTAGTCAGTGCGCTGCTCTACGGAAGGCTCTCTTCAGCCCCAGAAGTAGCCGCCCGTCGCTGGAATAGGTGACAGGGATATTCACAGCCCCGGAGTTGTCCACAATTTTGGGTCAAGATCCCCAAGATTTTCCCGATCGGTGCAGCGTAAAAGTCCGCGAGTTCGCGGATGCGCGAGTTGTGTAGCGATAGGGGGACGGAACGTGGCCGGAATGACGCCATCGGAACGGCCGGTCCATACCGGCGAGGAGCGGGCCGGGCCGCTGATCATCACCGAGGACGAAAGGCTCCTCGACGATCTTCTGCGGTTGTGTGCGGCAGCCGGGGCACTGCCCGAAGTGGCGCACGGCCTGCCGGCCCGCAAAGGGGACTGGGAAGCACCGCCTCTGGTGATCGTCGGCGCTGACTGCGCGCCCCGGATGCGCGGGGCCGGACGCCGGGCGGGCGTCATCCTCACCGGACAGGACGCGGACGATCCGGCCGTCCTGCGGCTGGCCGTCGCCCTTGGCGCCGAGCGGGTGCTGGCCCTCCCCGACGGCGAGCGCTGGCTTACGGACCGGATCGCCGATGCGGTCGAGGGCGTCGGGCCGCCGGCCTTGACGGTCGGCGTCATCGGCGGCTGCGGCGGCGCCGGAGCGAGCACCCTGGCCGGCGCACTGGCCGTCACCGCGGCCCGTACGGGACGGCGCACGCTGCTCGTCGACGGCGACCCGCTGGGCGGTGGGCTGGACGTCCTGCTGGGCGGCGAGAAGGAAAAGGGCCTGCGCTGGCCCGCGTTCGCCGAATCACGGGGCCGGGTCGCCTGCGGTGCCCTGGCCGAGTCGCTGCCGCGGCTCCACTCGTTCCGGGTCCTCAGCTGGGATCGGGGCTCCGATGCCATCATCCCGCCCCCGGCCATGCGCGCGGTCATGGCCGCGGCGCGGCGGCGCGGCGGTGTCGTGGTGGTGGACCTGCCGCGCAGGGTCGACGCAGCGGTGGCGGAGGCCCTGGCCCAGGTGGACATGGGCCTGTTGCTCGTCCCTACGGAGCTGCGCGCGGTCGCGGCGGCGCAGCGGGTGGCCGCCGGGGCGCAGAAAGTGCTCGGTGATCTGCGCGTCGTGGCGCGGGGGGCTCCCGGACGCCATGGACACGGCCTGCCGCCGGACGAGATCGCCCGCCTCATGGAGCTGCCCTTGGCCGGTGAAGTGCCGTGGGAGGCCGGTCTGTTGGCCGATCTTTCGCGAGGGGTGCCACCGGGGGCGCAGGTGCGCGGGCCGTTGGCGCGGTTCTGCACGGCGTTCTGGGATCGGTTGACGGAGAGCGGGGTCGATGGTGGCGGTCCGGCGTCTGCCACGGGGACGGGGCCGGGGCAGAGCACGGAGCCCGGGGCCGGTGTGAGGGAGCCTGCGGTCGGCCGGGGCGGAGGCCGGGGATGAGCCACGGAACGGACCTGCTGGAGATGGTGCGCCGGCGGCTCGCCGAGGCCGGGGCGGAGCCGACGCCCGCGCGGGTGGCTGTGGCACTACGCGAGCAGGGGCGGCTGCTGGGTGACGCCGAAGTGCTGGGTGTGGTGGCCGCGTTACGGTCCGAGATGGTGGGCAGCGGGCCGCTGGAACCGCTGCTGGCCGCACCCGAAGTCACGGACGTCCTGGTCACCGCGCCGGACGAGGTGTGGGTGGACCGAGGCGGTGGTCTGGAGCGTACGGACGTCCGCTTCCGGGACGCGGCGGAGGTGCGCAGACTCGCCCAGCGGCTGGCGGCGGTGGCCGGACGGCGGCTGGACGACGCCCGGCCATGGGTGGACGCCCGCCTCCCGGACGGCACCCGGCTGCATGCCGTGCTGCCCCCGGTGGCCGTCGCCGGGACCTGTCTGTCCTTACGGGTGCTGCGGCCGCGGGCCTTCGACCTCGCGGAGTTGGTGGCGGCCGGCACGGTCCCGCCGGGTGGCGACCGGCTGCTTCGGGCGCTGCTGGCGGCCCGGCTGTCTTTCCTGATCAGCGGCGGTACGGGCAGCGGCAAGACCACTCTGCTCAGCACGCTGCTCGGTCTGGTCGGCCCCGCCGAGCGGATCGTCCTGGCCGAGGACTCGGCGGAGCTGCGGCCGGACCATCCCCATGTGGTGCGGCTGGAGAGCCGGCCCGCCAACCAGGAGGGCGTCGGCCGGGTGACGCTGCGGGACCTCGTACGGCAGGCGCTGCGGATGCGCCCGGACCGGCTGGTGGTCGGCGAGGTGCGCGGCGCCGAGGTGACGGACCTGCTCGCGGCTCTGAATACGGGCCATGAGGGCGGCTGCGGGACGGTCCATGCCAACGCCGGCTGCGATGTCCCCGCGCGGCTGGAGGCCCTTGGTTCCACCGCCGGCCTGGACCGTGCCGCGCTGCACAGCCAGCTGGCGGCCGCGCTCTCGGTCGTACTGCATCTCGTACGCGACCGGGCCGGTCGGCGCCGGATCGCCGAGGTCCATGTCCTGGAGCGGGACCGCGATGGCTTCGTGGTGACCGTCCCGGCCGCCGTCTGGGGCCCGGCCGGGTTCCAAGAAGGGCGTGGCTGGGAGCGGTTGAGGCAGCTGTGTGAGCGGGGCGGGGGTGTGTCCGGATGAGTGTGGCCGGGGTGGCGCTGCTGGTTGCGGTGCTCTGCGCGGGCGCCGCCCTACGGTCGGCCGGTGGCCGGCCGGACGACGTACGGCGACGGGCCCGGGCGCTGCTCGGCGGGCGCGGAGCAGCGGACCCCGAAGGGGGATGGCCGGCCCGGCTGCGCGGCGAGGGGGTGCGGAAGTGGTGCGCGGGGCGGCTGGTCGAGGGGGACGCGGGGCGCCGTTGGAGGCTCGGCCGCCGGGGAGACATCGGGCAGGAGGCCTGGTGTCTGCCGGCGGGGCTGGCCCTGGGGGTGCTGGGCGAATCCCTGGTCCCCGTGGCCGCCTCCGTGGTCGCGGTGTTCCTCGTCCGGCGGTGGCTGGTCACCCGCGGCGCGGGGCGGGTGCGTGACCGGCAGGCCGCCGCGGTGATCGCGCTGTGCGCGGCCGTGGCGGGGGAGCTGCGGGCCGGGCGGCAGCCCGCGCAGGCTCTGCTCGCCGCGGGGGCGCCGGGCCTCGGTGCTTCGGGCTCGGCGGTGCTGGCGGCCGCGCGGTACGGCGGGGACGTCCCCCAGGCGCTGCGTGTGGCGGCGCGGCATCCGGGGGCCGCGGGGCTGACCGGTATGGCCGCGTGCTGGCAGGTGGCCGTGGAGGGCGGCGCGGGACTGGCCTCGGGGCTGGAGCGGATCGCGGCCGGTCTCAGGGCGCAGCGCGATCAACGCGATGAGCTGCGCGCCCAGTTGGCCGGTCCCCGGGCCACCGCGCTGATGCTGGCACTGCTGCCGGCGGCCGGGCTCCTGATGGGCAGTGCACTGGGCGCCGACCCACTGCGGGTGCTGCTGCATACCCCGGCCGGGTGGGGCTGCCTGGTGGTCGGCGGGCTCCTGGAGTGGGGCGGGGTGGCCTGGACGGCCCGGATCGTCGCGGCCTCGGAAGCCGCGTAGGAGGGGATCAGCGTGAGTGCGGAAGTTGTCCACAGGGTGGGGATGGCGGTCACCGCCGTGGCGGCGGTGTTGTGCGCCCTGGCTTTGGTGCGGGAGGCACGCGGCGGACGTGCCGTACGGAGACGACTCCCGGCGGTGTGGACCGGCGAACAGGACCGGCGCGGCAGGGACGGGGCCCGGACCGGGCCGTCCGACCGAGCCCGTTGGTGGCGGCGAACCGCGACGGTGACGAACGGCGTGCCGCGGAACGGCCGCCCGCTGGACTGGGCCGGGCCCCTGGGGGCGGCCGGACTCGTGTTCATCCTCGTCGGCGGCATGACGGGAGTCCTGGCGGGACTCGCCGTGGGCTACGGGGCGCATCGTCACCTGGTGCGGCAACGGGGCGCGGAGGCGGTCCGGTCGGCGGCCGCCGAGGTACGGGCGGAGCTGGCGCCGGCCGGCGATCTGCTGGCGGCCTGCCTCGCGGCCGGGGCCGGACCACTGGAATCGGCCGAGGCGGTGGGCCGGTCGCTCGACGGGCCGGTCGCCGAGCGGCTGCGCCAGGTGGCGGCGGAACTGCGCCTGGGCGGTGAACCGGCGGTCGTATGGCCACGGTTGGCCGCGCTCCCCGGTGCCGAAGGGCTGGCGCGCTGTATGGAGCGCGCCGGGATATCCGGGGTACCGGCCGTCGAGTCGGCGTCCCGGATCGCCGCCGAACTCCGCGCGGAGCAGGCCCGGACGGCGACCGCACAGGCCCGACGGGCCGGGGTGCTGGTCACCCTGCCGCTGTCGGCGTGCTTCCTGCCGGCGTTCCTGACACTCGGGGTCGCGCCTGTGCTGATCGGCCTGGCAGGCGGCTTGCTGGGACGTAACTGAGCGGCGGGCACGCGGCATTCACGGGCCGGTGCGGGGATCGCGGCGGGTGAGTCGGCGAGGCCGTGCCGACATAGCGGGCCGGCCGGGCGGGCCTGGAGGGCAGTGCACGGACCGGCTCACCGGGCCAGGTCGCGAGACCCCTCCACCGGTATGCCAGAAGCCGTTCCTCACGCGCTGTTCCTCACGCGCCGTTCCTCACAAGCCACCTCACCCGCCGTTCTCAGAAGCCACTCATCAGAAGAAGCCATTCACCAGAAGTCAAAGATCAGTGGCCCTTCCTAGGGGCCGTTCAAAGGGGGTTCGAATGTTTCGGGGCGGAATGTTGCGACGATGGTGGGCGAAGCTGCGCGCGATCGGGGGCGACGACCGGGGGATGACCACGGCGGAGTACGCCGTCGGGACACTCGCGGCGTGTGCCCTGGCCGCGGTGCTCTACAAGGTCGTGACGAGTGGACCGGTTCAGGCATTGCTGCGGTCGACGCTCGAGAGGGCGATCAATGTGCAGTTCTGACCGCGGTGCCCCGGGCCTGCGGGCTCGGGGCGTCCCGCGGACTCGCGACGCCGGTTTCGTGACGGCGGAGACGGCAGTGGTCATACCCGTCCTGGTGGCGGTGGTGACGGCGCTCCTCTGGGGGTTGATGGCGGTCTGCGCCCGTATCGAGTGTGTGGACGCGGCGCGGGCCGGGGCGCGTGCCGCGGCGCGGTCGGAACCACGGACGGCGGTGATCTCGGCGGCCCGGAGCGCGGCTCCACGGGGCGCGCGGATCGCCCTGGCACGGGAGGGCGCTCTGGTGCGCGTACGGGTCGCGGCCGAGCTGCCCGGCGTATGGCGGCTGACGGCGCAGGTCACGGGGGAGGCGGTGGCTCTTGCGGAAGAGACGGTACGGCGATGAGGGCTCGGCGACGGTCTGGACGGTCTTCGCCGCGGCGGCGCTCTGTGCGGTCTTCGTGGCCCTGGTCGGCGTGGGCCAGGCCGTTGCGGCGCGGCACCGGGCGGGTGGCGCCGCGGACCTGGCGGCGCTGGCCGCCGCGGATCACGCCCTTCAGGGCCCGGCCGTGGCCTGCGCGGCGGCCCGCCGGGTGGCGGCCGCGCAGCACACCCGCCTGGTGCGCTGCGCGGTGACCGGACAGGTCGCCGATGTCTCGGCCGAGGCGGGCAGCCGCCCGTTCACCTCGCGGGTACGGGCACGGGCCGGGCCACCGGGGTCCAGCGACCCGGCGCGGCCCCGAGCCGAACCAACCCCGGCCACCACGGCCCGTGCCCGGGCCGCACCGGCACCCCAGCTCCGCCCGCCACACCGGCTACGCCCCGCCACACCGGCGCCCCGGCGACGCCCTGCCGCGCCGGTACCCCGCCTACGGCCTGCCGTGCCGCCATCCCGGCTACGTCCCATCGCGCCGGCACCCCGCCTACGCCCCCTGCCGCGCCCCCCGCAGCAGCTCGCTCAGCAACCGGATGGCCCCCCGCTTGTGGAGCGGGTCGTTGCCGTTGCCGCACTTGGGCGACTGGATGCAGGAAGGGCAGCCGGCCTCGCATTCGCAGGAGGCGATGGCGTGGCGGGTGGCGGTGAGCCAGTCGGCGGCCGTGTGGAAGGCGCGCTCGGCGAATCCGGCCCCGCCCGGGTGGCCGTCGTAGACGAAGACGGTCGGCAGGAGGGTGTCCGGGTGGAGCGGCACGGAGACGCCGCCGATGTCCCAGCGGTCGCAGGTGGCGAAGAGCGGCAGCATGCCGATGGAGGCGTGTTCGGCGGCGTGCAGGGCGCCGCCCAGCTGCTCGGGATTGACCCGGGCGGCGTCGAGTTGGTCCTCGGTGACGGTCCACCACACCGCCCGGGTGCGCAGCGTACGGGGCGGCAGATCGAGCTTGGTCTCGCCCAGGACCTCGCCGGTGATCAGCTTGCGGCGGAGGAAGGAGACGACCTGGTTGGTGACCTCGACGGACCCGAAGCACAGCCGGGCGTCGCCCCAGGGAATCTCGGTGTCGGTCTCCAGGATGCTGATCGCGGTGGTGTCCCGGGCGGTCGTGGAATAGGGCGGGCTGGCCTCCTCGACGAGCGCCACGTCGTCGGCGAGATCGAGCTGCTGCACGACGTAGGTACGGCCCTGGTGGAGGTGCACCGCGCCGTCGTGGACGGTGGTGTGCGCGGCGGCGGCATCCACGGTGCCCAGCAGCCGCCCCGTACCGGCCTCCACGATCTGCACCGGCGAGCCGCCCTGCCCGCGGATATCGGTGAGGTCGGCGGCGCGCTCGCGGCGCGTCCAGTGCCAGGCCTTGGCCCGCCGGCGCAGCAGGCTCGCGGCCTCCAGCTGCGGCATCAGACCGCCGGCCGCCGGCCCGAAGAGCGGGAAGTCGGATTCGGTGAGCGGGAGTTCGGCGGCGGCGGCGCACAGGTGCGGGGCGAGCACGTACGGGTTGTCGGGGTCCAGGACGGTGGACTCGACGGGCTGGTCGAAGAGCGCCTCGGGATGGTGGACGAGATAGGTGTCCAGCGGGTCGTCGCGGGCCACGAGCACGGCGAGCGCGCCCTGCCCGGAGCGGCCCGCCCGGCCGGCCTGCTGCCACAACGACGCCCGGGTCCCCGGATATCCGGCGATGACCACGGCGTCCAGACCGGAGACGTCCACACCCAGTTCGAGCGCGGTGGTGGCGGCCAGGCCGAGCAGCTCACCGCTGTGCAGGGCACGTTCCAGGGCGCGGCGTTCCTCGGGCAGATAGCCGCCCCGGTAGGCAGCGACCCGGCCGGGCAGCGAGCGGTCCACCTCCGCGAGCCGCTCCTGCGCGATCAGGGCGATCAGTTCGGCGCCGCGCCGGGAGCGGACGAAGGCGACGGTGCGTACGCCCTGGACGGCGAGATCGGTGAGCAGATCCGCGCTCTCGGCGGTGGCGGTCCGGCGGACCGGGGCGCCCTGCTCACCGTGGAGTTCGGTCAGCGGCGGCTCCCACAGCGCGAAGACCAACTCGCCGCGCGGCGAGGTGTCCTCGGTGATCTCCACCACGGGCAGCCCGGTGAGCCGGGTCGCGGCCTGGCCCGGCTCCGCGGCCGTGGCGGAGGCGAGCAGAAAGACCGGCTCGGATCCGTAACGGGCGCAGATACGGCGCAGTCGGCGGACGACCTGCGCGACATGGGAGCCGAAGACGCCGCGGTAGCTGTGGCATTCATCGATGACGACATAGCGCAGCGCCCGCAGGAAGGAGGACCAGCGGGGGTGCGACGGCAGGATGCCGCGATGCAGCATGTCGGGGTTGGTCAGCACGTAGTTGCCGTACTGGCGGACCCATTCGCGCTCCTCGACGGGGGTGTCGCCGTCGTAGACCGCCGGCCGGACGGCGGTGCCCAGCGGGGCGGCCAGCTCGCGGACGGCGCGGCGCTGATCGGCCGCCAGCGCCTTCGTGGGGGCCAGATACAGGGCGGTGGCCCCTCTCCCGTTCGGGGCCTCGGAGCCGTCCAGGAGGGTGGAGAGGACCGGCGCCAGATACGCCAGGGACTTTCCCGAGGCGGTGCCGGTGGCGACGACGACCGATTCGCCGCGCAGTGCGTGTTCGGACGTCCGTGCCTGGTGGGCCCAGGGACGATCGATTCCGGCCGAGCGGATGGCAGCGATCACTTCCGGCCGGATCTGTTCCGGCCAGTCGGCATGGCTGCCGATGCGCGGGGGCAAGTGCTCCGTATGAGTGATGCGCGCAGCGCGGGTCGCGCCCCGGGCGAGACGTTCGAGAATCATGCCTGGGGACGTGCGTGCGCCCGCATCCGGCGGGAGTGGATTGGAGGCCATCGGCACCGAGTGTGTCACCGGAGTGACGGACAATGCTGAAAGGGCGTCGTGCACGCCCGCTGGTAAGTGATTGAATGCCATGGCGGCTGCCAGATCCGCCCCTACCTTCGGTGGGGAGGCCCCAGGGGGGCGACCGCTCGATAGCAAGGTGCTGGAGGATCCGTGGACCTGTCCCTGTCGACCCGGACCGTTGGCGACCGTACGGTCGTCGAGGTCGGTGGCGAGATTGATGTATACACCGCGCCCAAGCTGCGGGAGCAGCTGGTCGAGCTTGTGAACGACGGAAGCTACCACCTCGTGGTGGACATGGAACGTGTCGACTTCCTGGACTCCACTGGGCTCGGCGTGCTGGTCGGCGGGCTCAAGCGGGTGCGTGCCCATGAGGGCTCGCTGCGCCTGGTCTGCAACCAGGAGCGCATTCTCAAGATCTTCCGTATCACCGGACTGACCAAGGTGTTCCCGATTCACACCTCGGTCGAGGAAGCCGTCTCGGCGACTGACTGACGGTCTTGCCGGTCCCCCGCGCCACCAGGCGCGGGGGGAGGAAGAAGTGGGGGGTACCGGACGGAGGTCCGGCCCCCTGCGTCGCACGCCCGCATATCGAGGGGGATGGCATGGCCACCGTCGAACTTCGTTTCAGCGCCCTTCCCGAGCATGTCCGCACCGCGCGTCTGGTCGCGGCTGCTGTGGCACGGCGCGCGGGAGTGGACGAGGCCGTGCTGGACGAGGTGCGGCTCGCCGTCGGTGAGGCGTGCAGCCGGGCCGTGGGCCTGCACGAGAGCCATGACATCACCTCGCCGGTCCGGGTCCTGCTCATCGAGGACGAGAAGAAGTTCTCGATCGAGGTGGGGGACGGGGTGACCGGTGACTCCGGTACGGCGCGGGGCGCCGATGAGGCCGAGGGTGTCGCGGAGAGCGACGCCGAGGGCGAGGACGAAATGGGCCTCGCCGTGATCAGCGGGCTGGTCGACGATGTCGAGGTCACCGCCGGCAAGGACGGCGGGCTGATCCGCATGACCTGGCCCACGACGACGGCCGCGGTTCTGCCGTAGGGCACCGATCCGACGGCCCCTTCAGCGGGATGTCTCCGAGCCGCGCTGTCCGTAGGTGACACGGCACGAACCGTCACGTCCGCCGGCCCACAGTTCATCCACTCATCCATGCCCCGACGGCCCCGAGGGCGATGGCGGCGTTGACAGCGGCTGTGGCGGGCCCGCTTCACGAGGGCGACGCCCCGGGCCAGGAGATCGCCGAAGAGGCGCCCATACGGCCCTCTGCCGCGCTCAGGCCCCATGATGCCCCGGCCCCGGCCCCTGAGGTCCCCTGATGGCTCCGGCCCGGTGAGGGCTCTGCCCCGTTCGCCTGAGGTGCTGAGCCGCTGCCGCCCCCGCCCGGACCGCCCCGCGCCCCGCCCCGGGCCGTCCCGGCGCCCCCGGACCGCCCCCGCGCCCATCCCCGGGCCGCCCCGGCCCTCCGCCGGACCGTCCCCCGCCCCAGCCTCCCCCGCACCGGTTCGTCGCGGTCTTCGCTCTCGTCGCATGCGTTGCGATCCGGACTCGATCTGACGGCGCTTCATGGGGTGCCGGGGAGGGGGTCGCGCGGCCCGGGCCACCCGTTCGGCCGTAGACGGGTGGATCAATTCTCTCCGGTGTCACGCGCACCTCAATCGGCCCAGTCGCCGAGGCGGCGTCCTTGAGCAGCGGCGATCAGTGGGCGGTCCATAGGCGATCAGTACGACAGAGAGATCATCGGGCAGTGGTCAGCGAATTCGTGGCTTTCCTTCGTCCGGGCGAATTCCGTACCGCGTCGGCCTTTTGATCTTCGCCGCTAACGGCGAATTCCCTTTGACGCGTACTGTTTTGATCAACCGCGGCTCCCTACAATCCGTCCACATCTTGCTCAGGACGCCTGAGCGTGCTTCCGCGCGCCCATGTGCCAAACGTCAAGGAGGACGAATGGCGGGGCCTTACACCCCTCAGTTGCTTGACACCCCCACTTTTCTGGCCGGGCCGTCGCTTACGGCGGGCAACCGCGGCATCGTGCTGGTGATCGCCGTGGTCGCCCTGGCGGCGCTGGCTGTCGCGGCGGTGCTGGTCCGCCAAGTGCTCGCGGCCGGTGAGGGAACCGACAGTATGAAGAAGATCGCGGCGGCCGTGCAGGAAGGCGCAAATGCCTACCTGGCCCGGCAGTTGCGGACCCTCGGTGTATTCGCCGTCGTGGTGTTCTTCCTGCTCATGCTGCTGCCTGCGGACAATTGGACGCAGCGCGCCGGGCGCAGCGCCTTCTTCTTGATCGGCGCCGGATTCTCGGCGGCCACCGGCTATATCGGCATGTGGCTCGCCGTACGCAGCAATGTGCGCGTCGCGGCGGCCGCCCGGGAAGCCACTCCGGCCGAGGGTGAAACCAAGGAAAAGGATCTTACGGCCGTCTCGCACAAGGCGATGAAGATCGCTTTCCGTACGGGTGGCGTCGTCGGAATGTTCACCGTGGGGCTGGGACTTCTCGGTGCCTCCTGCGTGGTGCTCGTGTACGCGGTCGACGCGCCCAAGGTGCTGGAGGGCTTCGGTCTCGGCGCCGCGCTGATCGCGATGTTCATGAGGGTCGGCGGCGGCATCTTCACCAAGGCCGCGGACGTCGGCGCCGACCTCGTCGGCAAGGTCGAGCAGGGCATCCCCGAGGACGACCCGCGCAACGCCGCGACCATCGCGGACAACGTGGGTGACAACGTCGGTGACTGCGCCGGTATGGCCGCCGACCTCTTCGAGTCGTACGCGGTCACCCTGGTCGCCGCGCTCATCCTGGGCATGGCGGCCTTCGGCGACGCCGGGCTCGCCTTCCCGCTGCTGGTCCCGGCCATCGGTGTGCTCACCGCGATGATCGGCATCTTCGTGGTCGCGCCCCGGCGCAGCGACCGCAGCGGCATGACGGCCATCAACCGCGGCTTCTTCATCTCCGCGGGCATCTCGCTGGTCCTGGTGGCCGCCGCGGTGTTCACCTACCTGCCGTCCAGCTACCAGGGCCTGAAGGGCGTCACCGACGTCGAGATCCTGAGCCGCGCCGGCGACCCGCGGATGCTGGCGCTGGTGGCGGTCGCCATCGGCATCGTGCTGGCCGCGCTGATCCAGCAGCTGACCGGCTACTTCACCGAGACCACCCGGCGGCCCGTGCGGGACATCGGGAAGACCTCGCTGACCGGCCCGGCCACGGTCGTGCTCTCCGGAATCTCGATCGGCCTGGAGTCGGCCGTCTACTCGGCGGTGCTGATCGGTCTGGCCGTCTACGGAGCGTTCCTGCTGGGCGGCGCCTCCATCATGCTGGCGCTGTTCGCGGTGGCGCTGGCCGGCACCGGCCTGCTGACCACTGTCGGCGTGATCGTGGCGATGGACACCTTCGGCCCGGTCTCCGACAACGCGCAGGGCATCGCCGAGATGTCCGGTGATGTCACCGGTGCCGGCGCGCAGGTGCTGACCGACCTGGACGCGGTCGGCAACACGACCAAGGCCATCACCAAGGGCATCGCCATCGCGACGGCCGTACTGGCCGCGGCCGCGCTCTTCGGCTCGTACCGGGACGCGATCGCCACCGCCGTACGGGGCGTCGGCAGCGCCGCCACCGGGATGGGCCTCAGCCTGGACATCTCGCAGCCCAACAACCTGGTGGGGCTGATCCTCGGCGCCTCGGTCGTCTTCCTGTTCTCCGGGCTGGCGATCAACGCGGTGTCGCGGTCGGCGGGCGCGGTGGTCTTCGAGGTGCGCCGGCAGTTCCGGGAGCACCCCGGGATCATGGACTACAGCGAGAAGCCCGAGTACGGGCGGGTCGTGGACATCTGCACCAAGGACGCGCTGCGTGAGCTGGCCACTCCCGGGCTGCTGGCCGTGCTCACCCCGATCGCGGTCGGCTTCTCGCTCGGCGTCGGCGCGCTCGGCTCGTTCCTGGCGGGTGCGATCGGCACCGGCACGCTGATGGCGGTCTTCCTCGCCAACTCCGGTGGCGCGTGGGACAACGCCAAGAAGCTGGTCGAGGACGGGCACCACGGCGGCAAGGGCAGCGAGGCGCATGCCGCGACGGTCATCGGTGACACCGTCGGCGACCCGTTCAAGGACACCGCGGGACCGGCGATCAACCCGCTGCTGAAGGTCATGAACCTGGTGGCGCTGCTGATCGCCCCCGCGGTGGTCCAGTTCTCCTACGGCCAGGACAAGAGCACGGGCGTCCGGCTCGTGGTCGCGCTGCTGGCGATCGCCGTCATCGTCGGTGCGGTCTACGTCTCGAAGCGGCGTGGAATCGCCGTGGGTGACGAAGACAACTCCGAAGATCCGGAAAGCATCGCCAAATCGGCCAAGACGGCGGTGGCTTCCTAGCCGCCGAGGAGCACCAACAGGGCGCGCGGACCGCTCAACTGGGCGGGTGGACGGCGTATTTTGCAGACGCCGGCCACCCGCCTTCCGTGTGCCCAGCTGGCCCTGCGGTCCTTGGTGCAAATGGCTGCAATGAGGGCAGGGCGGGATGCCCGACCGGTGGGCCGGGCCGTTTCGGCGTGTATGTTCCGGGGCCGAGAGCCATGGAAGGGACCAATCCGGTGAACAAGAAGCTTGTGGCTGCACTGTCCGGCGGTGCCGCACTGGTGCTCGCGCTGACCGGTTGCAGCGACGACAGCAGCAAAAAGCTCAATGACTGGGCGAAGAGTTTCTGCGACCCTGCGCAGGCTCAGTTCAAGAAGATCCAGGACGCCAACGGCGCCATGCAGACGGCCGACAACGGCAGCACGGACTCCAAGAAGGTCCAGCAGACCGACTCGGCCGCCTTCCAGAAGATTTCCGGCGCCTACGCCTCGCTGGCCAAGTCCCTGGAGAAGGCCGGGCCGCCGCCGACCGAACAGGGCAAGCAGGCCCAGCAGAACGCCGTCAAGGAGCTCAACTCGCTCTCCAAGGGCTACGCGGACCTCCAGAAGCAGGTCGACAGCCTCGACACCTCGGACAAGCTGAAGTTCGCAGACGGTCTGCGCGACCTGTCCAACGGCATCAACAAGCTCAACAAGCAGAGCGAGGCCGCCTTCAAGAACCTGGAGGCCGGTGACGTCGGCACGGCGATGGCCGCCCAGAAGGGGTGTCAGAACCCCGCCGCGTCCGGTTCCCCGGCGCCGACTCAGTCCAAGAAGTCATAGCGGCCACGGGAGTCGGACGGGCCGGGAAGCCGCGGTGGCCGCGGACCGGCTCCGACGGCCCGGCGACGCGCCCGGAGCGGGCGTGGCGCCGGGCCGTCGCCGTTTGTCGGTGGCAGGGCCGACAATGGTGGGCGTGAGTACGCACCTCCCCACCGCAGATGCCCAGGACCCCGAGAGCCACGCCCGTACCGCCCGGCTGCGCGCGGCGCTGCTGGCCGCCGCCTTCACCGCCGACGGGCTGCTGGAGCTGCTCGGCGCGCCCGCCTATGCCGCGCTGGCGCGCAGCGAGACCGTCCCCGCCCTGCGGGCGACCCGCGGTGACAGCCCGCTGGAGACCCTGGTGCGGCTGTTCCTGCTCCAGCGCCCGGTGGAGCCGCGGCGCGCGCAGGCCGCGCTGCCGGTCGCGGACTGCCTCGCCGACGGCTGGCTGGTGCAGGACGGCGACGAGCTGCGCGCCAGTGTGGACGTGCGGCCGTACGGCGGCCCCGAAGGGCAGGACTGGTGGATCGTCTCCGACCTGGGCTGTGCGGTCGGCGGGGCCGGCGGTATCCGGGGCGTCGGGGAGGCGGACCGCGCGGAGCTGGTGCTCGGCGTGGGCGGGGCGTCCACGACCCTGGCCGGGATCACCGTGCGCCGCCCGGTCGGCAAGGCGCTCGACCTCGGCACCGGCTCCGGCATCCAGGCGCTGCACGCAGCCCAGCACGCCACCCGCGTCACGGCCACCGACCTCAACCCCCGGGCGCTGCGGATCGCCGCGCTGACGCTGGCGCTCTCCGGGGCGGAGGCGGCGGACCTCCGGGAGGGCTCGCTGTTCGAGCCGGCCGGTGACGAGACGTACGACCTGATCGTGTCGAACCCGCCGTTCGTGATCTCCCCGGGCGCCCGCCTCACCTACCGGGACGGCGGCATGGGCGGCGACGACCTGTGCCGGACGCTGGTCCAGCAGTCCGCCGCGTATCTCAACGACGGCGGCTACTGCCAGCTGCTGGCCAATTGGCAGCATGTGGCGGGCGAGGAGTGGCAGGACCGGCTGCGGTCCTGGGTGCCGCGCGGCTGTGACGCCTGGATCGTGCAGCGCGAGGTGCAGGACATCACCCAGTACGCCGAGCTGTGGCTGCGCGACGCGGGCGACCACCGGGCGGGCGACGAGGCGTACGCCGCGCGGTACGACGCCTGGCTCGACGAGTTCGAGGCGCGCGGGACCAAGGCGATCGGCTTCGGCTGGATCACGCTGCGCAAGTCCGGTTCGGAAGCCTCCTCCATCACCGTCGAGGAATGGCCGCATCCGGTCGAGCAGCCGCTGGGGGAGGCGGTCGTGGCGCACTTCGACCGCCAGGACTATCTGCGGGCCACGGACGACGCGGCGCTGCTGGCCGCTCATTTCCGGCTCGCCGACGGGGTGGTGCAGGAGCAGGTCGGGCTGCCCGGGGCGGAGGATCCGGAGCATGTGGTGCTGCGTCAGAACCGCGGTATGCGGCGCGCCACGAAGGTGGACACGGTCGGCGCGGGCTTCGCCGGGGTGTGTGACGGCACCCTGCCGGCCGGGCGGATTCTGGACGCCATCGCCCAACTCGTCGGCGAGGACCCGGTCCTGCTGCGGGACCGTACCCCGGCGTCGATCCGGATGCTGGTCGAGCAGGGGTTCCTGGAGCCGGTGGCCGCGGGCGGCTGACGCGGGTGGCTGACGGGACGGCTGATGCGGACGGGGGAGCGGCCGACGACATACCGGCGTCGTTCATCCGGCGTTCGCCGGGATGCCGTCCCGGGGTGCCACGCTGCGCGCATGGAGAGTGGACCCGAGGCATTCGCCGGTGTGGCGTTCGCGCTGTTCGGCGCCGGACTTCTGGTGTGGACGGGCGTGTGCGCGCGGACCGGTTCCCCGGTCGCCGACGGTGTCAGCCGTCCGGTCGCCACGGTGACGGCGCTGCTGTCCGGGGTGGCGTTCCTGGCCACCGGCTGCTGGCTGCTGATGGCGTTGTAGCCGTCCGCGTCGCCCCGGCGTCCTGCCGCCCGCCCGTTCGGCACCCTGGTGACGGGATGTCGTCCTCAACTGCCGTCGGAGGGCGTTCCGTTCACTTCCGGCCAGTTCTGTCATAAATGGCCGGTGTGTGCCGGTACGCGGGAACTTTTCGGTGCCATCAGGGCATCTCCCTCAGTGAAGGTCACCAACAGGCCGGTCGACCCACGGGCCGGCCCCCTCAGGGAGGAACCCCAATGAACCGTGCACTCCGCTACGCCACCGTCGGCGCCATCGCCGTCTCCCTGCTCGCCGGCGGCTCGGCCGCGGCCTTCGCCGCACCGCAGGACCTGCACACGTCCGCGCCGACCGTGGCCACCGCTCCGGCCGCCGCCTCCCTGACGGCCAAGGCCAGTGCGACGACGGTCAAGGCGTGGGAGCAGTTCCGCGTCACCGGGGTGGCCAAGGGCATCAAGGCCGGCACCAAGCTGACCGTCCAGCAGAAGCAGGGCACGAAGTGGGTCTCGCTGCCCGCGCAGACGTCGGTCAACTCCAGCGGTGCGTACGCGGTGCGGGTCAAGCTCGGCCTCAAGGGCGTCAACCAGCTCCGCATGGCCACCGGCAGCACCGTCTCGCCGGTGGTCTCGGTCACCGTTCGCTGAGGTGCTGACGCATTGAGGCGGTGACGCGTCGAGGTGCTGACGCCCTGACGCGGCGCACGGACGCCTGACGGTCCGGACCGAGGCCGGACCGTCAGGCCGCCCTGTGGCGCGTCGTTCAGCCGACGAGGTTGCGGGCGAGCATCCACGCCGCGGCGATGCCGAGCACCACGGCGTTGCCGCGGCCCGACAGCCGGGGCCGGTACTCCCGGCCGCGGAGGCCGGCGACCAGCCAGCGCACGACGGCGTACGCCACGACCGGCCCGCCCAGCGTCAGCAGCACGGCGTTGTCGTGGAAGGCCGTCACGACCTCGCCGTGCATCAGGTCGTACGCCATCCGGGTCCCGCCGCACAGCGGGCACAGCAGCCCGGTGATCCATTTGAAGGGGCAGGGGATCAGCAGCTGCCCCGGCTGGTGCGGATCGGTGTGCCAGAGATAGCCGGCCCCCGCCGCGCCGACGCCGAGCGTGAGCGCCGCCCGGCGGAGGGTGCGCCTCCGGACCGCCGCCCCGGTGGGGCCCACGGTCTCGGCGGGACCCCAGGACTCCCCGGTGCTCACACGCTCAGCGACCGGGCGTAGTTGACCTGGTTGAGCACGAACATCACCTGCTCGCGGGACTGCACCGGGATCATCGTGGAGTGGTGCCGGCCGCCGCTGTTCACCGTGACCTGGACGAACCCGGTCGTGACCCGCTCCTTCATCAGGAGGAAGAGCAGCCCGAGCAGACAGAAGAGGAAGAAGACGATGGCGAGCACGACCGCGTGCGCCGGAATCTTCTCCTCCGTCCGCGACATGTCGGTCGCCGTCCACACCGCGCCCCGGAGCGGCATCGGCCCGGCCGGCGTCATGACCGTGTCGCCGGTCACCGCGATATCGCCGAGCGACAGTGCCATCCCGCCGGGCTGGGCCCCGGCCTGGAAGCCCGGCGCCGGCTGCGGCGCCGCGCCCGGCGGGAAACCGGGCGGGGGCGTCGGCTGGGCGCCGGCCGGGGGAAAGCCGTAACCGGGCTGCGGCTGCGCGGGCGTCTGGGGATAGCCGTAGCCGGGCTCCCCTGGGTGGCCGCCCTGCGGATAGCCGTAACCGGGGTCGGCGGGCTGAGCGCTCTCCGGCGTGGCGTAAGGGTTCTGACCGGGCTGGCCGGGCGGCTGTTCCGGAGGCGGTCCGGGGTGCTGGTTGGCCATGGGTGGTGATCCCCCCGAGTGTGCGTGACGACGGCAGTACCCGGCTCGAACGGCGAGCCGTGCCGTGTCCATCCTGCCAGCCCGCTCACGTGCTGTATCAAGGCAATGACGGCATCCGGCGCCGCCTTGTGACAGTCGCCGGCCGGCGGACGGTGCGGTGTGCGGCCCCGGGCGAGCGATGAACCGTCGGGGGTCCGTCACTGTGTGAGATCACCGAAGGTGCCGGGGCTGCGGCGCGCGGGGAACGGCCGGCGTGGACAGCGGGGAGCAGGACGGCCCCGTCATGATCCATAGGACCGCCCCCGGGGCCCGTGGCAGGCGCCTGATGCGGTCCGGGCGGCATGAAGGCATGTAGTCGGGTTACCGTTCGAGTGGCGTTGCGGGGTTTTTCCGTTTGACACGGGGCCGGGAGGTACCGTCACACTCCGCAGCGTCAAGCGTCACCGCAGTGCGACCCGGCGTCCGGCCGGGGAGCAGTCCCAGCGTCGACCGGAGAGAAGAGCGAAGTTGTCCCCGACCAGCGAGACCGCAGACGGCGGCCGCCGCCGACTCGTCATCGTCGAGTCGCCTGCCAAGGCGAAGACGATCAAGGGCTACCTCGGCCCTGGCTACGTGGTCGAGGCCAGCGTCGGACACATCCGCGACCTGCCGAACGGCGCCGCAGAGGTCCCGGCGAAGTACAAGGGCGAGCCCTGGGCCCGGCTCGGCGTGAATGTCGACGCCGAATTCCAGCCGATCTACGTCGTCAACAGTGACAAGAAGGACCAGGTCAAGAAGCTCAAGGAGCTGCTGGCCGAGTCCGACGAGCTCTACCTCGCCACAGATGAGGACCGCGAGGGCGAGGCCATCGCCTGGCACCTCCAGGAGATCCTCAAGCCCAAGGTCCCCGTCCACCGGATGGTCTTCCACGAGATCACCAAGGACGCGATCCGCGAGGCCGTCGCCAATCCGCGCGATCTGAACCAGAAGCTGGTCGACGCCCAGGAGACCCGCCGCATCCTCGACCGCCTCTACGGCTACGAGGTCTCGCCGGTCCTGTGGAAGAAGGTCATGCCGCGGCTGTCGGCCGGCCGGGTGCAGTCCGTCGCGACCCGTCTCGTCGTCGAGCGGGAGCGCGAGCGCATCGCCTTCCGCTCCGCCGAGTACTGGGACCTGACCGGCACGTTTTCCACCGGCCGGGCCGGTGACGCGAGCGATCCGTCGACCCTGACCGCCCGGCTGAACACCGTCGACGGCCGCCGTATCGCCCAGGGCCGTGACTTCGGCTCCAACGGGCAGCTCAAGAACGATGTGCTCCATCTGGACGAGGCGAACGCCCGCGCGCTCGCCGCCGCCCTGGAGAACACCGACTTCGCGGTGCGCTCGGTCGAGTCCAAGCCCTACCGCCGCTCGCCGTACGCCCCGTTCCGTACGACCACCCTCCAGCAGGAGGCCAGCCGCAAGCTCGGCTTCGGTGCCAAGGCCACCATGCAGGTGGCGCAGAAGCTGTACGAGAACGGCTTCATCACCTATATGCGTACGGACTCCACCACGCTCTCGGACACCGCGGTCGCCGCGGCCCGGGCGCAGGTGACGCATCTGTACGGCGCGAACTATCTGCCGGACAAGCCGCGCACGTACGCCGGCAAGGTCAAGAACGCCCAGGAGGCGCACGAGGCGATCCGCCCGTCCGGCGACCGCTTCCGCACCCCGGCCGAGACGGGGCTGACCGGCGACCAGTTCCGGCTCTACGAGCTGATCTGGAAGCGGACCGTCGCCTCCCAGATGAAGGACGCGACCGGTAACTCCGTCACGGTCAAGATCGGTGGCCGGGCCGCCGACGGCCGGGACGCCGAGTTCAGCGCGTCCGGCAAGACCATCACCTTCCACGGCTTCCTGAAGGCCTACGTGGAGGGCGCCGACGACCCGAACGCCGAGCTCGACGACCGTGAGCGCCGGCTGCCGCAGGTCGCCGAGGGCGATGCGCTGGCCGCGCGGGAGATCACCGCCGACGGGCACGCCACCAAGCCGCCCGCCCGCTACACCGAGGCCACGCTGGTCAAGGAGCTGGAAGAGCGCGAGATCGGCCGCCCGTCGACCTATGCGTCGATCATCGGCACGATCCTCGACCGCGGCTATGTCTTCAAGAAGGGCACCGCGCTCGTCCCCTCCTTCCTGTCCTTCGCGGTGGTCAACCTCCTGGAGAAGCACTTCGGCCGGCTGGTCGACTACAGCTTCACCGCCAAGATGGAGGACGACCTCGACCGCATCGCCCGTGGTGAGGCGCAGTCCGTGCCGTGGCTGCGGCGCTTCTACTTCGGCGAGGGCCACGGCGAGGGCGGTGCCGCGGACGCCGGCAACGGCGACGGCGACCACCTCGGCGGGCTCAAGGAACTGGTCGAGGACCTGGGTGCGATCGACGCCCGGGAGATCTCGTCCTTCCCGGTCAGCGACGACATCAAGCTGCGGGTCGGCCGCTACGGCCCGTATGTGGAGCGTGGCGAGAAGGACGCCGAGGGCCACCAGCGCGCCGACGTCCCCGATGACCTGGCGCCCGACGAGCTGACCGTGGAGTATGCGGAGGAGCTGCTCGCCAAGCCGAGCGGCGACTTCGAGCTGGGTATGGACCCGGTCAGCGGCCACCAGATCGTCGCCAAGGACGGCCGCTACGGCCCGTACGTCACCGAGATCCTGCCCGAGGGCACCCCGAAGACCGGCAAGAACGCGGTCAAGCCGCGCACCGCCTCGCTCTTCAAGTCGATGGCCCTGGACACGGTGACGCTGGAGGACGCGCTCAAGCTGATGTCGCTGCCGCGCGTCGTCGGCAAGGACCCCGAGGGCGTGGAGATCACCGCGCAGAACGGCCGCTACGGCCCGTATCTGAAGAAGGGCACCGACTCGCGCTCCCTGGAGACCGAGGACCAGCTCTTCTCGATCACCGTCGAGGAGGCGCTGGCGATCTACGCCCAGCCCAAGCAGCGCGGGCGGGCCGCCGCCAAGCCGCCGCTGAAGGAGCTGGGTACGGACCCGGTGAGCGGTAAGCCGGTGGTGGTCAAGGACGGCCGCTTCGGTGCGTATGTCACCGACGGCGAGACCAACGCGACGCTGCGGCGGGACGACGACGTCGAGACGATCACCGCCGAGCGGGGCTACGAGCTGCTGGCGGAGAAGCGCGCCAAGGGGCCGGCGAAGAAGACCGCGAAGAAGGCGGCCAAGAAGGCGCCGGCCAAGAAGACGGCGGCGAAGAAGACCACCGCGAAGAAGACGGCCGCCAAGAAGACCGCGGCGAAGAAGACGACCACGGCGAAGAAGACGACCGCCAAGAAGGCCACCGCGAAGACGGCGGCGAAGAAGACGGCGGCGTCGGCCGAGGACTGAGGCGGCACCGCCGGTCCCGGCCGGCGGAACCGCAGGACAAGGGCGGGCAAGGCGGACACGTTCCGTCGTGCCCGCCCATTTGTTCGGGCAGGCGCTCGACGCCCCGTGCCGTATCGATAGGCTGGCGAGATGACGCGTGCCGAGCAGCCAACGGTCGTGACCCCCACTTCAGGCGCCCTAGCGGCGGATTCCCGCGAGCGCGCCGTGCGAGCCCTGCTCCGCTTCCCCCCACTGAAGCGGCTGTGGAGCGCCCAATTTGTCGGGGGCATCGGCGATGCCCTGTCCATGCTTGTCCTCGTACTGCTCGCCCTACAGGCGGCGCTGTACGTCCCCCTGGGCGGCGAGGCCGCCTTCGGCGGCGGTTATCGGGGAGCCGCCCTCGCGGTCACCGTGGTCTTCGCGGCCCGGATGCTGGCGATGCTGCTCTTCGGAGCCGTCCTGCTGGGCCCGCTGTCCGCGCTGACTTCTCCCGCTGCTCGACGCGCGGGGGGACCCCCATCCGCCGGACCGCTGGACCGGCGCTGGACGATGATCGGCGCGGATGTGCTGCGGCTCGCGCTGCTGGTCATCGCCCCCCTCTGGATCGACTGGACGCCGGACAACGCGCTGGCCTGGCTCCTGGTCACGGTCTTCGTCACCGGCGTCGCCGAACGCTTCTGGACCGTCGCGCGGGAGAGCGCCGCACCCGGACTGCTGCCCACCCCGCCCCCTGAGGGCGCCACGGTCCGCCCGCTGCCCGACAACATGGACGCCCTGCGCCGCCTCTCGCTGCGCACCAGCTTCGTCTCGCTGCCGATCGCGGCCGCCGCCCTGGTGGTCGGCACGCTCGTCAGCAAGCTGCTGGGCACCGGCATCGACTGGTTCCGCTTCCACCAGGCCGCGCTCGGCTCCTATGTGGCCGCCGGACTCTTCGCGGCCTCCGTATCGATCCTCTACTTCATCGAGTTCCCCGGTGTGCCGACGCCGCGGCCGCGCTCCCCTCTGGAGGGACTGCGCCGCCCCAAGGCCGCAGGAGCGGCCGCCGGACAGCCGGCCCAGGGCGAGAAGGCGGAGAACGGCACCGCCCGGCCGGCCGCCGACAAGGGCCGCACGGGCGCGATCCCGCTGCTGGTGACCGCCTGCGCCGCGGTGGCCGCGGCCCTCGCCGCCGCGGTCTCGCTCGCCGTCCTGCACGGCTATGACCTGAGCGGCGGCCCGGCCGCCTACGCGCTGCTGGTGCTCGCGCTGACCGGCGGTACGGCCGTCGGCATCCGCGGCGCCCACCGGGTGCTGCCCACGCTCTCCCGGCGCCGGCTGCTCGCCCTCGCGGTGGCCGCCACCGGCCTCGCGCTGCTGGCCATGGGGCTGGTCCCGGACCAGACGACGGTGCTGCTGCTCGCCCTGCTGGCCGGTATCAGTGCCGGGATCGCCGCCAATACGGGGCACGTGCTCCTGGACCAGGAGTCCGAGGAGCCCCGTGCCGCCCGTACGACCGAGCATCTGCACGCCGTCGTCCGGCTCTCCATCGCCGTGGCCGCCATCGTCGCGCCGCTGCTCGCGGCCGTCATCGGCCCGCACCACCTCGGCGACGGTGCCTTCAACTTCGCGTACGGCGGCGCCGCCTACACCCTGATGCTGGCCGGTGCGCTGCTGCTGCCGGTCGCCGCGCTGGTGCTCGGCAAGGTCGACGACCGGCAGGGCGTACCGCTGCGGAGCGATCTGTGGGAGGCGCTGCGCGGCGGCGACCCGGCGCAGGCGCCCGCCCCCACCGGCTTCTTCATCGCCCTGGAAGGCGGCGACGGCGCCGGTAAGTCCACTCAGGTCGAGGCGCTCGCGGAGTGGATCCGCGGCAAGGGCCACGAGGTCGTGGTGACCCGCGAGCCGGGCGCCACCGCCATCGGCAAGCGGCTGCGCTCGATCATCCTGGACGTCTCGACGTCCGGGCTCTCGGACCGTGCCGAGGCGCTGATGTTCGCCGCCGACCGGGCCGAGCACGTCAACAGCGTCATCCGGCCGGCCCTGGAGCGCGGCGCGGTCGTCATCACCGACCGGTACATCGACTCCTCGGTCGCCTACCAGGGCGCCGGGCGCAACCTCGCCCCCACGGAGATCGCCCGGATCTCGCGCTGGGCCACGGACGGCCTGGTGCCGCATCTGACGGTGCTGCTCGACGTCTCCCCGGAGACCGCGCGGGAACGCTTCACCGAGGCACCGGACCGGCTGGAGTCCGAGCCCGCCGCCTTCCACGAGCGGGTACGGTCCGGCTTCCTGACACTGGCCGCCGCCGACCCCGCCCGCTATCTGGTCGTCGACGCCGGCCAGGAACCGGAAGCCGTCACCACCGTCGTTCGGCACCGTCTCGACCAGGTGCTCCCGCTGTCCGAGGCCGAGGTCCAGGCGCAGGCCGAGGCCCGTAAGGCCGCCGAGGAAGAGGCCCGCCGCAAGGCCGAGGAGGAAGCGGCGCGCAAGGCGGAGGAGGAGCGCCTGGAGCGTGAGCGCCAGGAGCAGCTGGCCAAGCTCCGCGCCGAGGAGGAAGAGCGCAAGCGCCGCGAGGCCGAGGAGGCCAGGGCGCGCGAGGAGGCCCGCCAGGCCGAGGAGGCCCGGAAGCGCGCCGAGGAGGCCCGGCAGGCCGCGGAGGCGGAGCGGGCCCGCCGCGAGGCCGAGGAACGCGCCCGCCAGGCCGAGCAGGAGCGGCTGCGCAAGCAGCACGAGGAAGAGGCGCGGCTGCGCAAGGAGGCCGAGGAGCGCCGCCTGGAGAAGCAGCGCAAGGCCGAGGCGGCACTGGTGCGCGCCGAGGAGGCGCGGAAGGCGGCCGCCGAGGCGGCTGCGGCGGCGGAGGCCAAGGCCGCGGCCGAGGCGGCGGAGTCGGCCGACGCGCCCACGGCGGAGACCTACGTCGCGGACCTGCGGAAGCGGCTGGGCGGCACGTCCGACGACGCCTCCACGTCCGGCTCGGACGGCGAGCGGACCGAGGAGTCACTGCCGCGCCCCGGAACGCCGGGCGGCGCGGGCTCCGGTGCGGCGGACGAGACGGCGGTGCTGCCTCCGGTACGGGACGCGCAAGACCCCTGGCACGGCCTGGACACCGGCGCGGACCCGGAGGAGACGGCCGTGCTGCCGCCCGTACGGGACGCCGAGGAGACGGCCGTGCTGCCGCCCGTACGGGACGCCGAGGAGACCGCCGTACTGCCGCCCGTACGGGGCGGCGAGGCACGACGTGAGCACGAGCGGAGCGGTGACCCCGCCGACCGGGTGCCGCCGTGGATGTTCCGCAAGGAGACGCCGGACGCGGCGGCCGGGAGGAATAGCGCGGCGTCCGCCCCCGCGGAGTCGCGCGCCGAGCGCACCCGCGAACTCCCGCAGATCGATCCGGAGACCGGCCACCCCGTCGAGATCCCGCAGCGCGCCCGCCGCCGCCCCGAATGGGCGGAGGAGACCCCGCTGGATGATCTGCCCACGCTCGCCGACGAGCTGCTGGGCCCGCGCGGGGACGAGGACGCGGACGGCAGGGGCGAGAACGGCCGTCGCGGCGGCCAGGGACGGCGCGGCTAGCCGGCCGGGACGCCCTCGTACGAACGGCCGTGGCCGCAGCTTCCCCGCTGCGGCCACGGCCGTTTTCCACGTCCGGAGGGCGCCGTACGGACGCCCTGCGCCGGCTTCCGGATTCGTTTGTCAGTGGGTTGCACCACAATGGGTCGGGCGCGGAGCACTGCGCGGTGTGCGGGGCCGGGCACACCCGCACTTCGCGCGGCACGGCAGACGGAACGGCACAGGAACGGCGGACAGCGATGGCGGTATGGGACGACGTGGTCGGCCAGGACCGGGTGACGGCGCAGCTGGCCGCGGCCGCGCGCGATGCGGACGCCCTGATCTCCGCGGAGCGGGCGGGGCGGGAGCCCGCGCGCGGTGAGCAGCCGGAGCCGCCGTCCGCGGACCCCGGCGGCGCCTCCCAGATGACGCACGCCTGGCTGTTCACGGGCCCGCCCGGCTCCGGCCGCTCCACCGCGGCCCGCGCCTTCGCGGCCGCCCTTCAGTGCGTCAGCCCGGACCGCGCTCTCGGCGCCGGACCCGGCTGCGGCTTCTGCGACGGCTGCCACACGGCCCTGATCGGCACCCACGCCGATGTCGAGATCGTCCGTACGGACCTGCTGTCCATCGGCGTCAAGGAGACCCGCGACCTGGTCCGCCGGTCCTCGCTCTCCCCGTCCGGCGGCCGCTGGCAGGTGATCGTCCTGGAGGACGCCGACCGCCTCACCGAAGGCGCCGGAAACGTCCTCCTCAAGGCCGTCGAGGAGCCCGCGCCCCGTACGGTCTGGCTGCTCTGCGCCCCCTCCGTGGAGGACGTCCTCCCCACCATCCGCTCGCGCTGCCGCCTGCTCTCGCTGCGTACGCCACCGGTCGACGCGGTCGCCGACGTCCTCGTCCGGCGGGACGGCATCGAGCCGGACGCCGCCGGCCGGGCCGCCCGCGCCACCCAGGGGCACATCGGCCGGGCCCGCCGCCTCGCCACCGACGAGCGCGCCCGCGCCCGCCGGGCGGCCGTACTCAAACTCCCGCTCCGCGTCGACGACATCGGCGGCTGCCTCAAGGCCGCCCAGGAGCTGATCGACGCCGCGGGGGAGGACGCCAAGCAGGTCGCCGAGGAGGTCGACACCAAGGAGACCGAAGAACTGCGCGCCGCCCTCGGCGCCGCGGCCGGCACCAACGGGCGGCTGCCGCGCGGCACGGCTGGCGCCATGAAGGAACTCCAGGACAAGCAGAAGCGCCGCTCGACCCGTACCCAGCGCGACAGCCTCGACCTGGCCCTGGTGGACCTCACCGGCTTCTACCGCGACGTCCTCGCCCTCCAGATGGGTGCCTCGGTACCCCTCGCCAACGACGAGGTCCGCGACAGCCTCCAGCGCATCGCCACCGCCTCGACCCCCGAACGCACCCTCCGCCGGATAGAAGCCGTCATCGCCTGCCGCGAGGCCCTGGACCGCAATGTGGCCCCCCTCCTCGCGGTCGAGGCGATGACGGTGACTCTCCGGGCGGGCTGACCCCCCACCACCCATGGCGCCGGGGTCCGCCGGGCGCCCGACCTCCACCCGCGGCAGCGGCTCCCGCCGCCCGCCCGACCTCCACCCGCGGCAGCGGCTCCGCCGGCTGCTCCGACCCGTCACCCAGCCAAGGCGCCGGCCCCGCCGCCCGCCCGACCGTTCACACCAGGAGCCGCACACACCACGTTCTCATCCGGATACGCTCCGTGCGGAAGTGTTGCCGATCACCCGCCACACCGCCGCCGTCCGCCAGTACGTACAGGCTCCACCGCACCCCACCCCAAGGACCGACACCGCACTCCAGACTCCACCCCACGCTCCAGGGACCGAGACCAAGGGACCGCCCAATGGCCACCAGCCGCCTGCTCCGCACCTCTGCCGCCGTCCTCGCGGCCACCGCTCTGCTGATCTCCGGCTGCTCCTCGGGGAGTTCGTCCCCCGACGGCCAGGCATCCCCGGGCCGCGGAACGGCGGCCGGCGCCCAGCGCCCCGCCGAGAACGCCTCCCTCGCGCCCCTCCCGGCCGCCACCCCGGCCGCCCTTCGCCCGTATTACGACCAGAAGCTGAGCTGGCATCCCTGTGGGGTGGCGGGCTTCGAGTGCGCCACGATGAAGGCGCCCCTCGACTACGCCAAGCCCAGTGCGGACACCGACCTCAAGCTCGCGGTGGCCCGCAGGAAGGCGACCGGCCCCGGTAGCAAGATCGGCTCCCTCCAGGTCAATCCGGGCGGCCCCGGCGCTTCGGCGATCGACTACCTCCAGCAGTACGCGCCCCAGCCCGCCGCGGTCCGCGCGCGCTACGACATGGTGGCGATGGACCCCCGCGGCGTGGGCCGCAGCGAACCGGTCGAGTGCCTGACCGGCAAGCAGATGGACCGCTACACCCAGACCGATGTGACCCCGGACTCACCGGCCGAGGTCAACAAGCTCACCAGCGCCTACCGCAGCTTCGCCAAGGGCTGCGCCGCCCGCGCCGGCCAACTGCTCCGCCATGTCTCCACCATCGAGGCCGCCCGCGACATGGACGTGCTGCGCGCCGTCCTGGGCGACAAGAAGATCACCTTCGTGGGCGCCTCCTACGGCACCTTCCTCGGCGCGACCAACGCCGGCCTCTACCCCTCCCGCGTCGGCCGGATGGTCCTGGACGGCGCGATGAACCCGGAGATCGACTCCCGCACCATCAACCTCAACCAGGCCGCCGGCTTCGACACCGCGTTCAGGGCGTTCGCCGCGGACTGCATCAAGCACGAGGACTGCCCGCTCGGCACCAAGAGCGTCGACGACGCCGGCCGCCGGCTCTCCGCCCTCTTCAAGAAGCTGGACGCCCATCCGGTGGCCACGGGCGAGGAGCGCAAGCTCACCGAATCCCTCGCGACCACGGGCGTCGTCGCCGCCATGTACGACCAGCGCGCCTGGCCCATCCTGCGCGAGTACCTCGCCCAGGCCGAGGCGGGCAACGGCCGCGGCCTGCTCACGCTCTCCGACAGCTACTACGAGCGCGACCCGAACGGCGCCTACGCCAACCAGATGTACGCCAACCCCGCCGTCAACTGCCTCGACCTCGCCTCCGCCTTCACCAGCCCCGCGCAGGTCCGCGCCGCCCTGCCCAGCTTCCGCAAGGCCTCCCCGGTCTTCGGCGAAAACTTCGCCTGGGCCGCCCTGAACTGCGCGTACTGGCCGGTCAAGCCCGCCGGCACGACCCAGCACATCGAGGCCAAGGGCGCCGCCCCGATCCTCGTCGTCGGCACCACCCGCGACCCGGCCACCCCCTACATCTGGGCCAAGGCCCTGGCCTCCCAGCTCTCCAGCGCCACCCTCCTCACCTACGAGGGCGACGGCCACACCGCCTACGGCCGCGGCAGCACCTGCATCGACAAGACGATCAACGACTACCTCCTCCACGGCACCGTCCCCCCCAAGGGCAAACACTGCAAGTGACCCACACCACACCCGCCCCGCGCTCCCCCGCCCACCCCTGACCAGCTCATAATCCGGTGACAGAGCACCCCTCCACGATGTGTAGACTGGGCCGCGCACCAAGCCGCCTTAGCTCAGTTGGCCAGAGCAACGCACTCGTAATGCGTAGGTCTCGGGTTCGAATCCCGAAGGCGGCTCTGCGAAACCCCAGGACTCACTCGCCGTGACCTGGGGTTTTGTGTTGCTCGGGGCATGACGCGTCACACGGCCAGTGGTGCCGTGGGATGGATTGCGTGAGCGATGCGTGAGCGGGGGCGCTCAGAGACCTACTTCGTGGGCTTCCGGAGCTTGGCCTTCTTGTCGGCCTTGGGCTGGGCTTTCGCCTTGTTCTTCGGTTTGCCTCCCCTGCCCTTACCGGCGTTCTTCGCCGCGGCCTTCTTGGTCTTCTCCTTCTTCGCGGCCTTTCGGGCTGCCTTCTCCGCCTCGGCCTTGCGTTGAAGCGGCACCAGCTTCGCCGTCGCCTCGGCGGCGCTCTTGCCGACCTGGGGCAGGACGCTCTGGTAGATGTCGCGCGTGATGCGGGTGTCGCTGTGCCCGAGCGTGTCCGACACGATCTTGATGTCGATGCCGGCGGCCAGCATGAGGGTGGCCGCGCCGTGACGCAGATCGTGCAGCCGGATCGGCGGGAGGCCGGAGGCGGCAACGAGGCGCTCGAAGAGGTCGGTCACCTTGCTGGGGTGCAGCCCGGAGCCGTCCTCCTGGGTGAAGACAAGGCCCATTCCATCCAGGCCGAGCCCCACTCATTACGGTCCGCATCCTGCCGTTCGCGGTGCTGCTTCAGGACGTTGACGGTGTCCTCATCGAGCGCGATCACGCGGTATCCGCTGCCGGTCTTGGGGTCGGAGGCCTCGACCTCCCAACCGTCCTGCACGAGGTGCGAGGAGACCGTGAGGGCGTGGGTGTCGAGGTTCGTCTCCGACCACTGCTATCCGCACGCCTCACCACGGCGCAGGGCACGGAAGGCGATCAGGTGTCACATTGCGTACAGCCGGTCGTCGGCGACGAAGTCGAGGAAGGAGCCGGTCGGTTGCGGCGTCCAGACCATCACGGGCGACGGCCTCTCGCCCGTCTGCTCCCACTTGGCGACCACGTCCGACCACACCAGGGCCTTCGGTTTGCGTACGGGGGCGATCTCGACGTGGGCGGTCGGGTTGAACGTGATGATCTGCTGCTCGATCGCGTCGTTCAGAGCCGCGCGGAGCGTGGCCTTGATGTGCAGGCGGATGGCGGGCCCGGTGACGCGGCGGAAGGGCGGCATCGCGTCGATAGCGTCCTTCATCGCCTTGCGGCAGGCACGGTTCTGGTCGAACTCTTCCCAAGGCGCCCTCCCCTTGGAGTTAGCGCCTCCGTGACCCCATCTCTCACGAGGGTGGAGGTAAAGCGGTGCGATGTGCCTCCGCTCCGGAAGGAGGCCGCATCGAGGCGCCTTTCGCTTCGTGACTGGGCTGCTCGGGAACCTACGAGGGCGTTCCTGCGCCAACGGCAGTGGATACCGCCGAAGGCCCGGGGATGTCCTAGGGCGGCGCATCTATGGTCGGCGCGCTGTCCGAGCCAGAAGCCCGGCTGCCGGAGTCGTCCAGCGGTCCAGATCCCAGCCTTATCGTCGACCGTGATGCTGGCCCGATTCGGCTCCAGGAGGTTGAGCGATGCCAGCAGTACGCCGCCCCCGTGCACCACGATGGCGGCGACCCTTATCGCACATCGACCTTCTGCCGTGTATGTCATGTCTTAATTGCATTGACCGAGATCGTCTTGGGCTCCGGTGCTACGGTCGCCCGCATGACGCTCTAGGCACCTTCGGCGCGCCCCGTCGACTTGCGAGGCGAACCGGTTGACAACGTTCTCGATCACGTAGCGCGATCCCTTCAAGTCGAGTTGGACCGGGACACGGTGGTACACAAGCGCCGCTCGGTCGGAGCGCGGACGGACCGGCATACGTGGATCCGTATCGAGCGGCGAGGGCTCGACAAAATCGGCGTGCCGGGCTGGAACGGCACCGAGTGCGCTGCGCGTCTGGAAGGCATTGCGCAGCCCGTCTGGCGGGGGTGTGTGGTGTGGCGAGAAGCGGACGAACCCGTGATGTGGCGGGTCGATGAGACCGAGCTCTTGCCGAGTACGCCCATCGGCAACGCGATCCTCAGCGAGGACCCGAAGCTGCGAGACACGTGGTGGCAGGCGTTCAACGCTTCCCTGGACGCGCTTGCCGAACAGGACACGAGCCGCGTCGCCACTCCCGACACCGTCACCATTACGCAGGCTCTCGTCACCGAAGCCATTCGCAGCATCTCTCCGTCCCACGATTTCGATACGACCGTCCAGAGCTGGGTGCCCGCCCACGCGGATCTGCACTGGGCCAACATGACCGCGCCGACCTTCTGCCTCTTCGACCGGGAGGACCGGGGCGGCGCGCCGCGAGGGCTGGACTCGGCTTCGCTGTGGGGAAGTTCCCTCGCCGTTCCGGCTCTGGCCGATCGCGTATGGCGAGAACGAAGGCGCGACTTCGAGAGCCGGGGCGGCAAGCTGATGACGCTGTTCGTCTGCTCGAAGATCCTGGGGCCGAACGCGCACCCGGAGGACCCCCGTCTCACGCCCACTCGCCGTGTGGCGGAGCGGATCGTCTCGGAGCTTCAGGTGGGCTGATCGCGCAATCGGGCACGAAGGAGGTTCCGGTACTCCTCGATTGCTCGCTCGTCGACCTGGCCTGCCAGAGCGTCGATCAGGCTAGGCAGCGGTGACGGATTCCAGGACGCGACGCCCCAGGCGCCGCACAGCCCGCTCGACGTGGCTTCCTCAAGGGCGGCGCATGCCTGGGCCAGGGCATCACGGCTATGAGCGGCGCCTTCGTGAAGCGAGTGTTCCGGGTTGTGCAGGAACACCAGATCCGGCTCGCGCCCAAGCTCCCGGATTGCCTGCTCCACGGCCCCGTACAGCCGCCGGGGAGCCAGTGAGTGGTCCGCCCCGTCCGGCGCCGGAAAGTAACCCACCTTCGTGGACAGCCGGAACTTCGGCAGGAGATCGCCGGCTGTCCGAGCCAGGACCTGATGGGAGCGGAAACCGAGGTAGTTCGTGCTGGTGTCGATGGTGGTGACACCGAGGTCCAGTGCTCCGGTCAGGAGACGGCGTTCGTGACGAGACCGGTGTAGCCCGAGGACAACTCGGGGGTCAGCGTCGCGCATATCTCCTCCTTCAGGAGGCTCTCGGCTACCTCCGCCACATCCGCTCCGACAACGGCTGCTGCCTGCTCCACCAGGACTGGCTTGCCGCTCAGCAGGAGACGCAGTGCAGGCACAGCCTTGGTCGTGAGGGGGTCGCACACGGCGCCACACTCGACCTGCTGCCCGTCACCGCACCGGCCGCGCTCAGGGCCAGCCGGCCGAGACGATGGTGGACTGCTGTTCCGGGACGAGTTCCTCAACCACCGCGGCCTGGTCGAGTTCATGTACGTCTACTGGCGACTGGTCACCGAGGTCGCCGATGCCTGCGGGAGGGAGGCCGCCTGGCGGGTGGCTCAACTCTGTGTCACCGAACTCGTGTCAAACATGATCACTCACGTCGGCCGGGGCACTCCGGCGACGCTGGCCGTTTCATGAGCGGCACTCGCCTTCGTATCGAGGTCCACGATCCGGACGCGAGAGCCTCACCGGTTCTCGTCGAGACTACCGATGATGCCGAGACGGGGGCGCGGCATGGCACTCGTCGCCGCCCACTCGGACCGGTGGGGCGTTCAGCTTCTGGCCGAGCGCAAGGTCACCTGGGTGGAACTCGCGACCGGTCTGAGCACCCCGCACGGTCACAGCCGGAACGTGCATTTCTCAAGGGCCGAAAACGCCATCGGCTGCTACGAAGTTCGGCAGCCTGTACGTCCGGCCACGTCGAACAGGTTGATGACCACCGTCGCCGAGACGACGGCGGCCGAGGTCAACGCTGACCTCCTTCATTGGCTCCGGGTGCACGGCCATGACGCGGACGAGGTCCTCGACCGCGCCCAGTTGCGCTTCGAGCTGGACGCAGGACGTATTGCGAAGTGCGCGACTTGACGCTCCGGGCTGCGCTCTCCCGACTTTCGGAGCCGTTGA